>NZ_AMZB01000071.1 GCF_000313755.1 Pseudomonas nitroreducens TX1 | reverse complement strand
GCCGTGAGGCCGCCTCCTACCCGATCACCTGGCGCCGGGCCCACAAGTGGACTCTGTCGTTCGGAACCGGATGGACAGGATCAGGCGCGCTCGGCGAAAGGCGCGCGCACCTTGGCCAGCAGGATCAGGGCGATGCCGCCCAGCACCGCCAACGACACCAGCGCCAGGCGCAGGCTGATCGCCTCGCCCAGCAGCACGGCACCGGAGAGGGCGGCCAGGATCGGCACGCTCAATTGCACCGACGCGCCCTGGATGGCCGACAGGCCCGGCAGCGCGCTGTACCAGATGGCATAGCCGATCCCCGAGGCCACCGCGCCGGATAGCACGGCGTAAACGATGCCGGGGGTGTCCAGCCGCAAATCGGCGTGAAACAACAGCGCCAGCACCGCTGCAAAGGCAATGGCGCGCAGGAAGTTGCCGGTAGTGGTCGCCAGCGGATCGCTGCCCTTGCGCCCGAGCAGCGAGTACAGCCCCCAGGCCACGCCTGACAGCAGCATCAGCAGCGCCCCCGCCAGAGGTGGCGCGCTGGCGCTGGGCAGCAACTGGACCAGCAGTCCGCACAGGGCCAGCAGGAAGCCTACCAACGCCTGCCCGCGCAGGCTTTCGCCGCGCAGCAGGCCGACCAGGATCATGGTCACCTGCACCGCGCCGAACAGCAGCAGCGCGCCGGTGCCGGCATCCAGTTGTACGTAGGCGTAGGAGAAGGCCGCGGCATAGACGAACAACGCCGCTGCCGCACGCCAGTTACCGCCCTGGCCGGCCACACGGCGGCGCAGTTTCAGCAGCAGCGCGAGCACCAGGGCACCCGAGAAGATGCGGATGCCGGTAAAGCTCACCGCGTCGACGCTGGTGGCCTTCAGGGCCAGGCGGCAAAGGATGGAGTTGCCGGCGAAGGCGATCATCGCCAGGCCGGTCAGGCTCAGGGTGCGGGTTGAGGGCATCGAGGGGTTCCCGGTAGCGGTCGCAACGGCACTTCATGAATCGGCGGGCCGCGCTTCAACGACGAAGGTAGGCGGCGAAATCGATATCGCCCGCGCAGAGGATGGCCTGTACGCGGTTGTGCACTTTCAGCTTGCGCAGAATGGCGGAGACGTGGGCCTTCACCGTGGTTTCGGCAATCTCCAGGTTGTACGCGATCTGCTTGTTCGATTCGCCCTTGGTCATCCGTTCCAGCACCAGCAACTGTTTGCGGGTCAAGGCCTGCAGCAGTTCCGGCGGGATGCTGTGGTCGTCCTGGCCGCTGCGGCGCGGCGAGGATTTCTGCGTGCGGATGATGTCCGACGGCAGGTAGACGTTGCCATTGAGTATCTGCTCGATGGCCTCGGTCATCTGCATCCGTGGTGAGGACTTGGTGATGAAGCCGACGGCGCCGTACGTAATGGCCTGCAAAACGACCTGCTTGTCCTGCTCGGCGGAGACGATCACCACCGGGATGGTCGGCGCTTCGTTGCGCAGGCTCATCAGGCCGTTCAGGCCATGCATGCCGGGCATATTGAGGTCGAGCAGGATCAGGTCGAGATCGTCGTGTTCCTGGGTCAGGCCCAGGGCGCTGTCGAGGTCGGCGGTCTCCATCACTTCGCTGCCGGGGAAGCCATCGGCGATGACGTTGTGGATGGCTTCGCGGAACAGCGGGTGATCGTCGGCGATCAGGATCTTGTACATGGCCTACACCTCGTTGTTGTCGTTATGGGTGGCGAGCGGCTTGCGGTCGCAGGCTACTACCTGTTTCACGGAAGCAGGTGTCACGAAAGCAGGTGTCACGGAAGGGGTTGCGGTTGTGCATCCTGCAGGGGCAGCCCGGCCTGTTCCCAGGCGTCGATACCGTCACGGTACCAGTAGAGGCTGGCATAGCCCAGCGCATGTGCGCGGCGGATGGCATTCCAGCTCATCCAGCAGTCGGAGCGGCAGTAGAAGACCAGTGGGCGCTTGGCATCCCCCTCGGTGAGATGGGAGAGATTCCGCTCCAAGTAGGCCTGCCACCGTGGCTCCAGGGTGCCGGTGCCGACGTTGGCCAGCCACAGGCTACCGGGCAGGTTGCGGTGCTTTTCGTCCTCGATGAACTGGCCGTTGAGCCAGGTGCGGCGGTAGACGTCCACCAGCCGCGTCTGCGGCTCGCGCTTGAGCAGCGCCTGCAGGGCTGGGGTGTCGAGGGTGGTGGCGTGGTCGGCAGACGGCGGTGTCGGGCTGCGGTACTGGGCCTGGCGGTAACCGTCGGCAGAGAACAGCGGCGCTTCCTCTGCCTGGGCGGTCGCGAGCGTGAGGGGCAGGCTGAGCAGGCAGGCGGCCAGGCAGCCGGGCACAGCAATAGCAAGGCGAGGCATGGCGGAATCTCTGTTGGTTCTTCTTGTAGTAGCCATTAGATGCCGGCTGTGCGGCTTTGGAAATTCGACGTCCGGAGGGGCGAACCGGTACCAAAGTAGTAGGTTTCACCCCTTGCGCAGGGCGGCATGCTGCGGGTTGAAGGTCAACACCGCGAGGCTGGCGAAGAGCAGCGCCAGGCCCAGGCAGATGCCGGTGGCGGACAGGTTGAAGCGCTCGTACAGCGCGAAGCGCACCAGTTCGACGGCGTGGCTGAACGGGTTCAGCGCGCACAGCCAGTAGAGCCACTGGCTGGCCTCGCGCATCTTCCACAGCGGGTAGAGTGCGGAGGAAAGGAAGAACAGCGGGAAGATGACGAAATTCATCACCCCGGCGAAGTTCTCCAACTGGCGGATGCCGTTGGACAGCAGCAGCCCCAGTGCGCCGAGCAGCAGGGCAGCCAGCAGCAATGCCGGCAGCGCCGCCACCAGCCCCATGGCCGGCGGCTGCACGCCATACAGCCAGGCAATGAGCAGGAAGGCATAGACCTGCAGCAGCGACACCAGGGCAGTCGCCAACAGTTTGCTGGCGAGCAGGAAGGCGCGCGGCAGCGGGCTGGTCAGTAGCACGCGCATGCTGCCCATCTCGCGGTCGTAGACCATCGACAGCGAACCCTGCATGCCGTTGAACAGCAGGATCATGCAGCACAGCCCCGGCACGATGTAGGTCTCGTAGGTGACGTAGGTGTCGTACGGCTCGATGATCGAGATGCCCAGCGCGGCGCGAAAGCCTGCGGCGAACACCAGCAGCCAGAGCAGCGGGCGGACCAGCGCGCTGAGAAAGCGCGAGCGTTGCAGGACGAAGCGCAGCCATTCGCGCATGACGATGCCGCACAGGCATTGCCAGTAGGCAGCGGGGCCGAAGCGCGAATTCTCCAGGGCGCTCATGCGCAGGCCTCCAGGCGGGTCAGGCGCTCGAAGGTGCGCTCCAGGTTGCCGGCGTCCGGGGCGCAGACGTCTCGCGCCTCGCCACGGGCAACCAGCCGGCCGCGGTCGAGCACCAGCAGCGCATCATCGTTGCGGACTTCATCGAGCAGGTGGGTGGTCCAGAGCACCGCCAGCCCATCTTCCCGACACAGCCGGCGCACGTGTTCATTGAGCGCCTGGCGCGCCGCCGGGTCGAGGCCGACGCTGGCTTCGTCGAGCAGCAGGAGGCGGGGGCGATGCAGCAGGGCGCGGGCGATTTCCACCCGACGGCGATGCCCGCCATTGAGCGCGCGGACTTTGTCGCGGCGGCGTTCCAGCAGCTGCTGGCGGGCCAGTTCGGCGTCGATCCGCTCGTTCGCCACGCTGCGCGGCAGGCCGTGCAGGGCGGCGTGGTAGCGCAGGTTCTGCTCCACGCTCAGGTCCAGGTCCAGGGTGCTCTGCTGGAACACCACGCCCAGCTCCCGCAAGGCCAGGCGCGGCTGGCGGCGAAGGCTGCAGCCGAGCACGTCGATCTCGCCCTGCTGCAGGTCGTAGAGGCGGGTGAGCAGGGCGACCAGGGTGGACTTGCCGGCGCCGTTGGGCCCCAGCAGGGCGGTGAAGCGCCCGGCGGGCAGCACGAACTCCAGGCCGTCGAGGGCGCGGCGCGGGCCGTAGGAGAAGTCGAGGTCGCAGACCGCCAGCGCATTCATGGTGGGTGCCTTCATGGTGGGCGCGTTCATGGCGTCACCACCACGCCCCACGGGTAGCGGCCGACCTTGATGGACTTGGTGACCTTGCGCGAGGCCACGTCGATCACCGAGACGTCGCCGCTGACGCCGTTGGTGGCCAGCAGGGTCTTCTCGTCCGGGGTAAAGGCCAGGTGCCAGACGCGACGGCCCACCAGCAGGTAGTCCAGGACCTCGAAGGTTCTGGCATCCACCACCGCCACATGGTTGGCCGGGCCGAGGGCGACGAAGGCGGTCTTGCCGTCGTCGGTCAGCTTCACACCCACGGGTTGCACCTTGTCCGGATGCACGCCCTGGATGGCGAAACGCAGGGTCTTGAGGATCTTGCGGCTGGCGGTGTCCACCACGCTGACGGTGCCGCCGATCTCCGCCGAAACCCAGACCTGCGAGCCGTCGCGGGTGAACTCCGCATGGCGCGGGCGCTGGTCCACCAGGGTGCTGTCCACCAGTTTCTGGGTCGATGTGTCGATCCAGTGCAGCATGTTGGTGGTTTCGCTGGTGTTCACCGCCCATTTGCCGTCCGGGCTTACCGCCATGCCCTCGGGCTCGACGCCGACGTCGATCTGCCCGAGCACCTGGGCGGTCTGGGTGTCGACCACGGTGACCAGCGCATCGTCCTCGTTGGAAACATACAGCCAGCGGTCGTTGGGGTGCAGGGCGAACTGCTCGGGGTCGGCGCCTGAGGGCAGTTGCTTGATGATCTTGCGGGTGGCCAGGTCGATCACCTGCACGGTGTCCGAATCGCTGGCGCAGACGTACAGCAGCTTGTTGTCGTGGGACAGCGCCAGGCCGCGCGGGCGCTTGCCGGTGTCGATGGTGCCGGTGACGGCCAGCGTATCCAGGTCGATGATGCTGAGGTTGTTGTCCTTTTCGTTGGAGACGTAGGCGGTGGCGGCGAAGGCCGGTGAGGCAAGGCTGAGCGCAATGGACAGGGCAAGCAGGCGGTGCATGGGCAAGGTCCTCGTGGACAGTTCTTGTCAGGGCTTTGCGTCGGCGAGATGGCACTGGCTTTCCGGTGCGTCGAGGCCGAGGCTGTCGAGTTCGCTGGCAGGGTGCAGGAAGCCTTCCTGCGGCGAAGTGCTGACCAGCGCGCGCGGTTGCACCAGCGGGATCGGCTGGCGCAGCTGGCCGTCCCAGGGGCGGAAGCCGAGCTTGTAGCCCTTGAAGCCATCGAGCGGCAGGTCCGGGGAGAGCGAGAGCTTGCGGACCACCATGGGGTCGGCGTCGCGCAGGCGGGTAACGGCGCTGGCGATGCTGCGCACGGCGATCCAGGCGGCGAAGTCGCGGTCATTCATCCAGCGCCCGGCGTGTTCCTCGAAGCGTTTCTGCAACTGCGCAGCGCCGTAGGTTTCCACGGTCTTGTGCCAGCCGGTGGCGACCAGCCCCTGGGTGCCGGCCACGGGGCGCGGCAGCCAGGTGTTGTAGGGCACGTACTCGCCGAAATCGCCATGTTCGTCGGCCACCAGCACGGCGTCGTAGTCCTCGCCGGACTGGGTGAACAGCGCCATGTCGGCCTGGGCGCTGCGACGCTGGTCGTTGTCGAAGGTGAAGGGTTTTTCTTCGACTATCTTCGCGCCGAAACGCTTGGCCGAACGGCGCAGGGCGGCAGCGTAGGCGGCGTCCTCGGGACGCTGGCCGACGATCAGCAGCCAGCGCGTCCACTTGCGCAGCACCAGGAATTGGGTGAGGGCGTCGGTCAGCATCAGCCGGCTGGGCAGGGTGTGCAGCACGTTGAGCGCGCACAGGCTGGCGCGCAACTCGTCATCGGCGGCGCCGGCATTGAACAGCAGGCTGTCCGGCAGTGCGGCGGCCACCTGGCGCAGGGTGTCGGCCGGTGCGTTGACCACGAACAGGCGCAGGCCGGAATCGTGCAGGCGCCTGGCTTCTGCCAGCAGCTTTTCAGGGGTGTCGGTACGGACGGCTTGCAGGCTGTAGCGGTGCTTGAGGAAGCGCCCGGTGCTGTTGCTGTCGGTGATCGCCAGCTCTGCGCCGCGCAGGCCTGCGTCGGTGGGTTCGGCAATGACGTTCGAGAGCAGCGGGCCAGGATCGGGCGTATAGCCCAGGTAGCCGATGCGGACTTCCAGCGCCGGAGCATCCTCGGCATGCGCGTCGAGGCTGGAGGCGGCTGCGCAGACGACTGCGAGCAGATAGGCCAGGCCGTGCAGGACGAACAGGCGCATGGGGCGACTCCTTTTCTGGGCCGACATGTTCTTGTGCGGCCAGCATAGGAAGCGCCGGGGGTGCGGCAAATATGCAGAAAGTACCGATGGGGCAATACCAAGGTAGTAGATTGCGCGCCGCACCTGCGGCCTAGGATGGCGCTACAAGAACCAGAAGAGGAGCGTCGCCATGCGTATCGCCGTCACTCTCGTCCTGCCGATCCTGCTGATGCTCAGCCTGTTCGGCTTCGATTTCCTCTATACCCGCAATGGCTACCTGCCGGCGGCGGAACTGCGCGCGCCGGCTGCGCCGATGGGCTGTCTTACGCCCTGCCGCAGCGCTCCTTGACGACCTGCGTTCTGCCCTTCAGTGCGGCGCTTTCAGCGGAGCCTGTGCCTTGGACCCAGGCGTGACGAACCGCGGCCAGGTGCCGGTTGACGCTGTGGTGCGTCTACCCAGGCGATCGGGTGCGGCAAATCTGGGCGAACGGGCAGCGCGATGGCGCGCAAGGGCCGGGCAGCCTTCACGCTGCTGAGATCGTTTCGTCATTGACCTTATAGGAAAACGGTCGATGGACGGCGTCAATATATTGCTAGCGTTACAAATTGGAGCGCCAACCGACTGTTTTATAAAGTTTTTCAAAATAATGGCGCCAAGGAAGGGAGCATGCTCGAGGCAGCCACGAATCTTCGTCGCCTGCTGGTGGTCGATCCGTGCGACGACTGCCGCAGGCTTTTACCCGGACTACGAGCGGCAGGATGGGAGGTGGACAGCTGCGAGCTGGACAATGCCGGCAATCGCGGCTGCGACGTCGGCCTGTTGCGCCTGCAACCCTGGCACCTGGAGCGCCGGGAGTCGGTCAAGGAACTCATCAGTCGAAGCGGTACGGAGTGGATAGCCGTGCTCAGCTCCGACACCTTGCCGCTCCATGAAGTGGGTGATTTCGTCAGCGAATGGTTCTTCGATTTCCATACCCTGCCTTTTGACGTGGCGCGTGTGCAGGTCACGCTCGGCCGCGCCTTTGGCATGGCGCGCCTGCGCGGTCGGGGCAGCATGCACAGCGATGAGCATGAACACGAACTGCTCGGCGAGAGCCGCGACGTTCGCGAGCTGCGCAAGCTGTTGGCGAAATTCGCGCCGACCGAGTCTCCCGTGCTGATACGCGGCGAGAGCGGTACCGGCAAGGAACTGGTGGCGCGCACGCTGCATCGCCAGTCGCGACGGGCGATCCGCCCGTTTGTGGCGATCAACTGCGGGGCGATGCCGGAGGCGCTGATCCAGTCCGAACTGTTCGGCCACGAGAAGGGCGCGTTCACCGGGGCACACCAGCGCAAGATCGGGCGCTTCGAACAGGCCAACGGTGGCACGCTGTTCCTCGACGAGGTGGGCGACCTGCCGCTGGAGCTGCAGGCCAACCTGCTGCGCGTTTTGCAGGAGAAGCAGATCGAGCGGGTCGGCGGCAGCCAGCCGATCGATGTCGACGTGCGGGTCCTGGCGGCGACCCACGTCGACCTGGAACAGGCGATCCGTGCCGGGCAGTTTCGCGAGGACCTCTACTACCGGCTCAATGTCCTGCAGGTGTCGACCTCGCCGCTGCGCGAGCGCAATGGCGACCTGGCGCTGCTGGCCAACCACTTCGCCCACCTGTATAGCGTGGAGACCGGCCGTCGCCCCAGGCGCTTCTCGGATGACGCGCTGGCGGCGATGGCCGAGCACAATTGGCCGGGCAACGTGCGCGAGCTGGCGAACCGGGTGCGGCGTGGCCTGGTGCTCGCCGAAGGGCGACAGATCGAGGCTCGCGACCTGGGCCTGGAGCGGGAAAAAGGCCGCTCGGCGCACCTGCCCCTCGTGACCCTGGAGGAATACAAGCTCGGCGCGGAGCGCCAGGCCATGTGCGATGCACTCGCCCGGCACGGTGACAACCTCAGCGTGGCGGCGCGGATGCTGGGCATCTCGCGGCCGACTTTCTATCGCTTGTTGCACAAGCATCAGCTGCGGTAGGGCGGGGTGGCCTGGCACGGCGGGCGGACGCGTTCGCTCCGCCACTGCGGCTATGCCTACGGCAAATGCCTCACGGCGGAGCACAAACATGGGAGGGAGTGCAGCGATACCCATCGATTCCGGTGTACCGACAGCAGGGGTATTGGCAAGCTCGCTCCTGATGTCCCGCTACTTTCGGATAGACCCGCCGCGACCCAAGTAGCATGGGGCGCGCCCCGGTCGCTTCGTAGAATGCCCCTGTCGATATCCTGACTGGGCATACGCCATGCACGAAACACAAGGAGTCGTTCGCGGCATGTCCAGCGCCCGCGACGTCGAGGCGGTCGCCCAGGACCTGGCGCGCCAGCTGATCCATCCCAACCTCGGCTTCGTGCTGTTCTTCTGCTCCGCCGAGTACGACCTGCCCGCGCTGGCTGCCGCCCTCGAGCAGTATTTTGGCGGTATCGACCTGGCCGGCTGTACCACCGCGGGGGAGATCACGCCGCAGGGCTACGGCCGCGGCTGCGTCACTGCCGTGGGCTTCGACTTGCGCAGCTTCGCCGTCTCCTGCGCGCTGGTGGACGAGATGGAGCGCTTCAGCCTGATCGACGCGCAGCAGATGGTCGAGTCGCTGGTGGCGGACTGCCGCAGCGCGGGGCTGGCGCCGATCAAGGATCACAGTTTTGCCCTGACCCTGCTCGACGGCCTCTCCAGCCGCGAGGAGGTGGTGCTCGCCGCGCTCAGCGCCGCGCTCGGCGCCATTCCGCATTTCGGCGGCTCGGCCGGCGACGACAACCACCTGACCCACACCCACGTCTACTACCAGGGCCAGTTCCACACCGGCGCGGCGGTGGTGGTGCTGTTCAACACCTGGCTGGATTTCGAGGTCTTCACCACCCACCACGTGCTGCCCAGTGAAGAGAAACTGGTGGTCACTCGCGCCGACAGCGACAGCCGCCGCGTGCTGGAGCTCAACGCCGAGCCGGCCGCGCTGGAATTCGCCCGGCTGGTCGGGGTGCCGCTGGAGCAGCTGGACTTCTCGCTGTTCCCGGCACATCCGCTGGCGGTGCGGGTGCGCGACCAGTACTACGTGCGCTCGATCCAGCAGATCAACGACGACCTCAGCCTGACTTTCTATTGCGCAGTGGAGAACGGCATCGTCCTCACCGCCATGAGCACCGGCCCGCTGCTGCCGGGGCTGCAGGCGCAGTTCCAGCGTTTGCACGAACGCCTCGGCCCGCCGCTGCTGACCATCGGCTGCGACTGCTTCCTGCGCCGCCTGGAGCTGGAGGTGGCCGGCGATACCGAGCCTACCGCCGAGTTTCTCCGAAGCCAGCAGGTGATCGGCTTCAACACCTACGGGGAGCAATTCAATGGCATGCATATCAACCAGACCTTCACCGGTGTCGCCATTGGCCGTCCTCGGGGCAATGCCGGACGCTGAGCTGCGCGCCCGCATCGAGGAACTGGAGCGCGACAACCACAAGCTGCAGCGGATCAACGCGGCGCTGATCGAACGCGTCGAATCGGCCACCTCGCGCGGCGACAACGCCTATGGCGCCTTCCAGCACTCGGTGGTGCTGGCCGAACAGGTGCGCGAGCGCACCGATGCGCTGAGCGAGGCGATGGTCGAGCTGAAATCCAGCAACCAGCTGCTCAGCGATGCCCGCCTGCGCGCGGAAACCGCACACCAGCACCTGCTCGACGCCATCGAGAGCATCTCCGATGCCTTCGTGCTGTTCGACCCGCAACAGCGCATCGTCCTGTACAACGAGCGGTTCCGTGCCTTCTGGGCGCAGACCCGCGCCCGCGTCGGTGCGGGAACGCGGCTGAGCGAAGTGCGTCGATTGGCGCAGAGCAGCGGGCTGATCGTCGAGGAACAGCGCAGCAGCGACGACGAGCACACCCTTTACCGCCTGCGCAACGAGCGCTGGGTGCGCGTTACCGAGCGGCCGACCCGCGACGGCGGGCTGGTGGTGCTGTACAGCGACATCACCGAGATCAAGCAGAGCGAAATGGTCCGCCGCGAGCAGGCAGTGGCGCAGAAGTCGCACCTGCTGCAGCGCGCCGTGGACAACCTGTCCCAGGGCGTGGCGATGGTCGGTGCCGATGGCGCGCTGGAGCTGTGGAACCGGCGCTTCCTGGAGCTTTGCGGGCTGGCGCCGATCGAGGCGCATCGGCCCTTCGCCGAGGTCATGGCCGACAGCGAACTGCCGTTGCTGACCCCGCGCAGCCGCCCGCGCAAGGGCGAGGCGGAGGGCGTGATCGAGCAACGGCTGTTCGACGGGCGCATGCTGGAAATCCGCACCCACGCGCTCCCCACCGGCGGCTTCGTCAACACCTTCACCGACATCACCGAGCGCTACCGGCATGCCGAGGCGCTACGCGAAAGCGAGCGCTGGATCCGCCTGATCACCGACCAGGTGCCGGCGCTGATCGCCTACCTGACTGCCGACCTCGACTACGACTTCACCAACAAGGTCTACGAGGAATGGTACCGCTGGCCCAGCGGCTCGATGCTCGGGCGCAACCTGCGCGAGGTGCACAGCGCCGAGCACTGCCAGCGCCTGGAGCCGTACTTCGAGCGCGCCCTGTCGGGCGAGAGCGTCACCTTCGAGATTGCCGAGACCAACCTCGCCGGGCAGGAGCGCTACATGCAGCGCTCCTACGTGCCCAATCGCCAGGCCGACGGCACCGTGACTGGCCTGTTCGTGCTGATCCGCGACATCACCGAGCGCCGCCGCACCGCAGAAGCCTTGCACCAGGCCTACCAGAACCTCGAACAGCGGGTGCGTGAGCGCACCGCCGAACTGACCAGCCTGAACGACCAGCTCAAGCGCGAGATCGACGAGCGCAGCCAGGTCGAGGCGCGCCTGCGTGAGGCCAAGCGCGAAGCCGAGCAGGCCAACCTGTCGAAGACCAAGTTCCTCGCCGCCGTCAGCCACGACCTGCTGCAGCCGCTGAACGCCGCGCGCCTGTTTACCAGCGCGCTGCAGGAGCGCAGTGACGAGGCGCTGGTGCGCAACATCAGCCAGTCGCTGGAGGACGTGGAGACGCTGCTGGGCACCCTGGTGGACATCTCCAAGCTGGACGCCGGGGTGATCAAGCCGGACATCGCCTCGTTCGACGTCAGCGAACTGCTCAGCAACCTCGCCGCAGAATACCGCCAGGTGGCCGCCAGCGAAGGCCTGGCGTTGGACTTCGTGCCGTGCGGCGCGCAGGTGCGCAGCGATATCCAGCTGCTGGCGCGGATCCTGCGCAACCTGCTGACCAACGCCATTCGCTACACACCTTCGGGCCGGGTGCTGCTGGGTTGCCGGCGCCGTCGGCAAAGCTTGTGGATCGAGGTCTGGGATACCGGTGTGGGCATCGCCGCCGACAAGCTGGGCGAGATATTCCAGGAGTTCAAGCGCGGCGATGTGCAACGTTTCCATCAGGATCGCGGGTTGGGGCTGGGCCTGGCCATCGTCGAGAAGATCGCGCGCATGCTCGGTCATCGCATCCAGGTGGAGTCGGTGCCGGGCAAGGGCTCGCGCTTCGCCATCGAAGTTCCGCTGGCGCGCCGCGTGGCCCGCGTGGCTGCGGAGCCGGAGCGCACCGCCCACGACCTGGTGGAACGCCTGCGGGGCTCCCGCGTGTGGGTGCTGGATAACGACGCCTCGATTTGCGCCGGCATGCGCACGCTGCTGGAAACCTGGGGCTGCCAGGTGGTGACGGCGCTGTCCGAAGAAGACCTGGCGCGCCAGGTGGACAACTTCCACGCCGAGTCGGACCTGCTGATAGTCGACTACCACCTCGACGACGGGCTGAACGGGGTCGATGCGGTGGCCTCGATCAACGCCCGCCGCGGCACGCCGCTACCGGCGCTGATGATCACTGCGAACTACAGCAATGAGCTGAAGCAGCAGGTGCGCGAACTGGGCCACACGCTGATGCACAAACCGGTGCGGCCGATGAAGCTGAAGACGGCGCTGTGCCACCTGATCGATAGCACACACTAGCGAGCGCTATCGGAGGTTGGCACCTCGTTCGGCCAGACCGCTGAAAAGGCCCGCGCGCAGCGGGCTTTTTCACACCGGTGAAGCTCACTCCGGCAATGGCGCCTGGCGTGCCACCTGGCGCAGCGCCTGCTCGTAATAGTCGGTGCTCTGCGCGCCGGAGATCAGCTGGCGGCCGTTGAGGATCACCGCCGGCACCGCGCGGATGCCATGGCTGGTGTAGAAGTCCTCCTCGGCCACCACTTCGTCGGCGTAGGCGTCGCTGTCGAGGATTTCCCGCGCGCGCACGGCGTCCAGGCCGACGCTGATGGCCACTTCCAGCAGCACTTCCGGGTCGCTCGGGTCGCGTCCTTCGCCGAAGTAGGCGTGCAGCAGCGCCTGTTTGAGGGCGATGTCGCGGTGCGACTCACCCGCCCAGTGCAGCAGGCGATGGGCATCGAAGGTGTTGTAAATGCGGCTGCGCTTCTTGAGGTCGAAGTGCACGCCGACTTCCTCGCCCATGGCGCGCAGGTGCTCCTGGTTGCGGGCGATGTCCTCGGCGCTGCTGCCGTACTTGCGCTGCAGGTGTTCCACCAGGTCTTCCCCTTCGGCGGGCATGTCGGCATTGAGCTCGAAGGGCTTGATGTGCAGGTCCACGGTCAGTTCGCCGTCGACCCGGCGCATGGCTTCCAGCAGGCCGTTGAGGCCGATGGCGCACCAGGGGCAGACTACGTCGGAGACGAAATCGATGGTGATGGCGTCGCTCATGGGGCGAACTCCGGCAAATGGGCGAGCAACAAGCATGGACCCGGAAGGGGTGTTCAATCCAGTCACGAGACGGCCGGGAGTGCTTCGACAGGCTTGCCGGTCGCCGGCGCTTCAGGGCTGAAGCGCTGGCGGCGGGGCTGGGATAGGGGCGACGTCCGTGTCGCGAAGAGGGTCAGAAGTCCACAGTCATCGATAGCTTCAGGGTGCGTGGATCGCCCTGGGTCAGGTAGCCGCCGATGGTGGAGGCCCAGTACGACTTGTTGGCGACGTTCTCCAGGTTGGCGCGCAGGGTCACGTCGCGCTCGTCCACCTTGAAGGCGTAGCGGGCGCCGAGGTCGACGCGGGTCCAGGCCGGGATGCTCAGGTCGTTGGCGGCGTCCAGGTACTGGCCGCCGGTGCGCAGCACGCGGCCGTTGAGGGCGGCGCCCTGGAGGCCGGGGACGTCCCAGTCGGCGCCCAGGTTGTACTGGAAGGTCGGCACGCCCACGGCGCGGTTGCCGTCGGTCTTGCCGCCGGCGGTGTTCTTCAGCTCGGTGTCGATCCAGGTGCCGCCGGCCAGCAGGCGCAGGCCGTCGACGGGCTCGCCGAAGAGGTTCAGCTCGATGCCACGGTTTTCCTGCTCGCCATCGACGCTGAAGATCTTCGAATCCGGGTCGGTGGTGCTGAACGGCTGCTCGATGCGGTAGAAGGCCAGGTTGCCGCCGTAGCTGCCGAAGTCCAGCTTGGCGCCCACTTCCACCTGCTTGGAACGGTTCGGCGCGAAGACTTCGCCGAAGTTCGATGCACTGCTGGGCGCGGTCGGGCCGGCGGCCAGGCCTTCGATACGGTTGGCGTAGAGCGACAGGTACTCGGTGGGCTTCACCACCAGGCCGTAGACCGGCGTGGTGATCGACTCGTCGTAGCTGGCGGTGCGCTTGCCGGCGTAGTTCCAGCCGTCGGTGCCGATGCTCTGCCGGCGCACGCCGACGGTCAGCAGCACGCGGTCATCGAAGAATCCCAGGGTGTCGGCCGCGGCCAGGCTCCTGTTCAGCGTCTTGCCGACGATGCCCGGGTCGCTGTAGTCGCCGCCGCTCAGGGTTGGCGCGGGTTTGGGCGTCTGCACCGGGTTGTAGATGTCGGTGGGGTAGCGCTTGCTGATCATGGTGTAGGCGCTGCGCTGTTCGGCCCAGATGCCGGCGACGCTGAGGTTCATCTGGTGGCTGACCGGCCCGATGGCGAGGTGGCCGTTCAGGCCGGCCATGGCGCTCTTGTTGTCCTCGTCATGGGTGGCGTCCATCATGCCGCCGCCCGCGGCGCCGTTGTTGTCGCTGAGGGTCAGGGCCGAGTAGGCGCCGTTCTCGCGGGTGTGCTTGGCGCCGCCGGAGAGGTAGGCGGTCCAGTTTTCGTTGAGGTCGTATTCGGCGCGGAACATGCCGAAGGTGTCTTCGAGCTGCGAATAGCTCCAGGACTGCGCGTAGTTGTCGTCGGCGTCCGGCGCGTGGGGGATGCTGGTGACGCCGGTGCCGACATAGACCACCGGGCGGCCCTGGTTGATGCGCTGCTTCTGGTAGCCGAAGTCGGTCATCAGGCGCAGTCGCTCGCCACGGTAGTCGAGATTGACGGTGGCCAGCTTGTAGCGCTGGTTCTCGTCCTCGACGCCGGTCTCGCCCTCGCGCTGGGCGAGGTTGATCCGCGCGCCGAAGCGGTTGTCTTCGCCGAAGCGCTGGCCCAAGTCCAGGTGCTCGCCGATCTGGTTGTCGCTACCGTAGCCCAGGGTCAGGCTGCGGGTGGGAGTGTCCTCGGCGCGCTTGGTCTGCAGGTTGACCGCGCCGCCGATGCCGCTGCCGCTGGGCGTCACGCCGTTGATGAAGGCGTTGGGCCCCTTGAACAGCTCGACGCGCTCCAGCGACTCGGTGCCGATGATCTGCCGCGGGGTAACGCCATACAGGCCGTTGAGCGAAACGTCGTCGGTGCTCAGCGGCAGGCCGCGGATGACGAAGATCTGCGAGAAGTTGCCGTAGCCGTTGCCCTGGCGTACCGAGGCGTCGTTGAGCAGCACGTCGCCAACGGTCTGCGCCTGGGTGTCCTGGATGGTCCTGGCGGTGTAGCTGGCGAAGCTGAAGGGCACATCCTGGATGTCCTGGTTGCCCAGCATGCCCAACTGCGCGCCTCGGGCGACCTGGCCGCCGGCATAGGCGGGCGGCAGTTCGCCGCGTAGCTGCGCGGCGCCGCTGACGGTGGTGGCGTCCATTTCCAGGGCACCGCTGTCATCCGGCGCCGCCTCGACGCCGTAGCCGCTGTTCTTGCGCACCAGGCGGTAGCCGCTGCCATGCAGCAGGTGTTCCAGACCCTCCTCGGGCGCGAAGCTGCCCTTGAGTCCCGCGCTCTGCTGCCGATTCAGCGCCTGCGCCTCGAAGGCCAGCGGCACGCCGGCCTGGGCGGCGAAACGCGCCAGCACCTCGCCCAGCGGGCCGGGGGCAATGTCGTACTGGCGCTGCTGGCTGGCGGCTTCGGCGGCCTGGGTGGGCAGCACCGCACCGCCGGTCAGTGCCAGGCCGACGGCCAGGGCGAGGGAGTGCGGGCGAAGGCGGGAGCGGAGGAGCATGGCGTGTTCCTGTCGGCGAATGGAGGGGTTCTGCCTCTTCACCGGGCGAGATCGAAAAAGGTGTCAGGGGTGAGTGAAAAATTTTTCGGGGTGGTGTTTTTCGTAGGAGCGAGGGGCGCGCCTAGCTCTTGCTCGCGAACCGCGCAACGACAGTGCTGCCGGCGAATGGGTTCGCGAGCAAGCTCGCTTCTACAAGGCAATGGATATTTCGGATCGGGGCATGCCCCCTCCCTAACCCTGGCTGCGCGCCCCGCTCCGAAGGGAGAGGGGGAAGGTTGGCACTGAGCCTGGATGAGATATTCCGGCGTTCACGCCGGCTCCACCGTCACCCAGTACCGCGTCATCCGCCGCAGCTTCACCGGCAGCATGTCGGCCAACAGGGCGAGGCCAGCGTCGCTGTCGCCCAGCGGGATCGCCCCGGTCACGCGCAGGTTTGCCAGGCGCGGGTCGCAGCGCAGGAAGCCGCTGCGGTAGCGGCCCAGTTCGCCCAGCAGATCGTCCAGGCGCATACCCTGGGCCAGCAGCATGCCGTTCTCCCAGGCGCTGGCGTTGGCGTCCGCCGTCTGCAGCGGCTGGAAGCCCTGTGCGCCGAACACCAGCTGCTGGCCGGCGCCGACCGTCTGGCTCGCATAGCCAGGCAGTTCGACGCTCACTTCCTTGTCGAGTACCGCGACACGGCACGCATCGCCCAGGTCACGCAGGCTGAAGCGCGCGGCCGGGGTACGCAGCAGGCCGTGGCGGCTGTCGACGAGGAAGGGACGCGGGTCGGGCAGGGCGTCGACGAGGATTTCGCCTTCGAGCAGGCTCAGGCGCCGCTCGCGGGCGTTGAAGGCCAGGTTCACCGCGCTGTCGGTATTCAGGGTGAGCTGGCTGCCATCGGGCAGGCGCAGGTGCTTGCGCTCACCCACGGCGGTACGCAGGTCGGCGTTCCACTCAGTCCAGGGCATCTGCCGCGCTGCCAGCCAGGCGGCCGGTGCCACGGCCAGCAGCACGCCCAGGCGGTTGAGCATCTGCCGGCGGCTCAGGCCTGTGCGTTGCAGACTTTGCCGGCCGAGCCCAGGCGGCAGCTGGCGCAGGCCCAGCAGGGCTTCGGCGCGGCGCCAGGCTTCGGCATGCTGGGCGCTGCGTGCGCGCCATTGTTCGATGGCCTGCAGGTCGGCATTGCTGGCCGGGTGCTCATTCAGGCGCACCAGCCAGTCGGCGGCTTCGCCGAGGATGCCGGGGTCCAGCGGTTGTTCGCGCATCAGGCCACGCCCAGGCAGGCGACGAAACCGGCGCGCATGTAGCGCTTCACGCTGGCCAGGGAAACGCCCAGGCGCTCGGCGATCACCGGGTAGGTCAGGCCATCCAGTTGCGACAGCAGGAAGGCTTCGCGGGTCAGCCCTGGCAACTCGCTCAGGGCGGCGTCGATGCGTTCCAGCGCTTCGAGGATCAGCTCGCGGGTCTCCGGGCCGGGCGCCAGCTCCTCGGGCAGCGCGGCGATGCTTTCCAGGTAGGCGCGCTCGATCTCCTGGCGCCGCCAGCGGTCCACCAGCAGGCCCTTGGCGATGTGGGTGAGGAGGGCGCGCGGGCGCTCGCCGAGATCGTCCAGCGGCCGCCGCAGCAGGCGCAGGAAGGTGTCATGGGCCAGGTCGGCGGCATCCCAGGCGTTGCCCAGCCTGCCGCGCAGCCACTGCTGGAGCCAGCCGTTGTGCTCGTTGTAGAGAGTGTGCAGATGCTGCGGAGACGGGATTTCGACGAGGGCCACAGTGCGTGCGTCAGATTGTCATTTGAGAATGCCTATCATTTTAGAGTTTTCCTGTCTCCCAACGCAATGCTGTAGCGACGCAGCCGGTCGGACTGCGACATCCGCGACCGCGCGACACTGGAATTGCCACGAAGACGCGCTACCTTGAGCCTGTTGCGCTCAGAAATTTCTGACGCTTCACTTCCTTTCGCCGTCCCGCGCAGGCAACGGACCCGCAGCAGCAGGCCCGGCAGTCATCCAGCAGATACGGAGCACACCATGGCTCGCACCACGCCCATCGAGCTTTACCGCAACATTGGCATCGTCGCCCACGTCGACGCCGGCAAGACCACCACCACGGAGCGCATCCTTTTCTACACCGGTGTGAACCACAAGATGGGCGAGGTGCACGACGGCGCGGCGACCATGGACTGGATGGTGCAGGAACAGGAGCGCGGCATCACCATCACCTCGGCGGCTACCACGGCGTTCTGGCAGGGCTCGTCCAAGCAGTATCCCAACAAGTACCGCTTCAACATCATCGACACCCCCGGCCACGTCGATTTCACCATCGAGGTTGAGCGCTCCCTGCGCGTGCTCGACGGCGCGGTGGTGGTGTTCAGCGGCGCCGACGGCGTCGAGCCGCAGTCCGAGACGGTGTGGCGCCAGGCCAACAAGTACCACGTGCCGCGCCTGGCCTATGTCAACAAGATGGATCGCCAGGGCGCCGACTTCCTCCGCGTGGTGGCGCAGATCAAGCAGCGCCTGGGCCATACCCCGGTGCCGATCCAGCTGGCCATCGGCTCGGAAGAAACCTTCTCCGGGCAGATCGACCTGGTGAAGATGAAGGCCATCGTCTGGAACGACGCCGACCAGGGCACCAGCTACACCGAGGAACCCATTCCGGCCGAGTTGCAGGCGCTGGCGGACGAGTGGCGCGCGCACATGGTCGAGGCCGCCGCCGAGGCCAACGATGAGCTGATGAACAAATACCTCGAAGGCCAGGAGCTGACCGTCGAGGAAATCAAGGCTGGCCTGCGCCAGCGCACCCTGGCCAACGAGATCGTCCCGGCGGTGCTGGGGTCCTCGTTCAAGAACAAGGGCGTGCCGCTGGTGCTCGACGCGGTGATCGACTACCTGCCGGCGCCCACGGAAATCCCGGCGATCAACGGCACCGACCCGGACGACGAAGAGAAGCACCTGGAGCGCCATGCCGACGACAGCGAGCCGTTCTCCGCGCTGGCCTTCAAGATCGCCACCGACCCCTTCGTCGGCACCCTGACCTTCGCCCGCGTGTATTCCGGCGTGCTGAGCAGCGGCGACGCGGTGCTCAACTCGGTGAAGATCAAGAAGGAGCGCGTGGGCCGGATGGTGCAGATGCACGCCAACCAGCGCGAGGAGATCAAGGAAGTGCGCGCCGGCGACATCGCCGCGCTGATCGGCATGAAGGACGTCACCACCGGCGACACCCTGTGCTCCATCGACAAGCCGATCATCCTCGAACGCATGGACTTCCCCGACCCGGTGATCTCCGTGGCCGTGGAGCCCAAGACCAAGGCCGACCAGGAGAAGATGGGCATCGCCCTCTCCAAGTTGGCCCAGGAAGACCCCTCGTTCCGCGTCAAGACCGACGAGGAAACCGGGCAGACCATCATCTCCGGCATGGGTGAGTTGCACCTGGACATCATCGTTGACCGCATGCGCCGCGAGTTCAACGTCGAGGCCAACATCGGCAAGCCGCAGGTGGCCTACCGCGAGGCGATCCGCAAGAAGTGCGAGATCGAGGGCAAGTTTGTCCGCCAGTCCGGCGGCCGTGGCCAGTTCGGTCACTGCTGGATTCGCTTCGAGCCGGGCGACGAGGGCAAGGATGGGCTGGAGTTCATCAACGAAGTGGTCGGCGGCGTGATCCCGCGCGAATTCATCCCGGCGATCCAGAAGGGCATCGAGGAACAGATGCAGAACGGCGTGCTCGCCGGCTACCCGCTGATCGGGCTGAAGGCCTCGGTGTTCGACGGCTCCTACCACGACGTCGACTCCAGCGAGATGGCGTTCAAGATCGCCGCCTCCATGGCCACCAAGCAGCTTTCGCAGAAGGGCGGCGCGGTGCTGCTGGAGCCGGTGATGAAGGTCGAGGTGGTGACGCCCGAGGACTACATGGGCGACGTGATGGGCGACCTCAACCGCCGGCGCGGGCTGATCCAGGGCATGGAAGACACGCCGGCCGGCAAGGTCATCCGCGCCGAGGTGCCGCTGGGCGAGATGTTCGGCTACGCCACCGACGTGCGCTCGATGTCCCAGGGGCGGGCGAGCTACTCGATGGAGTTCACCAAGTACGCCGAGGCGCCGGCGAACATTGCCGAGGCGATCATCAAGAAGGCCCACGGCTGAGGCTCCTTCCTGAACCGACAACGGCGCCCTCGGGCGCCGTTGCTTTTGCTTTTTGTAGGAGCGAGCTTGCTCGCGAACCGCTCAGCGTCGTAGGGCGCATAACGCGCCAGCGTTATCCGCCGCGGGCCTGTTCTTGCGCGATGCTCCGTGTTGGCGCGGGCATCGCCCGCTCCTGCGTAGTTTGGACTTCTCAGCGGGGGCATGCCCTCTCCCCAGCCCTCTCCCTGAAGGGAGGAGGGAGCTGTTCGTGCAGGCTGATACCAATGTTTCTTCCTGCTCCGAACGGTCCCCTCTCCCTTAAGGGAGAGGGTTAGGGAGAGGGAGACGCACGGGCACGAACTTGCAGCCCGACACGCCATCCATTGATGGGTATCGCTGCGCTCCACCCATCCCACGAAGAGCGTTGTGCCTCGCTTACGACGGGTCCGCCAACGGCAACTCGAAACAGAACATCGCCCCGCACGGCTCGACGTTCTGGGCCCAGATATCCCCGCGATGCCGCGAGACGATGCTCTGGCACAGCGCCAGGCCAATGCCGTTGCCGCTCACTTTCGAAGTGAAGAAGCCATCGAACAGCCGTTCCTTGGCCCCAGCATCGATACCGCGCCCCTGATCCAGCACGCAGAGCCGCGCGCTATCGCCGTCGCGAGACGTGCGGATGCGCAGCAGGCGGCGCTCCTCGGGGAGGTTGAGCATTTCCTCGATGGCGTTGAACGCGAGGTTAAGAATTACCTGGCCGACCAGCACCTTCTCGCAGCTCACCCACAGCGGTTCGTCGCAGCGCTCCAGCTCCACGCGCACGTTGCTTGGCTGGGCCTTGAGGCTGATGAAGTAGAGCGTCTCGCCGAGCAGTTCGTTGAGGTCGATGCGCTGCTCGGCCTGCTCCAGTTTCACCACGTATTCGCGCACGCTCTTGATGATCAGCGAGGCGTGCTCGATCTGCCGCACCGCATTGTCCAGGCCCCAGGCGGCGGAGGCTTCGGCCTTCTGTTCGCGGTCCAGGCGGATCAGTGCGCCCTCGATGAAGTTGCGCGTGGCCGCCAGCGGCTGGCTGAGTTCGTGGGCAATCGCCAGGGCCATCTCACCCATGGCGTTGTAGCGCGCCAGGTACTCCAGCTTCTGGTCGCTCTGGCGCTGCGCCTGGGCGGCGCGGACCTGTTCGGTGACGTCGCGGAACAGCAGCAGGTGGCCGACCAGGTCGTCCTCGATCTCGATGTAGCGGCAGGTCGCGTGGTGCCAGCGCCATTCGCCGTCCAGGCGTTGCAACTGATAACTGACGGAGTACGGCTCACGGCTGGGCGGTTGCATCGCCAGGTGGTGTTCCAGGCGCGGGCGCGTGGTGCTGTCGCAGCGGCCGAGGAAGTTGTGCGCCATCCAGTCGTCCTGAGTGCCGCCCAGCAGGGGCAGGGCGGATTCGCTGAGGAAACGCAGGTTACCGTCCGCATCCAGTACCGCCACGCCTTCGGCGAGGTCCTGCATGAAGGCCTTCAGGCGGCTCTCGAAACGCTGCAGGTCGCGCTCGACCTGCTTCTCCTTCGAGATATCGCGGAACTGCACCATCAGCACGTCGCGCTCCTGCAGGTGCACGCGGGTGGCAACGGCTTCGGAGAGTATTTCCACGCCCTGCTTGGAGCGGTAGCACCACTCGATGGTGCGCTGGCCGGTGCGCGCGGCGCCTTCCAGCCAGCGCAGGCCGACCGAGCGGCGGTACTGCGGGGCCTTGGCGGTCATGTCCGGTGCCTTGAGCGGCACCAGCTCTTCGAGGGTGAAGCCGAGCACGGCCAGCGCCGCGTTGTTCGCCCAGAGGATTTCCTTGGTCTGCACGTCATGGAGGATCACGCACAGCGGCATGGCCTGGAGCAGGGCGAGGAAATCGTCGGGCTTGGGCTGGAACATCATGCGGGACTCTTTGGGCAGTGCTGTCTTTATACCGCGCAGCGTAACGCGAAGGGACTGCGGATTAACTCGCCGCCGACTAGGGGATTCCTTTAGGCATGGGGCTGCACGCCCCAATAGTTGGGCGGGCAGGGCGGTTCATACACTGGCCCCAACGACGACCAGCCCGCATCGAACAGGTCGATAAGAACAAACGGAGATAATGCCATGCTGCGTGCCGCCCTCGCCGAACCGCTCGATGCGGACGGCCGTGCCCTCGAATTCCAGCGCGTGCTCGATGAAGTCCGCCAGCGCCGCGACGAGTTCGATAGCCGCTCCCACGTTCCCCGCGACATGATTGAACGCTTCCGCGACGTCGGCATCTACCGCGCCGCGACCCCGCGCTGCTTTGGTGGCGATGCGCTGCCGCCGGCGCAGTTCCTGCGCCTGGTCGAACGCATCGCCGAAGCCGACGGCTCCGCCGGCTGGGTGGCCAGCTTCGGCAGCGCCAGTACCTACCTCACCGCGCTGCCGCGTCACACCCTGGCTGAACTCTATGCGGACGGCCCGGACCTGGTGTTCGCCGGCGGCCTGTTCCCGATCCAGCCGGCTACCCAGGTGGAAGGCGGCTGGCGCGTCAGCGGCACCTGGAAATTCGCGAGCGGCTGCAAGGGCGCCGATGTGCTCGGTGTGGGTATCGGCATCGGCGGTCCGGGCGGCAAGCCGCGTACCGCGCTGCTGCGCGCCAGGGACGTGGAGATCGTCGAGAACTGGAACGTGGTTGGCCTCAAGGGCACCGGTAGCCATGACCTGAAACTGGACAACGTCTTCGTCGCGGGCGACTGGACCTTCATTCGCGGAGGCGAATCGAACATCGACGAGCCGCTGTACCGCTACCCGACCATCGCCTACGCCGCCCAGGTGCTCGCCGTGGTCAACCTCGGCCTGGCCCGCGCGGCGCTGGACGAGATCACCCGCATGGCATCTTCCAGCGGCGTGACCGGTGCACCGAAGCTGGGTGACCGGGCCTACGTACGCATCGAGATCGGCAAGGCGGAAGCCGAATTGCAGGCCGCGCGCGGCTTCTTCTATGACGCCACCGAGACCGTCTGGGCATCCATCCTCGCCGGCAACGCCGTGACGCCCGAGCAGGTCAGCCAGCTGCGCCTGGCCGCCGTGCATGTATCCCGTGCCGGCGCCGACGTTGTGCGCCGCGCCTACAGCCTGGCCGGCACCACGGCGATCTACCTCAACCACCCGCTGCAGCGTTACCTGCGCGACGCCATGGTGGTAACCCAGCACGCCTTCCTGAGCGATGGCATGTACGACGGCGCCGGCGCGGTGCTGCTCGATGTGCCGCCGTTCCCCGGATACATCTGATTCGAACCCATAAGAACAAGGATCACGACATGACCCGTCCCACCACCGAACCCTTGCGCGTACTGTTCTGCATCGGCATCGCCCAGCCGTTCTTCGACCTGCCCACCGGTGAAGGCATCACCGTGTGGAAAGGCTTCTCGCAGATGATGAGCGACCTCGGCGCGCTGCCGGGCATGAACGTGCTCGGCGTGCTGGATGACGACCGCCTGATGGTCGGCCCGTCCACCACCTCTCCGTGGACCGTCTACATCATGGCCGATGTCGATTGCCACCAGACCGTGATCGACGCCTGCAACCTGTTCCGCACCACCCCGGTGGGCGAGTACAGCCTGTGGAAGTACGCCAAGGTCGAAGCGCGCATCGGCCGCCCGCTGACCATCCCCGAAGCCGCGCGGACCTGAGCCATGAGCAGCCTGAGCATGGCCGAGCTGAACCGCCGCCTGGAGACCCTCGAAGGGGAAAGCCAGGTGCGCCGCCTGATGGCCCGCTACATGGACCTCTGCGACGTGCCGCATGCGCCGGTGGCGATGAGCGAGCTGGCCGAGCTGTTCAGCGAGGATGCCGTGTGGGAGGGCATCGGCACCTCCACCGCGCAGACCTTTGGTCACCACCAGGGCCGCGAAGCCATCGCCGCGTTCGTCTTCAGCTATCTGCCGCCGTCGCCACACTTCACGCTGAACCTGCACTTCCTCACCAGCGAGTCGATCCGCGTCGACGGCCGCACCGCGCGCGGGCAGTGGATCATGCAGCAGCTCTCGACCTACGCCGAGGGCCACACCGAGCTGTTCGGCACACGCCTGGATATCGATTTCCGCGAGATCGACGGGCGCTGGCAGATCAGCCACTTCCGTACCCAGCGCCTGTCGCAACGCCTGCTGGGCCAGGTCGAGGAGGGCCGCCCATGAGCACCTTCGTCAGCGAATTCAGTCTCGGTAGTGGCGACAAGCGCGTCGCGGTCAAGGACAGCATCGACATCGCCGGCCATCCGACCCGTTGCGGCACCCGCGCGCTGGCCGATGCCGCACCCGCCGAGCGCAACGCCTTCGTGGTCGATGCCGTGCTGAACGCCGGCTGGCAGATCGTCGGCAAGACCAACCTTCACGAACTGGCCTTCGGCGTCACCGGCATCAACGACTGGACCGGCACGCCGATCAACCCGATGGCGCCAGACCGCGTACCGGGCGGCTCGTCCAGCGGTTCGGCATCCGCCGTGGCGGCGGGCCTGGCGGACATTGCGCTGGGTACCGACACCGGTGGTTCGGTGCGCGTGCCGGCGGCTTGCTGTGGTATCGCCGGGCTGAAGCCGACCTTCGGCCGCGTCAGCCGCGACGGCGTGCACCCGGCGCAGAGCAGCCTGGATTGCGTCGGCCCGTTCGCCGCCAACATGGCCGACCTGATCGCCGCCATGCAGGTCATCTGCCCCGGTTTCGGCAAGGTGCAGCTGCCGGGCGAGGGCGCCCGCGTGGCCTTCCTCGAAGTGCCGTCCGCACCGCACATCCAGGCTTGCCTGGGGGCCGCCGCCGACCGTGCCGGCTGGCGCCGCAGCCACCTGTTCCTCGGCGAGTTCGAGGCGGCCTTCCAGGCCGGGCTGGTGGTGATCAATCACGAAAACTGGGCCGCCTACGCGGCGCTGACCGGCAAGGGCCTGATCGGCGCCGACGTCGAACAGCGCCTGCTGCTGGCCAGCCGCACCACCGACGCCGAGCGCGCCGAGGCGGAGAAGGTGCGCGAGCACTTCACCCGTGCCATCGACGCCGCGCTGGAGGATTTCGACGTCCTGCTGCTGCCGACCATGCCTGACCTGCCGCCGCTGCTCAGCGATGCGCGCAACGGCAAGTCGGTGGCCGGCATGACGCCCCTGGTGCGGCCTTTCAACCTCAGCGGACACCCGGCGCTGACCGTGCCGGTGGACCTGGATTGCGGCGGGCTGAAAGTCGGCCTGCAGATCGTCGGCCGCAAGGGCGACGACGAACGCGTCTGCGCCTTCGGTGCGCAACTCGAACACAGCCTGGCTGCCACGCGGCCTGCGCCAAAACACAAGAAATCGGCATGAGGAGAGGGGCATGAGCGCTCACGAATACCGGCTGATCGCCCGGTCGCGCAGCGTCGAAGAGCTGGTCGGCGACGACCGCGTCGATGTTTCGCTGTACAACGACCCGCAGCTGTTCGAAGCGGAGATGGACAAGATCTTCTACCGCACCTGGGTGTGGGTCGCCCACGAAAGCGAAGTACGCAACGCCGGCGACTTCAAGACCACCAGCGTCGGTCGCCGCCCGGTCATCGTGGTGCGCGACAAGAAGGGCAACATCAACGTCCTGGAAAACCGTTGCCGCCACCGTGGCGCCACCGTCTGCGAGAAGCACAAGGGCAATGCCACCGGCTTCACCTGCCCGTACCACAGCTGGTCCTACGCGCTGGACGGCAAGCTGCGCGCGCTGCCGTACCCGGATGGCTACGAGGACATCCTCGACAAGTCCGAGCTGCCGCTGACCAGCCTGCGTGTGGAGAGCTACGCCGGCATGGTGTTCGCCACCTACAACGACGACATCGAGCCGCTGGAAGACTTCCTCGGCGGGGCGAAGCACTGGATGGACCTGTTCATGAAGCAGGGCGCCGGCTACCCGATCAAGACCCAGGGCGAACACAAGTTCACCTTCAAGGGCAACTGGAAGATCCAGCTGGAGAACACCACCGACGGCTATCACTTCCCCATCGTGCACAAGTCGTTCATGTCGTCGGTGGATGAAGAAACCGAAGAGATGCTCTCGTTCATGAGCGACGAGCAGGCGGTTACCCACGCTCTGGGCAACGGCCACAGCGTGATGGTGATGGTCCCCGAGCACGTCGACCTCGACCACGACGACGGCACCGAGCAGCTGCAGGAGCGCTTCGCCCACGTCACCGAGGAACTGTCGAAGACCATGCCGCCGGAACAGGTGCGCCGCATCGTCCGTTCGCTGCATGGCGCCGGCTTCAACCTCAACCTGTTCCCCAACGTGGCCATGTCCATGTCGTTCTTCCGCGTGCTGCGGCCGATCTCCGTCACCGAGACCGAGATTCGCCACGTCGCGTTGGGCATGGACGGCGGCCCGGAAATCGCCAACCGCGAGCGCATGCGCATCCACGAGCACTTCCAGGGCCCGTTCGGCTTCGGCAGCCCGGATGACGCCGAGGCCTGGGACCGCGTTCAGCGTGGCTCCTATGCCGGCGTCGACGCGCCGATCCTGGTCAACCGTGGCCTGAACCGCGAAGTGGTCGCCGAGAACGGCGACAAGGTCTCCCACGCCACCGACGAAGGCGGCATGCGCGAGGCGTACCAGATGTGGAAAAGGATGATGAGCCAATGAGCAACGACACCCTGAACGGTTTCTCCGGCCCGCTGGCCAAGGCCATCGAATTCGTCTGGCGCGAAGCCGAACTGCTGGACCGCAAGGACTACGCGCAGTGGTCGCAGCTGTGGAGCGAAGACGGCGTCTACGTGGTGCCGATCGACGGTGAGGACGATGACTTCGCCTCGCGCCTGAACTACGTCTTCGACGACGCACGCATGCGTGCGCTGCGCATCGAACGCCTCACCGGCGGCCATTCGCCGTCGGCGGTGGATGCGGCGAAGACCGTGCGCACGGTTTCGCGCTTTTCCCTGGTGGAAGCGGCGGGCGATCTGGTCGAGGTGAACTCGGCGCAGGTGCTCTACGCCTACAAGCGCGGTGTGGCGACGCCTTTTATTGCCGACCTGAACCACCGCATCTGCTTTGTCGACGGCCAGCCGCGACTGCAGCGCAAGGTGATCCGCCTGATCAACGCCGAAGACGCGCTCAACGCGCTCGGCTTCCTGCTCTGAGGGCCGCGCCATGCAACGAGTTGCCCTGGTAACTGGCGCCGCGCGCGGGCTGGGCGAAGTCATCGCGCGCCGCCTGCACGCCGCCGGCCTGCGCGTGGCGCTGGCCGACCTCAACGAGGAGGCGGTGCAGCGCCTGGCCGATGAGCTGGATCCGAAAGGCCAGACGGCCATCGGCTTGAAGCTGGATGCACGGGAGAAGGGCGACTTCGAACGTGCCCGCGACGTGCTCGCCGAGCGTTGGGGCGGCGCCGACATCCTGGTGAACAACGCCGGGATGTCGAAGGTGGCCGCGCTGATGGACATCAGCCCGGAGGACTTCGATGCCTCCATGGCGGTTAACCTGCGCGGCACCTTCGTCGCCTGCCAGGTGTTCGGCACTCACTTCGCGGCGCGTGGCTTCGGCCGCATCGTCAACATCGCCTCGCTGGCCGGGCAGAACGGCGGTACCGCCACCGGCGGCCACTATGCGGCGGCCAAGGGCGGCGTGGCGACCCTGACCAAGGTATTCGCCCGCGAACTCTCGGGGCAGGGCGTGACGGTCAACGCCATCTCGCCGGGGCCGCTGGACTTGCCGGTGGTCTACGAGAGTGTGGCGCCCGAGCGCCTGGAGCAGATCCTCAAGACCATCCCCGCCGGCCGCCTGGGCGATCCGACCTTCATCGCCGACAGCGTGCTGCTGCTCTGTGCGGAGAACGCCGGGTCGGTCACCGGTGCCTGCTGGGATATCAATGGTGGGTTATTCATGCGCTGAGGCTTTTGACGCGGGAGAGGGGCGTTTTCAAGAGCCCCTCTCCCTAACCCTCTCCCGCAAGCGGGAGAGGGGACTGATCGGCAGAGTCGGAGACGCCGTGCCACCCGGAAACGCCGAACTGCTCCCTCTACCTGAGGGGCGGGGGACCGTACGGCGCCGGCTGAAACCTCGGCATCAGCCGGCACGAACTACTCCCTCTCCTTTCAGAGAGAGGGGACCGTAGGCGCAGGATGAAACCAAAGCATCAGCCAGCACGAACTACTCCCTCTCCCTTCAGGGAGAGGGCGGGGGAGAGGGCAAAGCCGCCCGCTCCGATATTTCAGGAGTGAGCCCCCGGCTCGCTCCGACATCAAACCGAAAACCCGTCCGCTCGTAACAAAGAGGCCGGGGAAAGGGGCCACAGAGCCCGCACCCAATGCCTTGCAGGTAACGCCATGATGAAGGTCAGAATCGAAAGAATCGTCGAGGAAGCGCAGGACATCCGTTCCCTGCGCCTCGTACGTTGTGATGGCCAGCCGTTCGACGCCTACGAACCGGGCGCCCACGTCGACGTCACCGGCCCCACCGGGGTGACGCGCCAGTATTCGCTGTGCAGTCCGCCGGACGACCGCGCGGCCTACCTGGTGGCGATTAAGAAGGAAGGCGCCTCCCGCGGCGGCTCCGTCGCCTTGCACGAAGTGCGCGAAGGCATGGAGCTGGACATCGGCGCGCCGCGCAACCTGTTCCGATTGGCAGCGCAAGCCCGCGAGCACGTGCTGTTCGCCGCCGGTATCGGCGTCACGCCGCTGCTGAGCATGGCCTACCGCCTGAATGCCAAGGGCGAGCCGTATCGCCTGCATTACTTCGCCCGTTCCGCCGAGCACGCGGCCTTCGTCGAGCTGCTGGCCGGAGAGGCCTTCGCCGGCAAGGTGGAGCTGCATTACGGCGTCGAACCCGCCGACCTCGACCGTGTGCTGGGCGAATGCCTGGAGCGCGCGTCACAACATGCGCACGTCTACACCTGCGGGCCGGCGCCGTTCATGAACAAGGTGGTGGAGATCGCCGCACGCAGCCGTCCGGATGATGCCATCCACCTGGAGCACTTTCAGGCCGACCCGGCCGCCAGCGCGGCGCCGGCCGGCTCCTTCGAAGTGGAGCTGGCCAGTTCCGGCGTGGTGCTTCACGTACCGGCTGACTCGACGCTGGTGGACGTACTGCAGGCCCACGGCTGCGACATCGACACCGAGTGCCGCGAAGGCATCTGCGGCACCTGCATCGTCGAAGTGCTGGAGGGCGAGCCGGAGCACCGCGACAACTGCCTGTCGAACAAGGAGAAGGCCGCCAACAAGCAGATCTGCGCCTGCGTCTCGCGCGCGAAGTCGACGCGGTTGGTGCTGGACCTTTAGGCGGCGCGCATCCTGCGTGGCACATCCGCCGTACTGGCGGATAACGCCCTACGGGGTGGTAACCGCAGCATGACGGCGGCGCAGAACCTGTAGGAGCGAGCTTGCTCGCG
>NZ_AMZB01000070.1 GCF_000313755.1 Pseudomonas nitroreducens TX1 | reverse complement strand
CCACAGGTTCGCGAGCAAGCTCGCTCCTACAGGCAGGCCCCATCTCCTCTGCGATTTTTGACGCTGGCTTCCCTGAGGAACTGGCGATGAGTTTTCACGGCAAGGATTTGCGCAGCGGACGTTTCTCGATTCCTGGGCAAATCTACTTTGTTACCACGGTCACTCATCAGCGCGAGCTGCTATTACGGGATTGGAGTGCGTGCTGCGCAGCCGCCCGAGAACTCCACAACGAGGCGCACGCCGATCTCCTCGCCTGGGTGTTGATGCCAGATCATGTTCACTGCCTGGTCCAGCTCGAAAACGACTCATTGAGTGACTTCATGCGGCGGCTGAAATCACTCACCGCGATCTCGATCAACAAAGCACTGAAGCGCACAGGTAAGGTATGGCAATCGGGCTATCACGACCGCGCTCTACGCCGTGACGAAGACCTGAAAGCCGCAGCCCGCTATCTGGTCGCCAATCCCTTGCGCGCAGGACTGGTCAAATCACTTCGTGAATATCCCTTCTGGAACGCCGTCTGGTTGTAATGCATAGCCCTGTAGGAGCGAGCTTGCTCGCGAACCCGACCCCTGCAGCGGGGTTTGTTCGCGAGCAAGCTCGCTCCTACGAAGAGCAGCACATCAAGGATCCAGCGCCCCGGCACTCCAGGTGCTCGAAGGCGCTGTGCCGGTAAACTTGCCCGCGATAGCCCCCTGGGGAATCAGCCGGTCACGGTAACGGGTGGCGAATAATCCACTCTGCGGCGCCCGCAGGATGTGCTCACTGCTTGAGTCGCCAGGGCGCGAAACGATACGCGCAAAGCGCTCGCCCGCCTCGATGTACTCGCCCAACTCACGCTCGAACACCAGCACGCCGGCAGCCGGTGCAAACACGGTTTCCATGAAGCCCATGGGCGTAGCGACGCCCTTCCACTCCGGCAATGGGCCGGCATCGGTGACCACGCCACGCGCTCCGAGGAAGCGATAGAGCCCGTCCGCGTCCTGCCGCGCCAGCGCATCGCTGACGTCGCCCTGCCCGCGCAGTTCCACCGTCGCCACCAGACGCCCGGCGAAACGCTGCTCGGCCAGCCACGGGGCGATCACCACCTCTTCGAAGGCGCCGTCGCCATCGCCTTCCCAGATGATCGCCAGCTCCGCGCGCAGCGCCGCGGCCAGGTCCTGGGCGGCGGGCCAGAAACACTCGTGGACGTAGAGGTATTGCAGCGCCTCGTCGTCGGTGTGCAGGTCGAGCACGACGTCCGCCGGCGCGGCCAGTTCGGCCAGGCGCTTCTGCCACAGCGTGAGGTTGTCCAGCGTGCCGCTCGCGGCCGCCGAGGCGATGAAGCCGCGATTGAAATTGCGCGCACTCGCATCGTGATGACGACCGAGGATGCGCCCCTGGCGGAACTGCCCGATACCAATGGGATTGGCCTGCGGCACCACTGTCACGCTGCCGTTCAACGTGCCGTTGCGCGCCGCCTCGCTCAGGCGCGGCAGCAGTTCGTGGAGCACCAGCATCCCGGCGATTTCGTCGGCATGCACGCCCGCCTGCAGGTGCACTTTGGGCCCCGGCTTGCCGCCATCGATACGCCACGCCTGAACACGCAGCTGCGCGCCCGAGTCGCCCGGTATGCTGAAGGACACATCCTCGATCATCACGTCCTCTCCTCTGTCCGAATCGCCCATGGAAATCTTCGGCAGCGCCTCCTAGTATCGGAACCACTTGCCGATTTCAGGCACGCCGCAAAAGGACGCCGCCCCTTGGATATCCCTCGCCAGAAAGCCCAGCGCACCACACCCGAGGAACGCCGCGACCATCTGGTGCGCGCCTGCCTCAAGTGCCTGGTCGCCAATGGCCACGCGGGCATTTCGGTGCGCCGCATCGCCAAGGAAGCCGGCGTTGCCGTGGGGCTAGTGAACCACCATTTCGGCAGCATCGACGCGCTGGTCGCACAGGCCTACGAAACCCTCGCCAGCGAGGTCACCCAGGCGCTCTACGAACAGGTCGATGCGGTCGGCGACAACCCTGCCGCACGCATGGAGGCCTTCCTCACCGGATCCTTCTCACCCCAGGTGCTGGACCCCGATCTGCTCAGCCCCTGGGTGGTATTCTGGAGCCTGATCCGCCACTCGCCGCCGGTGAACGAAGCGCACGAGCGCGGCTACCACAGCTACCTCGCCATTCTGGAAAAACTCATCAGCGAACTCGCCAGCGCCGAGGGTTTCCGAGTGGCGCGCCCGCGTCTCGCCGCCATCGGCCTCTCCGCCATGCTCGATGGACTGTGGCTGGAGTGGTGCCTGAACCCGACCAACTTCAGCGCCGCCGACGGCCTCGAACTCAGCCGCTGCTGGGTGGAAGGGCTCCGCCGCGGCGCCTATGCCTGATCAGGCGTTCACACGGCGGTGCGTGGCCTGCGCTTGCCCAGCCAGCTCCGTTGCATCGTCTTCCGGGCCTCGCGGCGCACCGGCGTGGCGCGCTCCAGCAAGGCGAACAGCGCCTCGATGATGAAGGTCAGGCAGATGTAGATCGCCGCCACCAGCAGCAATGGCTCATAGACCTGGAAAGTCTGCGCACGCACGACATTGGCCGCGCCGAGCAGGTCGACCACGGCGATGGTGGACGCCAGCGCGGTGGACTTGAGCAGCATCACGCTCTCCCCTGCCAGGGTCGGCAGCAGCAGGCGAATGGCCCGTGGCAGCCACACGCGGTAAAGCACCAGGGTGCGGTTCATGCCAAACGCCGAGGCCGCCTCCAGCTCGCCGCGCGGCACGGCCTTCAGGCCGCCACGAACCACCTCGCCGACATAGGCGCCGACCGAGAGGATGAGCGCTATCACGATGTACCAGAAGCCATCGCGCAGATACGGCCAGAGGAAGCTGCCGCGGATCAGCGGAAACTGTGCGAACAGGCTGCCCAGGCCGTAGTAGAAGATGTAGATCTGCACCAGCAGCGGCGTGCCGCGAATCACGCTGGTGTACGCCAGCGCCAGGCGCGAGACCAGGAAGTTGCGCGACATCCGCGCCAGCGCCACGCCCAGTGCCAGCACGAAGCCCAGCGTGGCCGAAATCAGCAGGATCACCAGGGTGGTGCCCAGGCCCTTGAGCAACAGGGCACCGTAGACGAATAGCCAGTGTTCGTTCATCGCCGCGCCTCGCTCAAACCGCCGGAATCCAGCGGCGGAAGCGCCGCTCCAGGTAGCCCGCGAACAGGTTGGACAGCACGGTGAGCACGTAATACAGCGCCGCCGCGGTGAGGTAGAAGGTCAGGTAGTGCCGGGTAGAACCGGCGGCCTGCTTGGCGGTGTAGAGCAGCTCGTTGGTGCCCACCACGCTGATCAGCGCGCTGTCCTTGATCAGGTTGACCCAGAGGTTGGCCATGCCGGCCAGCGCGTTGGGCGCCATCATCGGCAGGGTCACCCGGCGGAACAGGCCGAAGCCGTGCATGCCGTAGGCGCGCGCCGCTTCGATCTGGCCATAGGGAATCGATTGAATCGCGCCACGGAAGATCTCCGAGGCGTAGGCGCCCTGCACCAGACCGAGCACGACGATGGCCACCATCATGCCGTTGAGTTTCACCTGGCCGTAGCCGAGCCATTCGAAGAACTGGTTCAGGCCCATGGAGCCGACATAGAACAACAGCAGGATCAGCAGCAGCTCCGGTACCGCCCGGCACAGCGTGGTGTAGCCGCGCGCGAGCATCGCCAGCGGCCGTGGCCCATTGATCTTGGCACTGGCCGCGGCCAGGCCGATCAGCAGGCCGACGAGGAAGGCGCCAACGGAAATCTGCAGGGTGACCAGCAGCCCCTTGAGCAGGGCCGGGCCCCAGCCGGAGGGGCCGAAGCCGATCAGGTCGAAGATGCTTTGCATGGCCGTCTCCAGGATGGGAGGCTCAGGGTCAACCCCGTGCCCGCAGCGGGCACGGGTCCGGCTCACGGCTTGATCACTGCTTGGGCGCGACGCTCATGCCGAAGTACTTGTCCGACAGCGCCTTGTAGTCGTCGCTGGCGAGCAGCTTGCCGATGGCTTCGTCCATCTTCGCCTTCAGCGCGGTGTCGTCCTTGCGCAGGCCGGCGCCGACGCCCCGGCCGAAGATCGGGTCGTACTTCACCTCGCCCTTGTTGACGATACCGGCCGCCTGGGCGTCCGGCGACTTGACGAAGGACGCTACGGCGATGCCGTCGGCCATCATCAGGTCGATGCGCCCGGCCACCAGGTCGGCATTCACCGAATCCTGGGTGTCGTAGTAGCGCACGTCGGCGATCTTCTCGTAGTACTTCTTCAGGTAGTTGGAGCTGACGGTGGAGATCTGCACGCCGATGGTCTTGCCCTTCAGGCCTTCGGGGCTGATCTGCACGTCCACCGCCTGGGGCGCGGCGACGGCCACCGGGGTGTCGTAGTAGGGGCGACTGAAGGCGATCTGCTTCTCACGCTCATCGGTGATCGACAGCGAGTTGAAGATCACGTCGATCTTCTTCGCCAGCAGCGCCGGAATGATGCCATCCCAGGCCACTTCGTCGATCTCGCAGGTCGCTTTCATCTCGGCGCAGACCTTGCGGATCAGGTCCGGCTCGAAACCGACCCAGCTGCCGTCGGGCTGCTTCTGCGAGAACGGCGGATAGGGTTCGGCGGCCAGGGCGAAGCGGAGCGTCTCGGCCTGGGCGCTTGCCACGCCGGCCATCAGCATCGCCGCCCCCACCATCAGATTGCACAGACCTTTCTTGTTCATCGTGATCCCCTGCCTTGTTTTATTTAGTGTTGGGTCACGCTCATCGATGCGCCGACAGCGCGGCATCGGTCAGCGATTCTGGTGCGCGTTGACGAACTGCCGGCAGCGCTCGCTGCGCGGCCGCGAGAAGACCTCCTCGGCGGTGCCCTCCTCCTCGATCAGGCCCTTGTGCAGGAACGCCACATGGCTGGACACGTCGCGGGCGAACGCCATCTCGTGGGTGACCAGGATCATGGTCCGTCCCTCCTCCGCCAGCGAGCGGATCACCTTCAGCACTTCGCCCACCAGCTCAGGATCCAGCGCCGAGGTCGGCTCGTCGAACAGCATCACTTTCGGCCGCACGGCCAGCGCGCGGGCAATGGCCACGCGCTGCTGCTGGCCGCCGGAAAGAAAGGCCGGGTACTCGTGGCGCTTCTCGGCCAGGCCAACGCGCTCCAGCAGCGCCTCGGCGCGTTCGCGGGCCTCGGCCTTGCTCTCGTGGAGGACGAAGGTCGGTGCCTCGATCAGGTTCTCCAGCACGGTGCGGTGCGGCCACAGGTTGAAGCTCTGGAACACCATGCCCAACTGCGAGCGGATGCGGGTGAGCTGCTTCTGGTCGGCCACCGCCGGCTCGCCGTGACGGTTGCGGGTCAGGCCGATGGTCTCGCCACTGACGGTGACCGAGCCCTGGTTGGGAATCTCCAGCATGTTGATGCAGCGCAGCAGCGTGCTCTTGCCCGAACCGCTGGCGCCGATCAGCGAAATCACCTCACCCTCGCACGCCGACAGCGACACGCCCTTGAGCACCTCGAAATCGCCGAAGCGCTTGTGGATATCCCGGACTTCGATCACCGGCTTGTTCGTGGGCTGCGTCGGCTCTTGTAGGAGCGGACCTTGTCCGCGATCCGCCGCCGCACCTGGGTTCGATTCGCGGACAAGGTCCGCTCCTACGGGCGAAGCTTTCGCCGGTAGGGTCTCAACGAATCGAATGATCCGCGCACAGGCCTCGGCCATGCTCTCGTCGCTCAAACCGAACGACATCCGCACGAAACCTTCCGCCTGCGGGCCGAAGGCCGCCGCATCGAGCACCGAAACGCCGGTGGCATGGAACAGCTGCCAGGAGAAGTCCAGCGAGCTGAGCCCGGTGTCGCGTACGTCGACCATGACAAACATGCCGGCTTCAGGCGACAGCACTTTCACGCGCGGGCAATCGTTCAGCGCGGCGACCACCAGGTTTCGACGACGACGGTAGATCTCGCGCATCGCCGAAACCACCTCGTCGTGGCGTTCCACCGCCACCAGGGCGGCTTCCTGCACGAAACCGGGCAAGCCGTAGAACATGTTCAGCGCAAGGTTTTCCAGGTGCCCGACCAAGGTCGGGTTGGCGACTATCCAGCCGGCGCGCCAGCCCGTCATGGCATGGGATTTCGACAGGCTGCCGATGCTCAGGGTGCGCTCGGCCATGCCCGGCAGGGCAGCAAAACTCTGGTGTTCACGCTCGAAGGTCAGGCCCTCGTAGACCTCATCCACTACCACCCAGAGGTCGTGAGCCTCGGCCAGCGCGGCGATGGCCAGCAGTTCCTCGCGGTCGAGCACGACACCGGTGGGGTTGCTCGGGTTGGCGAGGAAGATCGCCCTGGTGCGCGGGGTGATCGCTGCGGCAATGTCGCCAGCCAGCGGGCGGAAACCATTTTCCGGACGGGTTGGAACCCCCACCAGCACAGCGCCGGTGGACTTCAGTGTGGCTTCGTAGGTGACGTAGACGGGGTCGAAGGTGATGACCTCGTCGCCCTTCTCCAGCAGGCACATCGCGGCGGCAAACAGGCCGTTCTGAGCGCCGGCGACAACGATGATGTTCTCGGCGGCCACCTTCTGGCCGAAGCGTCGTTCATGCAGGGCGGCAATCGCCTGGCGCAGCGCAGGCTTGCCGGCCACGTCACTGTAGTGGGTATCGCCGTCGCGCAAGGCGGAAATGGCGGCATCGGTGATGAAGTCCGGAGTTGCGAAATCCGGGTCGCCGACGCTGAGCACGATCACGTCGCGGCCGGCGCGCTGGGCGGCGATGGCGGCGTAGTGAATGTCCCAGGCGGCGACGCCGGGTCCGACCATCCTGTCCACAAGCGACGAATAACGCATGCAAGGGCCTCATCCGAATGACGGAATGTCCTGCAGAAGGGTCCGCAGGAGCGTGGGGCCACCATAGCCAAGGATGAACGAGTGTTCAACAGCGATTTCCGACAACGACTTGTCGTTTTCAGACCGTTCACTCAAAGAACTTCCAGCCTTCCGATGCTGCATGTCGCAAGTCGGACAGACGAACGGAAAGACGACATCCACTTAACGGCTTCTTAACGATCTCCACCGTAGCGTTCTCTCATCCCCTGACAGAGCCGCCGCGGCCTTTGGAACACCCCATGGAAATGCCATTTCTCCCCTTCTCCCGTCCCAGCATCGGCGACGAGGAGATCCACGCGGTCAATGAAGTCCTGCGCTCGGGCTGGATCACCACCGGACCGAAGAACTCGGAACTCGAACAACGCTTCGGCCAGTCCATCGGCTGCCGCCACGCCGTGGCGCTGTCTTCCGCCACCGGCGGCATGCACCTGGCGCTGCTGGCCCTGGGCATCGGACCGGGCGACGAGGTGATCACCCCGTCGCAGACCTGGGTCTCCACCGTCAACATGATCAGCCTGCTGGGCGCCACGCCGGTGTTCGTCGATGTCGACCGCGACACCCTGATGACCGATGCCGCACGCATCGAGGCCGCGATCACTCCGCGTACCCGAGCCATCATCCCGGTGCACTACGCCGGCGCCGCGTGCGACATGGACCCGATCGACGAACTCGCCCTGCGCCATGGCATCCCCGTTATCGAGGACGCCGCCCACGCCGCCGGCACCTTCTACCGCGGCCGTCCGGTGGGCCAGCGCGGCACGGCGATCTTCTCCTTCCACGCGATCAAGAACCTCACCTGCGCCGAAGGCGCCATGTTCGTCACCGACGACGAAGTCCTGGCCAACCGCGTGCGCACGCTGAAGTTCCACGGCCTGGGCGTCGACGCCTACGACCGCCTGACCCACGGGCGCAAACCGCAGGCGCAGGTGGTGGAACCGGGCTTCAAGTACAACCTCACCGACATCAATGCCGCCATCGCCCTGGTCCAGCTGCCCAAGCTCGAAGCGATCAACGCCCGCCGCGCCGAACTGGCCGCCGCCTACGCCGAGCGCCTGGCGCACCTGCCCGTGCAGCCTCTGGCAGTGCCGGAGTACCCGCAGCATCACGCCTGGCACCTGTACGTGCTGCGCATCGACCAGGAGCGCTGCGGCATCGACCGCGACGCCTTCATGCAGGGCCTGCAGCAGCGCGGCATCGGCAGCGGCATCCACTTCATCGGCAGCCACCTGCACAGCTACTACCGCAAGCGCTACCCGCGCGTGCAACTGCCCAACACCGAGTGGAACGCCTCGCGAATCGTCTCCATCCCGCTGTTCCCCGACATGACCCAGGCCGACCAGGACCGTGTGGTCGACGCCATCGAAACCCTGCTTCGGTAACGCCACCGTGAAACCCTATCCGATCAATCGTGTGTCCATCGTCATCCCGGTGTACAACGAAGAGGCCAGCCTGCCCGAGCTGCTGCGCCGCACCACCGCCGCCTGCGAACAGTTGGGCCGCGACTACGAGATCGTGCTGATCGACGACGGCAGCCGCGACAGCTCCGCCGACCTGCTGCAGGAAGCCGCGCAGGCGCCGGGCAGCCACGTGGTGGCGGTGATCCTCAACCGCAACTACGGTCAGCACGCCGCGATCATGGCCGGTTTCGAGCAGTGCCAGGGCGACCTGGTGATCACCCTCGACGCCGACCTGCAGAACCCGCCGGAAGAAATCCCGCGCCTGGTCGCCGAAGCCGCCAAGGGTTATGACGTGATCGGCAGCGTGCGCCAGCAGCGCCAGGATTCCGCCCTGCGCCGCTGGCCGTCGAAGCTGATCAACCTCGCCGTGCAGCGCTCCACCGGCGTGGCGATGAACGACTACGGCTGCATGCTGCGCGCGTACCGCTCGAGCATCGTCAAGGCCATGCTCGCCTGCCGCGAACGCAGCACCTTCATCCCGATCCTGGCCAACAGCTTCGCCCGCCACACCAGCGAGATCCTCGTCGCCCATGCCGAGCGCGAGCATGGCGAGTCGAAGTACGACTTCCTGCGCCTGATCAACCTGATGTTCGACCTGGTCACCTGCATGACCACCTCGCCGCTGCGCCTGTTGTCCTTCGTCGGCGGCGGCATGGCGGTGGCCGGCTTCGCCTTCGCGCTGATGCTGCTGGTGCTGCGCCTGCTGTTCGGCGCCGCCTGGGCCGGCCACGGCGTGTTCGTGCTGTTCGCCGTGCTGTTCATGTTCACCGGCGTGCAACTGGTCGGCATGGGGCTGCTCGGCGAGTACCTGGGCCGCATGTACAACGATGTGCGCGCCCGCCCCCGCTTCTTCATCGAGCGCATCGTCCGCAGCGAGACGCCGCGCGCCCTGATCACCTCTTCTTCCCCTTCTCTCGAGTCCATCCAGCCATGACCCAGCAGACCATCGTCTTCGCCTACCACGACTTCGGCTGCGCCGGCATCGAGGCACTTCTCGCCGCCGGTTACCAGATCGACGCCGTCTTCACCCACGCCGACGATCCCAAGGAAAACCGCTTCTACGGCTCGGTCGCGCAGCTCTGCGCGCGCCTCGGCATCCCGGTGCATGCTCCGGAAGACGTCAACCACCCGCTGTGGGTCGCGCGCATTCGCGAGCTGCAGCCGCAGTACATCTTCTCTTTCTACTACCGCCACCTGCTCAGCGAAGAACTCCTGGCCTGCGCCACCAAGGGCGCCTACAACCTGCACGGTTCGCTGCTGCCCCGCTACCGCGGCCGCGCCCCGGCCAACTGGGTGCTGGTCAACGGCGAGACCGAGACGGGCGTGACCCTGCACCGTATGGTGAAGCGTGCCGACGCCGGCGGCATCCTCGCCCAGCAGAGCGTTGCCATCGGCCCCGACGACACCGCCCTGGCGCTGCACGGCAAGCTGCGCGAAGCCACCCGCGAGCTGCTCGCCTCCGCCCTGCCGCGCCTGGCCCGAGGTGAGCTGCAGGAAGTCGCCCAGGACGAATCCCGCGCCAGCTACTTCGGTCGCCGCACCCCGGCGGACGGCCTGATCGACTGGAAGCGCCCGGCCCGCGAGCTGCACAACCTGGTCCGCGCCGTGACCCAGCCCTATCCGGGCGCCTTTGCCCCGGTGGGGGATCGCAAGCTGATCGTCTGGAGTTCGCGCGTCACTGCCGGCAACAACGGCATGGCCCCCGGCTCGGTGCTGTCGGTCGACCCGCTGCGCATCGCCTGCGGCGAAGACTCGCTGGAAATCCTCTCCGGCCAGCAGAACGACAGCGGCCTGTTCCTCGCCGGCCCGCAACTGGCCCGCGAGATGGGCCTGGTGGATGGCTCGCGCCTGCACGGCGCAGTCGGCAAACCCAAGCGCAAGACCCGCGTGCTGATCCTTGGCGTCAACGGTTTCATCGGCAACCACCTCTCCGAGCGCTTGCTGCAGGGCGGCAACTACGAGGTCTACGGCCTGGACATCGGCTCCGACGCCATCGAACGCCTGAAGGGCAACCCGGACTTCCACTTCGTCGAAGGCGACATCAGCATCCACACCGAGTGGATCGAATACCACATCAAGAAATGCGACGTGGTCCTGCCGCTGGTGGCCATCGCCACGCCCATCGAATACACCCGCAACCCGCTGCGCGTGTTCGAGCTGGACTTCGAGGAAAACCTCAAGCTGGTCCGCTACTGCGTGAAGTACAACAAGCGCGTGATCTTCCCCTCCACCTCGGAGGTGTACGGCATGTGCACCGACGCCAACTTCGACGAGGACACCTCCAACCTCATCGTCGGCCCGATCAACAAGCAGCGCTGGATCTATTCGGTCTCCAAGCAACTGCTCGACCGCGTCATCTGGGCCTACGGCCAGAAGGGCCTGAAGTTCACCCTGTTCCGTCCGTTCAACTGGATGGGCCCGCGCCTGGACCGCCTGGACTCGGCCCGTATCGGCAGCTCCCGCGCCATCACCCAGCTGATCCTGCACCTGGTGGAAGGCACGCCGATCCGCCTGGTCGACGGCGGCGAGCAAAAGCGCTGCTTCACCGACGTGGACGACGGCATCGAGGCGCTGGCGCGCATCATCGACAACGAGGGTAGCCGCTGCGACGGGCAGATCATCAACATCGGCAACCCGGACAACGAAGCCAGCATCCGCCAGTTGGGCGAAGAGCTGCTGCGCCAGTTCGAGGCCCACCCGCTGCGCGACCAGTTCCCGCCGTTTGCCGGCTTCCGCGAAGTGGAGAGCCGCAGCTTCTATGGCGACGGCTACCAGGACGTGTCGCACCGCAAGCCGAGCATCGAGAACGCCCGTCGCCTGCTGAACTGGCAGCCGAGCGTGGAGCTCTCCGCCACCATCGGCAAGACCCTGGACTTCTTCCTCCGTGAAGCCTTGGCCGAGCGCTCCGGCGCCCAACCCCACGCCTTCCCGCTGAAGAAAAGCATCGCCTGATGAGAGCGGGCCTGCGCATCGACGTCGACACCTACCGTGGCACCCGTGATGGCGTGCCGCGGTTGCTGGACATGCTCGAGGAAGCCGACGTCAAGGCGACCTTCTTCTTCAGCGTCGGCCCCGACAACATGGGCCGCCACCTGTGGCGCCTGATCCGTCCGCAGTTCCTGTGGAAGATGCTGCGCTCCAACGCCGCCGGGCTATACGGCTGGGACATCCTGCTGGCCGGCACCGCCTGGCCGGGCAAACCGATCGGCCGCGACCTGGGCCACCTGATGCGGCGGGCCCAGGACGCCGGCCATGAAGTCGGCCTGCACGCCTGGGACCACCACGGCTGGCAGGCCAACGCCGGCCGCTGGAGCGCACAACAACTGGAGCAGCAGATCCGCCGTGGGGTGGACACCCTCGCCGACATCCTCGGCAACCCGGTGGAGTGTTCGGCGGTGGCCGGCTGGCGCGCCGACGAGCGCACCGTGGAAGCCAAGGAGCGCTTTGGCTTCCGCTACAACAGCGATTGCCGGGGCCGCTCGCTGTTCCGCCCGCGGCTGGCCGACGGCCGCGCTGGCACCCCGCAGATCCCGGTGGACATGCCTACCTTCGACGAAGTCGTCGGCCCGCAGGTGGCGCCGTCCGCCTTCAACGACTACATCCTTTCCCGCTTCGACATGGACGCCTTGAACGTGTACACCATTCACGCCGAGGTCGAGGGCATTCTCATGGCCCACGACTTCCGCCGCTTGCTGGCCCAGGCACGGGCCGGCGGCATCCGCTTCGTCCCATTGGGCCGATTGCTACCGGACGATCCGACCACCCTGCCCGTCGCCAGCCTCGTGCGCGGCGAACTGGCCGGCCGCGAAGGCTGGCTGGGGGTGCAGCGCGCATGAACCGCCTGGCCTACCCGACGCTGTTCGCCGCCTTCGTGCTGTGCATCCTGCTGCCGATGGCCTTCCACGGCCTGTGGATTCCCGACGAGTCGCGCAATGCGCAGATCAGCCAGGCCATGCTGCAGAGCGGCGACTGGGTTTCCCCGCACCTGCTCGGCCTGCGCTACTTCGAGAAGCCCACCGGCGGCTACTGGCTGACCGCAGCCAGCCAGGCGGTGTTCGGCCAGAACCTGTTTGGCGTGCGCTTCGCCTCAGCGCTGGTCACCGCGCTGAGTACCCTGCTGGTACTGCTGGTCGCCCGCCGGCTGTGGAATGACCCGCGCCGCACCTGGACCGCGGGCATGCTGTACCTGAGCTTCGGGCTGATCGCAGGCCAGGCCGGCTATGCCAACCTCGATCCGCAGTTCACCCTGTGTGTGAACCTCAGCCTCGGTGCCCTGTGGTTTGCCTTCGACGCCGGCACCGCGCGCGGTCGCTTCGCCGCCTGGAGCCTGCTGGGCGTCGCCTGCGCCTTCGGCTTCATGACCAAGGGCTTTCTTGCCTTCCTGCTGCCGGTTCTCGTCGGCCTGCCCTACGCCGTGCTGCAGAAACGCGTCGGCGAGCTGCTGCGTTATGGCCCGCTTGCGGTGCTGGTCGCTGTACTGGTCGCCGCCCCCTGGGCGTTGCTGATCAATGCCCGCGAACCGGAGTTCTGGGACTTCTTCTTCTGGCACGAGCATATCCGCCGCTTCGCCGCTGACGACGCCCAGCACGGCCGGCCGATCTGGTTCTTCGTGCCGCTGCTGTTCGCCAGTGCGCTGCCCTGGGCGGTGCTGATCTTCCCGGCCCTACGCAACGGGATGAAAGGCTGGCGCGACTCGAAGCTGCTGTTCCTTCTGCTGTGGTTCGTCATGCCCTTCCTGTTCTTCAGTCTGGCCAAGGGCAAGCTGCCGACCTACATCATGCCGTGCTTCGCTCCGCTCGCCCTGCTGATGGCCGACGCCCTCGGCCGTGCGCTGCAGCAGCGCAAGCTGATCACCCTGAAACTCAACGGCGCGCTGAACCTGTTGCTGGGCAGCAGCGCGCTGGCCGGCCTGCTGTTCATGCAGGCCCGCCACCCGCAGTACCACGACGAACTTCCCAGCGTGCTGATGATCACCCTGGTCTGCATCGCCTGGCTGCTTGCCGGCCTGCTGCAACTGCTGCGGCCCAGCCGCTTCTGGGCAGCCCCGGCCTTCGCCGCCTGGCTGCTGGTGGCGCTGGTGCCCAATGCAATGCCGAACAAGATGGTCAACAGCAAGATGCCCGACCCGTTCATCGCCGAGCACCTCGACCAGCTCAAGGGCGCCCGCAGCCTGCTGAGCAATGATCTCGGAGCCGCCACCGCCCTGGCCTGGCGCACCCAGCGCAACGACATCACGCTGTTCAACACCGAAGGCGAGCTGAAGTTCGGCCTGGGCTATCCCGAAGGCCAGGGGCGCAGCATCCCCCCCGAAGGTATCCATGCCTGGGTCGACCGCGCCCGCGCCGAAGGCTCCATCGGCGTGGTCATGCGGGTCAACAGCGCCAGCGATGAAGCCGAACTGGCGATGCTGCCCAGCGACGCCATCAGCTACCGGCAGAACCACCTGGTGGTCCTGCTGATTCCGCAGGCCGCGCCATGACCGCCCTGCTACTGGCCTGCGTATGCCTGCTTACCTGCCTGGGCCAACTGGCGCAGAAATTCGCCGTGGAAAGCTGGCGCGATGCGCCGGCCGGCATCGCGGCGAAACTCCTTTCGCCCTGGCTGCTGCTGGCCATCGCCTGCCTGGGCGGCGGCCTGCTGCTCTGGCTGCTGGTCCTGCAGCGCCTGGAAGTAGGCGTCGCCTACCCCATGCTGAGCCTGAACTTCGTGCTGGTGACGCTGCTGGCGAGCCGCCTGTTCGGCGAGCGCATCGATGCGCGCCATTGGTTCGGCGTAGCGCTGATCGTCGGCGGCGTCGCCCTGCTGGGGATGCACTCGTGAAGCGCGGCATCGCTTTCGCCCTGGGCAGCGTGCTGCTGGTGAGCAGTGCGCAGCTGGGCATGCGCTGGAGCATGTCACGCCTGCCCTCGCACTGGCCATTCGACCTGGCACAGCTCGACATCCCCGCCCTGCTGGCCCTGGCCGGCGCTGTGCTGGCCTACGCGCTGTCGATGCTCTGCTGGCTGCTCGCCCTCAAACACCTGCCGCTGAGCCGCGCCTATTCCTGGCTGAGCCTGAGCTACGCCCTCGTCTACCTCGGCGCCGCCGTGCTGCCCGGCCTCGGCGAGCCCCTGAGCCTGCCGCGCACCCTGGGCGTCGCCCTGGTGATCGCCGGCGTGATCGCGATCAATGCGCCCCGCCGCCCCGACAGAACAACCGTCATCAAACCCAGCGACGCTCGCCACGAGCACGCGCAGTTCGACTGACCCCCACCCCGCTTCGAGTCCCTATCCGGGAGAGCACAGTATGAAAATCAGCGTATTCGGAATCGGTTATGTAGGCCTGGTGCAGGCCGCGGTCATGGCCGAGGTGGGCCACGACGTCCTGTGCATGGACATCGACGCCGACAAGATCGCCAAGCTCAAGCGCGGCCAGATCAGCATCTTCGAACCGGGCCTCGCCGAGCTGGTGAAGGACAACCTGGAAGCGGGACGCCTGCATTTCACCAGTGACGTCGCCGAGGCTGCCGCCCATGGCCGCGTGCAGTTCATCGCCGTCGGCACACCGCCGCTGCCCGATGGCTCGGCCGACCTGCGCGCCGTGCTGGCGGTGGCCGAAGGCATCGCCCGCAACCGCACCCAGCCAGTGATCATCGTCGAGAAGTCCACCGTGCCGGTGGGCACGGGCGATCGCGTGAAGGCCAAGGTGCTGGCCGTGCTGGCCGAAGAAGGCCGCAGCCTGGACTTCGAGATCGTCTCCAATCCCGAGTTTCTCAAGGAAGGCTCGGCGCTGGCCGACTGCCGCAAACCCGACCGCATCGTCATCGGCTGCGAAAGCCCCGAGGTGCTGGACGTGATGCGCGAGATCTACGAGCCGTTCAACCGCAACCACGACCGCATCCTGAGCATGAACCTGCGCAGCGCGGAGCTGACCAAGTACGCCGCCAACTGCATGCTCGCCACCAAGATCAGCTTCATCAACCAGATGGCCGAGCTGGCCGAGCACCTGGGCGCCGACATCGAAGCCGTACGCCAGGGCATGGGCGCCGACCCGCGCATCGGCTACCACTTCATCTACCCTGGCTGCGGCTATGGCGGTTCATGCTTCCCCAAGGACGTCCAGGCCCTGATCCACAGCGCCGAGGAAGCGCACTGCTCCAGCGACCTGCTGCGTGCCGTGGAAGCGGTCAACCAGCGGCAGAAGAGCAAGCTGTTCGAGCGTATCCGCAGCTACTACGGCGGCAAGCTCAAGGGCCGCACCTTCGCGCTCTGGGGCCTGTCGTTCAAACCCAACACCGACGACATGCGCGACGCGCCCAGCCGCACCCTGATGGAAGCCCTGTGGGCCGCCGGCGCCAAGGTCCGCGCATTCGACCCCGAAGCCATGCCCGAAGCGCAGCGCCTGTACGGTCACGATGAACGCCTGACCCTGATGGGCACTCCGGAAGCGACCCTGGGCGGCGCCGATGCCCTGGTGATCTGCACCGAATGGCGGCAGTTCAAGGCGCCGGATTTCGAATTGTTGGCCAGCCGCCTGAAGTCCCCGGTGATCTTCGACGGGCGCAACCTGTTCGACCCCGAGCGCGTGGCGCGCTACGGCTTCGAATACTTCCCCATGGGCCGCGGCGACTCGCACCGCCTGCCGGTTCCGGCGCAGGCCGTCGAAGAACGTCACCGACGCAGCGCCTGATTGCAGCCACGCCCTGTCTGAAAGTCCTGCGCAGGCCCTCGCCCTCTCCCCCGCCCTCTCCCTGAAGGGAGAGGGAGCTATCCGTGCCAACTGACGCCAATGTTTTCAGCCGGCACCAAACCAGTCCCCTCTCCCTTCAGGGAGAGGGTTAGGGAGAGGGAATACCAAGCACGGAGTTCAGCCGCGTAGGGCACATACCCCGGAACGGGTTATCCGCCACCTCGGTGCTGAGGATGCGCAGGAGCGCACTCCGTCCGCGATAGCTCCGCATCGCGCCGGTACCACTCGCGGAGTCCACACCTACGCCACGGCAAATCCCGTTCTACACCTGCCCCATCACCATCATCGGCGCCGCCTCGCCGCGCTTGAGCAGCGCATAGAGCACACCGGTCACCAGACTGCCGATGGCAATTGCCAACAGATAAAGCAACGCATGGTTCATCGCGTTGGGGATCAGCAGCACGAACAGCCCGCCATGGGGCGCGAGCAGCTTGCAGCCGAACAGCATCGACAACGCGCCGGTCAGCGCGCCACCGGCGATGCTCGCCGGGATCACCCGCAGCGGGTCCTTGGCGGCAAAGGGAATCGCGCCCTCGGAGATGAAACACAGCCCCAGCACCAACGCTGCCTTGCCGGCCTCGCGCTCGCTCTGGGCGAACTTGCGCCGCGCCAGCAGCGTGGCGATGCCCATGCCAATCGGCGGCACCATGCCGCCGGCCATCACCGCCGCCATCGGTGCATAGCTCTGCGAGGCGAGCAAACCGACCGAGAACGCATAGGCCGCCTTGTTGATCGGCCCGCCGAGGTCCACGCACATCATCCCGCCCAAAAGCAGGCCGAGCAGAATGGCATTGGTGGTGCCCATGCCGGCGAGGAAGTCGGTGAGCGAGCGCATCATCGCCGCCACCGGCGACCCCACCACGTAGATCATCACCAAGCCAGTGAACAGGCTGGCCAGCAGGGGAATGATCAGGATCGGCTTGAGCGCCGCAACGCTGGTCGGCAGTGGAATCCACTGGGCAATCGCGCGCGCCGAATAACCCGCCAGCAGGCCGGCGACTATGCCGCCAAGAAAGCCGGCGCCCAGCGTGCTCGCCAGCAGACCGCCGATCATCCCCGGCGCCAGGCCCGGACGGTCGGCGATGGACCAGGCGATGTAACCGGCGAGCATCGGCACCATCAGCTTGAACGCCGCGTCGCCGCCGATCTGCATCAGTGCTGCCGCCAGGGTGCCCGGCTGCTTGAAGGCCTCGATACCGAAAACGAACGACAGCGCGATCAGCAGGCCGCCCGCCACCACCATCGGCAGCATGAAGGACACGCCGGTGAGCAGGTGCTTGTAGACGCCGCGCGCTTCACTCCTTGTCGGTGCCGCACCGCTGGCGGCGGACGAGGCAGCCTCCGACTTCGCGTCCTTCAGCGCGCGCTCGAGGGTCGCTTGCGGCTGCTTCAGCGCCACGCCGGTGCCGCAACGGAAGATGCGCTTGCCGGCGAAACGCTCGGGGTTGACCTCGATGTCCGCCGCCAGCAGGACCACATCGGCGGCAGCGATGTCCCCTGCGGTCAACGGATTGCGCGCCCCCACCGAGCCCTGGGTTTCCACCCGCAGATCGATGCCCATCCGCTGGGCCGCCTGTTGCAGTGCCTCGGCAGCCATGAAGGTGTGCGCCACGCCAGTCGGGCAGGCGGTCACCGCAACGATTTTCGCCGCGTTCGTCACTTCCGCCGGCGCACCCGACGGCTCGCCGGGCTGCCAGACCCTGGCCTCCTGCGCCGCACGCTGGAGGAAGACCGCCGGCTCTACCAACGCCTCGGCAGGCCGGGCCTGGACCAGGCGTTTGCCGGCAAAACGCGACAGATCCAGCGACTGGGTGCTGACCACCAGCACCCAGTCGGCAGCGGCAATCTGACCTTCGCTCAATTGACGCTCGGGATGCTGCGGGTGGTATTGCTCGACACAGACCGACCAGCCCAGCCGCTCGGCCGCCGCACGCAGCAGGCGAGCGCTGAGCACGCTGGAAATCTGGCCGTTTGGGCAGGCCGTAATCAGGGCAAGGTTCATCGTCATACCTCTTGTTGTTCTCTTGCTCAGGCCTGGCTCGGCGCCAGAGCCTGAACCTGCACCGCGTCCTCGATGCGCTTGAGCCGCTGCGCATCGCCGATGCCGAACTGGAACTGAGTCACCGCCAGCGCGGCTACCGCAGTCGCCTGGCGCAGCACGCGCTGGGCCGGCCAGCCGGCGAGCAGGCCATGGACCATGCCGGCCAGCAGCGAATCGCCGGCGCCCACCGTGCTGGCCACCTCCACCTTCGGCGGAACCGCCTGCCAGACGCCCAGCGGGCCGAACCAGCGCACGCCCTCAGCGCCCTGGGAAAGCACCACCTGCTCGATGCCACGGGCACGCAACGACTGGATCTGCGCGGCCAGTTCATCGGCGCTGCCGGCAAGTTGTCCACAGGCCTCGCCGAGTTCCTGGTCATTGGGCTTGATCAGCCAGGGAGCGGCCTCGATACCGGCGCGCAGCGCAGCGCCACTGCAGTCGAAAGCAACTCTCAGACCGTGGCCCTGCAGGCGCAGCAGCAGCTCGCGCAACCACTGGGGATCGACGCCGCGCGGCAGGCTGCCCGCGACTACCGCGATCTCGCAATCGGCGGCAATCAGATCGATGCGATCCAGCAGCGCGTCCTGCTGCGCCTCGCCAACCTGAGGGCCGGGCCCATTGATATCGGTTATGCGCCCGGTACCTTCGGCGAGCTTGATATTGCTGCGGGTTTCCCCCGGCACGCGGACGAAGGCATCGATGAAACCCCGGCGGCGAAACAGCGCCTCGAAAGCTTGTGGGTTGTCCGCGCCGAGAAAGCCGGCGACCGTCAGGGAATGGCCGAGGTCAGCCAATACCTGGGCGACGTTGACGCCCTTGCCGGCGGCCTGGCTGAGCACCGACTCGCTGCGATTCACCTCGCCGGGCGCAAGCCTCGGCAAGCGCACGGTGAGGTCCAGCGCGGGGTTCAGGGTCAGGGTCAGGATGCGGGCCATCAGTGCACCTCCGGCAGCGCCAGGGCGACACTCTGGCGCACGTCCGCCGCCGAGCACAGGGTCAGAGCGGCCTGAGCCAGCTCACGGGAAGTCGGCAGGTCAAGCTCGCGGACCCGCGCCTTCACCAGGGCAATGCTGCGTGCCGAGACGCTCAGCTCGTCCACGCCCAACCCGACGAGCAGCGGCACCGCCAGCGGGTCGGCGGCCAGTTCGCCGCACACGCCCACCCACTTGCCATGGGCATGAGCCGCGCGCACGGTCATGTCGATCAGTTGCAGCACGGCCGGGTGCAGGCCGTCAGCCTGGGCGGACAGGCTCGGATGCCCCCGGTCGATAGCCAGGGCGTACTGGGTCAGGTCGTTGGTGCCGACGCTGAAGAAGTCCACCTCGCGCGCCAGCACCGGCGCCAGCAGCGCGGCCGAAGGCACCTCGACCATGATACCCAGCTGCAGGTCATGCTCGCCGCCCAGCTCTGCGCACAGTTCGAGGGTGAGGTCGCGGGCCTGCCGCCACTCCTCCACCTGCCCGACCATGGGGAACATGATGCGCAGCGGGCGGCCGTCAGCGGCGGTGAGCAAGGCACGCAGCTGGGTGCGGAAAATCTGCGGGCGCTGCAGCGTGAGGCGCACGCCGCGAATGCCCAGGTAGGGGTTGGCTTCCTCGGGAATTGGCCAGTAAGGCAGCGGCTTGTCGCCGCCCACATCGAGGGTGCGCGCTACCAGCGGGCGCCCTTCGAGAGCATCGAGGACACGCCGGTATTCGATCTCCTGGGTCGCCTCATCCGGCGCCTGGAGGTTGTCCATGAAGACGAACTCGGTGCGCAGCAGGCCGACGCCTTCCGCGCCCAGCTCCACGGCTTTCGCCGCACCGGCGGTATCGCCGAGGTTGGCGCAGACTTCCACGGCATGGCCGTCGCGGGTCACCGCCGGTTCGTGGCGGCGCGCCTCGGCCTGTTCGGCTCGACGCCGGCGCAGCTCGCGCTGGGTTTCGGCGGCGCGCAGCGTCTGCGCATCCGGCGCAATCGTCAGCTCGCCCTTGTCGCCATCCAGCAGCAAGGCGGTGCCGGACTCCAGCGCCAGCACGCTTTCCCCGGCGCCCACCAGCGCCGGAATCCCAAGCGCGCGGGCGATGATTGCACTGTGGGAGGTGGCGCCGCCGCGTGCGGTGACGATGCCGGCCACGCGCTCCGGGTCGAGCCGCGCCACATCCGACGGGCCGACTTCATCCATCACCAGGATGTAGGGGTCTTCGGGCTCCGCCGCGCTCTCGACGCCGCACAGGCGCGCCAGCACGCGCCGGCCGACATCGCGCAGGTCCGCCGCGCGCTCGGCCAGCAGCGCATCGCGCAGGGCTTCCTGCTGGGCGGCGACACGCTCGATCACCTGACTCCAGGCGGATTCGGCGCTGGCGCCTTCGAGCAGGCGTGCCTGCACTTCGTCGAGCAATTCGGGGTCGTCCAGCAAGGCCTGGTGAGTGACGAAGATGTCGCAGATCGCCTTGACCTGGCTGCGCGCGAGCAGGCTTTCGATCTCCCGGCTGATGGTGGCGCGAGCCTCTTCCAGGCGCAGGCGCTCGACGTCCGGCGACTCACCGCGCGCGGCGAATTCGAAGGCACGAGCGACCTGTACGTATGCCGGCCCATCGGCGATGCCCGGCGAGGCGGGAATGGCCTGCAGTTGCGCGCCAGCTTCGGGAGCGTGCATCGCCACCCGTTCCTGCTCTTCCCGTGGCACGCTGTCGGCGACCCGCTCGACGATTTCCGGCAGCGGCTCGACCTCTTCGCCCAGGCCCTGCTCTACCGCCGCCCGCACGGCTGCCAGCGCGGCCTCGGCGATATCCGGCTCGGCGAAGAACTCCAGCATCTGCCCGCGCCGCGCGCCGAGGCTGAGCAGCTTGCTCAGGCTGCGGATCGACACCGCGGCGCTGTCGCCCTCGGCAATACGCACACGGATTTCTCCGCTGTAGTTCCGCGCCAGCAACATCAACACCTGTGCCGGGCGGGCGTGCAGGCCGTGGGGGTTGGCCAGCGGCACGCGAATGCTCGGCCAATCCACCGGCAATTCGCCGCCCAGGGCCTCCAGCACCGCGCGAACGGACGTGGCGCTCGCCAGTTCTGCAGCGCGACCATCGACCAGCAGGTCGCCGAGGCGCCCCAGTACATCGGCATGCGCATCGCCCTGGCGAGCCAGGCAGAACAGGCCGCGCACCGGCTGGCCGGCATGGCTCAGTTCGCGCGCGGGGGAGACAAAGACGAGGCCGGGACGCGTGACGCATTGCTCGCTGTCCTGCCACCAGAGCCCGCCGCCCAGCGGCAGGGCCTCCTGGTCATGCAATGCCGCGGCGAAGCCGGGGACGACGCAGCCCGCCTTCTTCAGGCGGCGGGCACCGACCAGCGCCAGTTCATCGAAATCCTCGGCCGCGACACCGAGCCCGACCAGATGCTCGTCGAACAACAACGGTTGCGGCGCTCCACCTTGCAGCAACTGCAGGAGGTCTTCGGGCTTCTGCGCGACACGCAACGCCGTGCCCACTTCGCCGTCGCCCAGCGCACGGGTGAGCAGTTGCAGCAGGCGCAGGTGTTCGTCGGACTTGGCGGCGATGGCAATGGCCAGGTGCACGGTCTGCCCGTCGCCCCAGTGCACACCTTCGGGGAAATGCATCAGGCGCACGCCGGTGCGTTGCACCAGGTGCCGCGTTTCCGGCGTACCATGAGGGATGGCGATGCCTTGCCCGAGGTAGGTGGAGCCTTGCGCCTCGCGGGCCTGTATCCCGGCGAGGTAGCCCGGGGCGACCAGGCCGTCGTCTTCGAGGGCAGAGCCGAGCATGGCCAGGGCGGCCTGCTTGTCGGCAGCGCGCTGGCCCATGCGGACCTGCTGCGCGTTGAATTCGAGCATCGCTTGTCTCCTCACCGGCGTTCGCGCGCGCCGGCGCTGGGGCGGTTATCCGCTTGTTCGGTGATCAGCTTAGAGGTTGCGACGCAGGAACAGGGTTCAGGCAATACTGCGTGCGCAATGCTGAATCGATTCACCTATTGAGACTGGCACGTTACTCGATAATGCGTGATCCTTGAAGCCCCCAATTGTCGGCAGCATCCCGCGTTGAAACTCAGTGATATCGCCCGCCTGGCCGGTGTTTCGGTCACCACCGCCAGCTATGTGATCAATGGCAAGGCCGTCCAGCGCCGCATCAGCGCCGCCACGGTTGAGCGCGTGCGCGCGGTGATCGAGGAACACGGCTACCACCCGGACCAGCAGGCCGCGAGCCTGCGCCGCGGGCAGACCCGCACCCTGGGCTTCGTCCTGCCGGACCTGGAAAACCCCAGCTACGCCAAGCTCGCCAAATTGCTCGAGCAGGGCGCACGCGCGCGTGGCTACCAGTTGCTGATCGCCTGCTCCGATGACGAGCCGGACACCGAGCGCCAGGTGCTCAGCCTGTTCCGCGCGCGCCGCTGCGACGCACTGATCGTCGCCAGTTGCCTACCGGCCAGTGACGACAGCCATCAGCGTCTGCAAGCAGCGGGCGTGCCGGTGGTCGCTGTCGACCGCCAGCTCGATCCTCAGCAATTCTGCTCGGTGGTGAGCGACGACCGCGACGCCTGCCAACGCCTCACCGCGAGCCTGCTCAAGCCGGCGCCGCGCAGCATTGCTCTGTTGGGCGCGCGGCCGGAGTTGATCATTTCCCAGGAACGCGCCGCCGGCTTCCGCAGCGCCCTGCGCGAGTTCAAGGGACAGGTGCTGATCGAGCACGGCGAAACCTTCAGCCGCGCCTGTGGCCGCCGCCTGATGGAAGAACTGCTGGCCGGCCAGGGCGAATTGCCCGAAGCGCTGATCACCACCTCCTACGTACTGCTCGAAGGCGTCTTCGATGTGCTCCAGGCGCTGCCCAGCGGCTGGCCGGCAGACCTGCGCATCGCCACCTTCGGCGATACCCAGCTGCTGGACTTCGTACCGCTGAAGGTCAACGCCATTTCCCAGCAGCATGCGCTGATCGCCGAACGCGCACTGGACCTGGCGCTGGCCGCCATCGAGCAGAACAGCTACACCCCCGGCGTACACCCGATCCCGCGCAACCTCAAGTTGCGCACGGAGTGAAGCGATGCACCTGATCGACACCCACAACCACCTCGACTGCCCGGACTTCGAGCAGGACCGCGCCGCCGTGCTGCAGCGCAGCCGCGAGCTGGGCGTGGAGCGACAGGTGCTGCTGGGGGTATTCCGCGAGAACTGGGAGGATGTCTGGGCGCTGGTGGAGCAGGAGCCGGACCTGTACGCCGCGCTGGGCCTGCACCCGATCTACCTGGCGCGACACCGGCCGGAACACCTCACCGCGCTGCGCGAGTGGCTGCAGCGCCTCGCCGGGCATCCGAAGCTTTGTGCGGTGGGCGAAATCGGCCTGGACTACTACCTGGAAGACCTCGACCGCGAGGGCCAGCAGGCCATTTTCGAGGAGCAGCTGCGCATCGCCATCGACTTCGAGCTGCCGGTCCTGCTGCACGTGCGTCGGGCCCACGCGGCGATGATCGCCACGCTCAAGCGCTACAAGCCCAAGCGCCAGGGCATCGTCCACGCGTTCGCCGGCAGCCGCGAGGAGGCCCGCGAATACCTCAAGCTGGGTTTCCGCCTGGGCCTGGGCGGCGCGCCGACCTGGCCCCAAGCCAACCGCTTGCGCAAAGTGGTGCCGGAGATTCCGCTGGAGTCCATCGTGCTGGAGACCGACTCGCCGGACATGGCGCCATCGATGTACCCCGGCGTGCGCAACAGCCCGGAGCATCTGCCGGAGATCTGCGTGGCGTTGGCGGAATTGAAAGGCATCAGCCCGGAAGAACTGGCCAGCGCCAGCACGCGCAATGCGATGGAATTGTTCGGCTGGTGCTGAACCGCGTTTTTTGCGCGCGGGCTCCGGCCCTCTCCTGATCGCGGATGAATCCGCTCCTACGGGAACGCGCGCATCTCTTACCCTTCAGATCTGGCTTGTGAGGTCTTCCAGAGAGATATCCGCACGCTCCGGACTGCCCCTTTCAGGAGGCCTCGTTGAATTGGAGTTTCAGGGGTTGAGCGACATGGATGTCGCGAGAGCCACGATGGGCCAGGGATGGCCCGTCGTGGCGTGCCCCTGAAACTTCGATTCAACGAGGGCATTTTTCGCCTAGGCGAAAAACCGGATGGAGGGGCAAGACCTTTGCCTACCTTTGGGTCTTTCCAAAGTAGGTCGCCCGAGGGGGCGAAACAAGGGACATCAGCACACGCCGATGCGGCGCAGAAACATCCAACCCGATCGCGAGCGAGCTCGATCCTGCTGGGTATGGGCCCGCCGCCAGGTTCCTGAATTCACCGACAAACCGATGCCCGTGAGATGGGGTGCTTCCATGCGACCCACGGGCATCGGCCTGCTGGCGAAAACCTCGTTGCGGGGCGGATCGCAGGGTCCGCCCCGACGCTTGCGGATCAGACGCGGAACGCGCCGATCAGTCGCTTGAGCTCCACGACCTGCCCGGCCAGTTCGCGGCTGGCGCGCTCAGTCTCGCTGGCGCCTTCGGAAGTACGCTCGCCGGCCTGGTTGATCTCGACGATGTTCTGGTCGATGTCATGGGCCACGGCGGTCTGCTGCTCGGCGGCGGCGGCGATCTGCTGGTTCTGGTCGACGATGGCGCCCACTGCGCTGAGGATGTTCTCCAGCGCCTGCTGCACCTGGGCCGACTGGCTGACGGTGCCGTCGGCGGTCTGGTGGCTGCTGCCCATGGCCTTCACCGCCGCGCCCACGCCGTTCTGCAGGCGCGCGATCATCTGCTCGATCTCTTCGGTGGATTGCTGGGTGCGCTTGGCCAGCGTGCGGACCTCGTCGGCCACGACTGCGAAGCCCCTGCCCTGCTCACCGGCACGCGCGGCCTCGATGGCCGCGTTGAGCGCCAGCAGGTTGGTCTGCTCGGCGATGCCCTTGATCACGTCCAGCACACGGCTGATGGAGGCGCTGTCGGCGGCCAGCTGATTGATCACCGCCACCGACTCGTCGATTTCGCCGGCCAGGCGCTGGATGCTGCCCACCTGGGACTCCACCAGGGCGCGGCCGCTGGTGGTTTCCTGGTTCACGTTGTGCGCGCTGCCCACTGCCACAGCGGCACTGCGTGCGACCTCCTGGGCGGTCGCGGCCATCTGGTTCATCGCCGTGGCAACCTGCTCGATCTGGTTGCGCTGACCGGCCACCGCCTGGTTGCTCTCGGCGGACACCGACTCCACGCGCACGGTCTGCCGCTCCACTTCGCTGACGGTGCGGCCGACCTGCTCGATCAGGTCATGGATCTTCGACACGGTCTGGTTGAAGGCATCGCCCAGTTCGCCCAGCTCGTCGCGGCTCTGGGCCTGGAAGTTGACAGTCATGTCGCCGGAAGCGACGCGCTCCATCATCTTGCCCAGGCTCTTCAGGGTGGTTCGGGTGGAAACGTAGAAGCCGCCGTAGAGGTAGACGATGGAGACGAATACCACCAACAGGGCGGCCACCAGCAGCACCATCTGCCGCTGCTTGCTGGCCAGGCGCTCCTGCAGGGCGCCATCGATGAACTGCAGGACCTGGTCATCCAGGCGGTAGGTCTGCTCCATCGCCTTGCTGACCTGCTCATAGAACTCGGCCCAGGGCGTATCGAGGGTGTCGGCCATCACCACCTTGTCCTCGAACAGCTTGCCCATGCTCTTGATGGTTTCGCGGCTGGCCTGGGCCTCGGCGGACAACGCGTTCTGCGCAGCCGCGCTGGCGCCCAGGGCGTCCTGCAGCTTGAGGCCGTATTCGGCGTGGAGCTTTTCCAGGTCCTGCAGCAGATCGTCGAGCTTGCTGCTGGTGGAGGAGTTGAGGAAACCCTGTCCCAGCGCGCCAGAACCCATGGTGCGGCCCTGGCTGAGGGTCTCGGTGACGTGCGGTGTACCGGAGGTGATCAGCTCGGCGAGCTGGCGCAGGTCACGGGCGTCGTCCTGGCTCAGGCCGGCCTGGGATACCAGCAATTTGTTGAAGACCTGCACTTCGCTGAGCAGGCGCGCCGCCATGGCCGCCTTGCTCTGCAACGAGCCCTCGGCATCGACGCCCTTCAGGCTGGCCAGCAGCTCATCGCGCTTGGCATTGAATTCGGCAATCTGTTCGGCGTCAGGGCTAACCGGTTGCAGGGCGCTGATCTGCGCCTGCAGGTCCTTGTGCAACTGACTGATGCGCGAGTCGAGGCCAGCGGTCTTGCTGGACTGGCCAAGAATCCCGTTGATCTGCAACAGGTCGTTGTAGGACTCGAGGTGGCGACGCACCTGCAGCCCGTTGCCGATCAGCTGGAGACTTTCGAGCTCGGCGCGGGTACTGACGAACTGCCCATAGGAGTCGCGCACCAGATAGAAGTTGGTGATCAGCATCGGCAGAAAGAACAGCACGCTGATCAAACTGAACTTCATGCCAAAGCTCAGGCGGTTCATCAGCGCGATGGCCGGATAGAGCACAGTCCTCACGTAAGACGTCTCCTGTTCCCGTTATTGTTATGTTGCTTGTCGGGGATGTGCGGCGCGCCCCTGGACGGGTCGTCGCCACGCGCGCTCACCGGAGCGGCCACAGTCATGCAGCGGCCATCACCTCACGCTTCGGGTTCGATGTGTACCTGATATCGGCGGGGAGTTCTGTAACTTAAGGTTAAAATGCCATCATCGGACCGGCGGTTGCCGGCCCGATTCGCCGCCTCAGAGCAGCAGCGTCCAGACCGCGAAGGCGGCGTACCAGAGCACTGCGGAGCGCACCAGCAGTTGCCAGAGGGCGTCCAGGCTGGCGACGCCCTTGTCACCCAGGCCGCCCTCGTTGAAGTCTTCCGCGACATAACCGGCGCGCGCCAGCAGACGAGCGGCAGGCACGTCCCAGGCCAGCAGGTCATGCAGCAGGGTGCGGGTGACCGCGACGAAGTTGCCCACCAGGGCGAAGCTCAGCACCAGCGCCCGCGAGGGCAGCCAGTCGAAGGCATGTCGCAGTTGCGCGGCGCGCTCGCGCAGCTCCGGCCGGGGGGCCTGCTCGGCAGCGATGGCGAGCAGCCGATAGGCCAGCGCGGCCACCGGGCCGAGCAGCGCGTACCAGAAGATCACCGCGAAGAACGCCTGGTAGGCCTCCCACACCAGCGTGCCCTGCACCACGGCGAGCAGGTCGTTGTCGCCATCGGCCTGTACCTGCACGCCCAGATCACGCTCGGCGACGTGGTAAGCGGCCTGGGCATCCTCGCGGCGCCAGGCGTCGCGGAACGGCCCGATGGCCCGCAGCACGTCACCGCGGCCCAGGCTCCAGACCACCACCAGCAACTGCACCGGCAGCGCCAGCAGGCCGTAGGCCACCGGCTCGAGAACAGTCAGCAACAGCGCCAGCAACAGCAGCGGCGGCAGCAGCGCCACCAGCAGGCCCAGCCAGGGCTGCGCCACCAGTGGCTTCACGCCGCCCACGGCATCGAGCCAGCCGAGCCACCAGCCGTCGCGCTGAACCTTTGCGCGCCAACCGGAGAATTTCTCGACCAGCAGGACCAGCAACAGCACCAGGAAACTCATGTCGGCTCCTTCTTCAGGCCGGCGCCAATATCGGCAAAGTAGCGCGCCCAGTCGAACGCCTCGCCAGGGTCGGTCTTGCGCTCGGGGGCGATGTCGCAGTGCCCCTGGATGCGCTCCGCGGTGATAGCCGGGTACACCTTGCGCAATTGTCGCGTCAGCTCGGCGAGCACCTCGTACTGGCGTTCGCTGTAGGGCTCGGTATCGGTACCTTCAAGCTCGATGCCGATGGAGAAATCGTTGCAGTTCTCGCGCCCGTCGAAGCGCGATACACCGGCATGCCAGGCGCGCGAGTTGCAGGAAACGAACTGGAACAGCGAGCCGTCGCGCTCGATGAGGAAATGCGCGGAAACCGTCAGGCTGCAGATACCGGCGAAGTACGGATGCTCGTCGGCGTCCAGGCGGTTCTGGAAGAACTCCTGCACCTTGCAGGTTCCGAACTGGCCGGGCGGCAGGCTGATGTTGTGGATGACCAGCAGCGAGACTTCCTCGCCGTCGGGGCGCGCGTTGAAGTTCGGCGAGGGACAGCGCTGGGCTTCGAGGCACCAGCCGGATTCGGGGTCGATCTGCATGGAGACTCCTTGGCAGAGCCCCACTCTAAAGCAGGCGACGGGGGAAATGAACTCGCTGGCGCACGGCCAGCGGGCTCGAGCGCTCTTCAGGCGTTTTTCAGGCGGCGCAGATTGCCGATCACCGACTCCAGCGCGCGGTCGAACAGCAGCGCGTCGTCGAGCAGGCGCACGGCGTTGCGGCGGAACTCGACGGCCAGGCTCATGCGGGTCTTTTCCAGCACCTTCATGCCGGTACGGTTGACGAAGATGTAGCGGCCGCTCGGACGAATCACCGCAGCCAGCTTGCAGCGCAGCTTGTGCTCTGCGTCTTCCTGGATTTCCACCCAGCTGCCGACGCGCAGCTCGTCGACCTTGCGCAGCGACTCGTCGTCATCGGCAAAGGCCTCTTCGGGCTCGACCGCACGGGCCGGTTCCGGCGAGGCAAGGACGATCTCCTCGAGCACCGCCACCATGGCTGGCTGAGTGGCAGCCGGCGCGACGGGCGCCTCCAGCGGATCATCCAGCAGCGGCAGGTCGTCGTCCAGATCGAGCAGCGGAGCTTCCTCCACCTGCTTGTAGCGTTGGAAGGCCTGGACGTGCAGCCCTTCCAGGCGGCTGAAGAATTCGCCCGTGGAGAACGGATCGAAGGCCGCCGAAGCCAGACCTTCACGCAGCGACTTGAGCAGCTGCGGGACCATCTCCAGCAGGCGCAGGCGCGAATCCGGGTCCTCGTGGGGCTCCACGCTCCAGATCAGATCGTCCATGGTCGCCAGCGCGGCTTCCCACTCGCTGGAACGAGTACCGTGCTTCAGGCAGGTGAGGAGCAGGACCTGGCTCCAGGCTTCCTGCAGCAGGCGCACCACCACTTCGGGCAGCGTGCGCCCCAGCAGACGCTCATTGAGCACGCCTTCAACATCCTGGCGGGCCAGTTCGGCGCGGGCGCGGCCTTCCTCGGCATCGCGGGTGCGCTGTTCCAGCAGGTCGCTGCGGCGGCGCTCATCGCCGGTGAAGGAGATGAACTCGTCGAGCAGCTCGGAGAAGATCGCCGGGTCGTCGACGAAGTCATTCAACAGGCGCATCACCACCTGCTCGATCTTCTGGTACAGGTGGTCGCGCTGGCCATCGGATTGCTCGGCCCAGCCCAGGGCGGCCGAGGCGATCTCGTTGAGCAGGCGACGCGCCGGGTGGCTGCCACGGCTGAAGAAAGTCTTGTCGAGAACCGCGACCTTGAGCATCGGGATCTGCATGCGGCCGATAAGTGCCTTGAGCGAGTCCGGCAGGGTGCGGTCATCGAGGATGAACTCGAAGAGCATGGAGACGAGGTTGATGACGTCCTCGTCCACCTGGCCGACCACGCGGGAACGGCCGCTCTTGCTGCTGACGCGGGTCAGCAGGTGGTCCAGATGCTGGCGCACGTCGACTTCATCGATGGTTTGCGCTGGCAGGTGCGACTGCAGGTGGGACAGCAGGCGCATCAGGTCGTTGCTGGAAATCGGTACCGCATCGGCAGGCATGGAGCGCGTAGGGGCGGCACTGCCGCGCACTTGCGAGAGCAGGTCGCGCAGGGCGGCGAAGGCGGCCTGGCTGTCGGCATCCATGTACTGGCCAGCCGCCTGCTCGCCCGCATCAGCGGTGGCGCCGCCGGCCGGCGCAGCGCCCTGGTTGGCCAAGGTGCGTTGCGGCGGACGGCGCAGCGGGACGGATTTGAGCTCCGGCAGCACGCCCAGGGCGATCAGCGTCTGGTTGGCCTCCGCGTACAGGTGCTCGGCATCGGCCAGCACGTACTTTTCGAAGAGCTTGAGGATGATCAGCTTGACCTTGATCTCCACCCCCAGGCCACGGCAGGCCTCGAGGAAGGCTTCGCAGAGCTGGCGCGGACCGAGCGGGTTGTTCTTGTCCTCGACCTTCCTGCTGACCAGGGTGTTGAAACGGGTAGTGAGGTGCGTGAGGGCGACACCGTCGCGGCTCATCACCTTGGCGACCATGGCGTCCAGGGCGACGGACTCTTCCAGTTCGTCGTTCTGCACCAGGGTGAGATTCTCGTAGGAGACCGTATCCAGCGCCGGCGCTCGGCCGATTTCATACTGGTTCAGGTTGGCGAAGCTTTCGAAGACCTTCTGCAGAAAGCCGCGCTCGATACCCTTGCGCTTGAGGCGCAGGTCGCGCATCGCTTCGAAGTACGCACTCTGTTCGGCATTGTTGGCGGCGCGATCGGCCATCTCGAACAACGTGTCGTCGGCGTTATCGAACAGAGCCTGCATGGCATGACGCAGTTGGACGGCGACTTTATCGCGGACAGCGACCAGCCCCGCCGGAACACGTCCAGCGAACGAAGTCTGCGATTTTTCCGTGGCCGACTTATTCAGCGGCACTACGTTCGCGTCGTTCTGCATCGCAAGTCTCCTGCCGTCAGACACAACTGGCGGCACCAACAGTCATCGAAGCGTCATCCGTAACGTCAATTTAGTGGCGTCAAAAAGCGGAAAGGTTCAACGTCATTATAGGGAAGCTTCTTACACAACCAAGAGACATTTCACGCATTCTTGAAGAAATTCACACAGAGATAGCCACCGTCCGTCAGACAAATCGCACGGCAGTCCAAAAAGCTGCCGTGCCTCCCCGCCTCGCCTCCCCGCCCGTATAATCGCGCCACTGCGAACAGGAGTCCTCCATGCCGAACCTCACCCTCGCCGAGCTTTCCGCGGAAATCCAGGCCAACGTCCGCGCCGCCCTGGCCGAAGATGTCGGCAGCGGCGACATCACCGCTCAATTGATTCCCGCCGAGCGCGACGCCAGCGCCCGTATCATCACCCGCGAAAATGCCACCATTGCTGGCACTGCCTGGGTCGACGAGGTGTTTCGCCAGGTCGATTCGCGCGTGCAGGTGAAATGGCAGGTCAGCGACGGCGAGCAGGTCAGCGCCGACCAGACCCTGTTCACCCTGGAGGGCCCAGCGCGCGCCCTGCTCACCGGCGAGCGCAGCGCACTGAACTTCCTCCAGCTGCTTTCCGGCACCGCCAGCCGCGCCCGCCATTATGCCGACCTGGTGGAAGGCACCGGCGTGAAGCTGCTCGACACCCGCAAGACCCTGCCCGGCCTGCGCCTGGCGCAGAAGTATGCGATCACCTGCGGCGGATGCCATAACCACCGCATCGGCCTTTACGATGCCTTCCTGATCAAGGAAAACCATATCGCCGCCTGCGGCGGTATCGCCCAGGCCATCGCAGCCGCCCACCAGATCGCCCCCGGCAAGCCGGTAGAAATCGAAGTGGAGGACCTGGACGAACTGCGCCAGGCCCTGGACGCCGGCGCCGACATCGTCATGCTCGACGAACTGAGCCTGGACGACATGCGCACCGCCGTGACCCTCACCGCTGGGCGCGCCAAGCTGGAGGCGTCGGGCGGCATCACCGAAACCACCCTGCGCACCATCGCCGAGACCGGCGTGGACTACATCTCCATCGGCACCCTGACCAAAGACGTCAAGGCGCTGGATCTGTCGATGCGGCTGAGCTTGTAAGTCTCAGTAAGACCTTTCAGACCTGTCGACACGATCACCTCGCCCTCATAGTGCCGATTCGTGCGCCTCTGACATACTCAGGTGCTCACGAATCGACGAGCGAGCCCAGGGAGCATTGGCGCGATCATGACGAAAAGGATTCTGTTGACCGGTGGCTGTGGCTACATCGGCTCTCACATCTGCCTGGAACTGATCGAGCAGGGCTTCCACCCCGTCATCCTCGACAACCTCAGCAACAGCTCGCCCATTCCGCTGCAGCGCATCGCACGACTGACCGGCCAGGCCGTCCCCTTCGTGGAAGGCGATGTCCGCGACGAAGCCGTTCTTGACCGCCTGTTCTGCGAACACGAGATCGACGCCACCATTCACTTGGCCGGCCTGAAGTCCGTCGCCGAGTCAGTGGCCGACCCCATCGCCTATTACCAGACCAACTTTGCCGGCACCATCACCCTGTGCCAGGTCATGCAACGTCATGGCGTGAAGCGCTTCATCTATAGCTCTTCAGCCACTGTTTACGGCTTGGCGGCCGAAAGCCCGATCCGCGAGGACGCCCCCACCGGCCCGGCCAGCCCCTACGGCCAATCCAAGCTGATGGCGGAAATCGCCTTGCGCGACATCGCCCACGCCGACCCGCAGTGGACCATGGCCATCCTGCGCTACTTCAACCCGGTGGGTGCGCACGCCAGCGGACGCATCGGCGAAGACCCCAACGGCACCCCCAACAACCTGATGCCCTACGTGTCCCAGGTGGCCACCGGCAAACAGCCTTTCATCCGCGTCTTCGGCAACGACTACCCCACTCCGGACGGCACCGGCGTGCGCGACTACCTGCACGTCGTCGACCTGGCCAACGCCCACCTCAGCGCCCTGCGCTGGCTGGACGGCGCCAGCGGCGCAAAGACCTTCAACCTCGGCACAGGCCGAGGCTACAGCGTGCTGGAAATCATCCACGCCTACGAAAAGGCCTGCGGCCACGACCTGCCCTTCCAGTTCCTGCCGCGCCGCGACGGCGATATCGCCAGCTACCACGCAGACCCCACCCTGGCTAGCGCTGAACTGCGCTGGACCGCCACCCGCGACATCGAAGACATGTGCCGCGACGCCTGGAACTGGCAAAGCCAGAACCCCAGCGGCTACGACTGATTTTTTGGGCGGTCTGTCGTTTTTGCCAAACGAGGTCTCTATGCATTCGATGCGCTGTTTGGTAGCAAGCGGCGCCATTACATCACTTCGAACGCCGCTGCCACTCGATATCAGTGACTCCTTGCCTGCGGCAAATCCAGCGAACAACAGATCGCCTTAAGCCTGAGATTCTTCGTCGTTCCTTTTGCCATTTTGACCTGATAGCGAACTGGAGCCTTCTCGGTCTAGAGTCAGCGGGTGATCTCCTGCCCGCCCCGGCCTCAAACACATCTGCAACTGATGGAAAAATTGTACGAAGATCTCAGCGGCTGGCCCCTCCAAGGAGGCTAAACGCGAATATTCTTGCCCCCACCTCGTCCGGCGAGCAGTGTTCGCACTATTCCGGTGAGTAGCAGCGCTCGGGCACGCTAGTGTTTGTTATGGAATGGTTGGAATATAGAAGACTTGGCGCGTGTGATTTATCATCGCCTATGTTTTTGGGGGCCGTCACGTAGACCTGCACAGCGGTCAAGCAAAAATCAAGAGCGGACCGACATGCTGTCTATACACACCATGCCAGATCGGCAAAAATCGGCAGTTCGAAACAAGCTTGAGCAAAACTGTGATACCTGGCTTCTAAAATTTTCCCGCACGGCTTTTAGTATTCAGGCGACAGCAAACCCGATTACTTGCGGATTGAGTTGCGACTTGCATCGATTCAAGCAATCGAAATCCGTGCGAAAACTCTTTCTACCTGAGTTTTTCAGGCTTTTGAGCAGTTAGGATTGCCTATATAAAAATGCCTAGAAATCACATTGAGTGCAGCCTCTCCATTTCACGACGGCTAATTGCAGCAATCGGGCTATTCTTGACCCTCCCCCTCCTCTTTCTCTTTATATATATACAATTCATGCATGCTGCACCCAGTGTTCTTGCTGTCCATTTGCTTGTGATTTCCTGGATTGCGCTGGCGATTGCGGGAGTGCGTCTTCTGATCAGCCTCCTGCCAGTCAGCGCTGCGCTAAGACAAGCCTTGGCAGCTGTAATTATTAGCTGTATCTTTTTCGGGTTATTTGCCATATATACCGGCGCGCTTATAGGCTTGAAATTTTGGGGGAGAGTGGCATCTGCACAATTGATTTACTCGTACGTATCACAAGCCCCAGCCACTCTAAAGGCGCTGGACATAAATCCATATTGGATTTTTGGCCTACTCATCTCCCTATTTATTTTTACTTCAGGGATAGTTTATTTATATTTCAGAAAATATGATTGGATTCCATACCTTCACCGGCTTGCCTCTCCCACGCTAATTACTGTAATAGCGTTCAGCCTGCTGTGTATTTTCTCGATACAGATAGCCTCCTTCGACAGCTTGGGCTGGGAAAGGAAAGGGGAACCATTTAGCCTTGTATTGTTTGCCGTCAATGCGGAAGTGGGGGCGCAAAGCAACCATATGGGCTTGATGCGAATGAATGAACTACAACGAAAACAGGACGCCGCGCGCGGTTCGTACGTTCCGAGCATGAATGCACATAAAAGCAACGTCATTCTAATCGTCGTTGACGCATTGCGTGCAGACCATCTTTCCTTATTGGGCTACAGCGTCCGCACGACCCCAAACCTGGAGCGGTTCAAGTCCCAGGGCTCGCTGCAAATGGCGACCACCGCGGTGGCGGTATGCAACGAGTCAATTTGCGGCCTGCGTGGTTTGGCAGCTTCCCAGTACATTGCCAACCAAGCGGAGCATCCCTTCACACTTCATGAAACCTTAAAGAAGTACGGATATCGAATAGAGCTCATACTGTCCGGCGATCACACGAATTTCTATGGCCTATCCAATATGTATGGGAAGGTTGACGGGTATTTCGATGGCGCATCCCAGACGAAACGCTACGTCAATGATGACCGACTCTTGCTGGACCATCTGGAGGGCCAGAAAAAATGGGATGGAAATCCAGTAATGATTCAGTTCCACCTCATGTCAGCCCACCCTCTCGGACTACGCTTCGACGAGACACCAGAGTTCGGCCCAGGAAAAGCGTACGCACTGGAACATGAGACCACGCCTGCCGCAGTGCAGTCCTCAGTGAACTATTATGACCGGGGCGTGCTTCAATCAGATGCGATTATTTCAGAGTTACTGAGCAAGCTGGCAAGTCTAGGGTATCTTGAGGACACACTGGTCGTCATAACCGGAGACCACGGTGAGTCTCTGGGCGAGCACGGTCTATACACTCATTCGCAGAGCGTTTGGGAAGAGTCCTTGCGAGTCCCACTCGTATTGCTGTCCTTTGGGAAAGCTAGTACCGTCTCCCTAGCCCCCTCGAAAGATATTTCACAGATAGATATTGCCCCCACTTTGCTTCATGCACTAAATATGAAAGTTCCAGACATCTGGGAAGGAATCTCCCTGCAGGAGCCAAACAATCGCCGCTATATTAATTATCAACAGTCACAGTATTTAGGACTTATCGATACTCAGGCAGACGCGCGTTATAAACACTGGATCGACACTCGCTCCGGGCAAAGTTACACCTTCAACCTATCATCCAAGGATAAAGAGAAAATTGATGTTACCGACCAGATCCCTGCTGAACTTAAAAATCAGTGGAGAGAACATCTAATCCAGCAGTCGGCAGCATTACCATTGGACGTCAAGCGTGGCTGCGCCTCCTGCTGGGATGCCCCTCGGTCCAATTAGCGCAGAGACTCGTTGCTTCTCCCCATTACCGTCGACACATGCCATCGCTTTCGGGCTTCAGCTTTAAAACCATCAAGATGGAACGCCGGAAAACAAAAAGCCCCGCTCAAAGCAGGGCTTTTTGCTGAAAATGGTGCGGAGACAGACGGACGGTTGTTAGCCGGGAGTGCCGGCTTTCGCTGGGCTGGAATTTGGTGGATTTTTCGATGTGCCTCATAGGATAACCACAAACCAATCAGCTAGTTGTGGCTTACGGTGGAATCGAATCCGCAAATGCGAAGGACTCAGTGAGCTACGCCCAGCCGCTTCAAATGCTGAGTGAGAAACGACCCAAAGCTGATGGTGGTGACAAACAAAATCGACCCTGCCGGCCGTACTCGCCGAAGGTAAGCATGTTTTCGCTGCCGTTGGGGCGGGTGTACTTCATCTGCCAGAGCTTGCTGCCGTTAAGACGGACAAACAGGTAGAGGCCTTGGCCGTCGGCGAGTTTGTAGGCTTTCTCGCGCGACTTGGGGGCTTCGCACTTGGAATCGCTCAGAGGTGTGATGGGACGGGCCATAGCGTCATTTTTAAGGGTACCGGAAATATCGAACCGGGTCTTACCCCTATTTGTCCCCCTAAAAACCTGGATTGTGCATCAGCATACAGATTTATACGGGCACAAAAAACCGGCCAAGAGGCCGGCTTTCCTGAGCTCCGGGATGATTTAGGGTCATTCGGAGCGGTATATTTGGTGCCGGTAAGAGGAATCGAACCCCTGACCTTCTCATTACGAATGAGCTGCTCTACCGACTGAGCTACACCGGCCTACCGAGGACTAAACGCGTCGGTGCACGCATAATAACGAAAGATTTTCGGCAACTCAATACGGTAATGCCGCTTGCGTCGAGCGTCTTGGAACGTCGCGCATAGCTAAGTGAGAACGCACCTCGAGATTGCCCCCGCGCCACATCACATTATCAATGAAATAGTGATGTATATTAATAAACAACAGAAAGCAAATCATGAACGTCCCCACTGGAAGACCAACTGGAGTTATTGACAGACTATCGAGATAACTTGGCACGAAGTAAAAAGCCAGAGCTGCAAAAATGAAAGCCCCGCCCCACCATGCCACATAGCCCCGCCACCCTCTTTTGGAAGCAGAAACTTTTCCCCTGGTATAAGCCCCGCTGAACAACAAATACTGAAGGGAATGAAAAAACGGAATTATGAAAACAAAAAACTCATTTCGCAGCAATGGAGATAGCCAGAGATAGACTGCAGCTAACGGAGTTATAGCCACCAACCCCGGCCATTTCCGCCCTCCCTTCCAGCGCACCCAAAATACCAACAGCAATGGAAAAACGCCTACGAAGGAAACCCAATGAAGTATTCCTTCCCATCCTGAAAAGAAGTCAGGAACCGAATACTCCAGCCCCCAGTATCCTCCCGTCCCTTCCCCTGCGAACAATCGCAAAAAGGACGCCCACCACAAGGGGAATAGTGAGTACTTGATCAGTTTCTGCTCCCACTTCTCAAAATATGCGCCCTGACCTCCTGCATAGACTATGAAGCAACCGTACGCCTGCTTTACGTAATGCCATCCAACAGTGAAGAACATTACATATAGAATACCCCGGAGCAAATCGACCCGCGCAGTCAGAATCAAGTGCACCAAGAGCGCCAATATTACCCCTGGAGCGATAATGCCAGCCAAAAAGAATCTAGTCTCACGTAGTACTTTACGACCATGACCGACATAAAACATTTCATAACTGATAAGAAAATGCGGGCCATTAACAAAAAACGCGAGGTACCAAGCAAGCATAAAAATATCAAAATCGCCTGAATCCAAGCCCAGCGACAAGACCAACACAAAACAAATTAAAGAGAGCCCACCGATCATTAGAAAATCGACGGGCGGAGAGATAAAACATTTTACCTGACCTGGCATACTGTAACATCTCCCAAAAAAAATGCGCCGCATGAGCGGCGCATTTCTTTGTTATGCCGACTTACGGAGCTGCTGCCGCGGTGTTACGGCATTCAGCGGGAACGTATTTGAAGTCAGTAGCAACAGTGGTGCAAGCCCAGGAGATTACGCCAGTGGTAGAGTTCAGGGTCGGAGTGTAGGTCAGGGTGACAGACTTGGCCGCAGAAGTGCCCTTCACGCCGATCACACCAGTGGTGTCGGTGCAGGTGGTGGAATCAGTATTTTTAGTAGCGTTAGTAGTGGTAATCAGGGTTACACCATTGCAGGAGCCAGCAGCGATGGCACCAGCGTTGGCGATGTTCTCACCGACAGTCGCTTTCATGCCGGAAGCCATAACCGCGAGCTCCGATACACGGGAGCGAACAGTGTAGTCTTGGTAGGCCGGCAGGGCGATGGCGGCGAGGATACCGATGATCGCAACCACGATCATCAGTTCGATCAGAGTGAAACCTTTCTGAGCATTCATGCTTGAACTCCTAGAGTCAGTAATAGAGGTCCTACGACCTGAACTGACAAAAGCATCATCCATGCCAACACTCAAAGCGTTGTTTTCCTACTGTAAGAAGCACCCCCCAACGATTGCACTGAGCGTTTTCAGCAGGAAGTGACAAAAATGGACACCTTACTGCTGTCAATTTGGCAGTCCTCGGCATCTGCGCTATAAGGCTGCCTACATCTACTCCAGGCCCTGATGCTCATGAACGACCAAGTCGTCCTTTCCGGACTTGCCCGCCAGTTAGTGATCGCGGATCTGCTCGATGAAAAAAGCGCGCAGCAGGCCCAGCAGCAGGCCCAGCGGAACAAGCTACCGTTGGTGACCTACCTGGTGCAGAACAAGCTGGTGAAATCACGTCCTCTGACGGAGCTGGCCGCAGAGCAGTTTGGCGTCGCGTACTGCGACCTGAGTAGCCTGGACAAGGATTCATTTCCCAAAGAGTTGATCAGCGAGAAATTAGTTCGCCAGCACCGTGTCCTGCCTTTGTGGAAGCGCGGCAATAAGTTGTTCGTTGGCCTATCCGATCCAACCAATCACCAGGCCATCACCGACGTACAGTTCAGCACCGGCCTGACCACAGAAGCCATCCTGGTCGATGACGACAGGTTGGGTGACGCCATCGAGAAGCTTTTTGAGAGCGCGACCGGGGGACTGGACGACCTCGACATGGACCTCGCCAGCCTGGACATCGAGAGCGGCGACGCCGAAAAGCGGGAAGACGCCGGCAGCGACGCCGATGACGCGCCCGTGGTGCGCTTTGTCAATAAAATGCTGTTGGATGCCATTAAAGGCGGTTCTTCCGACCTGCATTTCGAGCCTTACGAAAAGGTCTACCGGGTCCGTTTCCGTACCGACGGCATGCTGCACGAGACGGCCAAACCCCCTATTCAATTAGCCAGCCGAATATCCGCACGTCTGAAGGTCATGGCCGGCCTGGATATCTCCGAGCGCCGCAAGCCGCAGGACGGTCGGATCAAGATGCGCGTATCCAAAACCAAGTCGATAGACTTTCGCGTCAATACCCTACCCACGCTGTGGGGAGAGAAGATCGTGATGCGAATTCTCGACTCCTCCAGCGCCCAGATGGGGATCGATGCTCTCGGCTATGAGGAAGAGCAGAAGCAACTGTACCTGGATGCACTCAAGCAACCCCAGGGGATGATTCTGGTGACAGGCCCCACTGGTTCAGGCAAGACTGTATCGCTCTATACCGGCCTGAACATACTCAACACACCAGACATCAACATTTCCACGGCGGAAGACCCCGTAGAAATCAACCTCGAAGGTATCAACCAAGTCAACGTCAACCCCAGGCAGGGTATGGACTTCGCCCAGGCGCTGCGCGCTTTCCTGCGCCAGGATCCCGACGTCATCATGGTGGGAGAAATCCGAGACCTGGAAACCGCCGAGATTGCCATCAAGGCTGCGCAGACCGGCCACATGGTGATGTCCACACTCCACACCAACAGCGCCGCGGAAACCCTGACCCGCCTGCTGAACATGGGTGTAGCCTCCTTCAACCTGGCTACGTCGACCAACCTCATCATCGCCCAGCGCCTGGCCCGCAAGCTTTGCCCGCACTGCAAAAAGGAGCACGACATCCCGCGTGAGGCGCTGCTGCATGAAGGGTTCCCACCTGAAAAGATCGGCACCTTCAAGCTGTATTCACCGGTGGGATGTGAAAATTGCAAGAATGGATACAAGGGGCGTGTAGGTATTTATGAAGTGGTTAAAATCACGCCAGCCCTGCAGCGAATTATCATGGAAGAAGGTAATTCCATTCAGATCGCCGAACAGGCCCGCAAAGAAGGCTTCAACGATCTGCGCAACTCGGGCCTGCTAAAAGCCATGCAAGGCGTTACCAGCCTCGAGGAAGTCAACCGCGTGACCAAGGATTAATCCATGGCGGAAAAAGCATTGAAGACCAGTGTCTTTACCTGGGAAGGCACTGATCGCAAGGGCGGGAAGGTTAAAGGGGAGCTTTCTGGGGTCAACACCGCGCTGGTCAAGGCGCAACTGCGCAAGCAGGGTATTAACCCGACCAAGGTTCGCAAGAAAAGCTTTTCCCTGCTCGGTAAGGGCAAGAAGATCAAGCCCATGGATATCGCCCTGTTCACCCGGCAGATGGCGACCATGATGGGTTCCGGTGTACCACTTCTTCAGTCCTTTGACATCATTGCGGAGGGCTTCGACAACGCGAACATGCGCAAGCTGGTCGAGGAGATCAAGCAAGAAGTCGCGTCGGGTAATAGCTTGGCCAACTCGCTGCGTAAGAAGCCGCTGTATTTCGACGATCTCTACTGCAACCTGGTGGATGCGGGCGAGCAGTCCGGTGCACTGGAAACCTTGCTGGACAGGGTGGCGACCTACAAAGAGAAGACCGAGTCGCTCAAGGCCAAGATCAAGAAAGCGATGACCTACCCAATCGCGGTGATCGTTGTCGCAGTCGTGGTTTCGGCCATTTTGCTGATCAAAGTGGTACCGCAATTCCAGTCGGTATTTGAGGGCTTTGGCGCCGAATTACCCGCATTCACCCAAATGGTCATCGGCCTTTCGGAGATCCTGCAGGCCTGGTGGTTCGTTGTGCTCATCGGAATATTCGTCGTCGCCTTTATCATCAAGGCAGCACATCAGCGCTCGGAGAAATTTCGCGACTCCGTCGATCGCGGTCTCCTAAAATTACCCATCGTCGGCGATATCCTCTACAAATCCGCCGTCGCCCGCTATGCGCGCACCCTGTCGACAACCTTCGCTGCCGGTGTGCCGCTGGTGGAGGCGCTGGATTCGGTTTCCGGCGCTACGGGCAACGTTGTCTTCCGAACGGCGGTCAACAAGATCAAGCAGGATGTCTCCTCCGGTACCCAGTTGAACTTCTCCATGCGTACCACCGGCGTATTTCCCAGCATGGCCATCCAGATGGCGGCGATTGGCGAAGAATCCGGTTCGCTGGATGCGATGCTCGACAAAGTCGCGAGTTATTATGAGGAAGAGGTCGACAACGCCGTCGACAACCTGACCACGTTGATGGAACCCATGATCATGGCAGTGCTGGGCGTGCTGGTCGGCGGTCTGATCATCGCCATGTATCTTCCGATCTTCCAACTGGGCTCCGTCGTATAACCCATGCCTGCTCTCGACTTTCTGGCCAGCACCCCGCTGGCCTTTGTTTTATGCGTCACCCTCCTCGGCCTGCTGGTCGGCAGCTTCCTCAACGTGGTGATCCATCGCCTGCCGCGGATGATGGAGCTCGACTGGCAGCAGCAGGCGCGGGAGACGCTGAACCTGCCGCAGGAAGAACCGCAAAAGACCTATAACCTGATCCTGCCAAATTCCCAGTGCCCGCATTGCTCCCATGAGATCAAACCCTGGGAGAACATCCCGCTGGTCAGTTGGCTGGCGCTGGGCGGCAAGTGTTCGTCCTGCAAGGCGCCGATCAGCAAGCGCTACCCGTTGGTGGAACTGGCCTGTGGTGTACTGTCGGCCTTCATCGCCTGGCATTACGGCTTCGGCTGGCAGGCCGGGGCGATGCTGCTGCTGACCTGGGGCCTGCTGGCGATGAGCATGATCGACGTCGATCATCAGCTGCTGCCGGACGCCCTGGTGCTGCCGCTGCTCTGGCTGGGGTTGATCGTCAACCATTTCGGGCTGTTCACCAACCTGGGCGATGCCCTCTGGGGCGCGGTATTTGGCTATCTGAGCCTGTGGTCGGTGTACTGGTTGTTCAAGCTGATCACTGGCAAGGAAGGCATGGGCTACGGCGACTTCAAGCTGCTGGCCATGCTGGGCGCCTGGGGTGGCTGGCAGGTGCTGCCGCTGACCATCCTGTTCTCGTCGCTGGTGGGCGCTGTGCTGGGCGTGATCATGCTGCGTTTGCGCAATGCCGAAACCAGTACGCCGATCCCCTTCGGGCCCTATCTGGCCATCGCCGGCTGGATTGCACTGCTCTGGGGTGATCAAATAACCGCGACCTATCTGCAGTTCGCCGGTTTCCGCTAGCCTTCTCCTGCGCCGAGTCTCGTCGGCGCAATTGGACGGCCAGCGGGCCGGCTGAAGGAGAACGATGAAACCCTGGATTCTAGGCCTCACTGGCGGCATCGGTAGCGGCAAGAGCGCCGCTGCCGAGCATTTCGCCTCGCTGGGCATACACATGGTTGACGCCGACCACGCTGCGCGCTGGGTGGTGGAGCCGGGCCGCCCTGCCCTGGCGAAGATCGTCGAGCGCTTCGGCGACGCCCTGCTGCTGCCGGACGGCCAACTCAACCGCGCCGCCCTGCGCGAACGTATCTTCAAGGCCGAAGATGAACGACGCTGGCTGGAACAGTTGCTGCACCCGCTGATCGGCCAGGAGATCGCCAGCAACCTGGCGCAGGCGCAGTCGCCCTACGCCATCCTAGTCTCGCCGCTGCTGGTGGAATCCGGACAGTACCGGATGACCCAGCGCGTGTTGGTGGTGGACACCCCGGAACACCTGCAACTGGAGCGCACCATGCGCCGCGACCAGGTGTCCGAAGAACAGGTCCGCTCGATTCTAAAGGCCCAGGCCTTGCGCGAAGACCGACTCAAGCACGCGGACGACGTGCTGCTCAACGATGGCGACCTCGGTCACCTGCACCAGCAGGTCGAGCGTCTGCATCAGTTCTATCTAGGCCTGCGTGGAGGACAACCATGAGCCAACCCCTGACCGTGGAATGCCCTACTTGTGGCGCCCCCGTGGAGTGGAGCGCCAAGAGCGAGTTCCGCCCCTTCTGTTCGCATCGCTGCAAGCTGATCGACCTCGGCGCCTGGGCCGCCGAAGATCATGCGATCCCCGGCGACAACCTCGAAGACGAGCTGTTCTCTGGCGATCTGGAGAAGCCACGCGGGCATTGAGTCGCCGGCCCAAAACATTGGAAGGCCCGCATCTGCGGGCCTTTTTCGTTCAGGGCCGCATGAAGGCGTAGTCCCGCTCCTCGTCCAGGTTGTCGGCGAGGAAATGCAGCTCATGGCCGAGGTCTTCCTGTGTGCGCACCTGTGCGTTGGCCTGTACCACAGCGCTGAGCAGCGCGCGGACAACCAGTTGCGGGTCCTGGCCGGCCGCTTCGGCTTCAATCAGCAGTTCGTGGAGGCGCTGCTCGGCCCAGCTGTGAATGCTCATCGGCTATCTCCTTGCGAGTGGGGGCCAAGCTTCCCTGATCATAGGAGGCATACGAACTGACCTGGATCAAACCGCCAGGGCCATGGGCCTCGCAGATGGCCGAACATCAGCGCGCTCCATCGTCGTCCTTCCACGGCGCCTGCAGGTAACGCGTGCGGTTGAAGGTTTCCAGCCAGTCCGGATAGAAGACCACCAGCCCAGTGACGATGGTGCCGTTGATGAACGCCTCGGGAAACATGATCAGCCAGAGGTAGCCGATGAAGTCCTCGATCCACGGCGGCATCGGGAACATCCTGTCCATCCACAGCAGGCCGAGGCCCAGCAGCAGGCTGCACAACGCCGCGAGCGCGGCCGGGAAGAAGCCTGAGCAGAAGATGTAGACGAACAGGTTTCGCGGTTGTCGGCGTTCGACGAAGATCGCCGCAAGCTCGGTAATGACCACCGGGATCAGCACCAGCAGGATGCCGTTGACGCCGATGGCCGCCCAGTCCTGCCGGCCGATGGCGCACAGCCCCAGCTGCGCGACCAAACCGACCAATACCGCCAGCGGCCAGTCCAGCAGCAGGGTCACGGCGGTCATGCCGATGAAGTGGAAGGACACCCCGGAAGCGAAGTCCCGCCGTACCAGCCAGAGCAGGAACAACCCGAGCATGGTGCCGAACACCAGGTGCTGGCGGCGGAAGTCGCTGATCAGTTCCAGCCAAGGCGCGCGCCAGATCGCCCAGGCGACGACGGGCAGGTAGAGCGCCCAGCCGATCTCGAGGGTCTCTGCGGATAGCAGCTGTGCGGCGATCACGGCGCGCCCCGCTCCAACGCCTGGCGCAAGGCTTCAATCGAATCGAACTGGCGAGTCGCGACAACCTTGCCGTGTTCGAGTTGCAGCCAGGTCACCGCCTCGGCCTTGGCCGGAAAGCGAGTGGCCACACGCGGCTCGCGGTCGAGCAGTACGCGGTAGGAGTAATCGCGCATGGCAGGAATGGCGAACAGCTTCGAGATGGGCGCGGGCATGCGGCTGATGTCCGCGACGAAGACGGCGCGACGCGCGTCGAGATAGCCTTGCGGGCGGCCGAGCAGCGCCGCTTTCACCAGTTTGGCGCCGGCCATGTCGTGGGCAACCAGCAGGACTTTCAGGTCGGCGTTCGCCGTGTAGGGTTTGTCGAACTGGTCCAGCAGCGTCCAGCCGATGGCCGGCGACTCCTGCGCCACCGCCACGCTAGCCAGTACCATCAATAACAATCCGCCCAGTACTCGTCTCACGCTTCCCCCTTCCCGGAACCGTCAATGATTGGCAACAGTCTACACCGGCATCGGCGCCCGCCTGCGGTTGCCAGCAACTATGCTTGAGGCATGAACGAGACCGATTATCTGCGCCTGCTGACGCGCCAGGCGGAACAAGCCAACGACTTCCTTTCCAATGCCCGCAAGTGGGAGCGCGAGTGCTGGGCCTGCCAGCGCCTGCTGCAAGCACTGAAGGTGCCGTACCGCCAGGAAGACTTCGTCGCACCGACGCAGCAGCCGCCGGATGTGCTGTTTCGCGATGCCACCTTCGAAGTGTTCTTCGTGCTCGACCAGGGCCGTCGGCTGAACGAGGAATGGAAGGAGGAATTGCTGCGCCGGCGCATGGCCCAGAGCCTCAACCAGCTGATCCGCCGCGAGCAGCGGCCGCGGCGGATTCCCTGCGCGGAACTGCAGGCGCGCCTGGCGCCGACACTGCGCAAGAAGGCGCACAACTATACCGAGCGCGGGATCGACACGCGCGAGCTGGACCTGCTGGCCTTCGTCAGCCTCAAGCGCGAGACGCCAGACTTCAATACCCCTTTTCCGCCACCTACCGAGTACCTGCGCCAGGGCTGGCGCTCGCTATCGGTGGTCGGCCCGACCTTCGCCCGCGTGCTCTTCGCCCACAGTGATGCGCCGGACTTCCTGCGCGGCAGCCTGGGGCGCAGCATCCTTTTCGACATGGGCGTCGGCCTGTAAATAGGCGCCGACGCAAAGTTGCATTGATCGGCGGCGCATTGAGAGGCCGCCCGAGCCCTACTAGAATGCTCGACATTATAAACGGAGGCCGCCCATGCCCAGTCGCCTGAGCCCCGAAGACCAGCAGAAGGTCGATCAGTACCTCAGCTCCCCCGTCCACCAGGTCCAGCGTGCACCGTTCAAGCCCTGGCTGATGATGGGGGCCTTGCTCGCTGTGGTCATCGCCCTGGGTTTGCTGAGCCGCCTCCTGGCCTACCTTGCGTGAGCGCCGTGCCGCCACGGGCCGATACAGGATTCCCTAAGCTATGAGAATGCATCATGTCCCATCGTATCGTGATCGTCGGCGGCGGCGCCGGCGGGCTGGAGCTCGCGACCCGTCTCGGCCGCACCCTGGGTAAAAAGGGCAAGGCGCGCATTACGCTCGTCGACGCCAACCTCACCCACATCTGGAAACCCCTGCTGCACGAAGTCGCCGCCGGCTCGCTCAACTCCTCCGAGGATGAGCTGAACTACGTCGCCCAGGCGAAATGGAACCACTTCGAATTCCAGCTCGGCCGCCTCACCGGCCTGGACCGCGCGAGCCAGCGCATCCAGCTCGCCGCCACGCTCGACGAGCAGGGCGAGGAGCTGGTACCGGCGCGCGCTCTGGACTACGACACCCTGGTACTGGCCATCGGCAGCACCACCAATGACTTCGGTACCCAGGGCGCCGCGGACCACTGCATCTTCCTGGATACCCGCGAGCAGGCCGAGCGTTTCCACAAGCTGCTGCTCACTCACTACCTGCGCGCCCACGCCGGGCAGGACAAGGACGACCAGATCAGCGTCGCCATCGTTGGCGCCGGCGCCACCGGGGTCGAGCTGTCCGCCGAGCTGCACCATGCGGCGCAGGAACTGGCGGCCTATGGCCTCACCGGCATCCAGCCGCAGAACATGCGTATCACCCTGATCGAGGCTGGTCCGCGCGTGCTGCCGGCGCTGCCCGAACGCATCAGCCAACCGGTCCATCAGACACTGGAGAAACTCGGCGTGCGCGTGGCGACCGGTTCGGCGGTGCAGGAAGTGACGGCCGACGGCCTGCGGACTTCGGCGGGCGAGTTCATTCCGGCGAGCCTGAAGGTCTGGGCGGCGGGTATTCGCGCGCCGAACCTGCTCAAGGAGATCGACGGCCTGGAGACCAACCGCATCAACCAACTGGTGGTTCGCCCTACGCTGCAGACGACCCGCGATGACAACATCTTCGCCTTCGGCGATTGCGCGGCCTGCCCGATGGGCGATGGTAGCGAACGTACCGTCCCGCCACGCGCGCAGGCCGCGCACCAGCAGGCTTCGCTGCTGGCCAAGGCACTGGTGGCGAAGCTCGATGGCAAGCCACTGCCGGAGTACCGCTACACCGACTACGGTTCGCTGATCTCGCTGTCGCGCTTCAGCGCCGTGGGCAACCTGATGGGTAACCTGATGGGCAGCGTCAAGCTCGAAGGCTGGCTGGCGCGGATGTTCTACGTGTCGCTGTACCGCATGCACCAGGTGGCGCTTTACGGGCCGTTCCGCACCGCGCTGCTGATGATCGCGGACCGCATCGGACGCAGCACGGAGCCACGCTTGAAGCTGCATTGATCGAATAGTGAGCGCGGACGGACCCCACACAAGGAAATTCCCCGAAAGGCTCAACCCTCTCCCCCCCCTCTACCTGAAGGGAGAGGGCGCTAACCGGGCCCGCTGATACAGTGGTTTCATCCTGCACCTAACAGTACCCTCTCCCTTCAGGGAGAGGGTTAGGGAGAGGGAAAACCACGGGCACGCACTGACCGTCGCTCCCAGCGCGTCCGCCTGCGAACGCTCTCTCCGGCAGCTCCAGGCACCGTGCGGCTCGCGAGCAAGCTCGCTCCTGCACAAAGCCGCATCGCCGATGAATACCAGGATCGGGTAGGAGGCGGCCTCACG
>NZ_AMZB01000069.1 GCF_000313755.1 Pseudomonas nitroreducens TX1 | reverse complement strand
CGCCATGCCTGGCGCACCATAAAAAAGCCCCGGCGCACGGCCGGGGCAAGCTTTTCGCCACTCAGTTACTCGATCAAACCACCACGCCATAACGCTGCGCCGGGGCGCTGCGCGACAGGTTCGGCGCCATTTTCAGGCGCGCGGCGGTGAAGGCTTCGAACTCACCCGCATCCGGCAGCGCCGGCAGGGTCACCACTTCGCCCAGCGCCAGGCCGGCCAGGGCGGCGTCCACCATGTGGTTCACGTCCATCAGCATTTCCGCCGGCAGTGCGGAAATGTCGGTGCCGGCACGGTCCCAGATTTCAGTGCGGGTAGCGCCCGGCAACACCGCTTGGATGCGCAGGCCCAGCGGCGCCAGCTCCTGCTGCATGGACTGGGTCAGGTTGAGCACGAAAGCCTTGGTGGCGCTGTAGCTGCCGTTGAACAGTTCCGGCGCCAGGGCCAGCACCGAGGCCACGTTGATGATGGTGCCCCGACCGCGTCCGGCGAAAGCCTTCGCAGCAGCGCCGGCCAAGCGCGCGGTGGCGATGACGTTCAGCTCGATCATGCTTTCCAGGCGGTCCAGGTCGGTTTCAAGCAGGGTGCCGTTGATCGCCACGCCGGCGTTGTTCAGCAACAGGCTGATGCTCGCGTCTTCGGCCAGACGAGCCTCGATGCGGGAGCGATCTTCGCGGCGGGTCAGGTCAGCCTTCAGGACATCCACCGAGACGCCGTATTCCTCGCCCAGGCGCGCAGCCAGGGCATCCAGGCGTTGCTGGTCGCGGGCCACCAGCAGCAGGTCATAGCCCTGGGCGGCGAGGCGCTGGGCGTAGGTGGCGCCGATGCCGGAGGAAGCACCGGTGATCAGTGCGCGGCCCAGTTCGGATTTGGCATTCATGGTTCTTTCTCCAGGAGGCGTTCGCCCCGCTTGCAACGTTGAGTGGGCCTGGTGGCCGTCTGGAATGTCCGGCCACTTGAATGGTGGCCGTCATCTGAAGACTTATATTATGCTCATAATATTACCTGTCAAGGCCCTCGCTTCGGTGGCGACCAACGGCCAGGAAGTCGCTGGAACACTCAGTGGCGGGCGTCAGGCGCCATCGGGCAGTTTAGGTTGCCCATTCCAGAGCACGCGCGAGAGGCTCGGGACGTCTCCACACAAGAACAAGCCCGGAGCGTCACCTGCACCCTGCTGCCTGTCTAACGAACCGGAGCGATCCGGAGGAGGACACATGCGATTGCGCTGCATTTTTCTGGGATGCGCTTGGGACGAAGGAACTCTGACCGAAGTCGGCCGCGTGTCGATGCTGTGCCAGCGCTGTGCGCGCTGCGGTGCACAGCGGTACCTCAGTCCCGCGCCGGAAGTCTGAGCCACAAGCGACACTGCCCGGAGCACACAGGTGCGCCGGGCAGTTTCATTTCCGCAGGCGGGCTGTCCGTAGGCCAGACCTCAGTTGGCCACGAACGCCTGGCTGGTGGTGATCGCCATGTCGCCGCCGGGCAGCTTCAGATCGCCGAGGCGCTCCAGGCTGTCGGCGTCGAAGATCGCCACATCGTTCAGGGTGCCGGTCAGGTACAGCTTGTTGCCGGCCTTGTTGGTCGACAGGCAGTAGTAGGAGTGGTCCAGGTTCGCCGCCTTGACCAGCTTCTGCTGCTTGATGTCGTACTTGGCCAGGCGGTTCAGCACGCCGTAGACGATGTTGCGGTCCTTGGCCGAGCGGATGCCGCTGAAGTACACCTCGGTGACCGGGCCGAAGTCGACGGTCTCGGTCTTGCCGGTGGCCAGATCGATGTTGAAGAAGCCGTAGAGGAACTCGGCCGTGGCCATGTCCTGCTTGGCGTCCTTGAACTTCGCCGTGGTGTAGAGCAGCGAGAAGTCACGCGGGTAGGTCTGCTGGTTCCACACGTAGAGCACATCTGGCGGCGCGTAGTTGGGGCGCTTCCAGTTGCGGCTCGGGATGACCACGTCGAACTTGCCGGTCTTCACGTCCACCTTGTAGATGTCCGGGCCCGCCACATAGAGGGTACCGTCGTCGCCGCTCTGCATGATGGTCAGCTGGCGCGGCGCCGGGAAGGTGCGCACCGGCTTGGCCCCCATGCCATCGGCTACCGAATAGACCTGCAGGCGCGGCTGCTGGACCTCGTAGTGCTCGGCGAGGATCAGCGTCGGGTTGGCGATGGCGTAGATTTCCTTGCCGTCGTGGCTGACGGTCATGGAGAACATCGCCCGCGCGTTCTCGCCCGGCTTCTGCGCGATAGTGGCGTGGAACACCGGTTTGCAGTCATCGAGCTGGATGCCGTAGATGTCCGCGTAGTGGTTGCTGAGGATGTAGACGGTCTTGCGGTCCGGCGACAGCTGGGTCATGCCCGGACCGTAGGCGCCGGGGATGGTGCAGGTCTTGAACAGCTTGTCGGTCTGCATGTCGATGACGTGCAGGTTGTTCGGATAGTTGGTGCTGATCAGGTACTCGTGGCCACTTTCCAGCGCTTTGCCGGTGTCGGCGCCGGCATCGGCGGCGACGGCTTGCAGCGCGCAGGCCAGCGAGAGGCCGCCGAGCGCGGCGGCGAATGCTTTTCTGGACATGCAGGTTTTCCTCTTGTTCTTCTGGTCCATGCTCTTTGGGCCGATATTCGTCAGTCCGGTCATTTGTCGTCCGGGAATACGGTGCCGAGGTTGCGCCAGTTCTCGGCCGAGGCCTGCGCATCCTTGTTCCAGTCGGGGTAGGTGCTCATCATGTCCGGCACCTGGGCCGGCCACCAGCAGGGGTCGGAGCAGCCGTAGAGGTCCGCTTCCATCGGCTGGCAGAGCGAAGAAACGCCGCCGAACACGTCGACTTCCCAGCCCGGATCGGTGGTGGCCGCGCAGCCGGCCACGGAGTTCATCGCCACCACGTCCTCGATGCGATCCTCGGCGGCGGCCTGTTCGAGCTTCTGTGCTTTGGTGTTGATCGCTTTCAGATGTTTCATGTCAGTGCGCCTTCCGCGGAGTGATGTGGCGGTCGATGAAGCTGGGGTTGGAAGCCATGATCCGGCTGTAGACCTCGATACCGAAATCGACCCAGTCCCTCATCAGTTCGCAGTAGTGGTAGGTGGGGTGCGCCGGGTCGCCGTAGCGGGCGTAGCTCTCGTGGTAGCAGCCGCCGGAGCAGAGGTTGCGGATATGGCAGCTGGCGCAGCCGGTGTCGGTGCGGTCCAGGCGCTGCGAGAGAAACTCGTTCAACTCGGCCTGCTTCACCCCTTCATGCACGTTGCCGAAGGTCGGCAACGAGGAGCCGGTGAAGCGGTGGCACAGGTTCAGCTCGCCCTTGTGGTCCACGGCCAGCATCTTCAGGCCGGCACCGCACGGCAGGGCTTTCTTCTGCCCTTCATGGATGTCGGTGATCAGCTGGTGCAGGTTGGAGAAGCCGATGTTGCGCCCTTGCAGCGCCTCGTCCAGGTAGCGGCGACCCAGGGCCTTCATACCGGCGAAGACCTCCTTCAGCTCGTCCCCGGTGAGGTTGTAGCTGCTGATGTCGCCGGAGGTGACCGGGGCGAAGCCGACTTCGGCGAAGCCCATCTCGTTGAACAGGTGGTTCCAGATGGTCTCGACGTCGGTGACGCCGGTGGTCAGGGTCACCCGCGCGCCGACCGGCCGCGCGGTATAGCGCGACAGCAGCATGTCAGCCTTGCGCCGAACCACGTCATAGGTGCCCTGCCCGCCCACGGTGATGCGGTTGCGGTCGTGCACCGTCTTCGGTCCGTCGATGCTGATGGACAGCCCGAAGCGATGGGCGTTGAGCCAGTCGACGATTTCCTCGGTGAGCAGCGTGGCGTTGGTGGTCATGACGAAGTCCACCGTCTTGCCCAGCTCGCCGAAACGGCGCTCGCAGTACGCGACCATGTGCTCGATCAGCGGACGGTTGGACAGCGGCTCGCCGCCGAAGAACACCACGGTGTAGCGCGGCTCGTCGGGGGATTCCTGGATCAGCATTTCCACCGAGGCCTCGGCGGTCTCCGCGCCCATCTTCTTGCCGGCGGAGGGCTTGTCCAGGTCCTCCTTGTAGCAGTAGGTGCAACTGAGGTTGCAGCCGGTGTTGACGTTCAGCACCACGGTGTTGAGCGCGGTGCGATCAACCTTCTTGATGCCGATTTCAGGGGTCAGCGGCGAGCCGTCGCTGACCAGCTCCAGCGCGATCAGCTCGCGCAGGGTCTCGTCGATGTCCTCGGCGGCGAAGCGCCCGCCCAGGCGCTGGGTCAGCTCGTCCGGCGAGCAGGCATGCCCGCGCAGCGCGTCGATGATCCCGCCGGTCAACTCGTCGCTGGCGAACAGCGAGGAGCTGGGGATGTGGAACAACAGGCGGTCGGCGTCCACCTGCACTTCATGCAGGTTGCGTTCGACCAGATTCAAGATGGCGCCCATGGCGACCTCCCGGAACTCTCAGAATGTGCCCGCCCGCAGGCGGGACTCACGCGTTCGGTTCATCCGACTCCGACGGTTACGGAATCGGCGGGTTGTTCCAACGCTGCACGGTGACGATCATGTGCCCTTCGCCCTTGTGCGACTGGCCAGCGTCGTCCACCGCGGCAATCACCTTCAGGTTGCCGGCGTTGTTGGTCATCATCTTGCGCGCCGGGTTCGGGCCGGCGTCGCCCGGTGTGAAGATGCCGCTGTCGGCGTCCATCACCCCGGCGTACTTCACGTCCTCGTCTTCCTTGGCGCGATCATCGAACGGCTCGACCGACCACTGTGCGGGGAACACACCGATGCGGAACGGCTTGCCGTCGGCACCCTTGCCCCAGGCCTCGGCGTCGAAGCTGCCCTGGACCTTGGGCGTGGAGCCGCCATTGCCGCCGATACGGGAAATGGAGAACTCCGGCGCCACCTTCACTTCGGCGATGTCCTTGTAGACGGCGAGGCTGCCGCCCTTGGCGCTGCCCACGGTTACATCGCGCTCGCCGGCGGCGGCCGCATCGCTGGCCTTGACCTTGACGGTCACGCGCTCCGGAGTTTCGGAGACTACCGAGACCACCTCCACACCCTTGCCGAACGACGGCTTGCCCTTCAGGCCGGTGCCGACCACGCTGACTTCGGTCTCCGCACCCGCCTTGATGTAGGCTGGCTGCACGCCCAGCACGTGGCTGGTGCCGTCCTTCGCCGCGACGAAGTCCAGGCCGCGCTCATCGTGGGCCTTGTCGAACATGCGGCCCTGCATCTGGCCGTCGAGGGCGGCGAATACCTGGCGCAGGGTCACGTCGCCGACTTTCACTGCGCCGCGCCATTCGTAGCCGTTGTAGAGCACCGCGCTGCCCTCGCCGCTGAACGGCGAGCCGTCGGCGTACTGGCCTTTCACGCTGACCTTGAAGGCGTCGTCGCCGTCCTGGCTCACGCTCATGCTGCCGGCCAGGTCGCCCTTGCCCGGCATATGCCCGGCGAAGCTCCAGTTACCGGCCAGCGACTCGGCCTTGGGCCGGTTCTTCTGCCAGTCGGACCAGGCCTTGCTGTCGAGCGGGTAGCGCTTGGCGAGCTCGGGGACCATCTCCTTCTTCGCCAGGTCGAACCAGTCGCGGTCTCGGGCCAGGGCCTGGTATTCCAATGACGGCCAGCGGCCGAGGTGGAAGTTCACCAGCTTCTCCCACTCCGCCGCCGGACGGCGCTGCAGGGCGATGCGCGCACCCGAGTGACAACGGGCGCACATCTGCTCGAAGTTGGTATCGAATTTCTCGACGGTGTTCAGCCGGCGCTCGAGGGCGTAGCGCACGCCCTCGGTCTCGCTGGGCGCCAGGCCCTGCTTGTCGGCGAGGAACTTGACCACCGCACGGCGTTCCTCGTCGGTGATCTTCAGGCCGTACATCACCTGCATGCGGGCGATACTCATCAACCAGCCTTCGGGGGTCTTGCGCTGGTGGCTGATACGGCTGAGGGAATTGTTGCCTTCGGGCGTATGGCACGCCTGGCACTTGGCGTTGATGATCGCCTGGCCTTCGGGTGCGGCCTGGGCCGTCTGGTGCAGCGCAAGGGCCAGTGCGGCCAGGGTTCCGGCACCCAGATAGTGCCGAAGTCGTGTCATCTTCAAGGTCAGGCCTCCTCGGTATTCTTGTTGGTTATTGGCGCCCACCGATGGGCTAAGAACCTGCTTGCGATCTGCTGCGCGTCGGCAAAACTGCGTTGAAATCGATCTCGGGATGCTCATTTACAGCGAGTAAACTCCGCTCCCTCACCCGATTTCGCCTTGTTCTGCTCTAGCTCGCAAGATCGCCAGCAGATTCCAAGAGCGAGCTCTTGAAAGCGGTTTAGCAGGTTGTGTGCCACTCCTTTGCAAACCCCGCCGAATCAGGCCTTCGGCGGTATCTGCCAGCACGCCCGGTGGATGCCGCCGGGGTTGCGACGTCACATTTCGCGATTGCTGTCTAACTCTGAGACAGGGCCTGTGAGACACCCTCCAAAGCAGTATGGTCCGGCTTGCGCAAAGCGCCGCCCGCCGGGAGCATCAAGGCGCCGAACAGCATGGTGATCAGGCCGACCCAGACCAGCGAGAGGAAGGGGAAGCGACGCACCACCACCACGCTCTCGATGTCGTCGCCAGGTTCCTTGAGCAGACGCGCCGAGGCCGGCACCCAGATCTGCAGATCGCCGCTCCAGCCGCGGACGATGAACGGATGCAACACGTAGCCGCGGTCCGAGGCGAAGCGCGCGTAGTGGTAGTCGAGGATTTCGCAGAGCTGGCGCACGGGCCCCTGGTAGGCCGGCGGGTTGCCCCGGCTGTCCTGAAACAGCGCGTGGCCGGCCAAGGTCCGCTCGCCATCGCGCAGCTCGACCTTGGCCACCGCGTGGTAACCGGAGAAATCCGGCCGGCTGGAGTCCGGCGAGACGCGCATCTGCATGCCGCCGATCACCGCGTGCCACTGCTCGAGCGAAGTGCCCGGCGGGATGCTGATCTGCTGGTAGCTGTTCAGCGCCGTGGCCGCGAGACCGCCCACCAGCGCGATCACCGCACCGCCGTGCACCAGCGCCAAACCGCCGCTGTAGCGCAGACTGCCCACTCGGCGGCTGCGCCAGAGACTCTGCGCGCCCCAGAGCACGCAACTGCCCATCAGGAAAGCGCCGCCCAACAGCGCCGCATCCAGCCACGGCAGCACCCGCACGATGTTCTGCGAGAGCATGCCGTCGCCGTTGTAGCCGCCGCTCAACCAGCCGCCGCGCCAGCCGGTCCAGACCATCACGACGGCCACCAGCACTGTCGCCAGCAGCGCCAGCCGGGGTCGGCCGCAACGGCGCAGGAAGCTGTAGCCGCCCATCAGGCCAATCGCCGCCAGCAGCGGTACGACCCCGTGCGCAAGGCCATAGCCGTTGACGTCCCACTGGTCGAAGGCCCGGCGCAGACTGTCCATCTCCGCGGTGGTGGCCCAGGCAGTCAGGGTTTCGAAGAAGGGTTTCAGCTCGCTCGGCCGCTCCACGCCCAGCCATTCATACAGATGCGCCTGCAACAGCGCACCGAGGGCCAGCAGGCCGGTGCCGGCGAACAGGTAGATGGCCACGTCCAGCGTCCAGTCCGAGGCGCCGCGCCGACGCCCTGCCCGCTTGCGGGCCCGCCACCCCGCCAGCAGGTGGAAGGTCGTGAACGCCAGCAGTATCGCCGCCAGAGCCAGATGGCTGAGCCAGGATGTGGTGCCGATGTAGCGGTGCGAGCTGGCCAGCACCGTGCTGCGGGTCACCGCCATGGCGCCGCAGGCCATGGCCGCCGCCAACAGGCTGAGCACTGGCAGCAGACGTGCGTAGGCGCCGTCCGCGCGCCAGCGGCGGGCACCGTGCAACACCGCGCCGAGCAGCGCCCAGATGATGAACGCCGAGGTCTGCACCGGGTCCCAGTGCCACAGCTGGCCATAGGTGAAATCCTCCATGGCCCAGGCCATGCCCACGCCAATCCCGGCGCTGAGAATCAGCCAGGCGCGGCGGCTGTAGCGCGGCATCACCCAGGCGTAGGCATGTCCGCCTCGTCCCAGCGCCTCCAGCGCGGCACCGGCCGGCGCCAGTACCCAGGCATAGGCGCAGAGAATCAGCGGCGCATGCAACGACATCCAGAAGGTCTGCAGATGGGCGTTCATGCCCTGGCTCGGTTGCGCTGCCAGCCAGTCCTCCGGCGTGGCGCTGAAGGGCCCGAGCCAGGCGGCAGTGGCGACATACCAGGCAGCGACCAGCGCCATACCGCGTCCTGCCCATCCAGGCAGCGCCGCGCTGCGCAGGGCGATTGCCATGCAGAAGGTCGCCAGCAGCAGGACAGTACCTTCATCGCCACCCCAGAGGTTGGAGAACTTCAGGTAGGCCGGCAGCGCCGCGCTGCTGTAGAGCCATGCATAACGCAGCTGAAAGTGGTCGGCGATCAGGTGCAGGCCAAGCGCAAGACAAGCGCCGCACAGCGCACCAAGCACAACCGGCCACGCCGGCCCGCGCCACTCCGAACGGCTGGCACCCAGGGCAATCACCGCCGCCAGAGCCCAGAGCAACGCATTGCCCGCGCCGGGCAGCAGCCACAGCAACAGGCAGATCAGTGCGGCAGCGAGCGGCCCCGCAATCCACGGCAACGACGGGTGCATCCTCTTCAAGCCAGGCCTCCTTGTGCCGCGCCGACGTGGCGCCAGGCGTAACCCCGAGCTCTTCACGTTGCGTGCCAGAGGGAAAAACCCTTGTGCAACAACCGGCTGCGCCCAGGCAAGGGCCGACCAGGCGTGGCAGATCGCGACAGCTGTAGCAGCCTGAGACAGCCCCAGCCGTTATAGACGATGGTCTAATTGCGCGTCGTTCCGGCGAGGAAGTGGCAAAGCTCGAGGCGCCTGCCAGACGCCTTGCGTCATCCAGCCTGTCCAGAACAGGCGCCCATCCGCGCCAGCCGGGGCTTTGCCGGTGTTCGCGAGTGGCCAGTTGCGTGAGAACGATTATGCTTCCAGATGACCTTGCGGTGTTCCGCAGGGCCGCCTGTTTTCAAGCACCAATAATCCGTAGGAACTGTCATCAGCCCTGGGCTCGAGTGCGGTAACGGAAATTGAGGGACTCCGGCCCAAAAAAACAACAAGACGGAGACGAACATGGCGCAAATCTACAGCCCGGCCGCGGGCAACGCTCCTCACAGCGGAATCACCAAGGAGGAGCGCAAGGTCATCTTTGCCTCCTCGCTGGGTACGGTGTTCGAGTGGTACGACTTCTACCTCTACGGCTCCCTGGCGGCGATCATCGCCAAGCACTTCTTCGCCGGGGTCAATGAAACCACCGCCTTCATCTTCGCCCTGCTGGCCTTCGCCGCCGGCTTCGCGGTGCGGCCCTTCGGCGCCATCGTGTTCGGCCGCCTGGGCGACATGATCGGGCGCAAGCACACCTTCCTCATCACCATCGTCATCATGGGCGTGTCCACCGCCGTGGTCGGCCTGCTACCGGCCTACTCCACTATCGGCGTCGCCGCGCCGATCATCCTCATCACCCTCCGGCTGTTGCAGGGACTGGCGCTGGGCGGCGAGTACGGTGGCGCTGCCACCTACGTCGCGGAGCACGCCCCCAAGGGCAAGCGCGGCTTCTTCACCTCGTGGATCCAGACCACCGCCACGCTGGGCCTGTTCCTCTCGCTGCTGGTGATCATGGCCTGCCGCACCGCCCTGGGCACCGAGGCGTTCGAGGCCTGGGGCTGGCGGATTCCCTTCCTGCTGTCGATCCTGCTGCTGATCGTCTCGGTGTACATCCGCCTGCAACTGGCCGAGTCGCCGGTGTTCATGAAGATGAAGGAAGAAGGCAAGGCGTCCAAGGCACCCTTGACCGAATCCTTCGGCCGCTGGGAAAACCTCAAGGTGGTGATCATGTCGCTGCTTGGCGGCACCGCCGGCCAGGCCGTGGTCTGGTACACCGGGCAGTTCTACGCGCTGTTCTTCCTCTTGCAGACCCTGAAGATCGACGCGCAGACCGCCAACCTGCTGATCGCCGGCTCCCTGCTGCTGGGCACGCCGTTCTTCGTGTTCTTCGGCAGCCTGTCCGACCGCATCGGCCGCAAGAAGATCATCATGGCAGGCTGCATCCTCGCCGCGCTGACCTACTTCCCGATCTTCCACGGCCTGACCCAGTTCGGTAACCCGGACGTGTTCGCCGCCCAGGAAAAGAACCCGGTAACGGTGGTCGCTGACCCGAATGCCTGCTCCTTCCAGTTCGATCCGGTGGGCAAGGCGAAATTCGTCAGCTCCTGCGATTTGGCAAAGAGCCTGCTGGCCAAGCGCGCCATTCCCTACGACAACCTCAAGGCCGAGACCGGCGCGACGGCCCAGGTACACATCGGCGACAAGGTCATTGCCAGTTTCGAGGGAGCCGGCATGCCGGCGGCGGAGTTCAAGGTGCAATCGGAAGCCTTCACCGCGCAGCTCGCCGCCTCGCTCAAGGAGGCCGGCTACCCCGAGAAGGCAGATCCTTCGAAGATCAATCACCTGATGATGCTGGTACTGCTGACCATCCTGGTGATCTACGTGACCATGGTGTACGGGCCGATTGCCGCGTGGCTGGTCGAGCTGTTCCCGACGCGCATCCGCTATACCTCCATGTCGCTGCCCTACCACATCGGCAACGGCTGGTTCGGCGGCTTCCTGCCCACCGTCGCCTTCGCCATGGTGGCGGCCACCGGGGACATTTACTACGGCCTCTGGTACCCCATCGTCATCGCGGTGATGACGGCGATCCTCGGCATCCTCTTCCTGCCGGAGACCAAGGATCGGGATATCACCCACTGAGGTTGCGACGCCACGCCGGCCCCCTCTCCCCGGCCCTCTCCCTGAAGGGAGAGGGGGTTTCCGTGCGATGCAGAATCCTGATGCGCGCCTTTGACTCAGTTGCCGGCTGAAGGCAGACCATGACCCAGCGCCGAACGGTCCCCTCTCCCTTCAGGGAGAGGGTTAGGGAGAGGGCTCACCCTGCTCCGCGCCCCTCCACAAACAACCCTTACCGTCTCAGCCGCTGTCGCAATGTGCGACAGCAGCTTCATTTCTTCGCCGCTAAATAACTAAGTAACTCTTTTGATTTCAATCAGTTAAATAGACTACCCAGCCTTGGCACAGCCGTTGCGATATCCCGCCTCAACGTTCCTGGAACAGACAACAAGAGGCCACCGCAATGCTCGCTTCCCTGCCCATCAAGCCCGAATCCCGCGCCTTCCTGCAGCGTGCCCCGAAGATGTTGATCGGTGCCGACTGGACCTCTGCCAGCGACGGCGCCCTGATGGACCTGCGCAACCCGGCGACCGGCGAAGTGCTCTGCCAGGTGCCCGCCGGCACCGCCGCCGATGTCGACCGCGCCGTGCGCGCCGCGCGCCAGGCCTTCGATGATTTGCCCTGGAGCCGCACCCGCCCGCGCGAGCGGCAGAACCTGCTGTGGAAGCTCGCCGACCTGATGGAGCGCGACGCCGACCTGCTGGCCGAGCTGGAGTGCCTGAACAACGGCAAGAGCGCCGCCGTCGCCCGGGTGATGGACGTGCAGCTGGCCATCGACTTCCTGCGCTACATGGCCGGCTACGCCACCAAGATCGAGGGCACCACGGTGGACGTGTCCATGCCGCTGATGCCCGAAGGCGACTTCCATGGCTACATTCGCCGCGAAGCCGTCGGCGTGGTGGGCGCCATCGTCGCCTGGAACTTCCCCCTGCTGCTCGCCTGCTGGAAACTCGGCCCGGCGCTGGCCACCGGTTGCAGCGTGGTGCTCAAGCCCGCCGACGAAACCCCGCTGTCCGCCCTGAAACTCGCCGAGCTGGTGCTCGAAGCCGGCTACCCGGCCGGGGTGTTCAACGTCGTCACCGGCACTGGCATCACCGCCGGCGCAGCCCTCTCCCACCACCCGCTGGTGGACAAGCTGACCTTCACCGGCTCCACCCCGGTGGGCAAGGAAATCGGCAAGGCGGCCATGGACAACATGACCCGCGTGACCCTGGAGTTGGGCGGCAAGTCGCCGACCATCGTCATGGCCGACGCCGACCTGGCCACCGCCGCTGCCGGCGCCGCCCAGGCGATCTTCTTCAACCAGGGCCAGGTCTGCTGCGCCGGCTCGCGCCTCTACGTGCAACGCAAGCACTTCGACAATGTGGTGGCCGATATCGCCGGCATCGCCAATGGCATGAAGCTGGGCAACGGCCTGGACCCGAGCATCGACATGGGCCCGCTGATCTCCGCCAAGCAGCAGAAGCGCGTGTTCGACTACATCGAACTGGGCCGTGACAAGGGCGCCACCATCGCGTGCGGCGGCGAGCAGTTCGGCCCTGGCTACTTCGTCAAACCCACGGTGATCGTCGACGTCGACCAGAAGAACCCGCTGGTGCAGGAAGAAATCTTCGGCCCGGTGCTGGTCGCCATGCCCTTCGACGATATCGACGATGCCCTGCGCCTGGCCAACGACAGCCCCTACGGCCTGGGTGCCAGCGTCTGGTCCAACGACCTGGCGGCGGTGCACCGCATGGTGCCACGCATCAAGTCCGGCTCGGTGTGGGTCAACTGCCACAGCGCGCTGGACCCGGCGCTGCCCTTTGGCGGGTTCAAGATGTCGGGCCTGGGCCGCGAGATGGGCGCCGCCGCCATCGAGCACTACACCGAACTGAAATCGGTGCTGATTCGCCTGTGAGCTTTGCCGGCCAGTAGGAGCTGTCTTCTCCTGAACCTCCGTGTCCGGGATTTCCCTCTCCCCAACCCTCTCCCTGAAGGGAGAGGGAGCCGCCAGTGCCGGCTGAAGCAACGATTTCACCTGCACCGAAGGGTGAGGGGCTCTTGTCTCATCAAAACACCTGGTTCTACCTCGCCCGCGCAGCCCCCATGCGTGGGTCTTGCCTCCCCCGGTCGCGGCAGCGCACGGGGGATTTTTTTGCCTGTGCCACTAGGCCCGCGCGACGGCCGAACCCTCGCTCCTACAAAAGCCGGAACACTCAATCGCGATCCGGCGCCCCCAGCGGGAACAGCGGCCGGTGCGGCCGTGCCTCCTGCACCGCGCGGGCGAACGACGGGCGCGCCAGCAGGCGGGAGCGATAGGCGCGAAGGGTCGGATAGCGGTCACCGATGGGGTGTGTCCAGTCGGCATAGAACAGCGACGGAGCCGCCGCGCAGTCGGCAAGGCTGAAGGCATCCCCCGCCGCCCAGGTGCGGCCGGCCAGCTCTTCTTCCAGCCAGGCATAGGCCAGTTCCAGCTTGCTCACCGCATGGGCCAGCCCTTCCGCACGCTTGGTCGCTTCGCCGCTCATGGCACCGAGAACGGCGTGCTGCACCGGAGTCATGACGTGCCAGTCGAAGAAGCGGTCGAGGAAGCGCACATCCAGCGCCTTCAGCGGGTCGTCCGGCAACAGGCGCACCGGGCCGGGATGTTTCAGGTGCAGGTACTCGATGACGATGCTGGTCTCGGCGACGCTGTGCTCGCCGTCCGCCAGCACCGGGAATTTCGCCAGCGGCCACAGGCGCAGCCAGTGCGCGCCGTTCTCCGGTTGGTCGGGGCCGAGGCTGCGAAATTCGAAGGGTGTGGCGTTCTCGTAGAGGGCGATCAGCACCTTCTGCGTGTAGGAGGAAAATGGATGGCCGAACAGGATGAGGGACATGGCAGGATCACCGGAGGCGGACGAAAGTACTCAGCCTAGACCCGAATGAACCTGCCATGGATGTCTCAGCAGGCCGGCGCCTGCCCCTGGAGCGGGCGCGGCGGCGCGAAGCGGCTGGCGAGAGCGAGCATCACCAGGCACACCAGCGCCATGCCGAGCCAGGCCGGCGCCAGGCTGGCCATGGATTGCCGAGCCAGCCCCGCCAGCAGCGGGAACAGCGCCGCGATCAGGTAGCCCACGCCCTGCACGAAGCCGACCAGCGCACCGGCTTCGGCAGGGCTGCGGGCGCGGTCCATGGCGACGATCAGCGACAGCGGGAACAGCGCGCCGATGCCCAGGCCGAGCCCGATCATGGCTAGCAGTACCCACTGCTGCGGCCACATCACCAGTACGACCAGGCCGCCGAGCAGCAACGCGATTGCCAGCAGCAACGCCGGGCGACGGTCCGGCAGGCGGTCGATGAAGGCGGATACCAGCAGGCCGGCGACCACTTCGGTCAGGGTCAGCCCACCCAGCAAAGCGCCTGCCTGGGCCGGCGTCCATCCCAGAGCCGTGTAGTAAGGCGGCAGCCACGCCAGCACCAGCACGTAGGCGCCCGTACCCAGGCCGAAGAACAACGCCAGCCAAGACCCGCGCCGGGCGATCCCGGAAAACGCCGGCGCCGCTGAACTGACGGGGGCCGCGCCCTTCGCGGTTCGTATCCAGACCGGCAGCGCCAGTACAGCGGGCAACGCCCAGAACGCCAGCGCCGGCAGCTCGCCCCAGGCTTTCGCCAGCCAGGGCGAAGCCACGCTGGCCAGCACCGCCCCACCCATGATCGCCGTGGAATAGGCGCCCATCGCCCCGCCGATGCGCGCGCCGAAGCGCTGGCGGATGAATACCGGCAGCAGCGCCTGGCAGGCGGCAATACCCAGGCCGGCAAGCACCGCGCCACCGAGCAGCCCGACCTGACCTGGCAGCAGACGCAACACGCAGGCCAGGGCGATCAGCAACAAGCCGAACGTCACGCCACCGCGCACGCCGAAATAGCGCAGCAATTGGGCGGCGCCCAGCGCACCCAGCCCCATCAGCAGGACCGGCAGGCTGGTGAGCAGGCTGGCGAGGCTGTCGGACAGCTTCGCGGACGCCTGCAACGCATCCAGCAGCGGGCCGATGGAGGCCAGCGCCGGGCGCAGGTTGAGGCCGGCCAGCACCACGGCGAGCAGGCAGGCGGCAAGGGAGACGGTTCGAGACATGACAGACATCCTTCCAGTGGGGCGCCAGCACTTGCTCGCGAAGAGGGCGCAGGCGAATATCTCTACATCAAGACAAATCCAATGTATCTCTACATCAAGATAAAAAGGAAGCCCCCATGGACAGAGCCGCGTTCGCCGTCGAGCAATGGCACCAGCAACTGCCCGAGCTGGATACCGGCGGTATGCTCCTGCTCGGCCGCCTGGCCGAGGCGGCGCAAGTGATCGCCCGCGACCATCTCAACCCGCTGTTCGCCGAGTACGGCCTGCAACCGGGCGAGTTCGACGTGCTCGCCACCCTACGCCGCAGCGGCCCACCCTTCCGCCTCACCCCCACCGTGCTCTACGAGGCGGCGATGATCTCCTCCGGCAGCATGACCAACCGCCTCGACCGCCTGGAGAAACAGGGCCTGGTGCAGCGTCTGCCCAACCCCGAGGACGGTCGCGGTTCGCTGGTTGGTCTCAGCCAAGCGGGCCTGTCGCTGATCGACGAAGCGGTCGGCGCCCACGCCGACAATCAGCGCCGGGTACTCTCCGGACTGAGCGACACCGAGCAGAAGCAGCTCGCCGGCCTGCTGGAAAAACTCCTCGCCAGCCTGCCCGATACTGGCCGCTGAGCAGTCGCCCTGCGGCTGCACCGGAGGACTTTCGCACACAGGAACCAGCGTCCCAGAGCGGCCTGTGGCCATTACGCCGGCCGCTGTTGATGTCGTTTTTGATCATGCCCATGGCGATTTCGAGCAACTCGCCACGCATCCACTGCCTTAGCTTGAGTCCCGCGTGAAGCGCAGCGCGCTGCGTCACCGCGCCCGACCTAACAATTTCAAGAAAAGGCCGACAGATGAGTGCTCCCCGTGCAAAAGGCGCCAATGGCGATCTGGTGCAGGGCTTCAAGCCCCGCCACGTAACCATGCTCTCCATCGCGGGCATCATCGGCGCAGGGCTGTTCGTTGGCTCCGGTCACGCGATCGCCGCCGCCGGCCCTTCCGCCATCGTCGCCTACGCCCTCTCCGGGCTGCTGGTGGTGCTGGTGATGCGCATGCTCGGCGAGATGGCCGTGGCCAGCCCCGACACCGGCTCCTTCTCTGCCTACGCCGACCAGGCCATCGGCCGCTGGGCCGGCTTCACCATCGGCTGGCTGTACTGGTGGTTCTGGGTGCTGGTCATCCCCATCGAGGCCATCGCCGCCGGCGTCATCCTCAACAACTGGTTCCCACAGGTCGAGACCTGGGTGTTCGCCCTGTCCATGACGATGCTGCTCACCGTCACCAACCTCTTCAGCGTCGCCAAGTACGGCGAGTTCGAGTTCTGGTTCGCCATGCTCAAGGTGGTGGCCATCGTCGCCTTCATCGGCCTCGGCGCGGCGGCGCTGCTGGGCCTGCTGCCGGGGCGCGAAGTGAGCGGCCTGCACAAGCTGATGGGCGAGCACGGCGGCTTCATGCCCAACGGCTGGACGGCCATCTTCAGCGCCCTGATCACTACCCTGTTCAGCTTCATCGGCACCGAGGCAGTGACCATCGCCGCCGCCGAATCCAGCGACCCCAGTCGCAACATCGCCAAGGCCACGCGCTCGGTGATCTGGCGCATCAGCGTGTTCTACCTGCTGTCGATCCTGGTGATCATCTCGGTGGTGCCGTGGAACGACCCGCGACTGGTAGAGATCGGCTCCTACCAGCGCACCCTGGAATTGCTGAACATTCCCAACGCGCAACTGCTGATGGACCTGGTGGTGCTGGTCGCCGTGGCCAGCTGCCTGAATTCCTCGGTGTACATCGCCTCGCGGATGATCTATTCGCTGAGCCGCCGCAATGACGCGCCCGCCTTCATCCAGCGTACCTCCGCGGCCGGCGTGCCGCGCGCGGCGGTGATCGCCAGCACGCTGATCGGCATGTTCACCACCTTGCTCAACTTCTTTGCTCCGGGCCGGCTGTTCGATTTCCTACTGGCCAGCTCCGGCTCCATCGCCCTGCTCGTCTACCTCGCCATCGCCGTGTCGCAATTGCGCATGCGCGGCATCCTCCGCCGACGCAACCATCAGCTGGTATTTCGCATGTGGCTGTTCCCCTGGCTGACCTGGCTGGTGATCGGCATCATCAGCTTCATCCTCGCGGTGATGTTCATCATGCCGACGCACCGCGTGGAAGTCAGTTCGACCCTGGCCCTGACGGTGATTATCATCCTGCTCAGCCAGACCGGCCGGCGCAGCTCGCACAGCCGGCCGGTCCCCATCCGCCGCGCCGCGCGCGGCTGAACCTCCAGCACACAGGACGAGGTGCCGATTGGTCGAACGCCGCCAATTCAGCGGGGCCATGCAGGGCCGCAACCTGCGCTATCTCGACGGTGAATCCAGGGAGCCCGGCCGCCTGGCGCGGGTGGGTTTCCTGCTGCTGGAACACTTCTCCCTGCCCGCCTTCACCCAGGCGCTGGATACGCTGGTCACCGCCAACCTGATCCGCGCACAGACCTTCGCCACGCAGACCTTCAGCCTCGACGGCGAATCCGTCACCAGCGACCTGGGCCTGGTGATCTGCCCCGGCGCCACGCTGACCGCGGCGCAACTTGCCGAACTGGACCTGCTGGTGATCTGCGGCGGCCTGCGCACCCCATTGCGCGCGGTACCCGAACTGACACGACTGCTGCACGCGGCCGCCGACAAGGGCATCGCCCTCGCCGGACTGTGGAACGGCGCCTGGTTCCTTGGCCAGGCCGGCCTGCTGGATGGCTACCGCTGCGCCATCCACCCGGAGAACCGCGCGGCGCTGGCGGAGATCGCCCGGCACAGCGAAGTCACCAGCGAAAGCTACCAGCTCGACCGCGACCGCCTTACCGCCGCCAGCCCCATGGGCGCCTTCAACCTGGTGCTGGAATGGATCAATGCGCGCCATGGCCGCGAACTGGTGGACGCCATCGTCGACATCCTCGCCTTCGAGGAATCGCGCTTCCGCCGCACCCGCCCAGCCCTGCACGAAAAGCTCAGCGAGCCGCTGCGCGAGGCGATCAACCTGATGAGCGCGAACATCGAGGAACCGCTCAGCCAGGACCAGCTCTCGCAGTACGTGGGCCGCTCCAAGCGGCAGATCGAGCGGCTGTTCCAGGAGCAGCTGGGTACGACGCCGGTGCGCTATTACCTGGAGCTGCGCATCACCGAAAGCCGGCGCCTGCTGCAGCATTCCAGCCTGCCCATGTACGAAGTCGGGCTGGCCTGCGGCTTCGTCTCACCCAGCCATTTCAGCAAGTGCTACACCTCGTTCTACGGCTATTCGCCGTCCAAGGAAGTGCGCTACGGAAATGTGAAGTCGGCGAAGTGAGCGCGAGACGGTCCCAGGGTGGTGCGCGCTCGTAGAAGCAACTGTCTTGTCCCGGCCGAATCTGCGCCGGGGCTTTTCCCCTCGTCCCGCGCCGGAACGTTCCCGAATCGCCATAAAAAATGCCCGCACAAGGCGGGCATTTTCTTCAGCAATGAACCAATCAGCCCAGCGGCGGCGTGCTCGGCGGCACCAGGCGCCTGGAACCGGTGGCCTCGAAGGCCGCGGCGAAACGCAGCAGCGCGGAGTCGTCATAGGCGCGACCGGCGAAGGTCAGGCCCACCGGCATGCCGATGTCGGCCATCACGCCCATCGGCACGGTGACGGTCGGCACGCCCAGGTGACGAATCGCCAGGTTGCCGTTGGCCACCCAGATGCCGTTGCTCCAGGCAATGTCGGCCGATTCCGGGTTCACGTCGGCATCCGCCGGCCCCACGTCAGCCACGGTGGGGAACAGCACGGCGTCCAGCTTCAGGTCGTCCATCCAGTCTTCCAGATCCAGCTTGCGGGTCTTCTCCAGGCCGCGCAGGCCGTCCGGCAGGGTCTCGATCTGGTCCCAGGTCTTCAGGCCGCGCTTGGCCATGTTGACGTATTCGTCCATACCCGCGCAGAGGTCGTCCTCGCGGTTGGGCAGCGTGCCCGGATCGTGGGGGAAGATCTGCGGCCCGTCGACGTCGGCCAGCTTGTTCAGCTTGGGATCGCCGTTGGCGCGGAGGAAATCGTCGAAGCCCCAGCCGGACAGTTCCCACAGCTCATCGTGGAGGAATTCCGGCGAAACGATGCCGCGGTTGTACACCGTCGGCGCACCCGGACGGTCGCCCTCGCAGTTGGAAACCAGCGGGAAGTCCACTTCGACGACTTCGGCGCCAGCGGCTTCCAGCGCCTTGCGGGCCTGTTCCCAGAGGTCGATGACCGAGGCGCGGGTGTGGATGCGCTGGCCGGTCGGGCCGCCGATGCCGGGCTTCTCGCTGGTGCCGGCCAGTTCGTCCTTGTTGATGTACATGCGCGGCACGCCCAGGCGCTTGCCTTTCAGCGCTTCCGGGCCGGCGGCGAGGTCGAGGTAGGACGCCGGACGTACTTCCGAGACGGCAGGGATCGGCACCCATGGCTGCAGGCGCCACAGGTCGCCGCGCTTGTCGGCATCTTCGGCGACGACTACCTCGAGCACTTCCAGCAGGTCGGCCATGGTGCGCGCGTAGGGCACTACCACGTCCATGGTCGGAGTCAGCGGCCAGTTGCCGCGTACCGAGATCACCCCACGGGACGGGGTGTAGGCGCACAGGCCGTTGTTTGAGGCCGGGCCACGACCGCTGGACCAGGTTTCTTCCGCCAGGCCGAAAGCCGAGAAGCTCGCGGCGGTGGCGGTGCCGGCGCCGTTGGAGGAGCCGGAAGCGAAGGGCGCAGTGAGGAACTTGCGGTTGTACGGGCTTTCCGCACGGCCATAAACGCCGCGCTGCATGCCACCGTTGGCCATCGGCGGCATGTTGGTCTTGCCCAGGCAGATGGCGCCCGCGGCGCGCAGGCGCTCGATGGTAAAGGCGTCGCGGTAGGCGATCAGGTCCTTGAAGGCCGGGCTGCCGGAGGCGGCGGTCAGGCCCTTCACCAGGTAGCTGTCCTTGGCGGTGTAGGGAATGCCGTCCAGCGGGCCGAGGGTCTCGCCACGGGCGCGACGGGCGTCCGAGGCCTCGGCTTCCTTCAGGGCCTCGGGGTTGCGCACGACCACGGCGTTGAGCTTGTCCGGGCCATCGTAGGCGTCGATGCGCGCGAGGTAGGCCTTGACCAGTTCGACCGCGGTGGTGCGGCCCGACTCCAGGGCTTCACGCAGCTGCGCAATGGAAACTTCGGTTACCTCGATCATGCTTTCACCGTCGGCTGGAGGTGGGTGGGAAGGGGCAGGTCTGCGTCGCGACGGACCCAGACGGCGCAAGTCGGAAAATGCGTGTTCATCTCGATTCTCTTGTACTTCTGTTACGCGACGGGAGTGAGTGTACCGTCGGCCGGCAGCCTCGTTCAGCGCGCGGCGGAAAAACCGGAAGCGCATTGTGAGCACGAAAGGCGAATACAGCCGCCAGGGCGCACACACTGGCATGCCCGATCAGAATACACAACAGTCGTAAATTAAAAAAAACGCCCGCCGAGTGGGGGCTCGACGGGCGACATGTGGGCGCTTGGGGGAGCGCCCCTGGAGAGTGAATCAGCGAAAGCCCGATGGCAGACACTGACGCAGGCTATTCGCCGCCTGCCGGCGCCGGGCGGGCCGCTGGGGGGAGCGGCCCGCTCGAAGTGGTTTCAACTGTGTTGCGCGCACTGGTAGGCGGCATCCAACAGCTCGCCCTTGTCCTGCCAGGCACTGCGCTGGTAGGCACTGAAGTGATGACCGCCCGCGATCGGAGTGACCTGGACGATGCCGCTGGCCCGCAGTGGATCGGCGCTGCCGGTGAGCAACTGGCGGGTGGTGCCACGCTCGCTGATGAAGGTGGCGGTGCCAGGAGTGAGTCGGCCGTCGACACAGCTCAGGTACGTGCTGCTGTCCTGGGCGGTGGTGCCGCCCAGGCTGTCCCAGCTCAGCCGGGTTTCCGAGGTCGCCGCGCAGCCGGTCAGGCTGGCCACGGCCAGCAACAACGGGCCGAAGGCGATTCGGGTTGCCAGACGAGGGGGTGTAGGGCGCGCAGTGTTCATCGATTCTGTCCCTTGCTCGGTTCAACAAGCTCTTGGGACAGATAGTCAGCCGCCCGCCGTCCGCGCACCACTTGATTGCATCGATAGTGAAGCTCGACGTCATCAATGGTTGGGCGGCTCGGGGTTGGCGCGCCGCTGCGCAGGAAGTTCGAACCCTCCCCGCCTCGCCGGGTCGCAGATCAGGAAGGCTATCACTCGCCTTCCATCCCGACGGAGGAGAACGCCATGAGCTACGACTGGGACCTGATCGAACGCCTGCTGCTGCGCGCCCAGGACTGCGCCGACGAACCCTACAAGGCCCGCGAATGCGGCGAGGAAGTAGCCGAGCAGCACCGCTTGCAGGGCGAGCCGGTGGAAGGCAGCGTCGACCATCTCAAGAAGGTTGCCGGCGACCTGGAGGGCGACCTCTACGCCAACGGCTACATCCAGGAACGCCCGCGCGAGCACGGTGGCACGGGCAACAATTTCGAACTGACCGAGCGCGGCACCGAGCTGCTCACGCTCATCAGCCGCAGCTTCCCGGACCACCTGGTATTCCGCCAGTTGCTCGACGAACAGGGAGAGGCCGCGCTGCTGCCGGAGACCTTCGACCCACTGGCCGAACGCGCCACCCGTGACCGGGTGGACGACAAGCCCGAGCGCTGAGTGGTCAGGCGGCAGGCAATTCCATGACCATCTCATGCCACGCCATGCCGCCGTGGTCGGACGCCGACGGTTTCACATAGCGATAGCCCATCCGCTCGTAGAGCGGGACGTGACGGTCCTTGCACATCAGGTGAATGGTGCGTTTGCCCAGGCGGGTCATGCGCTCGATGAAGGTGCGCATCAGCGTCGTGGCGTAGCCCCTGCCCTGCTGCACCGGGTCGATCACCACGGACATGATCACCACGTTGGGTGCCGCCGGGTCATGGCCGACGAGCTCCTTGAACGCCTCGTCGGACATCACCACCTCATGCGCGCAGCCGCTGTTGATGAAGCCGATGATCTCGCGCTCCAGCTCCATGATCAGGAAGCCCGCGGGGTATTGCGCGATGCGCGTGGCGATCTTCTCGCGGGTTGCCGCCTCATCGCCTTCGTAAGCGTTGGTTTCGATCTCGAAGCAGCGGTCGGTGTCGGCGAGGGTGGCGGTGCGGAAGGTCGGAGCGGTCATGGGGCATTCCTGGCAGTGCAAAACAGGACGGCATGGTAAAGAAACCCGGCCGCCCCGTCTCGCCGCCCTGCTCTGCGGAGGCCTCAGTGGGGCGGCAGGCGCGCGATCACCTTGATCTCGAAATCGAAGCCGTACAGCCAGGTCACCCCCACCGCCGTCACGGTCGGATAGGGCGCCGCACCCCAGTAATCGGCGGCAACCTGCCACACGCGCTCGAAGTTCGCCTGCGGATCGACCATGAACACCGTCACGTCGAGCACATTCTCGAAAGTGCAGCCAGCGGCGGCCAGGACCGCGTTGAGGTTGCCGAAGGCGAGGCGCACCTGGGCTTCCAGGTCAGGCTCGGGCGAGCCGTCCTCACGGCTGCCAACCTGGCCGGAGACAAACAGCAGGCCATCGCTGCGGACGGCCGGGGAATAGCGATTGCGCTCATAGAGGGCCTGGCGGCCGGCGGGGAAAACCACGTCACGTGTACTCATCTGCTTGCTCCATCGAGGGGCGGCACCGGCCCCGGTCTCAACGATGGAGGCAGGTTAAGACGCTACTCGCTCGCGATAATCGGGCCACACTGGCCAGGATTGTTTGTAGAATCCAAACAATCAGCCCTTCTCAGCCCCGCCTTCGTGGGCCAGCCGGAGCCGCCATGGACCGTTTCGATGCGATGCAAGCCTTCGCCCGCGTGGTGGAAACCGGCAGCTTCACCAAGGCCGCCGACACCCTGCACATGAGTCGCACCAGCGTCACCCAGCTGATCCAGCAACTGGAAGCGCGGCTGCGCGTGCGCCTGATCAACCGCACCACCCGCAAACTCAACCTCACCGCCGACGGCGCCGCCTATTACGAACGCGTGGTGCGCCTGCTGGCAGACATGGACGACGCCGAGACCAGCCTTTCCAGCGCCGCCGCCCTGCCGCGCGGGCGATTGCGGGTGGACGTGCCCACACCGCTGGCGCGCCTGCTGCTGATCCCTGCCCTGCCCGACTTCTACGAGCGCTATCCGGACATCCAGATCGACCTGGGCGTCAGTGATCGAATGGTCGACCTTATCGATGAGAACGTGGATTGCGTGGTGCGCGGCGGCGAGCTCACCGACCAGTCGCTCATGGCCCGTCGCGTCGCCGATCTGCCCCTTGGGGTGTTCGCAGCCCCCGCCTACCTGCGACGCGCCGGGGCGCCCCGGCATCCCCGCGACCTGGAAGACGGCCAGCAACGCATCGTCGGCTATCTGTGGGCGCGCACTGGCAAGCCGCTTTCCTACACCCTGTACAAGGACGGCGAAACCGTGCGGGTCCAGGGCCGTCCGGTGCTGACGGTGGACGACGGCAATGCCTACCTGGCGGCCGGAATCGCCGGCATGGGAGTGCTCTGGCTGCCGCGCTACATGGCCGAGGACGCCATGGCGCGTGGCGAACTGGTGGAACTGTTCAGCGACTGGAGCATGCAGAGCATGCCGCTCTACCTGGCCTTCCCACCCAACCGCCATGTCAGCGCCAAGCTGCGGGTGTTCATCGACTGGGTCGTCGAGCTGATGGCAGGGCATGCGCCGGTGGCTGGGCCAGCCCTGTGATCGAGCAGCGACGCGCTTTTGCTCAAGCGCCCGGCCCGACCAACCTCACCTCGGCCGTCGCGCCCGGCATCATCGCCTGCAACCCGGCAACCAGTTGCTTGCCGGCTTCGTGCAGGGCTTGCAGCGGCATTTCCGGCAGGCTCTCGAGAATGAACCACATGTGCTGCGCTTCGGCGTCCAGACGGGTGCGCACGCCCTGACGCCAGTTCCAGCGGCGGCAGGTCACGCCGATGTCGTCGCGCCAGATGACTTCGCCGGGGTCGGGGGATTTGTGGGCCGGCGCGCCTTCTTTCATGGTGTCGAAAGTCTCGCAGCCTTCAGCGACCATCAGGCGCGGCGTGCCGGAGTAGGCTGCGAGATTTTCCCCGCCCACGGGAATCGCGAACTGCACGCTGACGGCGTTGTACAGATCCACCACCGGATCGATGCTCGGCAGGCTGCCATCACGCAGGGCTCGCTTGCGCAGCGCCTCGGCCGAACAGGGCGTGCGCTGGGGCTTGGCGCCGAAACGGCGGAACACTTCGGCCCAGGCCGCAAGATGCGCCTCGCCCCAGGCCGGTTCACCCGTTGCCGCAGCGCTGCACGCCTGTCGCAGAGCCTGCCCCGCCACCTCGGGATGAAGGATCGGCGCGGCCTCCACGCGAATGCTCAGGGCACGAAAACCAGGAGCGATGGCAGCGATGACGGGATCAATGAGGGGCGTGACCGGTGGCATGGGGAAATCCTTGTACGGCGAAACGGTGTGATTCGAACTTTCGGGTAGCCCGCCTCAGCGGCGGACGACGTTGCGTTTGTTGTAGTCGCCCCAGGCGACCGACAGGGTTTTCAGCACACACAACAAGGCGGTCCATCTGGACTTCATGGGAATGACTCCGCGAACAGTGAGGATAGGGCGAACAGCGCACCCGACCCGCACAGTTCTACCGGCATGGCGACGCCGCTGCCATGAAATCCCCGAATGAATAATTAGCCCTGCTTATGGAACGTTCCCAAAATCAGCTTCGCTAATCCCGCCACGCTTTACCTGAACTGAATTGTGCAGCTCCGCGCCGAGGCCGTGCGGCGGCGGGTGGGCCATCGCTTCTCGACATCCAACGAAAACGAAGGCGGACGGTTATGGCGAGAGCGGCCTCCGCCGGGGAGAACGGCGAGCACGACGCGTCGCTGGCCCGCAATTTGCGGTGGCCTGTGCAGGCGACCGGCGAGAACCTTTCGGAGCTTCGCATGCAGCCAACTGGTGCTTTTGGATTCAAACATGCACACATTTTGTGCAAGGCAAGCCGAGTCAGAATTTCATGAATAACGCCGATTACAGAGCCATCCAGCCAGATAAAACACATAACCGACCGGTCAGATTCCGGACCATCGGACATAAACATGTATACAAAACAGTGGATATTTCCCACGGACTTTGTCTACAGTGGCCGCACAACAAAAACAAGCGAGTCCTCAGCCATGAATGATCGTTCAGCTGTAGCGTCCGCCGGAGCACGCCCGGAAGACGAGAACCTCGGAATCGGCGCCAACCTGGCGTACGGCCTGCAACACGTTCTGACCATGTACGGCGGTATCGTCGCCGTACCCCTGATCCTCGGCCAGGCGGCCGGGCTCTCCCCCAGCGAGATCGGCCTGCTGATCGCCGCCTCGCTGTTCGCCGGTGGCCTGGCCACCCTGCTGCAGACCCTCGGCATCCCCTTCTTCGGCTCGCAGATGCCGCTGGTGCAAGGCGTCTCCTTCGCCGGTGTCGCCACCATGATCGCCATCCTCGGCGGCGGCTATGAAGGCGGCGGCCTGAATGCCGTGCTCGGTGCGGTCATGGCGGCCTCGTTCATCGGCTTCCTGATCACCCCGGTGTTCTCGCGCATCACCAAGTTCTTCCCGCCCCTGGTCACCGGCATCGTCATTACCACCATCGGCCTGACGCTGATGCCGGTGGCGGCGCGCTGGGCCATGGGCGGCAACCCCAAGGCGCCGGAGTTCGGCAGCATGGCCAACATCGGCCTCGCTGCCCTCACCCTGGTGATCGTCCTGCTGCTGAGCAAGCTGGGCAGTGCCTCCATCTCGCGCCTGTCGATCCTGCTGGCCATGGTGATCGGCACCCTGATCGCCGCCGCCTTAGGGATGACCGACTTCTCCCGCGTGGCCGACGGCCCGATGGTGGCCTTCCCGGCGATCTTCCATTTCGGCATGCCGACCTTCCACATCGCCGCGATCCTGTCGATGCTGATCGTGATCATGGTGACCCTGGTGGAAACCTCGGCAGACATCCTCGCCGTCGGTGAAATCATCGGCACCAAGGTCGATTCCAAGCGCCTGGGCAACGGCCTGCGCGCGGACATGGCATCGAGCATCCTCGCGCCGATCTTCGGCTCCTTCACCCAGAGCGCCTTCGCCCAGAACGTCGGCCTGGTGGCCGTGACCGGCGTGAAGAGCCGCTACGTGGTGGCCACCGGCGGCCTGATCCTGGTGACCCTCGGCCTGCTGCCGGTGATGGGCCGGGTGATCGCCGCAGTGCCCTCCTCGGTACTCGGCGGCGCTGGCGTGGTGTTGTTCGGCACCGTGGCGGCCAGCGGTATCCGCACCCTGTCCAAGGTGGACTACCGCAACAACATGAACCTGATCATCGTCGCCACCTCCATCGGCTTCGGCATGATCCCGATCGCCGCCCCCAGCTTCTACGAGCACTTCCCCAGCTGGTTCGCCACCATCTTCCACTCGGGCATCAGCTCGGCGGCGATCATGGCCATCGGCCTGAACCTGCTGTTCAACCATCTCAAGACCGGTAACTCCAACCAGCAATCGGTGTTCGTCGCTGCCGAGGAGCGCACCCTGCGCTACCGCGATATCGCCGCGCTGAACGAAGGTGACTACTTCCAGAACGGCAAGCTGTACGACGCCGAAGGCAACGAGGTCCAGGTGGTCGGCGACGATCACGACCACGACGAGCACCCCGCGCCCACGGCCAAACCGGTGAAGCGCGAGACGGTGAACAGCAGCGCCTGACCCGGCGCCGCCCACGAAAAAGGCCCCCCTGGGGGCCTTTTTCATGCTCGCGCTTCAGTGCAGCGCGGCCAGCACCGAATCCTCTTCCGCCGACGCCACCACCATTGCCACCGGCGGCCCGGCCTTCACCGTCTCCGCGTCCACCTCCGGCTGCGACAGCGCAATCACCTCCAGCATCAGCGGTACCGAGGCTCCACCACCCGGCGAAGGGTTGACCACCGCCACGGCCAGGCTTCCGGCGCAGGCCACGTCCTCGGGCAGCAAATGGAAGGCCAGGCGCGTGCTGTCGGCCAGTGACGTCTGCCGCTCCACGCCGTTGACCTGCACCTGCGCGCCACGGCTGAAGCCGACGCCCCGCAAGGTCACGTACAGCGACTCGGCATCGACCACCGGCGGCTGCGCCGCCTTGATGATCGCAACGGGGTTCTCCAGCGAGTCCTTGCGCCGGGCATCGCCGGCAGCCCGACGGGTGCGGAACAGGGTATCGAGGCCTTCGGCGAACTTGTCGAGCCCCTGCTTGGAGGCCATCCCCGCCAGGCTGGCCATGGCCATCAACGCGTACAGATTGACTCCGGCGGAGTCGGTAGCGATGTTCACCGCCAGGAGCACCGCACGCACCATCAGGTAGAGCACCAGCGCGAACGCCATGCCGATGCACGGCTTGAGCAGGTACCACCAGATCCAGCTGGCCATGAAGCGATCGTTGCCGACGAAGTCGCCGAAGGACTTGGCGACATGGATGAAACTGCCCAGCGCTCCAGCGACCATGACCATCACCAGCAGGCGTGCATCCGGCCCCGGGCACCAGCCGAACACGCATTGCACACCGGGGTCGCCCAGCGTACCGGCGGGCGGAAACGCCAGGTAGGACTGCGGCCACAGGTTGACCAGCAGGACCGCGAGGAACAGGGCGAAGAGCATCAGCCCGGCGCCCATCAGGGTGATTTGCAACGCGCTGGCGCGTCGCCTTTTGCTGTGTGTCTCCATCATGCGCTCCGGGCAGAAGGCCAGCGGGAAAAACGCCCTGCCGCGAAGGGCGCTTTCCGCCTTCGCACGACGGACAGAGAGCCTGACGTTAGCGCAGCGCAAAGCCGCTGCAAGAGGTGCCGGTGATTTTTTAACCGTTGTCTCGCCAGCCTTACGTAAGGCCACCAAGACAGCGCCCGCAATGCCTCGTATTCAGGCCACTTCGGCCTCTGCAGCAGGCGAGTCCAGTAGTCGGATAAATGCCCGCAGCGCCGGCGTATCGGTGCCACGCCGCCAGAACAGCCAGGTGGTCGCGTCGGCGTGATGCGGTGCCAGGCGGTGGATCGCCACGTTGCGCCCGCCCGCGAGGCTGTCGAACATCGCCCTGGGGATGATCGCCACCCCACCGCCGGCGGCAATGCAGGCGAGCATGCCGTGGTAGGACTCCATCTCGACGATCTTGCCCGGCACCACCCGGTGCTCGGCGAACCAGCCTTCCAGGCGCTTGCGGTAGGAGCAGGTGTCGCGGAAGGCGAACACCGTCTCCCCCGCTACGTCCCGCGCGTCCCGCACTGGCAGGTGAGACTTGGCGCTCATCAGCACCAGCTCCTCGTGGTAGACCGGCTGGCCGTCCAGCTGCGGATGGTTGGCCGGGCCATCGGCGAAGGCGGCGATGAAACGCCCGGAGAGCACGCCGTCGATCATCTCGCCCGAGGGGCCGGTGGAAAGGTCCAGCTGCACCTTCGGGCACTGCTGGTGGTAGCGCGCCAGCATCTCCGGGATGCGCACCGCCGCCGTGCTCTCCATCGAGCCCAAGGAAAAGCCGCCATGGGGCTCGGCGCCCACTGCCACCTGCCGCGCCTCCTCCACCAGGTCGAGGATGCGCTCGGCGTAGTCGAGAAAGCTGCGACCGGTAGGCGACAGTCGGAGGCGCAGCTTCTCGCGGATGAACAGCTCGGTGCCCAGCTCGGCTTCCAGTTGCTTGATCCGCGTGGTCAGGTTCGAAGGCACGCGGTGCAGACGGGCCGCGGCGGCCGTGATGCTGCCTTCGGTGGCGACGGCGCGGACGATTTCCAACTGGGTGAGGTCCATGATTCTCTCCAAGAGAAAGAGTCTTTCTTGATTATTCATTTTACATGAATGAAGCCGCATCTTAATTTCTGCTCCATCCCGGAGCCAGCGTGCCCGGATGAACGACCGGCCTTGCGGCCTCCCAGAACAAGCAGGACTCAGCATGAACCAGATCGCCGCCATCCCCGCTGCCATCTCCCGCAGCCCCGCCACCGGCCAGGAACTGGCCCGCTACACCTTCGAAGACGCCGCCCAGCTGGAAACCTCGCTGGCCCGCACCGATGCCGCGTTCCGCCAATGGCGCGACACCCCCATCGCCGAACGTGTCGCCGTGCTGCGCAAGATGGCCGAGGTGCTGCGCGCCAATGTCGAGCCGATGGCCCGTATGGAAGCCCAGGAAATGGGCATGCCGGTCACCCAGGCGCGTGGCGAAATCAACAAATGCGCCAACCTCTGTGAGTGGTACGCCGACAACGGCCCGGCCATGCTCGAAGACGAGAACACCAGCATCGAAGGCGCGTACATCTCCTACCTGCCGCTGGGCCCGGTCCTGGCCGTGATGCCGTGGAACTTCCCCACCTGGCAGGTCATGCGTGGCGCAGTGAGCATCATCCTCGGCGGCAATACCTACGTGCTCAAGCACGCGCCCAACGTCATGGGCTGCGCCTATCAGTTGCAAAAGGCCTGGCGGGATGCCGGCTTGCCGGAAGGCGTGTTCGAGGTGCTGAACGTCGAGCCGCCGCTGGTTTCCAAGGCCATCGCCGATGACCGCATCGCCTCCATCGCCGTGACCGGCAGCGTGGGCGCGGGCGCCGCCATTGCCTCCCAGGCCGGTGCTGCGCTGAAGAAGTGCGTGCTGGAGCTGGGCGGTTCCGACGCCTTCATCGTGCTCGCCGACGCCGACCTCGACGCCGCCGTGAAGGCCGCCGTCGCCAGCCGCTTCGGCAACTGCGGCCAGGTGTGCATCGCCGCCAAGCGCATGATCCTCGAAGAATCCATCGCCCCGGCCTTCACCGAGAAGCTGCTGGCCGCCGTCAAGGCGCTGAAGATCGGCGACCCGCTGGCGGACGACACCTTCGTTGGCCCCATGGCCCGCTTCGACCTGCGCGACGAACTGGACGGCCAGGTACAGCAGGCCATCGCCGATGGCGCCACCCTGCTGCTGGGCGGCCATAAGCTCGAAGGCGAAGGCAACTACTACGCACCGACCGTACTGGCCGACGTGAAGCCGGGCAACACCGCGTTCAAGAAGGAAATCTTCGGCCCCGTAGCCTCGCTGATCGTCGCCCGTGATGCCGAGCATGCCCTTGAGCTGGCCAACGACAGCGAATTCGGCCTTTCCGGTGCGATCTGGAGCGCCGACAAGGCCAAGGCCCAGCACATGGCCCGGCGCCTGGTCAGCGGTGGCGTGTTCATCAACGGCTTCTCCGCCTCCGATCCCCGCGTGCCGATCGGCGGCGTGAAGAAGAGCGGCTTCGGTCGCGAGCTGTCGCACTTCGGCCTGCGCGAGTTCACCAACCCGCAGACCGTGTGGATCGACCGCAAGTAAGCGACCCATAAAAAAGGCCCCTGCCG
>NZ_AMZB01000068.1 GCF_000313755.1 Pseudomonas nitroreducens TX1 | reverse complement strand
CTCCTACCTGAAACACCGTGCCGAGGCCCGCCCTCTCTCCCCGCCCTGGCTGCGCGCCCCGCTCCGAAGGGAGAGGGAGCTATCTGAGCCGGCTGACACTGTGGTTTCAGCCGGCACCCAACCAGTCCCCTCTCCCTTCAGGGAGAGGGTTAGGGAGAGGGGAAATCCCAGGCACGAGCTTTCAGAGAAAGACAGTTGCTCCTACGCCAGCGGGGCCAGGCGTGAGCGTTGCCGCAATCCCCGGCGTGCGTAGGAGCGGACTCCGTCCGTGATCGGGTGGGCGTGAACCCGGAGCTGCACGATCACTCAGAGAATGATCTTGTCCTTGAGCTTCTCCGCCGCCTGCTGCAGTGCCTGGATGACCCGTTCCTTGTCGTAGTTCTGCACGTTGTTGGTGTCCAGGTACATGGAGAAGCCCGGCACCTCGTGCTCGACAAAGCTGGGGTTGGAGCCCAGGTCGCGGCGGAAGTCGACCACCTGGTAGATCTGCACCGGTTTGCTGAAGCCCTTCACGGCGATCTGGCCCTTGTCGCGGCACATCAGCACGTCCTTCACCAGCGAATAGGTCTCGTGGCTGATGAGGATCTCGCCGGCCTCGGCGGCGCTTTCCAGGCGGCTGGCGAGGTTCACTTCGCGGCCGATGATGGTGTAGTCCATGCGCGTATCGGCGCCGAAGTTGCCCACGGTGCAGTAGCCGGTGTTCAGGCCCATGCGCACTTCCAGCGGCTTGGTGATGCCCTGGGCCCGCCACTGCTGGCGCATGACCTTCATGTGCTTGCGCATGGCCACGGCCATGGACACGGCAGCCACGGCGTCCTTCTTCGCGCCCTGGGTGGCCGGGTCGCCAAAGAACACCATCACGCAGTCACCGACGAACTTGTCGATGGTGCCGCCGTATTTCAGGGCGATCTTCGACATCTCGTTGAGGTAGTTGTTGAGCATGTCGGTGAGGGCTTCGGCCTCGAGTTCCTCGGAAAGCTCGGTGAAGCCCTTGATGTCGGAGAAGAACACCGTGAGCTTCTTGCGCTGGGTCTCCAGGCGTACGGTGCGCTTGCCGCTGAAGATCGACTCCCATACCTGCGGCGACAGGTACTTGGCCAGGTTGCTGGCCAGGCGCGCGGCCTTTTCCTGCTCCAGGGTGATGTCCGAACGGGCCTGCGCCAGGCGCAGGCCCTGCTGGTGCACGAAGAAGGCGGTGATGCAGATGTAGAGGGTGGAGAACAGCACGCTCACCAGTGCGACGATGCTCGGCGTCTGGCCCTTGTAGGCCGGTGAGATCAGCGCGGCGCTGAGTACGGCGGCGCTCAGCGCCACCAGCAGCGCCAGGCCCAGCGAACGCAGGCCGCCGATGATCAGTGCGGAGAAGGCGAGGATCAGCACCAGCATCAGGCTGGGCACCTCGGAGAAGCCCAGCAGCGTGGTGGCGATGCCGGCATGCAGGGCGTCGATGAACAGCAGCACCAGGCGGGTACGTTGTGGGTTGTCGCGCTTGAAGCGGCGGCTGACCTGCTGGGCGAGGTGCGGGTAGAGCAGGGCGTACGGAATCATCCAGAGGATGTCGTAGCCGAAGTACTTGGCGAAGGTACCGGCGGTAATGGTCGCGGCAACGGCGATGTAGGCCAGCACGCGGGAATGGTATTCGCGCAGGGGGGCGGGGGTGAGCGGCGTGCTGGAGCGCTCAAGAACGTTAGGCTTCATGCGCAAGAAACTTCCCTGGTGTGCGTAGGCTTTTGGCCGATTGCGCGTCTGATTTGGGGAGGGATCTTATTCCATGCGCAGCCCCCGGGCCAGCGGCGGTTCGCCACTCTTCGTCGCGAACCGCCGGTCGCCTTGGGACCCTCAGGCCATGGTGCCGTCGGGCTTCTGGTAGATGGAGCGGCGGGGCTGGGCAAAGACCCGGCGCAGCATGGGTTCGAAGAACTCCAGGGGTAGCACTTCACCTTCCGGGTCGAAGGCGGCGGCGTCGTAGCGCGCACAGAATTCGATGGTCTGCTCGAACTGCGGGTGGTCCTTGAACTGCTCGCGCAGGTGCCGGTCCAGGCCCAGGTGATGGAAGAAGTAGTACCCCTGGAAGATCGCGTGCTTCTCGATCATCCACAGGTTCTCTTCGCTGACGAACGGCTTGAGGATGGCCGCGGCGATGTCGGCGTGGTTGAACGAGCCGAGGGTATCGCCGATGTCGTGGAGCAGGGCGCAGACCACATACTCCTCGTCTCGACCGTCGCGGTGGGCCAGGGTGGCGGTCTGCAGCGAATGGGTCAGGCGGTCCACCGGGAAGCCGCCGAAGTCGCCGTCGAGCAGGCGCAGGTGGGCCAGTATCCGGTCGGGCAGGAGGGCCGCGTACTGGCCGAAGTCCTTGGCGATGATCGCCCAGTCCTCGGCGCTGCCGTCTTCCATGTGGGTGAAGTGGGCGCGTGCGTTCATCGGGCTGTCCTCTTGTGATTGTTGGAGGGGGACGGCACCAGTCTAGAAGCGCACGGCGTTGGCGGTAGTGTCCGTGCAGCGCCAGCGGGGTGTCCTGCTGGGCGCGAATGGCACGGCATCAGCCGCGCCCATGGACGGCCTGGGACCGCTCAGGGGTTCTGCGGGTCGTGCCCCAGCGACTGCAGGAACAGCGAGAACAGCTCCGGCTGCGAGGAGATGTCGAGCTTGTTGTACAGGTGGCGGCGGTGGACCTTGATGGTCTCCGGCGAGATCGCCAGGCGCTCGGCCATGGCCTTGGAGGAGTAACCCCGCAGGATCAACCGAGCAATCTCCAGTTCGCGTTCCGAGAGAACGCCGGCGCCGAACTGGCTCAGGGCATCGCGCACCTGTACCGCCACGCCGTCGCTGATGCCGGGAAGCAGGCGTTGGCTGCGTTGCTGCCAGTGCTGCTGCATCAGCGCCAGCACCCAGGGACAGAGCATCGCCAGCAGGCCGGTCTGCTCGCCATCGAACAACCGGCGCATACCCAGCGACAACGACAGCGCGCCCTGGCCGGGGAGCTGGAGGATGAACTGCACCTCGTCCTCCAGCACGTTGTCGTGGAAGTAGCTGAGGAAGTACTCGCTCTGGCGGAACTGGTCCGGGGCGATTTCCTCCAGCCGGTACAGCCCGCTGGGCACGCCCTCGCGGCACGCCTGGTAGAAGGGGTCGAGCTGGAACAGGCCGTCGAGGTAGATGGCCATTGCGGCCGGCCCGGCGGTGGGCTCGGCGTCATATTCCTCCAGCGCCACCGGGGTACCGCCGGCCGGGTAGAACATCGCCAGGGCGTTATCGAACGGCAGCCACTGGTGCAGCAACAGGACCAACTGCTTCCAGAAGCGCGGCTGGCTGATCTGCTCGATGGTGCGGCCGAGGTTGGCGTGCATGCCGACTTCGCGGAACAGGGTGTGCATCGTCGGGGGGATCTCCGGGGGCGTGGCGTGGATTCGGCCCACGGTTTCCTCCTTTTACCCGGGCATCGTCAAGAGGGCGTAACCCCAAATGGTGATTGGCCGCCACCGGCGCCATGTCCAGACTGCACCCCACGCAGCGCCCCGCATAGAGGGCGCGACAAGGTCTTCGTTCCTGCCTCAGCCACCAATAACAACACGAGGAAACAACGATATGAGCGCTTCCCCTGCGCCAGCGAGCGCGCTCAAGCCCAGCCTGGGCGTGCTCGACGTGGTCGCCATCACCGTCTCGGCGGTGACCCCCGCCAGCTCCGTTTTCGTCATCGCGCCGTTCGCCATCCAGCAGGCCGGCAGTGGTGCCTTCCTGGCCTTCGTCTTCGCCGGCTTCCTGGCGCTGATGTTCGCCTGGTGCTACGCCGAGCTCGGCCGTGCCCACAGCTCCGCCGGTGGCGAGTACGTCTACGCCAAGCGCGTGTTCGGCGGCCTAGCCGGTTACGCCACCTTCCTCACCGTGCTGGTCTCGCTGCTGTTCATCCCGCCGGTACTGGCGACGGGGGCGGCGACCTACCTCAACAACGCCCTGGGCACTCACTTCGACACCCAGACCGTCGCCCTGGTGATAGTCGCCGCCAGCTACCTGCTGGGCATCCTCAACATCCGGGTCAACGCCTGGATCACCGGCGTGTTCCTGCTGTGCGAAGTGGCGGCGCTGCTGGTGATCGTGGTGCTCGGCTTCGGCCATGTCAGCCAGCCGGTGAGCGTGCTGGTGGCCCCGCAACATATCGACGGCGGGATACTGGCCGCCGCGCCCTGGGCGCTGGTGATCGGTGCCGTGGGTACCGCGCTGTTCTCCTACAACGGCTTCGGCGGTGCGGTGCTGCTGGCCGAGGACATGAAGTGCGGCGGGCGCAACGTACATCGCGCGGTGATCTGGTCGCTGTTGCTGGTGGTGGCGATCGAGATAGTCCCGCTGACCGCACTGCTGTTGGGCGCGCCTTCGCTCAAGGACATGATTGCCAGCCCCGATCCGGTCGGCTACCTGCTGACCGCCCACGGCAATGAAACGCTGTCGCGGCTGGTCAGCGCCGGCATCTTCCTCTCGGTGTTCAACGCCATCGTCGCCATCGTCATCCAGGTCGGCCGGGTGATCTTCAGCAGCGGCCGCGACGAGCTGTGGACGCCGCTGATGAACCGCGCCTTCACCCGCATCCACCCGCGCTGGGAATCGCCGTGGATCGCCACGCTGTTCCTCGGCGTGCCTTCGGCGGCGCTGAGCTTCAGCTCGAACCTGGCGGACCTGACTTCCTTCACCGTGCTGCTGCTGGTGATGGTCTACCTGGTGGTGGCGCTCTGCGCGCTGTTCAGCCGTGTGCTGCGCCGCGACCGCGAGCACCCGTACCGCATGCCGCTGTGGCCGTTGCCGGCGATGCTGGCGGTGGTCGGCGCCGGCTACCTGTTGCTCAACCTGCTACTGGACGCCTCTTCGCGGGACGTCATGATCATTGTCGGGATACTGGCCGTGTCGGTGATTCTCTACAGCACCTACGGCAAGCTCAGCCCGGCCTTCCAGAAGCTCTGAGCCTGTCCAATGTCTGCCTGCGCTTGTCCATGCTGCGTTAAAAGCAGGCTCAAAATGCTCATTTACCATTCGTAAACTGCGCTATTTCGCCTGCTTTTGCCTTGCCTGAACTGCGCTCGGCGAGACCTTGAACAGGCCCGTTTATAAGGAGACAGCATGCGCGCTCGTCAACTCGGCATCACCCTCGGCCTGGGCACTCCCGGCGAGTTCAACGCCATTACCGATGTTCGCGGCATCCGCGTCGGCCACAGCACCCTGATCGGCGAGCGCGACGGCAAGGCCGTGCGCACCGGCGTCACGGTAGTGCAACCGCGTGACAGCGCGGCGCGCCAGCAACCCTGCTTCGCCGGCTGCCATGTGCTCAACGGCAACGGCGACGCCACGGGGCTGGAGTGGATTCGCGAGTCGGGGCTGCTGACCACTCCCATCGCCATCACCAACACCCACAGCGTGGGCGCGGTGCGCGATGCGCTGATCGCCGCCGAGCATGCCGAGTTGGCGGACCCTTCCATTTACTGGTGCATGCCAGTGGTGATGGAAACCTACGACGGCCTGCTCAACGACATCTGGGGCCAGCACGTCGGCGCCGAACAGGTGCGCGAGGCGTTGGCCTGCGCCGAGTCCGGCCCGGTTCGGGAGGGCCCGGTGGGTGGCGGTACGGGGATGATCTGCCATGAGTTCAAGGGCGGCATCGGCACCTCCTCGCGCAAACTGCCGGCGGAGCAGGGCGGCTGGACCGTGGGCGCACTGGTGCAGGCCAACCATGGGCAGCGCCGTGAGCTGCGGGTGGATGGCTATCCGGTCGGCCGCCACCTGGGCGATCTGCCGTCGCCCTTCGCTGAACAGGGAACGCCCGGCATGGGCTCCATCGTGGTGATCCTCGCCACCGACGCGCCGTTGCTGCCGCACCAGTGTCAGCGTCTGGCACAACGCGCCTCGCTGGGCATTGCACGGACTGGCGGCGGTACTGACGACTCCAGCGGCGACATCTTCCTTGCCTTCGCCACCGGCAACCGCGACCTGCCACCGGCGGATTACGGTCGCAAGAACCTGCCCTTCGCCACGCCGTTGGAGATGGTCAACAACGACCACATCTCGCCGTTGTTCGCAGCCGCCGCCGAGGCGGTGGAGGAGGCCATCGTCAACGTGCTGCTGGCCGGGTGCGACATGCGTACTGACGACGGGGTTCTGGTACCGGCCTTGAGCGGCGAGCGGTTGCTGGCGGCCTTGCGCGAAGCCGGCTGGCGCGGTTGAGGCCCTGTCGAGCGCCCGGTGGGCTGGCAAAACCTGTAGGAGCGAGCTTGCT
>NZ_AMZB01000067.1 GCF_000313755.1 Pseudomonas nitroreducens TX1 | reverse complement strand
GACGATCTCCACGCCCTCGGGCAGGCTCTTCTTCAGCGACTCCAGCTTGTCCTTCACCCGTGCGATGGCTTCGCGGGCGTTCTTGCCGCTGCGCAGGACGATCACTCCGCCAACCGCTTCGCCTTCGCCGTCCAGTTCGCCGATGCCCCGGCGCACTTCCGGGCCGAGCTGGATGCTGGCGACATCGCCCAGGGTCACCGGGCTGCCGTTGGCGGCCAGGCGCAGGGGGATCGCGCGGAAGTCCGCGAGGGTCTTCAGGTAGCCCGAGGCGCGCACCATGAACTCCGCCTCGCCCAGTTCGAGCACGCCGCCGCCGGTTTCCTGGTTGGCCTTGCCGATGGCCTCGATCACCTGGCTCTGGGTAAGACCCAGGCTGGCCAGCCGCACCGGGTCGAGCAGCACCTGGTACTGCTTGACCATGCCACCGACGGTGGCAACTTCCGCAACATCAGGCACCGTCTTCAGTTCGAACTTGAGGAACCAGTCCTGCAGGGCGCGCAGCTGGGCGAGATCATGCCGGCCCGTGCGGTCCACCAGGGCGTACTGGTAGATCCAGCCGACGCCGGTGGCGTCCGGGCCGAGCGCCGTCTTCGCCGTGGGCGGCAGGCGCGACTGCACCTGGTTGAGGTACTCCAGCACCCGCGAGCGCGCCCAGTAGAGGTCAGTGCCATCCTCGAACAGCACGTAGACGAAGCTGTCGCCAAAGGAGGAAAAGCCGCGCACGGTTTTCGCGCCGGGCACCGACAGCATGGTGGTGGCCAGCGGGTAGGTGACCTGGTTCTCGACGATCTGCGGTGCCTGTCCCGGATAGCTGGTGCGGATGATGACCTGGACATCGGAAAGGTCTGGCAGGGCATCGACCGGTGTACTGCGTAGCGTCCAGACACCCCAGACGACAATGAACAGGGTAGCCAGCAGTACCAGGAAACGATTGGCCACCGACCAGCGTATGAGCTTCGCGATCATGGCTGTTGCTCCTGCTTGCGGACCTGTTCGATTACCAGGCCTGAGTCTCCCTGGCTGACACCGAAGCGAATGCGATCGCCAGGCTTCAGGCCGGCTGCCAGTTCAGGGCGAGCGAGTGCAAAGGTCATAGTCATTCCGGGCATGCCCAGGGTGTTGAACGGGCCGTGGCTGATGGTCAGACCCTGTGCGGTGATCTCCACGATGCGGCCGTCCGTTTCATGCACAGCAGGCACCGTCATCTTTGCCGGCGGCTCTTCGTTCGTGCGCGCTTCGATGCCTTTCAGGCTGGCTTCCGAGTCGATCAGGAACTGCCCGGAAGCGACCACCCGCTGGCCTTCGTCCAGACCTTGAAGTACGGCCACGAACCCATCGTTCTCCTGGCCGAGACGCACTTCCACCGGGCGGAACCGACCCTGGTCTTCCGCCAGCATCACAAGATTGCGCTTGCCGGTGCGGATCACCGCTTCGCTGGGGATCTGCAGCACATCGCTCTGGCCGGCAAGGTCGAGGCTGACCTGCGCGGTCATGCCGGGGCGCAGTTGTCCGTCCGGGTTGGGTAGCTCGATGCGCAAGCGCAAGGTGCGGCTCTGCTGGTCGTTCTCTGGGAGGATGCTCGTCAGGGTACCGGTCACCGGATGGCCCGGCAGCGCCGGCAGACGGGCATCGACCGACTGGCCGACCTTGAGTCCTGCGGCTTGCACCTCCGGCACAGCGGCCTCCAGCCAGACACGACCCAGGCCGTTGATCCTGGCCAGGGGGGCGCCAACGGCCAGTGTCATGCCGGGGCGCACCTCCAGCTCACGGATGACTCCTGCAAGCGGCGCGTTCAGGGTAGTTACAGGTTGGACTCTGCCGCTGCGCTCGATCTGCTGCACGAGTCCGTTCGGCATGCCGGCCAGCAGCAGGCGTTGTCGCGCCGCCGCCAGTAGCGACGGTTCGCCCGAATGGCGCAAGGCGATGAACTCTTCCTGCGCCGCCGCCCACTCTGGCACCAGCACATCGACCAAGGGGGCTCCGGCGGTCACCACGTCGCCCGGCGCAAGCGAATAGGTGCGCTCGACGAAGCCGCCGGCGCGCGCCTGCAGCACTGCCACATCACGATCATTGAAGGCCAGCACGCCAGTGACCTGCAGCGTGCGGTCAAGCGTGCCGCGGGTGACGCTGGCCAGGCGCACGCCGAGGTTCTGCTGGATGCCTGGCTCGATGCGCACAGCCGGTACACTCTCGGCGGCATTGGCAGCATCGGCGTACTTGGGCACTAACTGCATGTCCATGAACGGCGACTTGCCCGGCGCATCGAAGTGCTGCTGCGGGACCATCGGGTCGTACCAGTACAGCGGCTTGCGCTCCGGGGTGGCCGAGGCCAGCGGTGCCTGCGCCTGAGCCTGCCGGGCAAGCCAGTAGCCACCAGCGCCGCCGACGGCCAATGTGAGGATCAACAGCGCGGAGGTGTTCCAGGGGAAGCGGTTCATGCGCGTCCCTCCTCATAGGTGAAGTAGAGACGCGCGGCGACCTGTGCAAGGGAGCCTTGCAGGTCGATCTGTTTGAGCCGGGCCTCGACCAGTTGCTGGCGGGCACTCACTACCTCGTCGAGACCAAACTTGCCTGATCGGTAGCCGGCGGTGGCCAGGCGTACCTTCTCCTCGGCCAGCGGTACCAAGGTGCCGGTGCTGCGCTCGACGGCGCGTTGTAGCCGGCGGTATTCAGCCAAGTCGCCCTCCAGTGCCTGCTCGTGTTCGCGGGCCAGCGCCTCTCGCTCGGCCTCCAACTGCCTTACCTGGGCTCGTCGCGCGGCAATCTTCGGGGCCTGGCGGGTGCCGGTGAACAGCGGCAAGTCGAAACTAACCTGCAACGTCATCATGTCGCCGAACTCGCGGCCACGGCGCTGGTAATCCACTTCCCAGCTCCAGTCCGGTTTCTTCTCGGCTACGGCCTCGCGCACCAGGGCTTCGGCCTCGCGGGTCATCGGACCGTAGGCGGCAAGCTCGGGGTGCTGGTGCAACTGTTGCAGAGAGTGGGAGGGGTCGATGGACCAGTGCGGGAAGTCGCCGCTCAGCTCCTGGGAAGCATCCTGGCCAATCCAGCGTTTGAGCGCCGCCCGTGCCTGGGCTTCCTGGCGCAGCAGGTCGTCTTTCTGCTCGTCCAGCAGCGCGGCCTCCTGACGCGGAGCTACCGCATCGACTGTGCTTGCGCTCCCCCCGGCCAGACGTGCGCGGACGGTGGCGTCGAGCAGGCGGTTTTCGCGGTAAAAGTCGTCGAACATCGCCAGCTTGCGTTGCAGCGTATAGGTCGCGATCCAGGCCTGGGCCGAGGCGCTGCGGACCTTCAGGCGTTCCACGCCAGCTTCGGCATCGGCGCGTTCGATGGCGGCCTGGGCGGTCTCGACGCGGGCCTTGCGCTTGTCGCCGTTGGGCATCTCCTGCATCAGGCCGACCACCTGCATAGACATGTTGTCGCGCTGGGTGCTCCAGCGCTCGTCACCCTCGATGGGGACGTTCTGCAGACCAAGATTGAGCTTGGGATCGGGCAGCTCTCCGGCGGGGATGGCGGCGCTTCTCGCCGCCGAGATTTTCTCGTTCTGTGCGAGCAGGGAAGGAGCGTTGCGTTCAGCCAGCAGCAGGGCGTCGTCCAGTGACAGGGACGCAGCCTGTGCCGACCAGCCCGGCAGCAGCGCGAGCAGCAGCCAGCCGGGATGGAGTCGGACGTGAGTCACGATGAGGATTCCTCTGGAAAACCAGCGCATGAGCGCAATCCACCCGGCAGCCTTCAGGGCCGCGGGCAGGGTTCAGGTCGAGAGAGGAATCAGGCGCAGGGAGGTCGCCAGAGGTCTGCAGGTGCCTGGCTGAGCACTACATCGGTGTACGGCGAAGGCCGCGGGGGAGTGGCGACGGGATGGGCAGCTTTCAGGACGCTGACCTGCAACAGGCTGCTGGTCTTGCATTCCTGCCCACTCTTGCAGTCCTTCTTGCCATGCTGGGTCATCTTGCCCAAATCCTGGCAGCAGTCCTGATCCATACCCGCCATCTGGCCCATGCCCATGCTTTGCATCGGGCAGGGTTCAGTTGGCGCCTCGACTCTCGCCATCCCCGTGAGAGGAAGCGTGAGGCTAAGAAGCAAGACGATGAGCAATCGAAGGCGACGGATCATGGTAGGCAGTGTATTCAGACCTTTCTGAAGCGGCAACTGAATCCCAAACGGTGTGTATCAGTCTGTAGCCTGAATCTCTGAGGTCCGCTTTTGGCCGATAGCTGCCCTTGAGCGGCATGTGCGACGTACCAATCACAAGTACCCCCTCCAAGCATTGAGTTCTTCGCACTCGAGTGCTGGTCGTTGAAAGCTGGAATTGATCTCCAAATGCGCATCTCCAGATCCCACCAGGATCCGCTTACAACTGTGCTTCAAGCGCCGATCGATGCTGCGGGGCAGCGATTTTCAGCAGGCATTCCACACGCTGGCGCAGGTTCTTGCCGCGCAGGTCGGCGACGCCGTATTCGGTGACGATCAGCCCGGCATCACTGCGCGGGATGGTCACCGGGCCAGTTAGCCGGGTGACGATACGGCTGCTGGCGCCGGCCGTGGTGGGCAGGGCGATGATCGGCAGACCGCCGCGCGAGCGCGCCGCGCCGCGCAGGAAGTCCAGCGCGCCGCCCACTGCGCCAACGTAGCTGCCAGCGGCAACTTCGGAATTGACCTGGCCGGTGAGGTCCACTTCCACGGCGGAGTTAATCGCCACGAGCTGGTTCAGGCTGGCCAGCACATCGGCGTCGTGGGTGTAAGCAGTGGAGCGCAACTGGATCGCCGGGTTGTCGTGGGCAAACTCGTGGATCACCCGGCTGCCCAGCAGCACGCCGCCGATGCTCACGCCGCGGTCGCGGTTCTTGCGCGCATTGGTGATGACGCCAGCCTGCATCAGCTGCGCGACGCCATCGCCCAGACTGCCCGAGTGCACGCCCAGGTCGCGGTGCTGGCGCAGCGCGCCGAGCACGGCGTCGGGAATGGCGCCGATGCCCATCTGCAGGGTAGCGCCGTCCTCGATCAGCTCGGCGATGTGCGCGGCGATGCGGACATCGGCCTCGCGGATGCGCGCGGGCGGATTCTCCAGCGGTGGGCGGTCGGTGTAGAGGATGGCGTCGAGGTCTTCGCTGCCCAGCGTGCGTTCGCCAAAGGTGCGCGGCGCCTGCTGGTTCACCTCGGCGATCACCACCCGCGCGCGGTCCAGCGCGGGCAGCAGGTATTCGTGGGCGATGCTCAGACTGTAGCGGCCATTGACGTCCGCCGGGGCCAGTTGCAGCAGGAGGACGTCGATGCGCAGGGCGCCAGTCTCGATCATCGCCGGCAGCTGCGAATAGTGGCAGGGCAGGATGTCGAGCACCCCGGCGTTGGCCAGCTCGCGGTTGGCGCCGGCGCCGCAGTACGCGAGCAGGTCGATGTGGTCGGCGTGCTCGGGCCGGCAGGTGGCGTTGTTGGCGATGCCGAGCATCACCCGGAAGCGGCCGATGCGCGCGCGCTGCGCCATCAGTGCCGCGGTCAGCGGCAGGGGCTCGGCGTTGGCCTGGCCCCAGAGCACGGTGTCGCCGGGGCGGATCAGCTCACTGAGGTCGAACGCATCCGCTTGCAGCAGTTTCATGGCCGCATCCTGAATAGTCGGGGAGGAAAGGCTGCGGCGGCCCATGGCGGGCCGCCGCGCAACGCTTGAGCCAAGGCTCAGACGATGGAGGAGGGGTGCTTCGCCAGCGGGGTGACCTGGATGGTCATGAACGGGAACAGCGGCAGGCTGGAGAGCAGCGCATGCAGCTCGTCATTGCTCTCGACGTCGAACACGCTGATGTTCGAGTACTGGCCGACGACGCGCCACAGGTGCGGCCATTTCCCCGAGCGCTGGATGTCGGTGGCGCGGGCCTTCTCGGCGGCCTTGATCGCCTCGACTTCGTCGCTGGGAATGTCGCGGGGAATGTTCACGTCCATTTTTACGCAGTACAGCATGGTGGTTCCTCGGGTTCAGGATTTGCTTTGGGACAGCTGGGCGCTGCCGGAGGCTTGCGGCTCGTCGTCGTTCAGGGCCTTGGCGTCGACGTCCTGCAGGCGCACGCCACGGGTTTCCGGGAGCAGCAGCACGGCAGTGACGGACAGCGCGTAGGCCACCAGGCAGAAGGTGCCGATGGACTGGGCCAGGCCGAGCTTCTCGGAGAGCACGCCGACGCCGGCGATGGACAGCGCGCCGAGGGATTTGCCCAGGTTGTAGGAGAAGCCCATGCAGGTGGTGCGTACGTGGGTGGGGAAGAGCTCGCTGAGGAACGGGCCGAGCACCGCGAAGATGCCGGTGGCGAAGGCGCCCACCGGGAAGGCCATGACCATCAGCAACTCGGTGCTCATCGGCACCAGCATGTAGACCACGGTGAAGATCCACGCGCCGACGCTGAACAGCAGCAGGGCGGGACGGCGGCCGTAGCGGTCGGCGATCCAAGCGGTGACCATGAAGCCGGCGAAGGCGCCCGCGCACATGATCAGCATGGTGAAGATCACCGGGCCGGGCTTGAGGCCCCGCTCGGAGACCATCAGCGTCGGCAGCCAGGCCATGATGGTGTAGGCGGCAGCTTGCAGGCCGGTGACCAGCACGGCGGCGAGCAGGGTCAGGCGGATCACCGCGGGACGGAAGGCCGACAGCATCGAGGCCTTTTCCTCGACCTTGGCGGTGGCCTGCTGGTAGATCTCCGGATCCTTGACGTGACGGCGGATGAACAGCACGAAGCCGGCCGGAATCACGCCGACCCAGAACGCTACGCGCCAGGCCAGGTCCTGCGGCAGCCAGGCGAGCAGGCCGGTCATGATCACCGCGGCGCCCGCCCAGCCGAGGGCGAAGCCGCTCTGCACGAAGCCCAGCGCCTTGCCACGGTGTTCGGGACGGATGACCTCGGCCATCAGCGCCGCGCCCACCGCCCATTCACCGCCAAAGCCCAGGCCTTGCAGGGTGCGGATCACCAGCATCTGCTCGTAGCTCTGGGCGAAGCCGGCGATGAAGCCGAACAGGGTGAACCAGCAGATGGTGAAGATCAGGATGCGTACGCGGCCATAGCGGTCGCTGAGGATGCCGGCGATCCAGCCGCCCAGGGATGCCGAGAGCAGCGCGGCGGTGCCGACCACGCCGGCCTCGCCCTTGGAGATCTGCCAGACCGCCATCAGCGCCGGCAGCAGGAAGCTGAACATCTGCGCGTCGTAGGTATCCAGCGCCCAGCCGGAGAAGCAGGCCCAGAAGGTCTTGCGCTCCTGGCGCGAGCCAGTCTTGTACCAGTCGAACATGGTGATTACCGTCCTTATTGTTATTGGGTGTCGGTTCGTGGCGGGGCCACGATTGCAGCGTTTGGGTGATGCTCGTCTTGCGAGCTGACCGCCAGGCGGGCGGGGTGTCAGTTCGTGGAACGAGCATGCGGCAGATTGCTTCGCGCGCCCATTTGCCTTTGCGAAAGCCTGCCTTTCGATCGTGCTAAGCGGTCAGTCGGTCCTCGGCGAAGTCAGCAGGTCCTGGGCCAGGCTGGCCACCAGGCGCCCGTCGCGGCGGTAGATGTGCGCCTGCGCCAGGCCGCGCCCGGCAAGGCCTCGGCTGGCGTTGCTGACGAACAGCAGCCAGTCGTCGCAGGCAGGCTCCGGGGTGTGGAACCACAACGTGTGGTTGAGGTTGGCGACGTAGTGGTGCTGCCAGGCGTCGCCGCCTTGAGCCGGCGGCGCGAGGCCGATGTGCAGCCAGCAGTCGGAGAGGTAAGCCAGGGCCGCATGTTGCAGGCAGCGTTCGGCGGTCAGCGGTTGCAGCAGGCGGACCCAGTAGAGGATTTCGCTGGGTGGCGCCGCGCCGTCGAAATATGCCTGGGGATCGACCAGGCGAATGTCCAGCAGCGGCTGCCCGGTGAAGCGCACCTGCAAGGCGTCGGCCTGGCCGGGGTAGCGCTCGGCCAACTGGCGCAGGTCCGGCAGGCTTTCCGGGGCGGGCACGGGGCGTTCCAGGCGTGGTATGGGTTCCTGCGGTTCGCCCGGCGTCTGGAAGGTCACATGGGCGCTGAGCACCAGCGCCGTACCCTGCACGCCATAGACGTGGCGGGTGGAAAAACGCCGGCCATCCTGCAATGCCTCGACCTTGTATTCGAGCGCATCCGTGGGCCGGGCGCCTTGCAGGAAGGTCGCCTGCAAGGTGCTGGGCACGCGTTGCGGCGTGGTCCGGGCGGCGGCCCAGAGCGCCTGGCCGAGCAGTTGCCCGGCATAGATGCGACCGTTGACGTTGCGGTCATTGACCGTGCTGCGGAAGGTGTCCTGCGGCCCGTCTTCCAGGCTCAGCAGTTCCGTCAGGTCGCCCTGGTCCCAGGCTCTGGAATGGTGGTTGGCCATGGCGGCGACCTCAGGCGGAGCTGCCCAGGACGCGCTCGGCGCTTGGGCTCAGGGCGCGCGCGGGGCGGTCGGGCAGGGTGGAAAAATCCAGTGGGATCGGCGTGACCGCCTGTAGCGTCTCGGCCGTGGTTTCGCCCACCAGTTCGAGGACCTGCACGCCTTCGGCGGTGATCTCCAGGGTGGCCAGGTCGGTGTAGACGCGGCTGACGCAGCCGATCCCGGTGAGCGGATAAGTGCAGCGCTCGATCAGCTTGCTTTCGCCGTTCTTGGCCAGGTGCTCCATCATCACGAAGATGCGCTTGGCGCCGATGGCCAGGTCCATCGCGCCGCCAACGGCGGGAATCGCATCCGGCGCGCCGGTGTGCCAGTTGGCGAGATCACCGTTGGCCGCGACCTGGAAGGCGCCGAGCACGCATATGTCCAAGTGGCCGCCGCGCATCATGCCGAAGGAGTCAGCGTGGTGGAAAAACGCCGCACCCGGCGCCAGGCTGATCGGCTCCTTGCCGGCGTTGATCATGTCCCAGTCTTCCTCGCCGGGCTTGGCCCCGGTCCAGCGGCCGAGCACGCCGTTCTCGCTGTGCAGGAAGATGTCCTTGTCCGCCGGCAGGTGGTTGGCCACCAGCGTGGGCAGGCCGATGCCGAGGTTGACGTAGGCGCCTTCGGGGATGTCGCGGGCCACGCGGGCGGCCATGGCGTTGCGGGTCTGTTTGTCCATGTTCAACCTGCCTGGCGCTGATCGGCGGCGGCGCTGCGCTGCACGATGTGTTTGACGAAGATGCCGGGGGTGACCACGTGTTCCGGGTCGATTTCGCCCAGTTCGCAGACGCGGCCCACCGAGGCGATGGTGTGGCGCGCGGCCATGGCCATCACCGGGCTGAAGTTGCGCGCGGTCTTGCGGTAGGTGAGGTTGCCCCAGCGATCGCCGAGCTCGGCATTGATCAGCGCGTAGTCGACGTGGATCGGCGACTCCAGCACGTAGTGGCGGCCGTCGATGAGGCGGGTTTCCTTGCCCTCGGCCAGCAGGGTGCCGTAGCCGGTGGGGGTGAAGAAGCCGCCGATGCCGCAGCCGGCAGCGCGCAGGCGTTCGGCGAGATTGCCCTGGGGGACGATTTCCAGCTCGATCCTGCCGGCGCGGTACAGCTCCTCGAAGACGTGGGAGCCGACCATGCGCGGGTAGGAGCAGAGAATCCGGCGCACCTGGCCGGCCTTGAGCAGGGCAGCCAGACCGGTGTCGCCCTGGCCGGCGTTGTTGCTCACCAGGGTGAGGTCGCGTGCGCCCTGGGCGATCAGCGCGTCGATCAGGTCCTCGGGCATCCCGGCGCCGCCGAAGCCGCCCACGGCGATGGTCGCGCCGTCGGGAATCTCGGCCAGCGCCTGGGCGGCGCTGGGGCAAAACTTGTCGATCATGACTGCGGGTCCTTTGTCGTTTTTATCGCGGACGGACGCGGCTTTCGAAAGCCCTCATCGCCCCTGGAAACCAGCTTGCCAGTGCGTCTGGAGGGCCACAATTTCAGTCTGCGGAAGGGGCGTTTAACCGCCGGTTAAGAGGGCGCGCCGGCCTTGTGCGGTGCGGGCTGGCGCACTTTGGTAGGGGCTCAGACGGCGGCCACGCCGACGGTCATACCGCCGCAGACGTAGAGCACCTGGCCGGTGACGAAACCGGCGCGCTGATCGAGGAAGAACGACGCGGCCTGGGCGATGTCGTCCGGCATGCCGAGGCGCTTGACCGGCACACTGTCGATGATCGCCTGGGTACGCGGGCTGTCCGGCGGGTTGGCGCGCTCGAACAGTTCGGTGCGGATCGGCCCCGGCCCGATGGCGTTGGCGGTGATGCCGTGGCGGCCCAGTTCCAGCGCCCAGACGCGGGTCATGCCCAGCAGCCCGGCCTTGGTGGCGGCATAGGCGGTACGCAGTTCCTTGCCCAGCGCGGCGCGCGAGGACATGTTGAGGATGCGCCCGAAGCCCGCTTCCTTCATGCCCGGCAGCAGCGCCTGCATGCACTGCAGCGAGCAGCGCACATTCAGCGCCCACACCCGCTCCAGTTCCTCGAAGCTCTGCTCGTCCGCCGGGTTGGGGCAGACCATGCCGACGTTGTTCACCAGGCGGGTGATCGGCCCGTCGGCCAGGGCCTGTTGCAGCGCGGCGGCGGTGGCGGCGGTGTCGGTGAGGTCGGCGATCAGGCCGTCGCCGATGCGGTCGATGATCACCGGCTCATAGCCGTTCTCGCGGCAGCGTTGGGCGATGGCGGCGCCGATACCGGAGGCGCCTCCGGTGATGAGTACGCGTTCTTTGGGCACGTTGGAACTCCGTCAGACGGTGGCGATGGGATTGAGCGGCGCGCCGACGGCGCCGGGCAGGCGCAGCGGCGGGGCGGTGAGCAGGAAGCGGTTGCGGCCGTTGGCGCGCAGCCAGTTGGCCAGCGGCGTGAGGTGCCACAGTTCGCCCAGGTGTACGCCGAGCTTGAACAGGCAGTGGTGGTGCAGCGGCATCACCGAGCAGCAGTCGCCGGCGTGGCCGGCGGGGAAGATTTCCACCGAGTAGTTGTCGGCGGCGATGGCCACCAGGTTGCTGTCGGTGATCCAGTTCAGCAGGCGGCTGTCGTTGCCATCGAGCACGGCGGCCAGGCGCTCCAGCACTGCCGGGTCGGGGTTGCGGTTCATCCCCAGCAGGGCTTCGGCGTAGCCGGTGTGCAGGCAGACGATGTCACCGGCCTCTACTTCCACGCGGTCGGCTTCGAGCACGCGCATCAGTTCGTCGTAGCCGATGTGCGTGCGGTCGAGGCCGAAGTGGTGGTGCAGGTCGATCATCACGCCGCGGCCCTGCACGCAGGTCTCGGCCATCCGCTCGATGCCCAGGGCGTGAGCGCAGGAGGTGCTGTGGGGCTTGATCGCGCCGGCGATGCCGCAGTCTTCCAGTGCGCTGGGGCCTTCGACGTCGCCGCCGGCGCTGAAGCCGTTGTAGTACAGCGGCTCGGGTACGCCGTCATCGTTGGCGTCGAACAGCGCACCGACGTGGGAGAGCGCATCCCATTGTGTGGAGTACTGCAGGTGGAGGATCGCCAGGTCGTCGCTGAGCACGTCGGGGCGGCCTTCCTGGATCCACTGGTACTGGTAGTTCATGTTGACGCCGCCCTTGCGCAGCAGCGGGCGCAGGATCGGCGGCAGGCGGTTGACGTTCATCGCGTTGCCGCCGGGGTAGTCCAGCGGCAGGCTGAGGCAGAAGGCCAGGCCTTCGCGCACTTCGGCGATGCCCTGCAGCACCTTTTCCGGCGTCAGCAGGTTCAGCCGGCCCCTCTGGTCGTCGGGGCCGAAGTCGCCCCAGTTGGAGCCCTCGGGGCGTTTCTTCCAGCGTGGTTCGGCCATGGTCGATGGTCCTTGTTCTTATAGGTGGCGGGTCGCCCGGGATGGCGGCGCGTCCATGTGCTGCAAGGCTCCCAGACTCGTTGGAGGCGGACAATTGGCCTCTTTGGAAGGCGGCTTTAACGCAGGGTTAAGCTGCGCGGTAGCAGTCGATCAGGCTGTCGGCGAAGTCGCGGGCGAAGGCCGAGAGGCCGTCGAAATCCTGCGCGCAGAGCTGGAAGGTGCGCACCGCCCAGGGGTCGAGCAGCTTGCACGAGCCGATCTTCTGGCTGCCCTTGAGGCGCTCGAAACCGGCCTGGGGCACGATGGCGATGCCGGCACCGGCCTCGACCATGCGGAAGATCGCGTCGGAGCTGGCGACCTGCACGCGGATGGTCAGCGGGATGTGCAGCGCCGAGGCGGCGCGGCTGAGGAAGACATGGATGGCGCTGCCTTCGAGCAGCGAGACGAAGGCGTATTGCAGCGCCTCCTTGAAATGTACCTCGCCGCCTTCGAGGATCGGGTGGCCTTCCGGGGCGATGACCATCAGCCGACTGCTCACCAGCGGTACGCTCTGCAGCCCGTCGGTGACCACGCTGCCGGAGACGATGCCCAGGTCCGCGCTGCCATCGCGGATGCAGCGCACGATGTCGTCGGAAAGGCGCTCGCGCATGTCGATGTGCACGTCGGGGTGGGTCTTGAGGTATTCGCCCACCACCGGCGGCAGGTACTCGGTGATCGCGGTGGTGTTGGCCAGCAGGCGCAGCTGGCCCTTGAGGCCTTCGGCGTACTGCTGCAGGTCGCCGGTGAGCATCTCCAACTGGGAGAGGATGATGCGCGCGTGCTGCAGGTAGGTCTTGCCGGCGTTGGTCAGCGTCACGCCCTGGGGCGAGCGCTCCAGCAGACGCATGCCGAGGTTGTCCTCGAGGTTCTTGATGCGGTTGCTGGTGGCCGGTACGGAGAGGAAGGAGCGCTCCGCGCCGCGGGTGAGGCTGCTGGTTTCCGCGATGTTGATGAACAAGCGGAAATCCGTGATATCGAAATGCATCGCCATGGTCAGGTACTTCTTGCCAAGTGGTATATCACGGTACTGGCTGGCGAATAGCCTGCATAGACGGCATTCGTCGGTCCGGCACCGTTCTGGTAGCCCACGCCCGCGCACATCCAGGCGTGCGCGGGCGCAGGCCACCGGCTCACCAGTGGGCCGCTTCGAAGGCGAAACCCGAGCCCTGGCGGCGGATGAAGCCGCAGTGTGGTTCGCCGAAATGCACCGGCAGGATCAGTGCGCCGGAGTCGGCCGCGTCGTTGAGGAAGGCCAGACGCGTCTGACGGGCGGTGTCTTCCCAGATGCAGTAGCCGGAGTTGATCTCCGGGCGGACGATCTGCACCGGGCTGTGCAGGATGTCGCCGCAGAAGATGCCTTCCTCGCCGCCGGAGCGCACCTTGAAGATCACCTGGCCGGGGCTGTGGCCGGGTGCCGCCTGCACTTGCAGGCAGTCGGCGATTTCCTCGCCGGGCAGCATCATCTTCGCCAGGCCCGCATCGACGATGGGCATCACGCTGTCGAAGAAGGATTCGCCGAACACATCGATGACGCCGCCTTCCTTGTTCTTGCCCTGGTGGCAGAAGTCGAAGTCGTCCTTGGGGAAGTGGTAGGTGGCGTTGGGGAAGGTCGGTTCCCAGCGGCCATCCTTCCAGGTGGTGTTCCAGCCCACATGGTCGGAATGCAGATGAGTGATCACCACGTGGGTGACTTTCTCCGGCGGCGCGCCGGCGGCGATCATCCACTCGCGTACCAGGCCGTTGAGCATGTTCATCCGCGCGATGCCCGGGCGCGGCTTGAAGTTGCCGACGCCGGTGTCGATCACCACGATCTCGTTGCCCACGTGCACGATCCAGAACTGGATGGTGACGATGAGCTTGTTCATGTGCTCGATCCAGTGGTTGGGTGCCATCAGCTCGCGATGGTCCGTGAGCACGCTCGGGTCCATCTGCGGGAAGAGGAAGGCCGGGTCGTGGGTTGGGCCGGCGTACTCGAGAATGCGGGTGACCTTGATGTCACCGATCATGCGCGACTGCATCATGGGACGGGATTCCTCATTGTTGTTCTTGGGTTGAATGTTCGGCTGTCACGGCAGGCCGTGCACGGTGTTCCTCAGGCCGCGTGGCCGGCAGCGCCGACGCGGTGTTCCGGCTGGGCGATGAAGTCCCGGTAGACCGCCGCTCCGCTTTGTCCGTCGCACAGGTAACCGCGCACCAGCGCCGCCACCAGGCGGGGGCTTTGCAACGGCATGAAATGCCCGGAGGCTACCGGCAAAGCTTCGATCTGTGCGGCGAAACCGGCCAGGCGGTCGATCTCCGCGGGTGGCCTCAGCGCGTCGTATTCACCGGCGACGAACAGCGTGCGCGGCGGAAGGCGGGGCAGATCCGCTTCCAGTTCCAGCCCGGAGAGCATCGCGAAGGTGGCGGCGAAGCCCTGCGGATCGGCGGCGCGCCAGCGCAGGCGGAAGGCCTCGAAGGTGTCGGCATCGGTGCGCAGCGGCTCCGGCCAGGTTTTTTCCAGCAGGGCGGGGACCAGTTCGCCCAGGCCTTCTTCGCGCAGGGCTGCGGCGCGTTGCCGGGTAGCGTCGCGAGCGGCGGCCGGCACGCCACAGGCCGGGGCGAGGGCGACCAGTTGCTTGCAGCGCTGCGGATGCCGGGCGGCGAAGCGAATGGCGATGGCGGCGCCCACGGCGACCCCCATCAGTGCCACCGGCACATCGATGGCCAGCGTATCGAGTAGCGCAGCCAGGTCGGCGACGTGGGCGTCGATTTCCAGCGCGCCGGGGATTTTCTCCGACAGGCCGGCGCAGCGGGTGTCGTAGCGCAGCAGCGTCAGCTCGCCGTAGAGCGTGGAGCACAGCCCGTCCCAGCTTTCCAGGCTGCCGCCCATTTCGTGCACCAGCACCAGCACCGGGGCGTCAGCGCGGCGCGCTGGCAGCAGCTGGTAGCGCAGGGCCGTCTGGTTGACTTCGATCCAGTTCATGGTTGGCCTCACACGCGCTCGAACAGCGCCGCCAGGCCCTGGCCGCCGCCGATGCACATGGTCTCCAGGCCGTAGCGCGAGCCGCGGCGCTGCATCTCGTGGAGCAGGGTAGTCATGATGCGCACCCCGGTGGCGCCGATCGGGTGGCCGAGGGAGATGCCCGAGCCGTTGACGTTGACCCGCTCGTCGTTCTCCAGGCCCCAGGCCTTGAGCACGGCCAGGGCCTGGGCGGCGAAGGCTTCGTTGACTTCGATCAGGTCCATTTCCGCCAGCGTGCGCTGGGTGCGTTGCAGCAGCTTCTCCACTGCCGGCACCGGGCCGATGCCCATGCGCGCCGGTTCGCAGCCGGCAGCCGCCCAGTCCACCAAACGGGCGATGGGCTCCAGGCGATGGCGTTCGGCGTACTCGCGCGAGACCACTAGGCAGGCCGCCGCCGCATCGTTCTGCTGGCTGGAGTTGCCGGCAGTGCAGACCCCCTCGGGCAGCAGCGTGCGCAGACCGGCCATGCCGTCCAGGCTGGCCTCCTGGCGGATACCTTCGTCCATCGACACCACGGTCTGGCTGCCGCGCTTGCCCGGTACGGTCACCGGCACCACTTCATTGGCGAAGCGGCCCTCGCGCCAGGCGCTGGCGGCGTTCTGGTGGCTGCGCACGGCGAAGCGGTCGGCCTCCTCGCGGCTGATGGCGTAATCGCGGGCCAGGTTCTCGGCGGTCTCGGGCATGCCGGAAATGCGCCCGAAGCGCTCCTGCGGCTGCGAGCGTTCGCGGCCGCGCTCCAGGCGGTCGTGGAACTTCACGCTGCCGGCGCGGGCGCCCCAGCGCATGTCGGTGCTGTAGTACTCGATGTTGCTCATGCTCTCCACGCCGACTACCAGCACCGCCTGGGCGGCACCGGTCTGCACGTGCATCGCCGCGTCGATCACTGCCTGCAGGCCGGAGCCGCAGCGGCGGTCGAGTGTGTAGCCGGGCACTTCCACCGGCAGGCCGGCGGCGAGGGCGGCGTAGCGGCCCATGCAGGGTGCCTCACTGGAGGCGTAGGACTGCGCCACGATCACTTCGTCCAGCGTTGCCGGGGGAATGTCCACCCGTTGCAGCAGTGCATGGATGATGCCGGCGGCGAGCTGGTCGGCGCTCAGCGCGGCGAGGGCACCGCCGAACTTGCCGATGGGGGTTCGCAGGGGGGAAACGATCAGCGCGTCGTGCATGGGGTCGGCCTTGTTCCTGGAGTTGGCGGGTGGGGCAGGGGAATGCCGGCCAGCATGGGCAAGGCGGCGCGGCACGGGAATTTCGCATCTCGAAAGCCCGCCTTCGACATTGCTTAAGTCGCCGCGCCCGCCTGGGCTGCGCGGCGCTCTTCGTTTTCCTGAAACGGCTCCTTAAGCAAAACCCAATACCTGTCCGTGTCTGCGCCTTTGCATCCTTCTGCGCACCCCGGCGTTCCCCCTCCGGGTCGTTTCCCGTTTCGCAGAACAACAACAACCAACACGGATACTTCCATGCACAATCCCTCCCTGGCGCAGCTCTTCGGTCTGCTTGCGCTGCCTCCCGCGCTGGCGCTGCCGGCACTGGCCCATGCCGATTTCATCAAGGACAGCAGCGTCAACCTCACGCTGCGCAACATCTATTTCAACCGTGATTTTCGCCAGGACAACGCTCCACAATCCAAGCGCGAAGAGTGGGCCCAGGGCTTCATGTTCAGCGCCAAGTCCGGCTACACCGAAGGCACCGTGGGCGTGGGGCTGGAGCTCTACAGCGCGCTGGGTCTGAAGCTGGACTCCTCCGATGCGCGCGCCGGCACCGGCCTACTGCCCAACCGCTTCGGCGACTCCGGGCCGGGCAGCTACAGCGACCTCTCCGGCGTGGCGAAAATGAAGATCGCCAAGACCGAGCTGAAGGTCGGCGGCTTCACCCCCAAGATACCGGTGCTGCTCTCCAGCGATGCGCGCCTGCTGCCGCCGATCTACAACGGCGCGACCCTGAGCTCCACCGAGATCGACAACCTGACCCTGGACCTGGGGCGTTTCGACAAGGTCAACTTCCGTAACTCCAGCGGCAACCACGACGAGATTCTCGCCGGCAACTACGGCGTCAGCGGCGATCACTTCGACTACTTCGGCGCCACCTACGCCTTCTCGCCGACGGTCAACGTCGCCTACTGGCGTGCCGAACTGCAGGACGTCTACCAGCAGAACTACCTGGGCTTCCAGGGCAGCCGCAAGGCCGGCGACTGGGTGCTCAGCGCCAACGTGGGCTACTTCGATTCTTCCGAGAATGGCGCAGCCCGTGGCGGCGACATCGACAACGGCCTGACCACCGCGATGCTCTCGGCCAACTACGGCGCGCAGACCTTCCGCGTCGGCTACCAGGACAACAGCGGCGACAGCCCCTTCCCGTACCTGCAGGACGCCGATACCTACGGCGCCAACGTGGTGCAGATCCTCGATTTCACCCGCGCCCGCGAGACCTCCTGGCAGCTGCGCCACGACCTCGACTTCGCTGCATTCGGCGTGCCCGGCCTGGTCATGATCAACCGCTATATCCGTGGCGATGGCTACGAGATCGGCGGCCAATCCGGCAAGGAATGGGAACGCAACCTGGACATCACCTACGTGGTGCAGAGCGGCCCGATGAAGAACTTCGGCGTGCGCTGGCGCAACGCCACGGTGCGCTCCGATGGCGCCGGCGAGCTGGACGAGAACCGCCTGATCCTCTCCTACACGCTGCCGCTCAAGTGAGTCGCGGGCGTTCGTCTTCCACAAGAAGACGCGCGCCCGGTTCGCCGGCCTTCAGCGGCCGGTGACGACATCCGGTCCGTGGAGCATCCGCCACGGCAACCGGATTTTCCGGGGGCAACCCCAAGGTGGTAAACGCACGCCCGGTCTCCACGATGGACCGGGCGTTCGCGTTGGTGGCAGATGTCTCGCCGCGCAGACGACAGACGACAGACGAAAAAAAGCCGGTCACGAAGGGCCGGCGAATGCGAGGTTGCTGTCCTCAGTCGTGCAGCGCGAGCAGGCGTCGTGCGCGTTCTATCACCGGCGCGTCGACCATCTGGCCGTCCAGCTGGAACGCGCCATTGCCGCGCGCCGCGCCGACGATCTTCTGCGCCCAGTCCAGCTGCTCGCGGGTCGGCGCCAGCGACTGGTGTACGCCCAGGACCTGCCGTGGGTGGATGCAGAGCATGCCGGCGAAGCCGGCATCGCGGGCGTCGCGGGCAAAGCGCGAAAGGCCGTCGAGGTCGGCGATGTCGGGAAACACCGTGTCCAGCGGCGCGGCGAGACCGGCCAGGCGGGTTTGCAGCAGTAGCTCGTAGCGCACCTGGTCGAGCAGCCGCGCGGCGGCTGCGCTGCCGGCGCTCATGCCCAGGTCCAGGCACAGGTCCAGCCCGCCGAAGGTGAGGCGCTGCACACCGGGCACCCGCGCTATTTCCGCCAGCGCTGCCAGCCCCGGAGCGCTTTCGATGATGGGTAGCAGCGGCTTGCCGATAGCGGCGGCGTTGACCACTTGCTCCACGCTTTCCGCCTTGGGCAGCAGGATGCCGAGCACGCCGGGGTGGCGGCAGAGTTCCAAGTCGTCGTTGTGCTCCAGGTGTCCGGCCATGTTCACCCGTACCCAGACGCCGGCCTCGGAGTGTGCATCGAGGAAGGCGCGCAGGTGCTCGCGCGCCTGCGCCTTGGCGGACGCCTGCACGGCGTCCTCCAGGTCGACGATAACCGCGTCGGCGCCGCTGGCCAGAGCCTTGGCGAAACGCTCCGGGCGGTCGCCGGGCACGAACAGCGCGCTGCGCAGTTTTTCCAGGGGCCTATCCATGACGGTCCTCCTCAGAAAGAGCGCGGCAGTTCGAGCAGGTGCTCGGCCACGTAGGAGAGGATCAGGTTGGTGGAGATCGGCGCCACCTGGTAAAGACGGGTCTCGCGGAACTTGCGTTCAACGTCGTACTCGTTGGCGAAGCCGAAGCCGCCGTGGGTCTGCAGGCAGGCGTTGGCCGCTTCCCAGCTGGCCTTGGCCGCCAGGTACTTGGCCATGTTGGCGGCGGCGCCGGCGTTCTGGCCGCTGTCGTATTCCTCGCAGGCGCGCCAGCGCATCAGGTCGGCGGCCTCGATCTCGATGTGCGCCTCGGCGATAGGGAACTGCACACCCTGGTTCTGCCCGATGGACCGGCCGAACACCACGCGGTCGCGGGCGTACTGCGCGGATTTCTCGGTGAACCAGCGGCCATCGCCGATGCACTCGGCGGCGATCAGCGTGCGCTCGGCGTTGAGGCCGTCGAGGATGTACTTGAAGCCCTTGCCCTCTTCGCCGATCAGGTGGCCGGCGGGGAT
>NZ_AMZB01000066.1 GCF_000313755.1 Pseudomonas nitroreducens TX1 | reverse complement strand
TTGTCGAAGAACAGCTCGTTGGTCTCGTGGTTGACCATGTTGGCGATCGGCTGCACGGTCAGGCCGTTGCCGATAGCCTCGTGCAGGTCGACGAGGAAGATCGACATGCCCTCGGACTTCTTCTTCACCTCGGCCAGCGGTGTGGTGCGCGCCAGCAGGATCATCAGGTCGGAATGCTGGATGCGCGAGATCCACACCTTCTGGCCGTTGATCACGTACTTGTCGCCCTTACGCACGGCGGTGGTCTTGATCTTGGTGGTGTCGGTGCCGGTGGTGGGCTCGGTGACGCCCATGGATTGCAGGCGCAGTTCGCCGCTGGCGAGCTTGGGCAGGTAGTAGGCTTTCTGCTCGGCGCTACCGTTCCGCAGCAGGGTGAACATGTTGTACATCTGCCCGTGGATGGTCCCGGAGTTGCCGCCGCAGCGGTTCACTTCTTCAAGGATCACCGAGGCCTCGGCCAGGCCCAGGCCGGAGCCGCCGTATTCTTCCGGGATCATCGCCGAGAGCCAGCCGGCTTCGGTCATGGCGCTCACGAAGGCTTCGGGGAAGCCCTTTTCTTCGTCGATCCTGCGCCAGTATTCGGCGGGGAATTCCGCGCAGAGAGCGCGCACGCCTTCACGGATGGCGTTGAGTTCGTCGATGTTGCGGTGGGTCATGGGAGTTCCTTGAAATATCTGGGTCAGTCGAACAGAACGTCGGCGCGCTGGCTCACGCCGCCGGAATTGGCGGCCCACAGCTCGGCCACGCCGGGCTCGGTGTGGCGGCCGGCAACACGGAAGGGTTCGGGCGCGATCAGTGGGCGCAGGCCACGGAAGCTGAAGCGCCGCACGCGGGCCAGCGGGTTGGCGCGCACGAACGCGGCCAGGCTCAGGGTGGCCGTCAGCGGGCCGTGTACCACCAGCCCCGGATAGCCCTCGCTGGCGGTGACGTAGGGCCAGTCGAAGTGGATGCGGTGGGCGTTGAAGGTCACCGCCGAGTAGCGGAACAACAGGGTCGGATCGGGCGCGACGCTTTCCTCCCAGTCCGCCAGCGGAGCGGCTTCACCGGCTCTCAGCTTGGGCGGCGTGGGCTCGCGGTAGACGATGTCCTGTTCCTCGCGCAGGCACAGCTGCTGGCCCTGCCAGTACTCATGGGCGAGGGTCACGAACAGTAGCGAGCCGGTGCGCCCGGCTTTTTCCTCGATGCGCTCGATGCGCGTCTTGCGGAAGGCTTCGGCGCCGACGCGCAAGGGTTCGAGAAACTCCAGCCGGCCGCCGGCCCACATGCGATTGCGCCCGTGGGCCGGCGGCATGAAGGTACCCAGGGTTGGGTGGCCGTCCGGGCCGAGGCGATTGCCGGCCACCTGATCGTTGAAGAAGCACCAGTGCCAGAGCCACGGCAGCTCTTCGCCGTGGGCCGGCGCCGTTGCACTGAAGGTGGCCGCGATGCGCTGCACGAGGTTGCGGCTGAGCTGGTCGTGCACTTCCTGGGTACGCCCCAGCCATGCCGAGGGATCGAAATCGGTCATGCCGTGTATCCGCTTTGTGGGTTATGCCCGGCATGATGGGGGCGAGCGCGGAAGGGGAGGAATTCACATTTACAGAAGTCAGGCTCAATCCGGGACTAATACCCGGTGAACCGTCATTTGCATTGCTTGGTAGCGTCTGCCACTGGGTGGAAGCGGCCCTGAGGCTACGAGCGATGCACCCTAGTCCTTCACCCATGTGGAGGACAAATCATGGCCACACTCACATCGAAAGCTCGCGAACCTTGGAACAAGGGCAAACTGGTCGGCCAAAAAGCACCGCTGCGACTTCGGGACATTTGGGCTATCAGAGTGCGACTGGAAATCGCAAACAAGGATCGTGATCTGGCGCTGTTCAACCTTGCCATCGACAGCAAGCTTCGAGCTTGCGATTTAACGAAGCTGCGCGTCAGGGACATAGCTCATGGTGATCACGTGTCGACGCGCGCGATCGTGATGCAGCAGAAGACCCAGCGCCCGGTGCAATTCGAAATCACCGCTCAGACGAGAGCATCAGTTGAAGCTTGGATCAGTGCTGCTCGCCGTCGCAACGACGATTTTCTTTTCCCCAGTCGTGCTCGTCGCTCAGCTCACATATCCACAAGGCAGTACGCCCGCATTGTGAAAGCCTGGGTAACCACAATCGGTCTCGACCCCACGCTCTACGGAACCCATACGCTTCGTCGAACCAAAGCATCACTGATCTATCGCAGAACGAAAAACCTGAGAGCAGTGCAGTTGCTGCTCGGCCATACAAAGCTGGAGAGCACTGTCAGGTACTTGGGTATCGAGGTTGATGACGCTCTGGAAATGGCGGAGCAGACTGAGGTTTGATCATGTTCCATCGTTGGCGCCGCGCCGCAAGCCGGCGCCTCTTTGAGGCCGCTAGCGGCCAATAGCAGAAGCTCACTCGTTAGTGCGGTGACGGCTGCATGCGGTCAATCAGCGTCTAGACTCTCGGTGATCGGTTTGCTTGGGGGAGCTGATGTTCGGTGATTCCTGACGAGTGTCCGTGCATCCCTTGGGCAACTCACCGTCGCGTCGGGATATTAGCCAAACCAACTGAGAGGAAACATGACGCGAGTCCGTCATCTTGAAATTCGCAATTTCCGATCGATACAAGCGCTCGATTGGACACCGTCCAACGGCGTGAACTGCCTAATTGGCCCGGGAGACAGCGGCAAGTCAAGCATCCTGGATGCCATAGACCTGTGCCTTGGAGCGCGAAGAAGCGCACCTTTCGGCGACACGGACTTCTTCGGACTAGACGTCACTCGGACCATCGTGATTGCAGTCACGCTCGGCGCACTACCCGACGAGCTGAAAAACATCGACACCTACGGAGAGTTCCTTCGCGGGTTTGACCTTGGCACTGGGCAGCTAGAAGACGAGCCGCGGGCAGGCCTGGAAACGGTTCTGACGCTGAAGCTCGAGGTCGCGAGCGACCTCGAGCCGAGCTGGACGCTTTACTCCAATCGAGCCGATCAACAACGACTGGAACGGTCTCTAGCTTGGAAGGATCGAAGTCTCCTGGCACCAGCCCGAATCGGCACCTACGCAAACACGAACCTTTCCTGGGCTAGGGGATCGGTGTTGAACCGGCTCACGGAGGAGCGCGCGAACCTTGGCTCGGAACTCGCCAGCGCGGCTCGCGCCGCCCGGGCCACCTTCGGCGCACAGGCTGGCCCTCAACTCGCTCAGACCCTGCAAGTGGTCACCCAGACAGCTACCGGCCTGGGTGTTGCAATCGGTGCGAGCGCTCAGGCACTACTTGATGCTCATTCGGTGTCGATTGGCGATGGTGCTATTGCGCTTCACAGCGAGGCCGGCATTCCTCTGCGGTCGCTGGGCACCGGTTCTGGGCGGCTCCTTGTAGCAGGATTGCAAAGGGCCGCAGCAGCGGCTGCCACCGTTGCCCTAGTAGATGAAGTCGAGTATGGACTTGAGCCGCACAGGCTCATGCGCCTGCTCGACTCACTCGGTGCGAAGGACGAGGCCCAGCCGCTACAGGTCTTTATGACGACCCATTCGCCGGTGACGCTTAGGGAGCTTGCTGCTAAACAGCTTTTCGTCGTGCGCCAGCGTTTGGGCGTTCACTCGGCCACATGCGCCGGTACGGACGACGGTATCCAGGGCACCTTGCGCAAGGCGGCCGAGGCCTTTCTGTCCAAATCCGTCATCGTCTGCGAAGGCGCCAGCGAGGTCGGATTCGCTCGCGGGATGGACCAGTGGTGGGTCAACTGTGGCGCGACCTCGTTCCTTGCTCATGGAGGCTCGTACGTGGACGCAGGTGGAGGAAGCCCCGACCAATGCTTCACACGCGGGGAGGCGTTCCTCAAGTTGGGCTATCGCGTCCTCGTCTTCGTGGACGCAGACAAGCCTGTTGCAACTGTCGGACTTGTCGAGAGATTCACTGCGGCTGGCGGCCAGTACATCACGTGGCGCCCCGGTCTGGCGCTTGAGGACGAGCTATTTCTCCACTCAAGCAATGACGCGGTGCATGCGCTGCTGAATAAGGCAGACGAGATGGTCGGCCGGGACCTCATGGCTGAGCACATCAAGTCGAAGTCGAGCGGCCAAGTCACCTTGGAGGCCATAGAGGCCGAACGGACGAATGGCGGTTACTCACCTGCAAGCCGAGCTTTGCTCGGACTTGCCGCTCGCAACAACAAAAACGGCTGGTTCAAGTCAGTGAGCGGTTTCCAGGAAATTGCCAAAGACATCGTCGGCCCTCACATACGGAATGCAGAGCCGGGCTTCGTCGACATTACGAACCAGCTCTGGAGGTGGACGAGTGCCGCCACCTGAAATAGACATTATTCAAGCGCGCCTAGGCTCAGTCACTGCACCGGCGGGATGCGGCAAGACCCAACTCATCGCGGATGCGCTGAGTCAATACACCGACAGCAAGCCAGTCTTGGTGTTGACGCACACAAACGCTGGCGCCACTGCTCTGCGCACTAGGCTCCAGCGCGGTGGCGTCCCCACCTCAGCGTACAGAGTATCTACCATCGACGGCTTTGCGATGCGGCTAGCGGGCAAGTTTCCGCTCCGAGCGGGCCTCGACGCGCGTGTTCTCGAACTGGCCAATCCGAACGCGGACTACCCTGCCATTCGAGGGGCCGTGCAAGGTCTTCTGCAGACCGGTCACATCAGTGACCCCATAACGTCGACATATTCGCGCTTGTTGGTCGACGAGTACCAGGACTGCAACACCGCACAGCATGCCCTCGTCTGCGCCCTAGCGCGGATTCTGCCAACTTGCATCCTTGGTGACCCGATGCAGGCGATATTCGGCTTCCGCGACCCATTGGTGCACTGGGAGCTGGAGGCTCAGGCTGAGTTCCCGCCTATCGGCACACTGCAGACCCCTTGGCGATGGCGCCTCGCAGGTATGGACGCGCTGGGAGCTTGGCTACTTCATGCCCGCGTATCATTGCAGGCTGGTCAACCTGTGGACCTGCGTGGAGCGCCGGAGGGAGTCCAGTGGGTTCAATTAACCCAAGGCATGGAATTGCAGCAGCGACTGGTTGCAGCCCGAACAGAAGCACCAAACCGTGACGGCCGCGTTCTCGTCATTGGCGACTCCATCAATGTTAATGGTCGCCATCAACTGACCATGCAGACGCCGGGCGCCACTGCCGTTGAAGCGGTCGACCTGAAAGATCTTGTGAACTTCGCTCGCCGGTTCGATTTGGCGAGTCCCAATGCGTTGCGCCAGATTGCCGAGTTTGCCACTTCACTGATGACTGGAGTGGGTGCTGCAAACTTGCTCGCGCGAGTCGAAACGATACGAGGCGGCCGGGCTCGCACGCCCGCGACTCCTACAGAAGCCTCAGCAGTGGCTTTCATAGCGGCTCCCAACTACGCGACTTCAATTGACCTGCTCCAGTCCCTCGCGGACCAACACGGTGCGCGTGTCTACCGACCCGAAGTGCTGCACTGCTGTATTTCAGCGCTGAGATCCGCCGAGGACGGAGGTGGGTTCATTGGCGCGGCAATTCAAGCCCGCGAGCGAAACCGCCATTTGAGTCGGCCACTGGGCAGGCGCGCAGTTGGAAGCACGCTTCTTCTGAAAGGGCTGGAGGCGGACGTCGCGGTCATTCTTGAGCCCGAGCGTATGACGGCTCAACACCTCTACGTAGCTCTCACCCGAGGTGCAAGGCGAGTCGTGGTCTGCTCGTCGACACCATTGCTAACGCCTGCCGCAGGCCGCTAGCGAATCCATAATCGTAGGGGCCGGCCTGTCACGACTGACGGAAACCGGCGGGAGACTTGCCTAATACTGCTTTTCTTTAGCTCAAACCCCTTGTTTAGCTGTCCAGCTAAACAAGGGGTTTGAGCTAAAGAAAAGGCTGCAGGCCAGGAATGGACTGAATCGCCCCCCGTCTCGTAGTCACCTTCGGGCAATAGATCCAATCGGCAGCTATAGGGCGATTTCAGCCGGCCCCAGCAGGCAGTTTTGGCCGACCTCTGATTATCATGGTTACAAAAAGCGCGCTGGTCATAGGCACGGCCGGAAACATTGGTGGCGCCGTGGCCATACAGGAGATGCGATCATCAGCAGACCAATTCGACTGACTTGATTTTCTATTCCACATAAATGCGGACGTATCCAACCGAGTAATGCGTACCATCAGCACGCTGGTGGGACGAATAGAACCGTATAGCTGTGACGAATGTTGGGCTGATCTCACTGGTCATCAAGGGGACCTTGAGCAGTTGGGTCTCGATATTCAGAAGCGAGTGAAGGTCTGGGTAGGAATGCCTGTAGGCATTGGCATTGGCCCGACCAAGACGTTAGCCAAGCTCGCCCAGTGGGCAGGTAAGAAATGGCCCGCCACCCGCGGGGTTGTGAGTTTGATGGACCCCAAGCGCCAGCAACGCCTACTCAAACTGGCACCGGTTGGGGAGGTCTGGGGAGTCGGCCGCAAACTTTCCAGCCAACTCGAAACGATGGGCATCAAAACGGCTTTCGACCTGGCGAGTGCTGACCCGCGGCACATAGGAAAGATGTTCTCAAAAGTGCTCGAGCGCACTGCACGTGAGCTAAGTGGAGAGCAGTGGCTGGATCTCCACGAAGCGCCAGAGCCGAAGAAGGAGATCGTCTGTTCGAAGATGTTCGGCCGGCGCGTCTTCGACATCGAGGAGCTCCGCCAGTCGGTGGCTGCGTACACCTCCCGCGCAGCTGAGAAACTGCGCGAGCAAAGCTCAGTCTGTAGTGAGCTTTTTGTTTCAGTCCAAACCAGTCAGTTCGATGACCCGAGCAGTCGCTACTGGAACGGTGTTCGGATTCCCCTCATGACACCAACTGCAGATACCCGCGACTTGATCCTGGCCGCCGGCCAGGGGCTGCAGGAAATCTACCGGCCTGGCGTGGCGTACTCGAAGTGCACCATTCAGCTCGGCAGGCTGAGCCAGCTCGAGGGTCTGACGCAGGACTTGTTCGCGCCCAAGCCACGCCGCAACGCGGATCAGTTGATGGCCACGATGGATCTGGTGAATCAGCGCTTCGGCCGTGGCGCACTGCGAGTCGCTTCCATTCCCGCGGAGGCTGGCTGGGCAATGCGGCGAGAAATGCTGTCCCCCTCGTACACAACCAGTTGGCGGGACCTTCCGCGCGCCCGCTGAGTGATCCAGTCATCGGCCTGAGTTAGCAATTCCCGATAAGATTGTTGATTATCACGGGCCTGCTGCACGTTCCGTAGAATTCTTCTTTTCCGGAGCGGTCGAAACCTCGCCGCTTCGCGCCACATGGATGAAATCAGCTGGATAGCATCCCGCTGATGTTTTTGCCCCCTGGAGTAATGAGAGAGGGGGAAAAAACGATGGCAATCCGATAGTATCCGGGTATGAATCATGCTTAGTAGCCGCCCCCCACAAGAGGCGCGGCTTTATGTTGCCTGACGAAACACTCTCAGAAGGGCACAAGGATGTGTAACCCCCCACAGACGCTGACGCCGATGATAGACCGCTCCCAAGTTGAGCAAAATCGCTACCTTGACTACTGCCTGGAGCACCAGGTCGAGATCTCGATCATTCTGATCTCGGGCACGCACTTCATCGGCATCGTGGTCCACCATGATCGGAAGGGACTGCTGCTGGGCGGGAAACGAGAAGACAAGCCTGCCCGTTATATTTCGAAGGGCTACATCGCCCTGATTCGCCCCAACAAGGACGAGGACCTGGACCTGTTCGTTGAGTATCGGGGGATGGGGACGTTCCTGCAGCGGAAGCGACAGAACCAAGCGCTGAAGAAACTGAAAGTGCGTGATGCGGTAGGGGAGCAGGCCAAAATGGCTGCGAAGACGAAGCTCTCAATGCGGCCGCGCTCAGAATGAGCAGCTGGCCGCAGAGAGGGTAGGGCAGAGGGAGGCAACTGGCTCAAGGCACTCTTCTAAGCCGCGATGACGGCCTTGATAACTGGGCTTGGAGCCTCACGTACACATGGCGATCTGTTCGGGTGCCGCCCCGTAGAGAACGCCCATTGCCCGAGTACATGGACTCGTGCTGGGATCGCGCCGGCGCGCAACGCCAGGTGGTATCCGGCTTCGTCGGTGCAACTGAACCACCAAAGATCCCCCTAATCCCTGGGCCCGGCCATCCGGTGGCTTACGTCCATTCTTTCCGTGCTCACGGCATACCAATCCTGGATCGCAGGTTGCTTTCTGTTCCACAGGGGGCGTGTCGTTGCGTGTGACTACCACTGTCAGCATGGGCTTCTGCGGCGGAGCCCTCATGCCTCGGCTATGACAACGGACCTGATGCGAACTTGACTCGCCTATGGCATGCAACTGATGGAAGTCGATTGCTTGATGGTCCGCAGGATCGAGCACCAGATCCAGCGGTGGATCGAGCACCGCTGCAAGATGATCGCGACACTTCAAGTCCGGACCGGAGACAGCCTCGCTTGCAGGTGTCCCGAATAAGGTGGAGATAGTCGGAGCAGGGGACCACATGAGCACCAGTGGTTCGGTACGTGCGACACCTGCGGACTTGGAGTCGCGCCGGGGTTTTCGGTCAGCGGCCTGAAGCGCCGCCGGCACCGGGATCTTTCCGATCACCTGGACCGCGGAAGGAGCAGCAGACGGGAGAGCAATCGCCTGAACTTCACCCTGGCCAACCGACAGCTCCAGGACCTGTTGCTTCGGTGTAGCTTGCACTTCAACAACGGGCACTTCTGGTTCAGCGGTAGCTTGCTCGATGGTGGCGTCCGCTTCGGCCTGAATGATTTCGAGGCTCTTGGGGGCAGGGCGGGTGAGGAAGTAGATAGCCTGGGGACTTGGCGGTTCCTCGGCGATGAATACCGGAGAAAGCGCTTCGTTCGCGGGGCGTGGCTTCGAGCCGAAGAACTCGATGTCATGCTCGTATGCGAAGTTCTTGAGGAATCGAAGGCTGACATTGACCCTCTTACTGACCTCTTTCATGGTCATGGTCTCAGCCAGTTCTTGGACGCGCTCCAGGAACTTGTTCTGGCGTTCCCAGTGTGCCTTCTTGGACAGCAGATCGAGTTGCGGTGGGATTTTCAGCTCGCCGGCTTGCACGTAAGGCTTGCGCGGCTCGACACGCTTCGGCTCCTTTGAAAGGCGGATCTCTTCATACAGCTTGAAGATCGCCTTGTCCTCTTCCTTGGTTCGTTTCTCAGGATCGGAGAACTCGATCTTGTGGGCCGCTGCGTATTTCCGAAGGAAACCGGCGCTCACTCCGAGCAATCGGCTGGCCTCCTTCAAAGCGAAACAGAAGTCGTTGGCGTAGGAAAGAACCTTGTTCCGGAACTCCTGCTTGGCAGCATCGTCCGCCGCCCGAGCCCTGGCCTGAAGGTTATCGACTGAAATCGTAGAACTCGACTGCATGGTACCCCCCTCCAATGGATCAGGGGGGAACACCCATTAAGGTGCGCTCTACTAAAGCAGAGACCGTCCCTTCGCTCTCGGCGAATGGAGGCGAAGGACCAGGCTAGGGCCTGTTCCCGGCTTTAGTAGAGAGCACTGCTCCCCCCTCATTTCAACGGACCCCGCGGTTGCGTAATCGCATACGCACGGAGCTTTGTGTGTCTGCTGTGAGACATCGGGAGTGATATTACTAGGCCATGCCATTTGTGAAAAGCGTCACAACCGAATTTCGGGCGCCAATTTCCCGTCGAAATATCGGGAGTGGTTGACGTAGGTATATCTAAGGGACTGATTTACATCGTCTTGAGCTAGGAAATTCATCTCCGATCTTTCGGAATGGAATGCTGGCATTTTGGCGTCAATTTTCGCTTGAAGGAAAACTAACAGCCGTTAGAGTGACGCTCACCTCCAGATACGATGGCCGATAGAGCGTCTGACGTAGCCGACCTAGAGCGGCTCAAGGAGGAACAACACATCACACAAGGACAGAAGTACCCCATGAGTAAGAGCACCCTGCGCAAGACTCTGCTGGCCGCATCCATTGCCGCGAGCTCCCAGGTCTACGCCGCCTCTGGCGTCACCGACCTCACCCAAGATGTAAGCGGCAGTACGGAGGTTGGTTTCAACCTCACCGATCACGCTAACGTCACCCTCACCGGGGACGCGAAACGTGCCCTGGGTGAAGATGGGGTAGGTTTCGAAGGCGCGAAGATCCGCGGCGACCTGATCAACAACGCCGACATTAGCGCCGAAGGCCAGTACGTTGACGGTCTCGATCTGGATGTCGCAGACCTCGAAGGCACCATCGTCACCACCGATGTGGCAGGCGACGTCATCAACAACGGGCTCATCGAACTCACCGGCGAAGGCTCCGTTGGCATCGTTCTGGACGGCGCCAATGCCAAGAACCTCGTCAACAATGGCACCATCGATGTCCTCGACGACTCCGACAGTACCGGCGCAGACAAAGTACGTGGCATCGAACTCGGCAACAGCACGCTGAAAGGCGGCGTCCTGAACACCGGTACCATCATCGCCACTGGCGACGGTGCGAAAGGCATCACCGCTTTCTCCAACGGTCTGGGCCTGACCACCATCGGTGGTGACATCGAGAACCAAGGCAACCTGAGCATCTCCGGCGACAACTCCATCGGCATCGAACTGGACAACGTCAAGTTCGGCAACAACCTGCTGAATAACGGCGGTCTGAGCGCCACCGGCTCCAGCGCCACCAGCCTGCTGGTCGACGACACCAGCTATAACTCCATCGTCAACACCGGGGGCATCGTTGCTCGCAGCGTCGGTGATGATGGCACCCATGCAAACGCCATCGTTGTAATGGACTCGACCGGCCCGCAGTCCTACGACGGCACCAACGGCATCATCAACACCGGCAACATCATCGCCGACGGCACTGCAATCAAGATCGGTAGCCGTGAACTGAGCGATGTGGGCACCGACACCACCTTCATCACCCAGAATGACGGCCTGATCCGCGGCGGCGATAACGCCATCGTCGGCAACCAGCGCACCATTCTCCACTTCAACGGTGGCACCATCGACGGCGTCATCTCTGGCCTGCAGGCCATGGACGTGAATGGTGCAGCCGAATACACCGGCAACTCCATCGGCTCCAAGGAAGTTCGTGTAAAGGGTGGCCAGCTGAACCTGTCCGAACTGCACACCGATATCTCCGGCAATCTGTCCATCGACTCCGGCGCTGCACTGCAGGTGCGCATGAGCGATTCCACCGACGTGGCCACCCCCGTGGTCAGCGTTGGCGGCACCGCCAGCTTCGCCTCAGGCAGTAAGCTGAACGTCACGGCCAACCCCGACGACTTCACCGGTACCCGCCAAGGCACCTCCTACACCCTGGTATCTGCCAACGACATCCAGAACTCCGGCCTCGCGGTTGAGAGCACGTCCGCGCTGCTGAAGATCAAGTCCTTCCAGATCGGCCAGAAGCTGGTTACTGCGGTGGTTACCAGCAAGGACGGCGAGGAAGCCCAAGACACCCTGAAAGACCAGGCATCCAGCCGCAACGCGCAGAATGCCATCGCCCCGTTCGTGGACTCTGTCCTGGGCCAGATGAGTGCTGACGACAAGGTCTTCAAAGCATTCACCACCGCATCCGAGGCCGAACTCGCCAAGCTGTCGGAGCAACTGGCTCCCCAAGTCAACGGCGGTGCCACCCAGGCCGCGATGGGCACTCAGTCGCTGGTCTCCTCCGCGATCAACACCCGCCTCGGTTCCTCGTCGGGCCTGTCCTCCGGTGATGTCCTGCAGGAAACCGGCGTATGGGTGAAGGCGCTGCACAGCGATGCAGACCAGAGTCGTCGCAACTCCATCGAGGGCTTCGACGCTAGCACCAACGGCATCATCGTCGGCGCCGACGGCAAGCTGAACGAGCAGACCACCCTCGGTATTGCCTACAGCTATGCCAGCACCGACGTGGATTCCGACGACAACAACAGTACCGACGTGAAGAGCCAGGCACTGACCGCTTACGGCAGCTGGGAGCAGGGCCCGATCTTTGTCGACGCAAGTCTGACCTACGGTAAGAGCGACAACGAATCCAAGCGCCACATCGCCGGCACCACCGCCAAGGCCGACTACGACTCCGACCTGTTCGGCATCAACGTCCTGGGTGGCTATGGCTTCAACGTAGGCGACGGCTACATCGTCGAACCGCGCGCGGCGCTGCGTTACAGCAACCTGAAGATCGACGGCTACACCGAGCATGGTTCCTCTGCCGCTCTGTCCGTAGACGGCCAGCGCATCGAAGTGGGAGAGCTGGGCGCCGGTGTGCGCTTCACCAAGGACTTCGCTGTCGGTACCGGCACTCTGAAGCCCGAACTGACCCTGATGGCCTACCACGACCTCATCGCCGACCAGGCCGACACCACCAGCGCCTTCGTGCTGGGTGGCAACGCCTTCGTGAGCAACGCCGCCGAGCCGACTCGCGACAGCTACGAAGCCAGCCTGGGTACTGAGTACAGCGTCGGTGCGGTAACCTTCGGCGCCTCGTACAACTACCTGCGCAAAGCGGACTTCAACGCTGACACCTTCGCGCTCAAGGCCCGATACGACTTCTAAGCTTCAACTGAAGTCATCCAGCAAGACACAAAGGCCCGCCCACCAGCGGGCCTTTGTCCATGTGACCAGGGAGATTTCGATGCTCCGCTTCATCAAACCCAGTCTGGCAGGTATCTGGGCCTTCATGGCTCTCACCGGCTGCGCCAGCACCGTGGACCTAGCCAGTACCAGCCGCGGCTCGCATCTACGGCCTGAGGTCCTGCAGACCGCCCCTTACCCGATACAGGCATTGCTGCCGACAGGTAAGGACTACAAGACGCTGAGGGTCTACATCGAAGGCGACGGCCACGCCTGGGCAACCAGGACCCAACCCAGCACAGACCCGACCCCGAGAAAGTCGATAATGGCTGTCTTTGCGGCCGAAGACTCGGAGCCGGCGGTGTACCTGGCCAGGCCCTGCCAGTTCGTGATGGCCGATGGATGCAAACCCGCGCTCTGGACCTCCGATCGCTTCGGGCGCGCGGCCGTCGACGCAATGAATTCCGCCCTGAATAGCCTGAAAGCCCGCTACCAGACTCAGACCTTTGAGCTTGTTGGGTATTCCGGAGGCGCAGCAATCGCCCTGATTCTTGCCGGCGAGCGCAACGACGTCCGACAAGTCCGAACGATCGCGGGCAACCTCGATCCGAACACCTGGGCTCGGTTGAAGCACCTCACTCCCTTGAGCGGATCGCTATCACCCTTGGCATACTCGGCGCGGCTGGCGATCATCCCGCAGCAACACCTCATCGGGGACGATGACCAAGTGATCCCCGCCGGCGTGCTGCAGGCGTACCTAAAGAAGCTGAAACCCCTCTGCACATCGACAGTTGTCGTGCCAGGAGCAACACACGACAACGGCTATGCCAGCGCCTGGCGAGCTGCTCGAGACCAGCCGTTCAAATGCGAAACCACCAACTGAGAGATACCGCATGCACACTCAGACAATCATCCAGCCCGAGGGCAGCGATCTGCTCTACGAGGTCCTCGTCAACCACGAAGGGAGCATTGTCTGGGTGAACTGCAGCACAGGAGACAGCATCGGCCGCTTCTCTAAAGCATCCGGCATCGATCTCCACCGGAAGATCGAGGACCAAATGGCTGGCCAGGGCCAGTGCCTTGACTGCACCCACGAGCCTGCCGGCCCCGAGGAATGGGAGTGGTTCCGAGCCGGCCTCGTTGAACACTTCGGTGTGGCACTACCAGCAGACCTGATCGTATTCAGATAAAGCGGTTGTGGGGGCTCAGCAGCAGCCTCTAACCTGCCATCGCAGCATCGGAAAAGCCGCCCTCAGGCGGCTTTCTTATGGATGCAGGGAAAGGTCCGGGGCCCTCGCACCCTGCTATTCGTCGTCCCTGAGGCGATGAGCGAATCCCGGAATTACATTTCCAGCGCCGAGCTCCCACCGTGGTGAACTGAGCGAGCTGCGTTCAAGGTCGAACTCGCCCCAGTTGTATTTCGGCCGCATGTACCCCTGAGCGTTCGGAACGCTCTTCCAGCCGACGTACTCCATCATGCTGAGGAGGCTCCAGCCCTCCTCAACTGCCCAGGTAGCGAACCCGTGCCGGAATGAGTGGCTCGTGTATCGAACCTTGGCTGTCTGTTCAACAGCCACATCCCCGTCTCGCTGTTGGCGGAACTCCTCTGCCTCAGTGGAGATGTGACGGAGTATGGGTCCAACCGAGGTAGCCGTAAGGCCGGTATCGCTTATACGTCCCCACCGGGAGATCCCTCTGAAAACGGGGCCGCTTCTGATGCCAGAGTCCTGTAGCCAACGCATGTATGCCGTGACAGGGCAGAGCCTGGCCAGCACAGGCACAGTGAACTCACGACCACGAGCCTCTCGATCGCCCTTGGTCCGACTCAGGAAGATCTGCATCCTGTTGTTGGGGATCACAGTAATGTTCTCCACCACGAGCCGGGTCAGCTCGTCACCGCGGAATGCCCTCCAAAACCCTATAAGCACAAGAGCCCGGTTGCGTGATGCGAAAAGTTGTTGGGCATGATCTCCGTCAGAGATTGCCTGGCGCTCGGCCTGGTCAAGGTAGTCAACCATCAATTCAAGGTGCTCAAGCGCGAGTGGTGCCGCCTTTTTAGGGGGGGAATTGTAGAGCGCTCGAACTCCCTTCATCGTTTCCTTCAGTTTCCCCTTGGTTGGGTCGGGGAATCCGAAATCGTTATGCCACTTGGCCAGAGCCGCGATGCGTAACTCCAGGGTCTTGATCGACAGTTTGTTGGCATAGAACCGGACGTAGCTGTCCACCATCGCTTCAGTTGCCGGCAGATAGCCGCCCCAGTTCGAGAAATGGTCACGAGCCTGTCGGTAAGCCCTCTCCGTATTGGGACTCTTTGATGCTATGTCGATGAGCGCGGACTTGAGTTGCTCGTCCATGGACATCGTTTCTGATTGGTCTACAAGACTCTTTTTCATAGATCAGCACTGGTTGCGGCTTGGGGCCGTAGGGGAGTCATCAACACTGCAGCAGTGGTTCTGCCCAGGCTCAGTCTAGAGCTTAACCGAACAGGTTCGGTCTAACGGCAAAACACCGATACCCCATCGGCGCAGGCAGATAGGGTGTCGATTGTAGCGGTGCTGCCAGGGGCCCTGGCAGCAGCTGAGTTGCAGGATCGGTGTCAGTGCTTGGCGTTGCCCCACATCTGCTGGACCAATTCCTGGTGGAAGCGGTAGCGCCCTTTGGCGCACTCCACGATCCACGGAGTGGTTCGGGCACGAGGGTTGAATCCAACCAGTCGACAGGCACCGTGAGAGGGGTGGCTCTTTTCCTGTGTGACGTCAAAGCCGTACATTTTGGCGTACATCTCTAGGGTCTCCTGCTCTCTGGTCTTCTGACCCTGAATATTGGCTTCGACCTTGATGGTACAGTTGGTACCGCTGTAGGTGATCTTTCCGACCTGGAAGTCCACTCCAGGCACCGCACCGGCAAGAGCCTTGGCGATAGACTCGCGAACGTCTTTCAGATTGGCCGGGTTGAATCCGTTGGTGAAGCTGATCATGGGGCACTCCTTTCGAGTAGCTCGTTGAAGGTGATGCCCATTTTTCTCATAGCAGGGTGTGCCAGAAGCCTCTGCGCAACTACAGTCATCTGACCATACAGTTTCACCCGACTTGATCAACGTGTTGCAGAAGATGAGACCAGAGGTTGGCCCAGCTGGTGAGAAAAAATAGAACGCGCGGATCTGCTGCCTCCCTAGAGAGGCAGCTTTCTATCTAAATATTCGAACTATTTAGTATTTCTAGCAGAAGAGCGATTAACCTGAAACTCTGGCGCACCAGTGTGGATCAGCTCCCCAATAAATGACATAAGACGACAGCCGTAAATGCCCCCATGGTGATTAATTATCTCTGAATCACCACTGATATTCATTATCGGGCTGTGTGGCTGGTGGTTGGCTGTAGGAGTTAGCTCCAAATCGAAGTTTTTGAACTTGTACGTGACAGACTTTTCAGAGTTCAACATCTCCATCATTCCGCCGGCCACTTTTGCCCGTGTTGGGTCTTCATATGGAAAGTCACAGGAATCATCATTTCTATTAGTTGCTACCGAACTCTGACCTTGTTCGTGGTCTATCGTTTTTAAGTCATGCGTTATGTAGTCCTCATAATGTCCCAAGGCTTCAGTGTTCGCCTTGAAGCCAATATCTTTCCCGGGCCAATATTCCTGAAGGCTAGCCCGCAATCCACGGGCTATAGGGAAGGCGCGGCCCGTGGCGATGTCATTCCTACCAGTCACCACCGCAAGAACGACCGGTTGCACAGAAGTAAACTGGCATTGCTGAGTCAACCTAAAAAGGTTTCCAAATTTCATTGCCTCAAAGGCCGGATTCAGCAAGACAACGAGATCTCCAACTCCTTCGATTTGTGCTCCCGACTGACAAACTCCAGTAACACCAATACCTGAGCTATGAACGAATCGTTCAACCATAATTGGAGCTAGAGCCGTATACAGAACTGCGGTGCCAAAGCTGTGACCGACATATATCATTCGACTCTTTTCAACCGAAGCGTACTTGGCGTTGTGCCAATTTCGCTCACCTTCCAGGCGCAACAGGACTTCAGTCATGTCTCCACCGCCCACCGCATGTGCTGTATTTTTTCGATCCCAGAAGGTGAGATTCTCAAGCACTGGGATTTTGGTAACACCGCCTCGCCAACCTGTATAAATCCCTATAACCTTTCTGTTCGAGCAGCTATCCATAGCCGCAATATTTTTCATGGCGCCCTTGAATTCTTTTACGTCTTCATCCTTATCATCAGCCGAATGTTTCCAGCCGTGCGTGTAACTAACCAACAACACTGGCTGGTTAGTATTATGGATTTCACTCATTAACTTATTATAAGACCTGACATTCATAAGATTGCCGAATTCATCAAACTCTATGAATCCGTAGCTCAATTCTTTATTAGAAACTTTCGAGCAGTCGGTGCGATGAACAAAGTTCAGCTTTTGAAGCTCAGGTTGCTTCTCATTGTATGGGTGATATGACTGAAGAGAGGTACAACCAGGAAGTGTTATTGTCAAAAGTGACACAAAAAGAATAAAGAACAATTGAGTAATCTTTGCGACCGATAGCGACATCCACGGAGAGTTATAGATAGATCTTGAATCAACGATTAGCCTATCCATGGTGATCCCTTCCTGCGCGACAGTTTTCGACGGGTTCTATTGGTATAGCAGCACATTGCCACTCTTTCCTTCTGCTGCTTGATCGCGCACGGGTTGATGCCCACACCCCGTGAGTCATCACCTTCGCTGCTCAACGATCTTAAATGCGTGCCGCCCCAGCATGTGAGATAGCGGCCTTCCCATCACCCAACAGCCTGCAGAACCTTTGCGCTCGGGTGAAAATCGGCTCTGCGATGTGGATGTGGGAAGCGGTAGACATCAGCCGCATCTGCGGCCGGAGGACTTAGTCCTCGCCCGGCTGTTGGCGTAGAGGCTGGGTACCAGATCCATAGACTCGCAGCATGCGGGAGGATCAACTGAGCCGGCGGGCGATAGAGAAGAGCGCCGATCGCTCGGCATCCGCGTCGGGTTGATGAAGGAAGGGTATGTAGTCGGAAGCCAGGTCCGCTTCAATCGGGGTACGGGGGAAGCCCGGCCAGTAGTTGCCCTTCGGGCAAACTACCGGGACCACACTCCGCCCCTTTGCATAGAGGAGCTCCCATCGCGGGGGGAGGTCAGCGGGCAGGATCAGCCCTTCTGGGCAGCGGTAGAAGCGATAGTTTCCCAGGCCTCCCGCAGTCCGCTCAGGCTTTGCGCTGTCGGCTCGGAAGTCGGCCCAACTGACCTTGACCTCAATTAGCGCCGATGCAGTTTGACGAAAGGCGAGGACATCAGGCCGCTCGCGGCTCCCGACGGTGAAAAGCTCGGTGGCAATGACCGGGAAGCCGTTCTTCTTGAACCATCGCGCACCCATCGCGACGAGTTTCTCGTGCTCAAGACTTGGCACTGTCAGAGCCTCATTTTCCGAGGCTCTCGGGTGTAAAAATGACAGCCCTTTCAACGTACATGGCCTGATAAACGTTGTCGGAGAGCTTGGCAATCTCCGGAACCGACTTCACGTCCTGAATGGCCTTTACTGCCGATTTATCGAAGGCTTCATCGCCACTGCCTTTCTTGACCTTCACTTGCTTGATTGCGCCATTGCGGGCCATCTGGATTTCGATCGTGACCTGCATGCCGTTCTTCGCGCTTGCAGGACGGTGCCAGTTACTACTGATGCGCTCCACCAACAGGCTATCCACCTTATCGGGAGACAGGGTATCAACCGTGCTTTCCGCCTTAGGGACATCCGAAAGGAGTTCAGCCAGGGCCATCGTGTTACGGCCATTATCAGCCGTCGGCTGTGTGGCCTGATCAGTTCTAGGAGCCTCGACGGCTACCGCCGGCGCCGCGGGCTGGTCCTGGGAAATGACCTTGTTCGATGAGGCCTTGTCTTCAACCGTCGGCGCCTTGCGATTCCACTCAACCAGATTCTTCACCAGCTCCACCACGCCGGTGATCTTGCCGTCCGCATCCGCCGCATGAGCCTGAAGCGCAACAAGCTGCTGTTTCAGTTGCTCAACAGTCTCCGCGTTCTGATCTGCGGTCTTCTTGGCGCTCAAAGCCAGGAAAAAGCCGCCGGTGGACAGGCCCAATACAACGGCGCCGACGGCAACCGCCATCAGCGCATTCTGCTTCTCGTTCACTTAGGGACTCCCAGTGGAAATTCTACTGAGGGAAGGATAACGGCGGCTCCTGCCCCAACAAGGTCAAACCCCGCAGCGGATTTCCAACTCGCAGTGGCCGGCTCAGCTGGCCAACAAGGCTTTCGGCTCGGATTGCACAGGAATCTGATGATCGGGCTCGATGTAGCCTCGTCCCCTCGCACTATCCAGGCTGAACCCACGGCGTAGCTTGATCTCGAACAGACCGGACACGTGGGCAGGGGTGCGCCACCGAGAATGCTCCTGCAGAGTTAGGGAGTTGCCGTGGATCACCACCGCGGGAACATGCAGCAGGCTGAGTTGGAGGTAGGCCATGTGTACGGCGCGACAGTCGATATCGACCAGCGTTGCGTGGAGGTGCTGCTGGTAGTTGATGCCCATCTCTTGGAGCTGAAGAGCGAGGGAAATGATCATCGCGCCGGAGCCGGCGGCGGGTTCGGAAACGGTGAAAAATCCTCTCTCCTCAATGTCCGCACGGACCTGAGCTCCATTGCCCAGCGCAACGCTTCCAAGCAAGTCCGTGATCGACGTCGGCGTGAAGAACTGCCCGGCCTGGGCACTTGATGCGCCTAACTCCATGAACAACTGGCCAAGGATGTCACTAGGCGCTTTCTCCAGTGCGAGGACCAGTTCGGAAAGCAGGGAGGAGAAGATGCTCTGGTCCGACGGCTTGTACTTGCTGATCAGACGGAGATATTCCCTCTCGCGGGGTTCTCGCAGGGAATTGTCGACTGCATTGCTGATGGCGATCGCTGCCGCCTCACAGAAGTCACGGAATACATCACGCGGCTGGTGGTATCCCACCTGGTTGATCAACTGGACCATGTTGCGGATATGCTGGGTGGCAAGGGACATGCTGTGCTCCGACCTGAAGAGATGGAGCCCAGTTTTTCCCCAGCGGGCGCGTGCCAGAAGCAGAAGGACCGATAGTGCTGCAGTTGGGAGCCGTAGGGCAGATTCGGGGTGGCGCCTGTGCAAGAATCCAATGCCATCACCCAAAGAGTTGTCACGGATGACCGACCCCGCACTCGAAAAACTGCTCGCTCGCTCAGCTGAGTTGGAGGCAGAGATCCTCTCAATCGTAGGGGGTACCCCGGTCTACCCAGGCGATCGCTTCTTGGCGGCGATGATGGCCTGCGGCCTGGCAATCGAACATGCACATGCGCTGCGCGCGCTCTACACAGCAGGGTGCCCAACGTCAGCGGCCTCGATGATGCGGCTCCAGTTTGAAGCCCTTACCAGGGCATTCTGGGTGCACTGGGCTGCACCGGAGCTGGCGGTAGAAAAGCTGCTCAGCCCCCTGACAACTGAGTCAGAGCAGAGGGCAAAGAATCTTCCCTCCGTCAGTGAGATGATCGATGCCGTGACGAAAAAGGCTCCACCAGAGGCCTCGAGCATGCTGGTGGAATTCAAGGACGTCACCTGGGGAGCGATGAATTCCTACGTGCACAGCGGCATTCACCCCCTCCAACGTCACGCAGAAGGCCATCCGATACCCTTAGTGCTGCAGATCATTCAGAGCTCGAACGGCCTGCTGACTATGACAGGCATGTTGGCAGCAATCCTCACCGGCGATCCGCGGTGCTACGAGCCAATGAAGAAAATCCAGATGCGATTCCGAGACTGCCTACCGGAGCTGATCAAGCCCTGAGGTCAGGGCTGATCAGCGGACAGAGTTAACGCCGGCCGCAGTGGAAACTCACGCAGGAGAGCCTGCGCTTCCAGCTTCGACGCCCACCGAGACGGATCGCTGTACGCCCTGAAAAGGTACTTCGATCCGGGCGAGGTCCATTAGGTGAGCGCCAAGATCGCTGTGCCCCTCTTCGCGAAGCAGGGAGGCAACTTTCATGGACCGATGGTCCGTTCGTGGAAGGAAAACCGCGCGGCCGCCAGTGTAGGGCCTGGGAAGATCGATCCAAAGGTAGCCTGCACGGTAGCTTCTCATCGCGTCATGGAACTGCCCAAAAGCAGATGGATCGTCCGACAGTGCGAAGATCTCGAAGTCGGCCACCAGCGCGGCGACCGCCTGCGAAGAGATCCGGTGAATGTGCAGATTGGCAGTCAGGGGTACCGTCACTCCGAGGCGTGCTGCCAGGTAGCGACCAGCCACGAAGTGATGCGAGCCGTCGGAGTTCATCAAAAACACCCTGCGATCCCATTGATGGTAGGCGAGATAGTCCTCCGTTTGGTTCATGTGCAGAATCGCGACCCCAGGCCAGCCCAGGCTTGCAGCCAGATTCTGTTTACTCACTTCTCCGGCGAGGTAGCCAGCACACTGAATCGCCATCTCGTCCAGTGTGGAGAACGCCGCGAGGTCTGCCTTTGAAGCTGCAATCCCCTCAACGTCCTGGATCTCACAATCCCAGTCCTTCACGATCTCCGTGCAGCCGAGCCGCGCCAGCGCCTCGATCGTCAGGCGGTAGCTGCAGAACTCTGAACCCTCAGAGCGCCAGCCGAGCAGCTCACCCGCCGCCCGCCAGCTACCGATCGCATGGTTACCCTTGCCCCATTCGTGCCAGGTAGCCACGTCGGTGATGTCGATAGTTCTTGAGCGGCCCTCGGGGCTGAATTTCAGGTCTGGGCTCTCGGCAAGAAAGTGACTAAGGGAGGCCGGCAGGCCAAGGCTGTCCAGAATCACGCGAAGGACCTTCTTCGAGGTAGTACGCATTGCAAAACTCCGTTGATGGGATGTGCAACCACATGATCTAGGCGCGAAAAGGGCCTGTGCGGCTTAATCCGACCCAAAAACGGTTACAAATAGAAATCGAAGGTCCTTCGCCTCGGATCAGCCGCTGAAGGCCGCGGCAATCTGAGGGTTCAGCCAGAACCCTGGACGCCCACGGAACAGCTCGGCACCGGTGCGGAGATGCTGCAGCATCAATTCCCCGGACATCCAGGTTCTGCCTAGCAGTTCGGCAGCGAGCGAAGTCATGTTCCGGCCCGCCCAAGGATCAAGGACAAGGTCGCCTTCCTCGGTCAAAAACTGGATCGGGTTCTACCCCGTTAGCACGGACACT
>NZ_AMZB01000065.1 GCF_000313755.1 Pseudomonas nitroreducens TX1 | reverse complement strand
TCGAAGTCGGCAGACACAAGCGGACTCCGTCCGCGATCGCTTCCCGGCCACTCCCACCCTCGCGGAAGACATCACATCCCCTTCAGCAATTGCTCGATATCCACGCTCTGAGCCATCGCCCGGTTCCCCGCATCATTGGGATGCAGGTGATCGCCGCTGTCGTACCTGGGCAGCAGACGCAACGGACGGGCCGGGTCGCGCAACTGCGCATCCAGGTCCACCACCGCGTCGAACTCCCCGCTCCGGCGAATCCACTGGTTCACTCTTTGGCGCAGCGCTTCCTTGTTGGCCGCGTGGTAATTCTCGATCGGCGACCCGCTGAGGGCGCGCTCGAATGGCAGGAGGGTTGCGCCGACGATACGCACGCCACGCACTTGGGCCTGGGCGATCAGTTGACGGTAACCGGCGACCAGGTCTTCATACTGCGCCAGCGGGTTGTTCGGCGCGAAGGTACTGCCGGGCCAGGAGATATCGTTGATCCCCAGCAGCACGATAGCCACCTTCACTCCCGGCTTGCCCAGCGCGTCGCGCTGGAAACGCACCAGGGCGCTCTGCCCCATGCCGTCGGAAAGCAGCCGTGCACCGGAAATACCGGCGTTGATCACGCCCACACTGCGAGCGGCCAGCCGCTGCGCCAACACGTCCGGCCAGCGCTGATTGCCGTCCAGGCCGGCGCCACGGCCATCGGTGATGGAGTCGCCAAGCACCGCCACCACCGGGCGCGGCTCGGGGTTTTCAACCAGCACATCGGCAAGGAACAGGCGCGCTTCCATCTTGCCGTCCGCGGGCAGGTGCGCGGCGTCGAGCTGTTCTCCCGGCGCACCGTAGACGCGCTGCTTGCCGTCCCAGTGGAAGCTTTCGATGGCCGTCGACTGCGGCAGGTAGAGGGATACCGACAATTCGCCCAGCGACGGAACGGCGAGATCCAGCGGATCGCTGAACAGCTCAGCACCCGGAGCGATGTAGGCCGTCGGCTGGCCGGCGAAAGTCAGTCGGCGACTCGGGCCACCCAAGCGCCCGGCCGGCGCCGCCACCGCGACAGCCGCGCCGCCGATAGCCACCGGTTGGCTGCCGTAGGCGTTGGACAGCACGATGCGCACGCGCCGGCCGCCCAGGCTGACTTTCACGATCTGCCGCAGGGTGTGGTTGCCGATCACCGGCGGCACGCCCAATGGCAACGGCACTTCCTTGCCCCAGGTCCGCTGCGGGCTGGCGCTCCAGGTCGCCTGCCAGTGTCCTTCTTCAGCCTGCGCCAGCGGCAGGGCCAGGGCAATCAGGGCGGCGAGCAGCAGGTTCTTCATGGTGTTCCTCGATATCGGGCGATGAGATGGGCACAGCCTCAGTCATTCCCAATCACGGCGGTAGACGGCATATTGGCAGACCCGTCATTCGATAAACGAATAGGACATGGATACCCTCAAGGCGTTGCACTGTTTCGTCCGCGCCGTAGAGCTGGGCAGCCTTTCCGCGGTGGCGCGCGAGTGCGGCAGCAGCCAGCCGACGGTGAGCAAGACCATGGCGGCGCTGGAGCGGCAGGTCGGCGCGCAACTGCTGGTCCGCAGCACTACCCGCGTGCAGCCCACCGAACAGGGCCGACGCTTCTACGAACACGCCCGGCAGACACTGGAAAGCTACGCAGAGGGCGTCAGCGAGGCGCGCGGCGAGACCGAACAGGTGCTTGGCCGCCTGCGGGTCAGCGCGCCGGTAAGCCTGGGCGTGCTGAGGCTGAATGCACTGCTGCTGGAGTTCATGCAGTTGCACCCGGAAGTCGAGGTGGAGTTGCTGCTCAACGACCGCTTCGTCGACCTTGCCGAGGCAGGCATCGACCTCGCCCTGCGCCTGGGCGGTGAACTGCCGGAACCATTGATCGCCCGCCCGCTGGCCCGCTCGCCGCGCTACCTGGTGGCGTCACCGAAGTGGATTTCCCGTCTGCCGGCGCTCGCTACTCCCGAAGACCTGCCGCTGGCGCAATACCTGCGATTTGCCTGGCTCGACGCCGGGCAGAACCTGCTGCTGCGCCACGCCGACGGCCGCGAGCTGAACCTCACCACGCGCAGTCGCTACACGGTGAACAGTTCGCTGGCGATCCGCGAAAGCTATTGCCTGGGCGCCGGTTTCGGCCTGACGCCGGCCTGGCTGGTGGCGGATTTGCTGGCCGACGGCACCTTGCAGTGCATTCTTCCGGAGTGGCGCGGGCCAACCCAGGAGGCCAGCCTGCTGTATCCTTCGCGCCGATTCCTGCCGGCCCGGACCCGCGCGCTGATCGACTTCCTCAGCGAACGCCTGCCGTGCCTGCCCGGTTTCCAGGCTCTCTGACGAGCAGCGGCTATGCTGTTGGCCAATAAGCAGAACCGGCGCGCCCGCGACTGGTCGAACCCTGACATTCGCCCCCGAGGGACTTGCATGGGCAAGCCACACACACCTTTCCGGCTGGCCGCCCTGGTCCTGCCGCTGCTGCTGGCCGGCTGCTCGACCAAGGCCAGCAATCCCTGCGACGAGCCGCTGAGCGGCGAAGCCTGCCGCCAGGAGCGCCTGCTCTACCAGAACGACATGCTCCAGGCGAAGCTGCTGATCGCCAGCGGCGACCTGGCCAATTACGAGCTGGCCGAGGCCCTGCTCGCCCGCGCCATGGAGCAGGACGAGCGCGGCGAGGCGAGCTTCTACATGGCGCTGCTGAAAATCAAGGAAGGCCCGCAGGTGGACGAGGTGCTCCCGCTGCTGGAGAACGCCGCCGAAGCCGGCCAGCCCTATGCCGTTGCGCTGCTCTACAAGATCTGGTCCGAGCCCTTCCTGGTGGAGCAGGCCGACCCGGGCAAGGCGCAGCGCTACCAGACGGCCTATGGCAGCCTGGACGTCGCCCGCAGCGGCTACCCGTCCTTCGAGAAGGCCACCGCGCTGGTCAACGCCCTGCTCAACGAGCCGCCCGCCGTCGCCGGCCAGCCGGCACAGCCCTAGCCTCTGTCCGGCTCGGGTTCCGGCTCAGCCTGGTCGAAGGTCTTTTCGCCTTCGTCCTTGCCGTGAGGCAGATGGTGTTCGATCACCGCGTTGAGCTCCGCGCCCAGCAACAGCACCGCCGATGAGATGTAGAAATACAGCAGCAGCACGATGATAGCGCCGACGCTGCCGTACATGGCGTTGTAGTCGGCAAAGTTCTTCACGTAGTAGCCAAAGCCCAGCGACGCGGCGATCCACAGCACCACCGCCAGCACCGAGCCGGGAGTGATGAAGCGGAAGCGCTGCTGCACGTTGGGCGTGACGTAGTAGATGATCGCCACCGCCATCATCATCAGCATCACGATCACCGGCCAGCGCAGGATGCTCCAGAGGATCACCACGAAATCCTCCAGGCCCACCTTGGCGGCGATCCAGCCCATCACCTGCGGGCCGAGGATCATCAGCGCGGCGATCATCATCAGCATCGCCACCAGGCCGAAGGTGTAGAACAGCGACAGCGGAATGCGCTTCCAGGCCGGGCGGCCCTCGCGCACGTCATAGGCAGCATTGAGCGCGATCATCAGCGAGCGCACCGCCGCAGAGGACGACCACAACGCCACCACAATACCGATGGACAGCAGGCCGCCCTGGCGCTGCTGCAACTGGTCGATCACCGGATTGACCTGTTCCAGCGCCTGCGCCGGCAGCACGTAGTCGGCCTGTTGGCGGAGGAAGTCGAAGAACTCCGGCAGGTGCAGAAAGCCCAGCAGGGCGATGAGGAACAGCAGGAAGGGAAACAGCGAGAACAACCCCTGGTAAGCCAGGGCCGCAGCATAGGTGGGCATCTCGTCGTCGAGAAACTCCTTCACCGTCAGGCTGATCAGTTTCCAGGGCCCCAGACTGAGCCCGCGCATGTCCATGAATCGCATCCCGCACTGTCCTCCCATGAGCATCCCGCCCACCGGCGGCTGCAGGGTGGACCCCCGCGACGCCGGCAAAGTTGCAACAAATGCACGGCGCAGAGCGCCCGCCAGCACAGACCATAGCCGCTGGCGGGCCATGGAGGCCAGGCCGGTGTCGCGATCACTCGGCCAGGCGATAGACCTTGGCGAAGCGCTCGGCCTTCACCACGCCATAGTCGCCGGGTGCATACTGCATGACCCAGTCGCCGGCCGCACCGGTGAGGCGGTCGCCGCCCGCCGAGCGCAGCAGGGTGAAGGCTTCGTCCATGCGCCGCGCCAGCACGGGGCTGGGAATATTGCGGTAGGCACCGGGTTCGCCGTGAGCGAGCGCGGAGTCGGCGGGCCGGTATTTCGGATCGAAACGCTCGCGGGAAACGACCCAGCGCTCGCCGGTGGCGCCACTGATGATCGCGTCACCGACGGCGTAGCGGTTCGGCCCTTCGAGGCTCATCAGCTCACCCGGCGCGGCAGCGAATTCGACGGTGACGGTTTCGTCCTTCACCACGCGTTGCGCGGCAGGGTCGGTGCGAAGGTCAACCTGGTTCAGTTCGATCATGGTGTGGAAGCAAACCTGCGAAAAGAGGGTGGATGGCCGCGCGCAAGGCTACTCGCAAAAGAGTGCTGCAGCGAGCGGCCAGCGGCTGGCGGTGCTCTACACTCACTGACCATGTGCGTTGTTAGCCGCAGGCAGGGCAGTACGCGATCTTGCCGTGGCTGTCGCAGCTACTGAGCCTGCACTTCGCTCCACTCCCATCAGCCGTACAGGAATTCCCCATGCCGTTTGCCCGTCTCGCCCTGCCCTTCCTGCTGCTCACCAGCCTGGCCGTCCACGCCGACGACGCTGCCGATGAGGCGAAATTCCTCAAGGAGTCGGCGGACTATTTCGACCAGGTGACCCGGTCCAACCTGCCGCGCCAGGTGGACAAGGTGACTACCCTCAACAGCGTGCAGCTCGACCCGGCGAAGAAGATGCTGTATTACCGCTACGCCATCTCCAACCTGCGCCTGGACGCCATGGACCTGGGCGCCCGCGCCAAGTTCGAGAACGGCCTGAAGAAGCAGCTCGAAGGCACCACCTGCCAGCAGCCCGATCTGTTGCAGCGCTTCCGCGAGCACCACTTGAGCGTTACCCACGAATATGCCGGCAGCGACGCCAAACCGCTGGCCAGTATCACCATCGATCCGCAGACCCTGAGCTGCGCGAAGTCCTGAGGCTGTACCGAAGACCCGATGAGCCGTGCCGATTATCACCAGGAAAACGCCCAGCGCGCCGAGGCCGAAGCCCGGCGCCTGCTGGCCCAACGCGACCGGCTCGGCGCCCGCTGGCTGTCCTGGGTGGCCAGCGAGCTGTACCGGTTGAGCCCGCCACACTACGCCAACATGGTGCGCCGCGAGCTAGAGCGCCAGACCGCCGGCTGAACAGACGCCTGCGACGGGACTATGCTGAAGCAGTCAGCTCTCGACCCGAGGGCGTCCCGTCGGAGGACAGGCTCATGAAAGGTCTCGACGCGAAGAAGCAAGCGAAGAAGAAGCCGCTGAAAACCGCGCACGAAAAACGCATGGCCAAGCGGCAGAAGAAAACCGGCAAGTCGCTGCTGGGCACGCCGCAGCAACCGTCCTGAGGGTTCGCCCCCTCGTCTCGCGGATGGCCTCGCCGAGGGGCTGTCCGCCTCCCTGCTTTTCGTAGGAGCGAGCTTGCTCGCGAACAAGCTCGCCGGGGACGACAGCATCAAGCGGTTCGCGAGCAAGCTCGCTCCTACAGCTTGGCCAACCCGTTGAAATCAGCCGGTCAGACCAGACCGGCGCGCAGGTTCAGCAGCATGCGTTCACCCTGGGCGAGGATAAGCCCGCCCGCGCGATAACCGGCCGCGCCGATGCACAGGAAGCGCTCCGCTTCGCCCGGCTCCACCTGCTCCACCGCGCGGCTGCCGGGGTGCCAGATGACGCTGCCGGCGCTGGTGTTCTTGTCGATGCGCAGGCGGCGCTGCCAGCCGGCATCTTCCAGGACCAGGGAACCGGTGTTGTAGAGCACCTGCTTGACCGCGCCACGGGGCGCCCAGGTATTGGGCAGGCCGCTGGCCTTGCCGTCCAGTTCCATGCCATGGACCACCGAGCGACGCAGCGAACCCACGCGCCAGTATGGCTGCAGGGCGAAGCTGAAGAGGCAGTCGCTGTCATCCTCGTGGTAGCTGGAGAGTTCGATGTCCAGGTCCTGGCCCAGGCGCGCTTCCAGGCGCACGTGCCAGTCCTCGATATCCAGCTGCCAGCTGACCACTGCTTTCTGATCGTCGGCCCAGGCATCGAGCATGCGCCACTCGCGCTGGCGGGCCCAGCCATGCTGCGGCCAGTCGGCCTCGGTGGGATGGCTGCCGAACCAGGGCCAGCAGACCGGGATGCCACCACGGATCGGCGCGGTGCTCAGGCTCGGCCACTGGCTGGAACACCACAGCAGCGGGCGCGCGCCGCGCGGCTGGAAGTGCAGCAGCTGCGCGCCCTGGCGGCTGAAGACCGCCTGGCACTGCGGGTGATCGATGAGCAGCAGGTCACGACGCTGGAAGCGCACCCAGTCGAAGGGGCGCTTACCCCGCATGGAATGAAAAAAGCGCTGCAGCGGATGCTCAAGCATTGTCCGGATGTCCTGATCCAATCCCTGCCCGGACATTCCGGGGCGTGAAGATCTCTGTAGTTTCACTACATCTTACAGAAAAGGCCGCGATTCTAACCGCAAAGCCTAGTCACGCGCAGCGTCCGCGCCACTGAAAAGGGATTCCCCCGCCACGGACAGGCAGAGAACCTGCGAGCAAAAGCCGTCCACTCGATCCGCGCAGAAGCCCTCTGACGCTGGAAAAAAAGCCCGTCGCAAGGACGGGCCAGGTTCGCACCGGGAGCAATCAGAAGCTGGACTGGATCTTCAGGCCGGCCACCACGGCGTTGTTGACCTCGTCCACCCCGCCCGGATGGCGGATGTACTGCAGGTTCGGGCGTACGGTGAGCCAATTGGTCACATGCACGCCGTAGTACAGCTCGGCGTTGTACTCGGTGTCCTGGATGGGCTGGTACAGCGGGTTGTCGTAGTCGTCGATGCCGTTGACCTGGTTGGCCAGTCGCTGGCGATCCTGCACATCGTCGTTGACGTGGATGCGTGCCACGCCGAAGCCGATGTCGTCCTTGGGCCGCGCATCGAACGGGCCCTTGTAGAGGACACCGAGCTGCTGGTAGTTGTCGACGGTGTTGGTGGCCTTGTCATGCACGGTGAAGTTGGCGAACAGGCTCAGGCCGCGCGAAGCATCGCCGTTGTGCGCCGTGACCTGCTGCTGCGCCACCACCCACCAGCCATGCTTGCCGCTATGGGTCTTGGCCGGCTCGCCGGTGAGCGCCTGCGGGTTGCCGTTGACGTCGTCGTACACGTCGTCGGCCTCGGCGGTGCTGTAGTAGTAGCCCAGGCGGTACTCGCCGGGCAGTTGCTGCGCGCCGACCTTGGGCATCCACACCAGCTCCACCGGCAGGATGGTGCCCTTGGTACCGCTGCCGTTGAGCTTGAAGCCGTTGCCGGTCTCCAGGTTCGACGGGTTCTGGTTGTACGCGCCGACCTGGGCGTACCACTGGTCGTTGAAGTTCCACTTCACCCGAGCCGCCCACTGGCTGACCGGCCAGTTGTACCAGATGCCGCCGACCCAGTTGCCCACCTGGGAGCCGCAGAAGGCCAGGTTCTGGAAGTCGCAGGGGAAGCTGTTGAAGTCCTCGCCCTCGCCGAAGCGGCCGACCTTCACGTCCAGCGCGCCGTCGAAGTACTGCTGCTTGATCCACATCTGCGTCAGGCGCCAGGTCTGGCCACGCCCCCAGACCTCCTGCACGGAGCTGAACTGTCCGGCGCGCGGGTCGCTGATGCGGTCGTTGGAGAGGTTGCGGCCGCTACGCTCGGTGACCGTCAACTGGAACTCGGTCGCGTCCCAGCCGAGGATCTTCTGCAGGTCCAGGTGAGTGCCGAGGGCGAACTGGTCGGAGTAGCGCGCCGTGGTGTGCTGGTCATAACCGCCACCCAGGTTGCTGGCGGCCTCGCCGACGTAGTCGAGCTTGAAGTCATAGCCCTTCTCCAGCAGCTCGGTGCGCTTGCCGCCCCAGTCGCCCAAGCCCCACTTGGACTCGGATGAGAAGGCGTCGGCAGCGTGGGCTACGTTGCCAACGCAACCCAGCGCGAGCAGGCAGCCCAGGGTTCGCGCGGCGGGCCGGTTCTTGTTGTTCTTGTGCATCTCCAGCGTCCTCGTTGTCTTGGTTTCTAGCGTGGTTACAGGCAGGGTGTTTCAGGAATGCTTCTGGCGGGCGAGCGGCGTGACCTTGTTCGCGCCGTCGCCGCGTGGCTCGGCGCGCAGGCGTTCGCCGCTCTGGGCGTCGAACAGCAGCGCGCGGGAAGGATCGAAGCGCAGTTGCAGGGACGCGCCCGGCAGCGGCGCCTGGTCCGGCGCGAGGCGGCAGCAGACCTTGGCGCCGTTGAGCGTGACGAAGGCCAGGGTGTCCGGGCCGGTGGGTTCGACCACCTCGACCTCGGCGCGCAGGTCGCTCGGGCCGTCGGCGCCGTCGGTGGCGAGCTGCACCTGTTCCGGGCGAACGCCGAGGATCAGCTCGCGGCCCTCGATCAGCCCGGCATCCAGTTGCAACGGCAGTTCGCAGCGGTCCTGGCCGCTGTCCAGCAGGCCGACCAGCCGGCCGCCCTGCTGCTGCACCTTGAGCGGGATGAAGTTCATCGGCGGCGAGCCGATGAAGCTGGCGACGAACAGGTTCGCCGGGTCGTTGTAGATCTGCTGCGGCGTGCCGAACTGCTGGACGATGCCGTCCTTCATCACCGCCACCTTGTCACCCAGGGTCATGGCCTCGATCTGGTCGTGGGTCACATACACCGTGGTGGTCTTCAGGCGCTGGTGCATCAGCTTGATCTCGGTGCGCATCTCCACGCGCAGCTTGGCGTCGAGGTTCGACAGCGGCTCGTCGAACAGGTAGATCTTCGGTCGCCGCGCCAGCGCCCGGCCCATGGCCACGCGCTGCTGCTGGCCGCCGGAGAGCTGCGAAGGCTTGCGCTCGAGCAGGTGCTCGATCTGCAGCAGCCTGGAGACCCGCGCCACTTCGGCATCGATATCGGCCTTGGGCAGCTTGCGGATCTTCAGGCCGAAAGCGATGTTCTCGCGCACGCTCATGGTCGGGTACAACGCATAGGACTGGAACACCATGGCGATGTCGCGATCCTTCGGACTCATGCCACTGATGTCCTGGCCGTCCACCAGGATCGCGCCGCCGGTGACGCTTTCCAGCCCGGCGATGCAGTTCATCAGGGTGGATTTCCCACAGCCGGACGGGCCGACCAGGATCAGGAACTCGCCCGATTCGATCGACAGGTTGATCGACTTCAGGGTGTCCGCCAGGCCGGCGCCGTAGGACTTGTGCAGGTTGTGCAGTTCAAGGGTGGACATCGGTGCTTACCTCAACCTTTGACGGCGCCGGCAGTGAGCCCGCGCACGAAGTACTTGCCGGCCAGTACATAGACCACCAGCGTGGGCAGCGCCGCGATCATCGCGGCCGCCATGTCGACGTTGTATTCCTTCACGCCCGTGCTGATGTTCACCAGGTTGTTCAGAGCCACCGTGATGGGCTGGGCGTCGCCACTGGCGAACACCACCCCAAAGAGGAAATCATTCCAGATTTGGGTGAACTGCCAGATCAGACAGACCATGACGATGGGGGTGGACATCGGCATCAGAATGCGTAGGAAAATGGTGAAGAACCCCGCACCGTCAAGGCGCGCGGCCTTCACCAGCGCATCGGGAATCGCCACAAAGTAGTTGCGGAAGAACAGCGTGGTGAAGGCCAGGCCGTAGATGCAGTGCACCATCACCAGGCCCGTGGTGGTGTTGGCCAGGCCGAGCTTGCCGAGGGTGAAGGACATCGGCAGGAGGATCACCTGGAACGGCAGGAAGCAGCCGAACAGCAGCGCGCCGAAGAACAACTGCGAGCCGCGGAAGCGCCACATCGACAGCACGTAGCCGTTCATGGCGCCGATGAAGGTGGAGATCAGCACGCCGGGCACGGTGATCTTCACCGAGTTCCAGAAGTAGTCGCCCACCGCGCCCCAGGCCTTCACCCAGCCGATCACGGTGAATACGTCCGGCAGCGCCAGCAGGTTGCTGTTTCGGATGTCTTCCGGGGTCTTGAAGCTGGTCAGCAGCATCACCAGCAGCGGAATCACGTACAGCGCCACGGCGCCCCAGAGGGTCGCGTGCACCGCCAGGCGGCTCAGGCTGAACGACGGTTTCAGGGTCGAGTCATGCATGGCGCTTGCCCCGCAGTTCGGAGTACAGGTACGGCACGACGATGGCCAGCACGGCGCCGAGCATCAGCATCGCGCTGGCGGCGCCCAGGCCCATCTGGCCGCGGGTGAAGGTATGGGCGTACATGAACATCGCCGGCAGGTCGGAGGAATAACCGGGGCCGCCGGCGGTCATCGCGGCCACCAGGTCGAAGCTCTTGATGGCGATGTGCGCAAGGATCATCAGCGCGCTGAAGAACACCGGGCGCAGGCTCGGCAGGACGATGCGCAGGTAGATGGTCGGCAGGCTCGCGCCGTCCACCTGGGCGGCCCGCACGATGGCCGGGTCGACCCCGCGCAGGCCGGCGAGGAACAGCGCCATGACGAAACCCGAGGCCTGCCACACGGCGGCGATCACCAGGCAGTAGACCACCCGTTCCGGGTCCACCAGCCAGTCGAAGCGAAAGCCGCTCCAGCCCCAGTCGCGCAGCAGCTTGTCCAGGCCCAGGCCGGGGTTGAGCAGCCACTTCCAGGCGGTGCCGGTGACGATCATCGACAGCGCCATGGGGTAGAGGTAGACCGTGCGGATGAAGCCTTCGCGGCGGATGCGCTGATCCAGCAGCACAGCGAGGAACACCCCGAGCGCGAGGCAGATGCCGATGAACAGGCCGCCGAACAGCAGCAGGTTCTTGCTCGCCACCCACCAGCGGTCGTTGTCCCACAGGCGCAGGTACTGGGTCAGCCCGGCCCAGCTGTAGGCCGGCATGAAGCGCGAGTTGGTGAAGGACAGCAGCAGCGTCCAACCGATGTAGCCGTATACGCAGACCAGCACCACGAGCATGCTCGGGGCCAGCACCAGCTTGGGCAGCCAGGCCTGCAGGCCGTCGAGCAGCGAAGCACGCGGGCTGGCGGCGGGAGTGAAAGTCGGAGAGTGGGTCGCCATCTGCCTTCTCGAGGATGAGTGAACCCGCCCGGGCTGCCGTGGCGGCCCGGAGTCGTTCGGTTGGAGAGAGGCCGGCCCGCAAAAGGGCCGGCTTGCGCCTTACTGCGCGGCGGCCTGGATGGCGGCGCCCAGTTGCTGCGCAGCCTTCTGCGGATCGGCGGCGGGGTCGTTGAAGAAGTTGGTGACCACGTCGAAGATCGCGCCCTGCACGTAGCTGGAGGCGGCCATGCTGTGGGCCATGCTCGGCACCAGGTTGTTGCTGGCGGAAGCGGCCTTGAAGTCCTTCATCGACTGCTGGGCGCAGCTGTCGAAGGGCGTCATGTCGACGTCCAGGCGCACCGGGATCGAGCCCTTGTTCAGGCTGAAGTCCTTCTGGAAGGACGGGTCGAGTACGGCACGCGCCAGGTCCTCCTGCGCCTTGCGGTTTTCCTCGTTGCTCAGCTTGAACATCACCAGCGAGTCGATGTTGTAGTCGAAGGCCTTCTGCGTACCGGGGAACGGCAGGCACTGGTAGTCCTTGCCCGCCACCTTGCCGGCGGCGGTGAACTCGCTCTTGGCCCAGTCACCCATGATCTGCATGCCGGCCTTGCCGTTGATGACCATGCCGGTGGCGACGTTCCACTCGCGGCCGGCGGCATCCGCATCGACATAGCCGTGCAGCTTCTTCAGCGCAGCGAAGACGTCGGCCATCTGCGCGCCGGTGAGGGTTTCCTTGTCCAGCTCGACGAAGGCCTTGCGGTAGCCTTCCGGGCCCATCTTGCTCAGCACCAGGTTCTCGAACAGGGTGCCGTCCTGCCAGGGCTGGCTGCCATGGGCCAGGGGGGTGAAGCCGGCGGCCTTGAGCTTGTCGGCGGCGGCGAAGAATTCATCCAGGGTGGTCGGCGGCGTGGCGCCGGCCTTCTTGAAGACTTCCGGGTTGATGTACAGCCAGTTCACCCGGTGCACGTTGACCGGCACAGCCACGTAGTCGCCCTTGTACTTCATGATCTGCGCCACCTGCGGCGGCAGCAGTTGGTCCCACTTGCCTTCGGCGGCGACATCGTTGAGGTCGGCGAGCAGGCCGAGTTCGCCCCACTCCTGGATGTCCGGCCCCTTGATCTGCGCGGCGGCCGGTGGGTTGCCGGAGACGGCGCGGGTCTTCAGCACGGTCATGGCCGCTTCGCCGCCACCGCCGGCGACGGCGAAGTCCTTCCAGGTATGGCCCTTGGCTTCGACGAGTTTCTTCAGGGTTTCGGCGGCGCGCTTTTCACCGGGGGAGGTCCACCAGTGCAGCACTTCGACTTCACCGGCGTGGGCCAGCAGGGGGGAAAGACAGAGGGAAGACAGACAGATGGCGGCCGACAGGCGACGGATCGCATTCATGGGGAGCACCTTGTTCTTGTTATTGGAGGCAAGTCTTCGCTTGCGATGTTCCGAGTCTATCCAAGGCATTCCGGTCTCCGGGTAACGAAGCGATCTTTGATTGTCACGAGGTGGTGACATTGGCGGTCCTTTGGTGGATTTGGCATCGGGGGATGTTGGGGCGGCATTGGGAGGTTCCTGGAGCACGGAGTCTTGGCCCACCACCCTCTCCCCTGCCCTCTCCCCTGCCCTCTCCCTGAAGGGAGAGGGAGCTGTCTGAGCGGTCTGTAGTTCCTGCGTATAGCCGAACCAAGACGTCAGGCTGAATCCTTGGTTGCCACTTGCGCCGAGCGGCCCCCTCTCCCTTCAGGGAGAGGGTTGGGGAGAGGGAAAAGCGTCCCCATCGAGCGCCAGGCGTATCGCCTCCAGCACCGAATCCATCTTCAACAGCACATCATGATTCCAGAAACGCAGCACTGTGAAACCCCTGTGCTTGAGCCATCCGTCACGCTCCAGGTCCACATTGGAACCCAGATGCTGCCCGCCATCCAGCTCGATGATCAACATGCGTTCGTGACAAATGAAATCGACGATGTAGGGCCCGATGATTTTCTGCCGGCGGAACTTGAGACCGAGGAAGCGGTGAGCGCGCAGGCGGTGCCAGAGGGCGCGTTCGGCTTCGGTCTGGTCATGGCGCAGTTGTTTCGAGAATTCGGCTAGGTAAGAGGGCATCGGACTGGCTCCGGCGGGAATGCGCAGGAGACTAGTGCCCCGGCCCACCACCCTCTCCCCAGCCCTCTCCCTGAAGGGAGAGGGAGCCTTGCCTGTAGGTTTCTGCGTCTACCCACACTAGGACATCAAGCGAACTCTGCGATTGCCACTCGCGCCGAACAGTCCCCTCTCCCGTCAGGGAGAGGGTTAGGGAGAGGGAAACGGCGCCGCCACGCGCCATACCCACCGGAGAAAACCAACCGCCCTACTCCACCTCCAACCGCGGCAACCTCAACGTCACCCTCAACCCGCCCTCCCGGCGATTCTGCAACGTCACTTCCCCGCCGTGCGTATGAGCAATATTGCGCGCGATGCCCAACCCCAGGCCGTAGCCCTGCCCCCGCTCGGACAACCGGAAGCGCGGCTCGAAGACCTTCTCCAGCCGCTGCTCCGGCACGCCCGGTCCCTGGTCGTCGACATGCAAGACCACCGCATCAGGATCATCCTCGATGCTCAGCTGGGCGCGGCCGCCGTACTTCAGGGCGTTGTCCAGCAGGTTGCCGATGCAGCGCTTGAGCGCCAGCGGCTTGCCCGGATAGGGCTCCAGCGCCGCGCCCAGCACCTCGACGCGGCCGTCGGCGATGTAGGGGCCGGCGACGTACTGCAGCAGTTGGTTGAGGTCTACCGGCTCGACGTTCTCGTGGATGTCGGTGTCCTTCACGCATTGCAGCGCGCCCTTCACCAGCAGTTCCAGTTCGTCGAGGTCGTGGCTGAACTTGTCGCGGGCCTGCTCGTCTTCCAGCAGTTCGACCCGCAGGCGCAGGCGGGTAATCGGCGTGCGCAGGTCGTGGGAGATGCCGCTGAACAGCTGGGCGCGTTCGTTGACGTAGCGGTCGATGCGCTCGCGCATGGTGTTGAAGGCGCGCGAGACCTCCACCAGTTCGCTCGCCCCGCTCTCCTCCAGCGGCTGGTCCTGGCCGCCCAGGGCGATGTCACGGGCGGCGCGGGCCAGGCGTTTGAGCGGGCGGCTCTGCCAGTGCACCAGCAGACCGGTGAACAGCAAGAGCAGCAGGCTGGTAAAGGCGATGGAGATGACCTGCTGTGGCGGCAGGCCTTCGGGCTCCAGAGTGACGTAGGGCGCCGGCATCAGGCTGGCGATATACAGCCACTCGCTCTCGCCGATGCGTATCTGCGTGACCAGCACCGGAGGGTTCACCGGCTCCAGCGTCAGCGCGTAGTGCGCCCAGGAGCGCGGCAGTTCCTCCAGCTTCAGCTCGCCGTTGAACAGCCGCAGGTCGTCCGGGCTGACGAACTCCACCTGCAACTCGACGTCCTTGCCCAGCTTCTGCCGCAGCACGTCCTGCACGATGTCCATCACCGCCTGCTTGTTGGAGGTGTCCGGCAGCGCGCGCATGTCCAGCGGGCGTTCGTTGAGCGAGACGAAGAAGCGCGTGCCGCCCATGCTGCGCAACTGGTCGAGTACCAGCGGGCGGTAGCCGATGGGCAGCGAGCGGAAATAGCTGACGCTGGCAGCCATGGAGTAGGCCAGGCTGCGCGAGCTGGTGAGCAGGCCGTCGCGCTGGCTACTGCGCAGGTGGGAAATCCAGAACAGGCTCGACAGGCCCTGGGCGATGAGCACCGCCAGCAGGGTGAGCAGCAGCATGCGGCCGAGCAGCGAGCGCGGCACCAGGGACCAGCGGCGGCGCTCAGTCATGGCCGGCGAGGTGCGGGCGAACCTGGGCGGCCAGCAGGTAGCCGCTGCCGCGCACGGTCTGGATCAGCCGTGCCGGTTTGTCGGTGTCGCGCAGGCGTTGACGCAGGCGCGACACGGCCATGTCGACGATGCGCTCAAGCGGCATCACCTCGCGGCCACGGGTGGCGCTGGCGATGGTGTCGCGGTCAAGGATCTGCCGGGGGTTGTCGAGGAACAGCTTGAGCAGGGCGAAGTCGGCGCCGCTGAGGAAATGCTCTTCACCGTCCTCGTGGAACAGCCGGTGGCTGATGGTATCCAGCCGCCAGTCGTCGAAGGCCAGCACCTCGCCGCCGCGCACCTGGGTGAACTGAGCGCGGCGCAGCAGCGCCTTGATCCGCGCCAGCAGCTCACGAGGGCTGAAGGGCTTGCCAAGGTAATCGTCGGCGCCCAGCTCCAGGCCTACCACGCGGTCGGCCTCGTCGGAGCTGGCGGTGAGCATGATTACCGGCATGCAGGCATGCCGCTGGTGCGAGCGAATCCAGCGGCACAGGCTGAAGCCATCCTCGTCGGGCAGCATCACGTCGAGGATCGCCAGGGCGGCGTCCTCGTCGCACAGCGCGCGGCGGAAGCCCTCGCCGTCGGCCACGCTGCGCACCTGGAAGCCGGCGCGGCTGAGGTAGGTTTCCAGCAGCTCGCGGATTTCCTGGTCGTCGTCCACCAGCAGGATGGATTTGGCAGGCTGGTTCACTTCGGGCGTCCTTTCTTGTTGTTCTAAGGAATGAAGCGGTGAATCAACCTTCGTTGCGAAGGGCCTGTTCCAGGGCGACACCGGCGCCGAACAGACCGGGATGCTCCGCCGTCATGACCCACACCGGCACCGGATCGAGGTACGGCCCGCTGGTCTTGCCGCGGGTGCGAAACGCCTCGGCGAAACCGCTGCGCTGGAAGCGTTCGAGGAAGCGCGGAACGATGCCGCCGGTGATGTACACGCCCCCCAGCGCACCGACCGTCAGCACGGCGTTGCCGGCGACCCGCGCCAGCCAAAGGAAGAAGTGTTCCAGCACTGCATCGGCGTAGGCGTCGCCAGCCATGGCGCGCTCGCCGATCTCGGCGGCGGTGGCGCATTTGGGCTCCACACCATCGAGCTGGCAGCTCATGCGGTAGAGGTTTTCCAGGCCGCTGCCGGAGAGCACGCGCTCGGCCGAGACGTGGCCGTATTTTTCGCGCAGCAGCTGCCAGAGGGCGAAGTCGCGCTCGGAGGTCACCGGCAGGTCGACGTGACCGCCTTCGCAGGGCAGCACGTCCCAGCCGCCACCCGGCAATGGCATCAGGCTGCCGACGCCCAGGCCGGTGCCGGGACCGATGATCAGTTTGGCGCGGCCTTCCAGCGCCTTGCCGGGGCGCACCTGCACCAGGTGTTCTTCCGACAGCCGCGAGGCCGCCCAGGCCATGGTGCTGAAGTCGTTGACCAGCAGCAGATGGCTCAGGCCCAGCTCGGCGCGGAAGGCGTCGCGCTGGATCACCCAATGATTGTTGGTGAACTTGAAGTCGCCAGCGCCAACGGGACCTGCGCAGGCCAGGCAGACGTTGTCGATCGCCGACAGCGGCTGGCCGACGCGCTGCAGGTAGTCGCGCACCGCGTCTTCCGGGCGCGGGTAGTCGGCGCAGGCCAGGACCTGGATGGATTCGAGGACTTCACCGCGCCACAGGGCGAAGCGGGCGTTGGTGCCACCGATATCGCCCACCAGGGCGAAACCGTTGGAAGAGGACTGAGCGTTATTGGAGTTCATTGCGGGCTCGGGCCTGGAAGTGGGATTGAAGGTTGCGGCGCGGGATCATGCCAGCATAGGACAGCGCCGGGAACGCCCCGTGCAACGGACAGGCAGTCCGTCACACAGGACGTCGGACGGATCAGCTCGGACCGTTCAGCTCGGCCGTAAAGCTGCAGGCACCCTGCTCCGCCGGACTGAAGGCGTTGCGCATGAAGGCGAACAGCTCGCGGCCCATGCCCAGGTTATCGATGGCCGGGGTATCGACCAGCGGACGGGCTTCCCATTGCGCCGCATCCACCAGCACGCGCAGCTCGCCGGTGGTGCCGTCGACACGCACCACGTCGCCGTCTCGCAGCTTGGCCAGCGGGCCGCCGTTGAGTGCCTCCGGGGATACGTGGATTGCCGCCGGCACCTTGCCGGACGCGCCGGACATGCGCCCGTCGGTGACCAGCGCCACCTTGAAGCCGCGGTCCTGCAGCACGCCGAGGAACGGCGTGAGCTTGTGCAGCTCCGGCATGCCGTTGGCGCGCGGGCCCTGGAAGCGCACCACGGCGACCAGGTCGCGCTCCAGCTCGCCGGCCTTGAAGGCGGCGGCCAGGCTGGCCTGATCGTGGAAAATGCGCACCGGGGCTTCGACGACCTGGTGCTCCGGCGCCACGGCGGACACCTTCATCACCCCGCGACCGAGGTTGCCTTCCATCAGGCGCAGGCCGCCTTCGGCCGAGAACGGCTTGTCGATGGGGCGCAGGATGTTTTCGTCCAGGCTCGCCGCCGGGCCTTCGCGCCAGACCAGCTTGCCCTCGTCGAGGAAGGGCTCCTGCAGGTAGCGACGCAGCCCCTTGCCCATCACGGTCTGCACGTCTTCATGCAGCAGGCCGCCATCGAGCAACTGGCGGATCAGGAAGGACATGCCGCCTGCCGCCTGGAAGTGGTTGATGTCGGCCTGGCCGTTGGGATAGATGCGCGCCAGGGTCGGCACCACTTCGGAGAGGTCCGCCATGTCCTGCCAGGTCAGCTGGATGCCGGCGGCCTGGGCGATGGCCAGCAGGTGCAGGGTGTGGTTGGTCGAGCCGCCGGTGGCCAGCAGCGCCACCACCGAGTTGACCATGGCCTTCTCGTCGACGATCTCCGCCATGGGCACGAACTGGCCGTTCTCCGGGGTCAGGCGCGCGGCCTGGCGGGCGGCTTCGCGGGTCAACTCGTCGCGCAGCGGGGTGTTCGGGTTGACGAAGGAGGCGCCCGGCAGGTGCAGGCCCATCACTTCCACCAGCAGCTGGTTGGTGTTGGCGGTGCCATAGAAGGTGCAGGTGCCCGGCGCGTGATAGGAGGCCATTTCCGAGGCCAGCAGCTCCTCGCGGGTGGCCTTGCCTTCGGCGAACAGCTGGCGCACCGCGGCCTTCTCCTTGTTGGAGATGCCGGTGGGCATCGGACCGGCGGGCACGAACACCACCGGCAGGTGGCCGAAGCGCAATGAACCGATCAACAGGCCGGGGACGATTTTGTCGCACACGCCCAGGCACAGCGCGGCATCGAACATGTTGTGCGACAGGGCGATGGCGGTGCCCATGGCGATCACGTCGCGGCTGGCCAGGGACAGCTCCATCCCCGGCTCGCCCTGGGTCACGCCGTCACACATGGCCGGCACGCCGCCAGCGAACTGACCGACCGAGCCGATCTGCCGCAGGGCGTCCTTGATCAGCTCCGGGAAGCGCTCCAGCGGCTGGTGCGCGGAGAGCATGTCGTTGTAAGCGGAGACGATGGCGACGTTGGCCTGGTTCATCAGCCGCAGCGCCTGTTTGTCGGAATCGCCACAAGCCGCGACGCCGTGGGCGAGGTTGCCGCAGGGCAGCGTGCCGCGGTGCGGGCCCTTGGTGGCGGCTGCCTTGACCAGGTCGAGGTAGCGCTGGCGCGTGGCCGCGCTGCGGGCCTGGATGCGCTGGGTGACTTCAAGCACACGAGGGTGCATGGCAGCATTCTCCTACAGACTATCAGTTGTTGTTTTTACAACATAATCATCGATTACTAAGCATTTACTTTTCGTCGATGGCGAAATTTAATGGTTTTTACCACAACAAAAGAAAAGAGACGACCTCCATGACTATACGCCTGGCAATCAACGGATTTGGCCGCATCGGTCGGAACATCCTCCGCGCGCTTTATTCGGGCCCCTATCGCCAGCACCTGCAAGTGGTGGCGATCAATGACCTGGGCGACTCCGCGATCAACGCCCACCTGTTTCAGTACGACAGCGTGCATGGGCGTTTTGCCGGCCAAGTCGAGCATGACGCCGAAAGCCTCAGGGTAGAGGGCGACCGCATCGCCGTCACGGCCATCCGCAATCCGGCCGAGTTGCCGTGGAAGGCGCTGGGGGTGGATATCGTGCTGGAGTGCACCGGCCTCTTCACCTCCGGCGACAAGGCCGCGGCGCACCTGCAGGCCGGAGCGCGCCAGGTGCTGATCTCCGCTCCCGGCCAGAACGTCGACGCCACGGTGGTGTTCGGCGTAAACGAAGGCGTCCTGCACGCGGAGCACCGCATCGTCTCCAACGCCTCCTGCACGACCAACTGCCTGGCACCGGTGGCCCAGGTGCTGCACCGCGAACTGGGCATCGAGCACGGTCTGATGACCACCATCCACGCCTATACCAACGACCAGAACCTCTCCGACGTCTACCACAGCGACCCGTACCGCGCCCGCTCGGCCACCCAGTCGATGATCCCGACCAGGACCGGCGCCGCCGAGGCCGTGGGTTTGGTGCTGCCGGAGCTGGCGGGCAAGCTGACAGGCCTGGCGGTTAGAGTGCCGGTGATCAACGTCTCGCTGGTGGACCTCACGGTGCAAGTCGCCCGCGACACCAGCGCGCAGGAGATCAACGAACTGATGGAGCGAGTCGGCGAGACCTCGGCGATCCTCGGCTTCAACCGCCAGCCGCTGGTGTCGGTGGACTTCAACCATGACCCGCGCTCGGCGATCTTCGATGCCAGCCACACGCGGGTGAACGGCCGGCTGGTGAAGGTGATGGCCTGGTACGACAACGAGTGGGGGTTCTCCAACCGGATGTTGGATACGGCGCGGGCGATGGCTGCGCGGGGCTGAAACTCCGCTGCTGTCGGGGTTCGCGAGCAAGCTCGCTCCTA
>NZ_AMZB01000064.1 GCF_000313755.1 Pseudomonas nitroreducens TX1 | reverse complement strand
AAAAGGGCGACCGAAGTCGCCCTTTTCTGGTGCACCGACCTTATTCGGTCAGTTTGAAGGTGATGAAGCTCGCGCGGCCCTGGCGCAGCACGCGCATGGAGATCGAGCGATCCTTCGGCAGCGCCTTGGCGAGCTCGCTGAAGGTTTTCGAGGAGTCGACCGCGCGGTTGTTCAGGTGCGTGATGACGTCACCCGGACGCAGGCCGATCATCGCTGCCGGACCGCCCTGCACTTCCTTGATGACCACGCCGCCCTTGATATCCAGGGACTTGCGTTGCTCGGCAGTCAGCTCCGCCACGGTCACACCCATGCGATTGCTGCTGCGCTCCGCGCCCTTACCTTCGACAGCTGCGACGGCATCGTCGTCGTCCGGCAGGCTGCCGATGGTCAGGCTCAGGTTCTGGCGCTTGTTGTCACGAATGACTTCAAGGTTCGCCTTGTCACCCGGCTTCATGTTGCCCACCAGGTGCGGCAGGTCGGCGGATTCGTTGATGGTCTGGCCGTTCAGGCTCAGGATCACGTCACCCACCTGCAGGCCGCCCTTGGCTGCCGGGCCGTCTTCAACCAACTGCGCAACCAGGGCGCCGGCCGGCTTGTCGAGACCGAAGGATTCGGCAAGGTCCTTGTTCACTTCCTGGATCACCACACCCAGCCAGCCCCGGTTGACCTTGCCGCCGGCTTTCAGCTGGTCGGCCACGTTCAGCGCTACATCGATGGGGATCGCGAAGGAAAGCCCCATGAAACCGCCGGAACGGGTGAAGATCTGCGAGTTGATACCGACCACCTCACCCTGCAGGTTCAGCAGCGGACCGCCGGAGTTGCCTGGGTTGATCGCCACGTCGGTCTGGATGAAGGGCACGTAGTTCTCGTTCGGCAGGCTGCGGCCCTTCGCACTGACGATACCGGCGGTCACCGAGTGGTCGAAGCCGAACGGCGAACCGATGGCCAGAACCCATTCACCGACCTTCAGCTTGTCGGAATCGCCCAGCTTGAGTGTCGGCAGGCCCTTGGCGTCGATCTTCAGCACGGCCACGTCGCTGCGCGGATCGGCGCCGATCAGCTTGGCCTTGTGCTCGCTGCGGTCCGACAGGCGCACGAGGATCTCGTCGGCGTCGGCCACCACGTGGTTGTTGGTGAGGATGTAGCCATCATCGGAAATGATGAAGCCCGATCCCAGGGACTGGGCCTCGCGCTGCTGACCACGGGGAGCCTGCCCCTGGCCGCCCTGGCCGCGGGGAATGCTGCGTTCGAAGAATTCGCGCAGGCCCGGCGGCAGGCCGTCGAGATCCGGAATGCCCATCTGCGCGTTGGAGCGGTCGGGAATCTTCTGGGTAGTGCTGATGTTGACCACCGCCGGCGAGGCTTTCTCGACCAGTGGGGTGAAGTCCGGTAGTTCAGCCCGCGCGGTGGCCGCCAGGCTCAGGGCCAGCAGGGCGACCAGCGCAGCCATGCTGCGTTTCAGGGTTTGCATTGACTACAGCTCCCGTGATGTTGATTGGGAAGATCACTAAACAGGGCCGGGCGGCCCGCCGACCAGCGCACGCAGCACAAGCGGTTGCATCGCCGGATCATCGGCATGACGCCGCGAATAGCGGCGCACAAGCAACCGGGCCAGCAGAAAACCCGCCAGCCCGGCCACGATGATGAGAGGTTCTCCCAGATCGAGGCGCGCCGCCAGTAGCGCCAGCGCGAAAAATCCGATCAGTGGAGCAAGATGGAAAAGCAGGGCGCTTTTCAACAGAAGGTCTTCATCCATGCCCAGCAGGATTACATCGCCAGGCTTAAGGCCCGATGAAACCCGGCCCCCAGCGGGAATGCGCACAGGGTCAAGCCGCCGAAAAGCCCCGGGCCGCCCCAGCAGTCCATGGCCGCCGCCCGCGCTGGCGGAACATCCCGAGCAGGTAGAGCGGCGCAGCGTTTCGACCTGGACAGCTCCAGCATCGATCGCAACCACCCTCCCCCGCTCATGGATCACTGAGGCTGGGTTCCCGTCGGCCGCATGGACAGTGCCACTCGCTCGGCCGTACCGCTGGGTATCTCGCCGACCACGGTCACCATGGTCCCGCCGTCGTCACTGGCGAACCGCCTGGACACCACCGTCGTCGGCCCCAGCTGGGTGCGGGCATCGTCGACCTTGGCGCCATGCAGGGGCTCAAGGAACACCGAGAATCGCGCCAGGCCGTCACCGAAGGCGAGGCACAGGACTTGGTCATTGGAAACCGGGCTGCGCTCCTGCAGCGTGCTGATCAGGGTGAAGCCCGGCGGCACCCATTCGGAATGCCAGCTGGTCTTCACTGCCGCAACCTTGTTTTCCCTCACCGGCTTGCAGGCCGCAGTGGGCTGCAGCTCACTGTCGTCCGGCGCGGACAGATCGATGCGGGTGAACTGAAGGCGCTCGATGATCTGGCCCTTGTCATTGAGCAGCAGGGACTTGAGCGGCAGGCCGGTCTGCTTGTCCACATGCAGCTCGAAGCCGTAGCGATGCTGATCGCGCGGGATCACCGCCAACACCACCGCCGGACGGTCGGCAATGCGCGACTCGCCAGCGACGCGAACGTCATAGTAGGAAGAAAGGTCGGTTGGATTGAACTTGCGTGCCGGCCACATCTCGCCAGTCGAAGCCTGGCCAGACATGCCGCCACCGACGCACTGGGTGGCGCCATCGACGCGCACCACTTCCTGGCGCGGCCCATCGACCTGGACCAGGTGTTCACGCACGGAACCATCGCTCTCCACACGATGCCAGACATCGTGGGTGGAGAAGGCTCCACTGCGTTCGTAGATGAAGGTGCCCTGGAAATTCTGCTTCTGATCAGCCTCGGAGAGGCGCTTGATCCAGTCCAACGCATCGGCGGCCTGGACTGGCAATGCCAGCAGGCCACCGAGGAAGAACAACAGTGCTGTCTTCGCGCGCATGTCGCTCCTTAAGGTCGCAAATCAGCGGCTTTCCAGGCTCGCGGCGCGTGCGTAAGGCAGGGCGCTGTCGGTGCCGCTGACAGCGGACTGCTGTGCGTGCTGACGCAGGTAACCCGGAAGACGCTGCTCATGCCAGGTGGTCTGCCCGCCCTGGGCATTGGTGATCACCTGCGGTGCCTCGTCCTGAGTGTAGCCCGCCAGCACCGCCGGGCCTTGCACTTGCGGCAGGGCGATCTGCGGAGTGGCACCTTGCTGGGCAAGGCCGTTGGCCACACTGTCATCCTGGTGGTACATGCGCACGCCTGCCAGCACGGCCAGGGTCACCGAGGCGGCGACAGCCAGGCGACCAACGTTGCGCCACGGATTGCGGCTGCGCTGCGCCGGCGCGGCTTCATCGGCCAGCGCGGCGGACACGGCGGCTGCAATGTCCAGCTTGGGCATGGCCGGCTCACGGTGCATCACTGCACTGGCCAGCTGGTAGCGGGACCAGGTGGCCCGCAATTCGGCGTCCTCGCCGCAGGCTGCAAGCACACGCCGCAGCTCCAGCTCGTCCGCTTCGTTATCCATAACAGCGGACAGCGACTCCTGCAGGGCTTCACGACTCATAGCGGTACCTCTCTTGGCTTCTGCCGCTGTATCAGACTTCATCATGCAACAAAGGCTGCAAAGCTTTGTCGATCGCTTCCCGCGCACGGAAGATCCGTGAGCGGACGGTCCCCACCGGACACTGCATCACGGTGGCGATATCTTCGTAACTCAAGCCCTCGAACTCACGCAGGGTCAAAGCCGTGCGCAAATCATCGGGCAGCTGCTGGATGGTGCGATGGACCGTTTCCTCGATCTCATCCCGCAGCATGGCTCTTTCCGGCGACTCGATGTCCTTCAGGGCGTGGTCGCCGTCGAAGAACTCCGCGTCCTCTGCCGTGACATCGCTGTCCGGCGGCCGCCGACCGCGCGCAACCAGATGGTTTTTCGCGGTGTTGATGGCGATACGGTACAGCCAGGTATAAAAGGCACTGTCGCCGCGGAAGTTACCCAAGGCGCGATACGCCTTGATGAACGCTTCCTGTGCAACGTCCTGGGCTTCCTGGGCGTCATGTACGAATCGCACGATGAGCCCCAGAATCTTGTGCTGGTACTTCAGCACCAGCAGGTCGAAAGCCCGTTTGTCTCCGCGCTGTACCCGTTCAACCAGTTGCTGATCCTGTTCCTGGGTTAGCATGAATGCTCCTCTGAAAACCTGGAGGAGCTTCGAGCACCCTGGTGAATCGTCCTGCCAAGATAGACTCGGGTCTTTTGCAAAAGTTCTCCCCTCCAAGCATGCGCCGCACAGTTTTTTCACATTGGCGGCAATCGGACCCCGACATGCGTCCGAAGCCCGTCAAATTCAACGATACCGGGCGGAACACCCGCTCCCCTTCCGCGCAATGTCAATCTGCGCGCAAAGTTGATTGGGTATTCCGACTTCGAACCGGAACTCGGAAGAAAGTTCCGGCGAATTACCTTGATGCCTCAGCGGTTTCGACAACCCCGTCTGGGCCTGGCCGATCAGCCCGCCTGGGGCGAAACCCATCCGCCTCCGGGACGACAGCGCGCTCCCCGCGCCTTCGGTGTCATCGGTTCGCCAGTATTGTGCCGTGCCCCCCTTCTATATACTAGGGCGCCATTTCGTGGAGCCGGGTATGAGTCAGCATTTCCAGCACGATGTCCTAGTGATCGGCAGCGGGGCCGCCGGCCTGACGTTGGCCTTGACGCTGCCCTCGCACCTGAGGATTGCCGTGCTGAGCAAGGGCGAACTCTCCCAGGGCTCCACCTTCTGGGCCCAGGGTGGAGTCGCGGCCGTGCTGGACGACACCGATACTGTCGAATCCCATGTCGAGGATACCCTGGTGGCCGGCGCCGGGTTGTGCCGCGAGGACGCGGTGAAATTCACCGTCGAGCACAGCCGCGAGGCGATCCAGTGGCTGATCGAACAGGGAGTGCCCTTCACCCGCGACCATGAGCCGGGCCGCGAGGACGGCGGCTTCGAATTCCACCTGACCCGCGAGGGCGGCCATAGCCATCGGCGCATCATCCACGCGGCCGATGCCACTGGCGCCGCCATCTTCAACGCCCTGCTGGAACAGGCACGGCAGCGGCCAAACATCGAATTGCTGTCGCAGCGGGTCGCCGTCGACCTGATCACCGAGCAGAAACTCGGGATGGATGGACAGCGCTGCCTGGGTGCCTACGTGCTGGACCGCTCCACCGGCGAAGTCGACACCTTCAGCGCGCGCTTCACCGTGCTCGCCTCCGGCGGCGCGAGCAAGGTCTACCTGTATACCAGCAACCCGGACGGCAATTCCGGCGACGGCATCGCCATGGCCTGGCGTGCCGGCTGCAGGGTCGGCAACCTGGAGTTCAACCAGTTCCACCCGACCTGTCTGTACCACCCCCAGGCCAAGAGCTTCCTGATCACCGAAGCGTTGCGCGGTGAAGGCGCGCTGCTGCGCCTGCCCAACGGCGAGCGCTTCATGCCGCGTTTCCACGCACTGGGCGAACTCGCCCCGCGCGACGTGGTGGCACGCGCCATCGACCACGAGATGAAGCGCCTGGGCATCGACTACGTCTACCTGGACATCAGCCACAAACCGGCCGAGTTCATCCGCGAGCATTTCCCCACCGTCTACGAGCGCTGCCTGGACTTCGGCATCGATATCACCCGCGAGCCCATCCCGGTAGTGCCGGCGGCACACTACACCTGCGGCGGCGTGGTGGTGGATTCCCAGGGCCGCACCGACGTGCCGAGCCTCTACGCCATTGGCGAAACCACCTTCACCGGCCTGCACGGCGCCAACCGCATGGCCAGCAATTCGCTGCTGGAGTGCTTCGTCTACGCCCGCTCCGCGGCCGCCGACATCCTGGCCGAACTGCCCAAGGCGCAGGACCTGGTCGCGCTGCCCTGCTGGGACGCCAGCCAGGTGACCGACTCGGACGAGGACGTGATCATCGCCCACAACTGGGACGAGCTGCGACGCTTCATGTGGGACTACGTGGGCATCGTGCGCACCAACAAGCGCCTGGCCCGCGCGCAGCACCGGGTGCGCCTGTTGCTGGACGAGATCGACGAGTTCTACTCGAACTACAAGGTCAGCCGCGACCTCATCGAACTGCGCAACCTGGCCCAGGTGGCCGAGCTGATCATCCTGTCCGCGATGCAGCGCCACGAAAGCCGCGGCCTGCACTACACGCTGGACTATCCGGACCTGCTGCCCGAGGCCCGCGACACTATCCTGGCGCCGTCCACCTACTGCGGCTGAAGCGCAACCGCACGCGCAGGCGCCGGTGCAACTCCGGCGCCAGGGCATCGGCCGGGACGCAGACGCTGCGCGCCAGCCAGTCGCCGGGACGACGGAAACGCAGGACGATCAATGCCGGCAGCGCCAGGCTGTCCGGCAGCAGGCGCACCGGCTGGAAACCATCCCGCTCGCTCCACAGCTGCCAGCCGTCGGCGTTGTGGCGCAGCGCACGTACCGAATCCGGCGCGCGCAATAGAATCCGCCGCGGCACCACCCAGCAGGCATGCAGCAGGCAGAGGCTCAGGCCGAACGTTTTCCAGTGCAGGGGAATCTCCGCCAGCAGCAGTGCCAGGACGGCACCGCACTGCGCGGCGAGGTAGGCCGCGAGCAAACCGATGGACGGCTGCCAGCGGCACTCGAAGGGCTCACTTGGGCTGGACACGGTCCAGGATCATGCGAACGATGATGCGCAGGTCGGCATCTTCCGGCTCGCCGCGCTGCATGAACCAGCCGAACATGTCCTGGTCCTCGCATTCCAGCAGCTTGCGGAAGCGCGCCTGATCCTCGGCCGGCAGGCCCGGATAGACTTCCTGGACAAAGGGCACCAGCAGGACGTCCAGTTCCAGCATGCCGCGGCGGCTGTGCCAGAAAAGGCGTTTGAGTTCGGTTTCGTCGGTCATCTGCGGGCACCTCGATTAACAGCGGGCGAATACGGCGTGGCGCTCGCGAAGTCGACGGACGGCGCGAGCCGAGCGGCATTATACGCATGCGCAGGCAACCCGGCACCCGCTGACAAGGCTGGGCCTGGGCTCTATCATGAGGCCCCTAACTTTCTTCCAGCGAATCGTGATGACCGACTCTGCTTTCTACACCGAACTCAATCACGAAGGGATTCTCGCCGTCCGTGGCGCGGACGCGGCCAAATTCCTCCAGGGCCAGCTGACCTGCAACCTCAATTACCTGAACGCCGAATACTCCAGCCTCGGCGCCCGCTGCACGCCCAAGGGCCGCATGACCTCCAGCTTCCGCATCCTCGCCGAGGGCGAAGGCTTCCTGCTGGCCATGGCGAATGACCTTGTGGACAGCCAGCTGGCGGACCTGAAGAAATATGCGGTGTTCTCCAAGGCGACCCTCTCCGATGACAGCCCCCAGTGGGCGCGCTTCGGCCTGAGCGGTGCGGACGCTGTCCTCACCGAACTGGGCCTGAACCTTTCCGGCGCAGCCGACCAGGTGGCACGGGCCGACGGCCTGATCGCCATCGGCCTGGGCCAGGGCCGTGTCGAACTCTGGGCGCCGGCCGAGCGCGCCGCGGCCATCGCCGACCTGCTGCAGGCCCACCTGCCCCACGCCGAGCTCAACGACTGGCTGCTCGGCCAGGTTCGCGCTGGCGTCGGCCAGGTATTCGGCGCCACCCGCGAGCTGTTCATCCCGCAGATGATCAACCTGCAGGCCGTGGGCGGCGTGAGCTTCAAGAAGGGCTGCTACACCGGCCAGGAAATCGTCGCGCGCATGCAGTACCTGGGCCGCCTCAAGCGTCGTCTGCAGCGTCTGAAACTCGACGGCGCCGAACTGCCGGAGCCGGGCCGCGAACTGTTCTCGCCGGTGCACTCCACCAGCGTCGGCGAAGTGGTGCTGGCTGCACGCGCAGCCGATGGCGTGGAGCTGCTCGCCGTGCTGCAGGACGACGCCGCTGCCGACGGCAATGTGCGCCTGGGCGAAGACCAGCCCCTGCGCCTGCTGGATCTGCCTTACGTTCTGGACAGCGACCGCGAGATCCAGCGCTGACTTTCCGTACCGGGCGGGGAGCCCGGCTTTCCCTGAAGGACACTGCATGAGCAAGCTTGCCGAAAAAGTACAACAGGAACTGCTGCGAGCCATCGACAACGATGAGCTGGTGCTGCCAACGCTGCCGGAAGTCGCCCTGCGCGTCCGCGAGGCAGCGGAGGACCCGGACATCAGCATCCAGGACCTCAGCAAGGTGATCGGCAACGACGCCGCGCTGACCGCGCGCATCATCAAGGTGGTGAACAGCCCACTGCTGCGCACCAACAAGGAGATCAACGACCTGCAGATGGCGATCAGCCGCCTGGGGATCAACTACACCTGCAACCTGGCCACAGGTCTTGCCATGGAACAGATGTTCCAGGCCACCTCCGACGTGGTCGACCGCAAGATGCGCGAGGTGTGGAACAAGAGCACCGAGATCGCCGGCATCTGCCATGCCCTGTGCCGCCATTACACCCGCCTGGCGCCTGACCAGGCGACCCTGGCCGGTCTGGTGCACCAGATCGGCGTACTGCCCATCCTCACCTATGCCGAAGAGCACAGCGAACTGCTGGCCGACTCCATCAGCCTCAACCACGTGATCGAGCGCATCCACCCGATCATCGGCGATCGCATCCTCAAGGCCTGGGACTTCCCGGCGCCGATTGCCGCCGTGCCCGGCCAGCATCTGGACTTCAGCCGCGACTCGGCCAAGGTCGACTACGTGGACATCGTCCAGGTCGCTACCCTGCAGAGTTACCTCGGCAGCCAGCACCCCTATACCGAGCTGGACTGGGCGACCATTCCGGCGTTCGCCAAGCTGGGCCTGGACCCGACGGCGGACGTGAAGGAGGACGAAGACCTCTCCGCCGCGATGGAAGCGGCGATGAGCATGTTGCAGTAACCGGAAACGCCCGGAAGCCCCTCTCTTCGTAGGCGCGAGCTTGCTCCTACAGGCCACACCGAAACCCGCCCTCACTGGCGGGTTTCGCGTTTCGGGCTCAGGCGTTTTCCGCCGGGAAGTTCACCCGTACCAACAACCCGCCCAACTCGCCCTGGCCCAGCTCGATGCGGGCACGGTGCGCACTGCAGATCTCGCCGACTATGGCCAGCCCCAGGCCGGTGCCCTGCTGGCGGCGGCGGTAGAAGCGGCGGAACACCTTGTCGCGCTCATCCGGCGGAATGCCCGGGCCGTCGTCCTCGACTTCCAGCTCCGCCGGCGAGCGCACGCGGATGATCACATTGCCGTCCGCCGGGGCGTGGGCGATAGCGTTGTCCACCAGGTTACTGAGCAGCTCGTTGAGCAGAGTCGGATCGCCCTTCACCCACGCCGGTTCGTCCGCCTCCAGAGCCAGCGCCACGCCGCGCGAATACGCCAGGGGTGCCAACGCAAGGCCCAGCTCGCGGGCCAGTTGGCCCAGCTCGATGCGCTCCCCCGCGCCTTCGGCGATGGCGCGGGCGCCACTTTCCACGCGCGCCAGGGACAGCAACTGGTTGGCCAGCCCGGTCACCCGGTCAGTGTTCTGCACGGCGTCTACCAACGTGGCGCGCCACTGCTGCGGGTCCTGCTCGCGCAGGCCCAGTTCCAGCCGCGCCTTGAGCGCCGCCAGCGGTGTACGCAATTCGTGGGAGGCTTCGGCGATGAACTGCGACTGGCGGTCGAACAGCCCGCGCAGGCGCACGGTGAAGTGGTTGAGCGCTGCCACCAGCGGACGCAGCTCCTTCTGCACACGGACTTCCGGCAGTGGCCGCAGATCGTCCGGCTGGCGTTCCTCCACCGCGTCGCGCAGCCGGTCGAGCGGGCGCAGACCGGCACTCACCGCATACCAGACCATCATCAGCGCGGCGATGGCCGACAGCGCGAGGTTAAGCAGGGTGTCGGTCAGCAGGTTGCGCGCCAGCCGCTCGCGGGCGCCCAGGGTTTCGGCGACGCGAATTTCCGCCATGCCGCTGACCGTCGGCTGGCTCACCGGCTGCAACAGGCTGACCACCCGCACGCCCTGGCCTTCGTAGGTGGCGTCGTAGAACTTGGCCAGCGCCGGGTAGTCGTCCGTGCGCGGCGTGGTCGGCAGCGGCGCCGGGAGATTCTCGTAGCCGGAGATCATGTGTCCCTGGGGGTCGACCACCTGGTAGAAGATGCGCCCGGCGCTGTCGTACTCGAAGCTGTCCAGCGCCACATAGGGCACATTGGCGCGCAGCGTGCCGTCGCTGGCGTAAAGACCATCGGCGATGTCTCGCGCGGAAGCCAGCAGGGTGCGGTCATAGGCAATGTCGGCCGCGTGCCGGGCGCGCCAGTAAGTTGCCGCGCTACCGATCAGCAGCAGCACCAGTAGCAGGCCGCCGAGGCGCCAAAGCAAGCGCCCGCGCAGGCTGCCCGTGCCGGGCAGCATCCAGCGCCGTTCAGCCATCCCGCGCCTCGAGCAGGTAGCCCAGGCCACGGAAGGTGACGATGCGCACGGAGCTGCCTTCGAGCTTCTTGCGCAGGCGGTGGACGTAGATTTCGATGGCGTCCGCGCTGGCGTCCTGGTCCAGGCCGAACACCTGCGCCGCCAACTGCTCCTTGCTCATCACCCGACCCGGCCGGGCAATCAGGGCTTCGAGCACGGCCTGTTCGCGGGAGGTCAGGTTCATCGCCTGCTCGGCCAGGGTGAAGCGCCGTGCGCCGAGGTCGTAGACCAGCTCGCCACAGCGCTGCTGCTGTTCGCCACCGAGCACGCTGCGGCGCAGCAGCGCCTTGACCCGTGCTTCCAGCTCGGTGAGTTCGAAGGGTTTGGCCAGGTAGTCATCGGCGCCGAGGTTCAAGCCGTGCACGCGGTCGCGCACTTCCCCGCGGGCGGTGAGCATCAGCACGGGGAGGGTCTTGCCGCGCTCGCGCAGACGCGCCAGCACCTGGAAGCCGTCCAGCCGCGGCAGGCCGACGTCGAGGATCGCCAACGCGTAGTCCTCGCTGGCCAAAGCCAGGTCGGCGGCCACGCCGTCCTGCAGCAGGTCCACGGTCCAGCCGGCGCCCTTGAGCGCCTGGGCGACGCTTTCGCCGAGCTGCGGATGGTCTTCAACCAGGAGTATTCGCACGGATTTCTACCCTCGGACTACAGGTTCGGGCCGGCAGTTTACCCATCCGCGCGCCGCTGTGAATGGAGGAAATTTGCCGAAATCACTACGAAAGGAGACTGAAAGCCTGGCGAAAGCTTAGCCCGTTAGCATCGCCAACGAGCCGCCTCCCAACCCCGTTTTTTTCAGCGCCCATTGCCCAGGCGCATCGGCGGGAGCAGCGGACTCGACGACGGCAAAGACCGTCAACAGAGCGAAAGGCGGCGTGGTGCCCTTTCGCGACAACAACAAGAATGGAGACCACAGATGCCCACCGCCCGGCCTTTGGCTGCACCGACTTTCGCCAAGCCCAGTTCCCGCTGCCTGCCCCCTGCCCTGCTGGCTTTCGCCGGCGTCGCCCCACTGTGCGAAGCCGCTGGCTTCCTCGAGGACAGCAGCGCCACGCTCAGCACCCAGAACATCTACTTCAACCGTGATTTTCGCGACGGCGCCGGCCAGTCCAAGCGCGAAGAATGGGCGCAGGGTTTCATCCTCGATTTCCAGTCCGGCTACACGCCCGGCACCATCGGCGTCGGCCTCGACGCCATGGGCATGCTCGGCCTGAAGCTGGACTCCTCGCCCGCCAGAACCGGCACCGGCCTGCTGCCGACCCACGATGACGGCCGCGCGGCCGACGAGTACAGCAAGTTCGGCCTGACCGCCAAGTTCAAGGCTTCCGAGACGGAGTTGAAAGTCGGCAGCCTGATTCCCGACCTACCGACCCTGCAGCCCAACGACAGCCGCCTGTTCCCGCAGACCTTCGAGGGCGGGCTGCTCAACTCCACCGACCTGCCGGGCCTGAACTTCACCGGCGGGCGCCTGGAGAAGGCCAAGGACCGCGACTCCACCGACTGGCAGGACCTCGCGCTGAACAACAAGAACCGCCGCTTCTCCGGCGGTAGCGCCGAGGGCAAGCACTACGACCTGGCCGGCGGCGACTACAGGTTCACCGACAACCTCACCGGCCGTTACCACTACGCACAGCTGGACGAGGTCTACCGCCAGCACTTCGTCGGCCTGCTCGCCAGCTACCCGCTCGGCCCCGGCAAGCTCAGCGCCGACGTACGCCTGGCCATCAGCGACGACCAGGGCAAAGCGCGCGGTGGCGAGATCGACAACCGCGCCTTCAACGGCATGCTCGCCTACGCCCTGGGCGCCAACAAGTTCAGTCTTGGCTGGCAGCAGATGAGCGGCGACAGCGCCTTCCCCTACATCGACGGCAGCAACCCCTACCTCGTCAACTTCGTCCAGGTCGGCGATTTCGCCGAGACCGACGAACGCTCCTGGCAGATCCGCCACGACTTCGACTTCGCCAAGCTCGGCCTCCCCGGCCTGACCCTGATGAATCGCTACATCAGCGGTGACGATGCCAAAATCACTGGCATGGACGGCCACGGCAAGGAATGGGAGCGCAACACCGACATCAAGTACGTGATCCAGAGCGGCCCGCTCAAGGACGTCGCGGTGCGGGTGCGTAACGCCACCTACCGCTCCAGCTTCGCGCGGGACGCCGACGAGACGCGTATCTACCTCAGCTACTCCCTGGCGATCTGGTAAACCGACAACAACAAGAGAGGAATCGCACCATGTCCACCGTCCTGCGCAACCTGACCCTCGCCGGCGCCACCCTGCTCGCCGCGAGCCAACTGATGGCCGAGCCCAAGCGCCCGGAATGCATCGCCCCCGCCTCCCCCGGCGGCGGTTTCGACCTCACCTGCAAACTGGCGCAAAGCGCCCTGGTCGACGAGAAGCTGCTGACCAAGCCGATGCGCGTTACCTACATGCCCGGCGGCGTCGGTGCCGTGGCCTACAACGCGGTGGTCGCCCAGCGTCCGGCCGACGGCAACACCATCACCGCGTTCTCCAGTGGCTCGTTGCTGAACCTGGCCCAGGGCAAGTTCGGCCGCTTCGACGAGAACGCCGTGAAGTGGCTGGCCGCCGTGGGCACCAGCTACGGCGCCATCGCCGTGCCCAGCGACTCGCCTTACAAGAACCTCGGCGACCTGGTGGCCGCGCTCAAGACCGACCCGAGCAAGGTGGTGATCGGCTCCGGTGGCACCGTCGGCAGCCAGGACTGGATGCAGACCGCACTGGTCGCCAAGGCCGCCGGTATCGATCCGAAGCAGCTGCGCTACGTCGCCCTGGAAGGCGGCGGCGAGATTGCCACGGCGCTGCTGGGCGGGCACATCCAGGTGGGCAGCACGGACATCTCCGACTCCATGCCGCATATCCGCGCCGGCAAGATGCGCATCCTCGCGGTATTCGCCGAAGAGCGCCTGAAGGATGAAGGCATGACCGACATCCCCACCGCCAAGGAGCAGGGATTCGACATCGTCTGGCCGGTGGTGCGGGGCTTCTACGTCGGCCCGAAGGTGAGCGACGAGGACTACCAGTTCTGGAAGACCTCCTTCGACAAGCTGCTGGCTTCCGAGGACTTCGCCAAGCTGCGCGACCAGCGCGAACTGTTCCCCTTCGCCATGACCGGCGCGGAACTGGACGCCTACGTGAAGCAGCAGGTCGCCCAGTACAAGCAGCTGGCCCGCGAGTTCGGCCTCATCCAGTAAACGATCGGCTGCGCGTCGGCCAGCCGGCGTTGAAAGCGGGCTCAGACTGCTCATTTACAACCGTAAACTCCGCGTCTTCGCCCGCTTTACTCGCTAGCGCTCGCCCTTCGGGCCAGCCTTCGGCTGTTACTCCCGATGGTCGTTGCGCCTTGTCTGGCTCTAGCTCGCTCAATCGTTGGCCAGCTCTACTCATGACATGAGGAAGCTTTCATGAGCTTTACCAATAGTCTCTTCCAGCGGCTGTTCGCTGGCGCCTGGCTGCTCGCCTGCGTCGCCTTCGCCCTGATCGCCTGGCAGCTGCAGGCACCCTTTTCCTACGAACCGGTCGGCCCGCGCGCCTACCCGCTGCTCTGCCTCGGCCTGATGGCCGCAGGCCTGGCTTGGCTGATCGTGCGGCCCACGCCGATCAAGCGCGAGGACGACGAGCCCGCGCTGGAAGGCGCACTGCTGGGCAAGGTGGTGCTCTGCGTCGTCCTGCTGGCGGTCTATGCCGGTCTGTTCGAGCCGCTGGGCTTCATCCCCGCCAGCGCCCTGGTCGGCACCTTCATCGCGCTGATCTACGGCGGCCGCCCGGTGGCCAGCGTGGTCACCGCCACCCTGCTCGCCGTCGGCCTGTACCTGCTGTTCGACCGCGCCCTGGATGTTCCGCTGCCGCTGGGCATTCTCGAACCCCTGCTCTGAGGAAAAGACGATGGACACCTTGAGCTATCTCGGGCAGGGCTTCGGCGTTGCCCTCTCGCCCTACAACCTCATCACCGCGCTGATCGGCACCCTGATCGGCACCGTCGTCGGCCTGCTGCCCGGCCTGGGCCCGATCAACGGCGTGGCCCTGCTGATCCCGGTCGCCTTTGCCCTCGGCCTGCCGCCGGAGTCGGCGCTGATCCTGCTGGCCGCCGTCTACCTGGGCTGCGAGTACGGCGGGCGGATTTCCTCGATCCTGCTGAACATCCCCGGCGAAGCCTCCACCGTGATGACCACCCTCGACGGCTACCCCATGGCCCGCAACGGCTTGGCCGGCGTGGCCCTGTCGCTGTCGGCCTGGAGCTCGTTCATCGGCGCCTTCATCGCCACCTGCGGCATGGTGCTGTTCGCCCCGCTGCTGGCGAAATGGGCCATCGCCTTCGGCCCGGCGGAGTACTTCGTGCTGATGGTCTTCGCCATCGTCGCCTTGGGCGGCCTGGCCGGCGACCGACCGCTGAAGACGCTGCTGGCGGCGCTGCTCGGGCTGTTCCTCTCCAGCGTCGGGATCGACGCCAACAGCGGCGTATACCGCTTCACATTCGACAACATCCACGTTTCCGACGGCATCCAGTTCGTGGTGCTGGTACTGGGGCTGTTCTCGGTCAGCGAAATCCTCCTGCTGCTGGAGAAGACCCACCACGGCCACCAGATGGTGAAGGCCAGCGGGCGCATGTTGTTCAACGTCAAGGAAGCCGCCGCGGTGTTCGTGGTCAACCTGCGTTGCGGCCTGCTCGGCTTCATCATGGGCGTGCTGCCCGGCGCCGGCGCGACACTGGCCAGCGCCGTGGCCTACATGACCGAGAAGAAGCTGGCCGGCGACACCGGCAAGTTCGGCAAGGGCGACATGCGCGGTCTGGCGGCGCCGGAGACCGCCATCGGCGGCGCAGCATGCGGTGCCCTGGTGCCCATGCTGACCCTCGGCGTTCCCGGCTCGGGCACCACCGCGGTGATGATCGGCGCGCTCAGCCTGTACAACATCACCCCCGGCCCGCTGCTATTCCAGGAACAACCGAACATCGTCTGGGGCCTGATCGCCTCGCTGTTCATCGCCAACGTCATGCTGATCATCCTCAACGTGCCGATGGTGCGGGTGTTCACACGCATCCTCTCGGTGCCGAACTGGGCGCTGGTGCCGGGCATCGCGATCATCACCGCCATCGGTGTGTACGCCGTGCACGCCACCACCTTCGACCTGTTCCTGATGGTCGCTATCGGCATCCTCGGCTACATCCTGCGCAAGCTGGACTTCCCGCTGTCGCCGCTGCTGCTGGGCTTCATCCTTGGCGGGCTGATGGAACAGAACCTGCGCCGCGCCCTGTCCATCTCCAACGGCGAACTGGGCATCCTCTGGTCCAGCCCCATCGCCATCGGCACCTGGGCGCTGGTGGTGCTCATGCTCGGCCTGCCGCTCTACCGCGCCTGGCGCAAGCGCTCCCGCCGCTCCCGCGAGGCAGTGGCCGACGCCGCATAAAAGCTAACCACGCTCGCCGCGTCGAGACACGCGGCGACCTTCAAGGCCCGCCTTCGTGCGGGCCTCTTTTTTATGCGGATCAGGAAGCGCTTGAGACGCGCAGTGAAATCGTCCAGCGCTCGCCACTTACAGGCTGGGTGCAGGCGACTTCCACAACCCTGTCGGTGAGCTCGCGCCCGTCCGGCGCGAATAGGCGAATCTCACCCCAGCGGGGGTCCAACGGCACCGAACAGCGGGCAACAAGGGTTTTGAGATTGGGTTCGGCGACGGTCCAGCGCGCCTTGCTGCGGGCATTCTCGGCAGCCACGAAAGCACGGGCCGCCTGGTCGATTTCGTACAGGCCCTGGACCGACTCGGTGGAGCGCCACTCTTCGAGGTGGGAGCCGGCGGCAAAGCCGCTCGTGCCGAGCATCAGCGCCGGCAGGACAGCCACCCATGCACGCCGGAGCATCGGCATCACACCGGCGGCAGCGACCAGTCGATGGGCGTCAGGCCGTGCTGTTCGAGGAACTTGTTGGTGCGGCTGAAGTGGCCGTTGCCGAGGAAGCCGCGGTAGGCCGAGAGCGGCGACGGGTGCGCGGACTTGAGCACCAGGTGTTTCTGCGCGTCGATCAGCTTCTGCTTGCTCTGCGCGTGGGAGCCCCAGAGCAGGAACACCAGGTTCTCGCAGCGCTGGCTGACCACTTCGATCACCTTGTCGGTGAACGGGCCCCAGCCGGCCTGGGCGTGGGAGCCGGCACGGGCCTGCTCGACGGTGAGCGAGGTGTTGAGCAGCAGCACGCCCTGCTCGGCCCAGTGCTGCAGGTAGCCATGATTGGGGATCGGCAGGTTGAGGTCGCGTTGCAGCTCTTTATAGATGTTCTGCAGCGACGGCGGCGTCGGCACGCCCGGCTGCACCGAGAAGCACAGGCCGTGGGCCTGGCCGGGGCCGTGGTACGGGTCCTGGCCGATGATGACGACCTTGATGCGCTCCAGCGGCGTGCTGTTCAGCGCGTTGAAGATCAGCGGACCGGGCGGGAAGATCACCTTGCCGGCGGCCTTTTCCGCGCGCAGGAATTCCCCCAACTGCTTCATGTAGGGCTTTTCGAATTCCTCATGGAGGGCTTCTTTCCAGCTGGGTTCCAGCTTGATCCGGTCGTCGTGGGTCATGGTGCGTCTGCCTGGTGAAACGAACCGGCACGCTAAGCAAGCGCCCCGGCCAAGTCAAGGTGACTTGTGCCGAGCCGCCCACGCACCCGGCAAGCGCGGCGCACCACTGCCCAGGCCTGCAAGAATCCACGCCGCGACAGCAACCGTCAGCCCCAGGTGGAACAGCTCGCGGCGCGGTACACCGGCCAGTTCGCCACGGGTGCCGATCAGCAGGCCGCTGCCGATGAACAGCAGCGCCCCCAGCAGCGCCAGCGCATGGCGCCGCGAGCGACCGGGCCAGGCGATGAGCAGCAAGGCGATCAGGTTGCTCACCCATGAAAGCTGCGCCAGGAATACCAGCAGCACGCCGATCACCAGCACCACCAGCTGCCGACCGGGCCCCCCGGAAAGACGGCCGAGCGCGATCAGGGGCAGGCCCACGGCGCCGGACACCACACTCGCGATGTGGTGCGCGCCGGCCAACCCGGCGACGCCGCCATATTCCAGCGCGCCCAGCAGCGCCGCGATGCCAATCGACAGAAACCCCAGCGCGCGCCAGCCCATCGACTCGCGCTGGGCGAGCCAGGCGGCGACGGCGCAGGCCAGGGTGAGCAGCAGTTCAGCGATCACGGGCAGCATCGAGCAGTCCTTCTTCCTGTCGTGGCCGCAGACTAGCGAGCCATCGCAGAAAGCGCACGGTCGAGGACGCCAGCGAGGGCGACGGCACGCGCCATCCTGCGTCCATCGACCACGTCCGGATTCGACCAAAGGCCAATGGGAGTGGCCGGCCAGTCTGTGCACAGTCCCCTCTTCGCTTCACCCGCCAATAAGAACAACAGGGAACGAACATGCGCTTTCTGACTGCCGCACTCTCGCTGGTGGCTACCCTCAGCTGCCTGGCGCAAGCCGCCGAACCGATCAACCTCGGCCTCAATTACCCCCGCACCGGCTCCTACAAGGAAGAAGGTCTCGCGCAGATGCGCGGCGCGCTGCTGGCCATCGACGAGATCAACGCCCAGGGCGGTGTGCTCGGCCGGCCGCTGCATCTGCTGAGCAAGGACGACGCCTCGCGTCCGGAAAAGGCCCTGCGCAATATCGACGCCATGGCCGCCGACGGCGCGGCGATGTTCTTCGGCGGCGCCTCCAGCGCGGTGGCCATTGCCGCTGGCGAGAGGGCGGCGCAGAAGAAGCTGCTGTACTTCGGCACCCTCACCTATTCCAACGACACCACCGGCAAGGACGGCCAGCGCTACATGTTCCGCGAGTGCAACAGCGCCTGGATGAGCGCCCGCGCCCTGGGCAGCTACCTGGGCCGCACGCTGCCGGGCAAGCGCTACTTCTACGTCACCGCCAACTACACCTGGGGCCTGACCACCGAAAGCTCGCTGCGCCACTACACCGGCACCGAGGACGCCGCGCGGCATCCGTCGATCAAGGTGCCCTTCCCCGGCGCGCGCCTTTCCGATTACCGCGATGCGCTGACCCAGGCCGCCGCGAGCAAGGCCGACGTGCTGGTCCTGGCATTGTTCGGCGAGGACCTGGTGCACGCCATGCGCATCGCCGACGAACTGGGCCTGACGCGCAACCACCAGATCATCGCACCCAACCTCACCCAGAGCATGGTCGAGCTGGCCGGCCCCGGCCTGATGCAAGGCGTGATCGGCACCGAACCCTGGACCTGGCAGGTGCCCGCGCGCGAAGGCTCGGCGCGCGGACAGGCCTTCGTGCGCGATTTCACCCAGCGTTACGGCGTCTATCCCGCCAGCTCCGCCGCCTCGGCCTACAGCATCGTCTACCAGTGGGCCGACGCTGCCAAGCGCAGCGGCAGCCTGGACAGCGATGCGCTGGTGAAGGCGCTGGAAGGCCATCGCTACAGCCTGCTCAAGGGCGAGCAGCAATGGCGCGACTTCGACCACCAGAACATCCAGCGCGTCTACGTGGTGAAGGTGAAACCGCGCGACGAAGTGATGCGCAGCCCGCTGCACCAGGACTATTTCGAGATCGTCGAGCACATGGACGGCCCCGAGGCGGCCCCGACTCTCGCCGAATGGCAGGCCGAGCGCCGCGCCGCGGGCAAGCCGCTGACCCTGCAATGACTCAGCCGGTATGCAATGCCCGGTAGTGGCTGGGCGCCATGCCTACCACGCGCTTGAACAGCCGCGAGAAGTAATAGGCATCGGCATAGCCGAGCTGCTCGGCGACCTGGCGCACTTCCAGGTTGCCCTGGTCGAGCAGTCGGCAGGCGTGGGTCATCTTCAGGCGGATGAAATCCTGGATCGGCGCCTGGCCGGTCAGCGCGCGATAGGTCTTGGCGAAGTGGAAGCGCGACAGGCGGAACTGCGCGGCCAGCTCATCGAGGTTCAGCGCATCGTGCAGGTGCTCGCGCATCATCGCCTGCACCGCTTCCACGTCCAGCACCCGCCCGGACTTCAGCCGCGCCCGCGCCGGGCGCAGGGCCAGCGAGGTCAGCAGGCTCTGCAGCAGATGCGCCGCATGGATGAAGTGTGGCAGGCTCAGGCCCTGCCGGCGTAGCGCCAATAGCGCGTCGAACTCTCCCAGAAGGCGCGGCTGCACCCCCACGCGCAGGCGCGGCGACTTGCCCAGCGGGCGCAGGAAGTCCTCGGCCAGCCGGCCTTCCAGGTGCACCCAGAAGATCGACCAGGGTCGCTGGGGGTCGGCCCCGTAGGCATGGGCGCGCCCCTTGGGCAGCACCAGCAGATCGCCGCCGGCGACCTCGAATCGTCCATCCGCCGTTTCCAGCCAGCCCTGCCCGGCACTGCAGTAGATCAGCAGGTGATCATCCGGGTCTTCCCGCTCCATGCGGTGCCCCACCGCCGCCGGGTAGTAGCCCAGGGCCAACGGATAGCAGGCCTGGCCGAGCGGATGGCGATCCAGCGCGCGGCGCAGGCGCGGTGGGGTGATGAAGCGCACGCCCTGCTGCGGCAGCGGCCAGGTGGAAATCAGTGGACGGGACATGAGCAGGCATCCGGGATCTGCAATGCCAAGATCGTCCATCTCCAGCACAAGATCGTCAATCCACAGCAGCCGGCGCAACGGCTATAACCGAAGGACTCTTTACCCAAGAGCCTCTTCGCCCAGGAGCGCGCGCGCCACAAGCGCGAAGCGGTAGCCAACAAGAACAAACAGAGGTAGCTGCATGCATTTCGATCTGTCCGAAGAACAACGCCTGCTGGTGGAGAGCGCCCGCGCGTTCGCCAGCCGTGAACTGGCGCCCCACGCCGCCGACTGGGACCGCCAGCACCACTTCCCGGTGGAAGTGATCCGCCGCGCCGCCGAGCAGGGCTACCTGGGCCTGTACATCGCCGAGGAAGACGGCGGCCTGGGCCTGTCGCGCCTCTCCGCTTCGCTGATCTTCGAGCAGCTGGCCGCCGGCTGCGTCGCCACCACCGCGTACATGACCATCCACAACATGGCCAGCTGGATGCTCTCAAGCTTCGGCGACGCCGCGCTCAAGGAGCAGTGGCTGCCGGGGCTGATCGGCGGCGAATTGCTTGCCTCCTACTGCCTGACCGAACCGGACGCCGGCTCCGACGCCGCGCGCCTGCGCACCCGCGCCAAACGCGACGGCGACGACTATGTGCTCGATGGCGCCAAGACCTTCATCTCCGGCGCCGGCTCCACCGACGTGCTGATCGTCATGGCACGTACCGGGGAGGAAGGCGCGAAGGGCATCTCCTGCTTCCTCGTGCCGGCCAACGCCGAGGGCATCCGCTACGGACGCAACGAAGACAAGATGGGCTGGAAGGCCCAACCGACCCGCACCATCACCTTCGAAGGCGTGCGCATCCCCGCCGGCAACCGCATCGGTCCGGAAGGCCAGGGCTTCGTCTACGCCATGAAGGGCCTGGATGGCGGTCGCCTGAACATCGCCAGTTGCTCCCTCGGCGCGGCCCAGGCGGCGCTGGAGCAGTCGCTGCGCTATGTGGAGGAACGCAAGCAGTTCGGCAAGGCGCTGGCGGAATTCCAGGCCCTGCAATTCAAGCTTGCCGACATGCTCACCGACCTTACCGCCAGCCGGCAGATGGTGCGCCTGGCCGCGCACAAGCTGGACCACAAGGATGGCGAGGCAACCCTGTACTGCGCCATGGCCAAGCGATTCGCCACCGACCGCTGCTTCGCCCTGTGCAACGAGGCGCTGCAGCTGCACGGCGGCTATGGCTACCTCAACGACTACCCGCTGGAACGCTGGGTGCGCGACAGCCGCGTGCACCAGATCCTGGAAGGCACCAACGAGATCATGCGGGTGATCGTCGCCCGCCGGTTGCTGGAACAGGGCGGGATGCTGGATCGCCTGCTGTGACCATCATGCAACGCTGGAGTAAGCGCGCAGGACCCTCTCCCTAACCCTCTCCCTGAAGGGAGAGGGGACCGTCCCATGCGCTTTGGAAGCTCGGTGCTCGCCGGCCGAATCCAAAGCAACCTCGAAACACCGGATGGCTCCCTCTCCCTTCAGGGAGAGGGCGGGGGAGAGGGAAATCCCGCACAAACTGGAAAAACCGCCCGCAAACTGGGCACCAACTGAACAGATCGGACATGGACGCGTGCCGCCGCGCACACCTAGAGTCCATGTCCATGACCGACAAGGAGATGCCCATGAGTAACGCCCTCGAGCCCTACAAGCCCGGAGTCTTCGACCTGACCCACAAGCTGACGGTGGAAAAGCACGGCCATACCGCGCTGATCACCATCAACCACCCGCCGGCCAACACCTGGGACCGCGACTCGCTGATCGGCCTGCGCCAGGTGATCGAACATCTGAACCGCGACGACGACATCTACGCCCTGGTGGTGACTGGCCAGGGCCCGAAATTCTTCTCCGCCGGCGCCGACCTGAACATGTTCGCCGACGGCGACAAGGCCCGTGCCCGCGAGATGGCCCGCCGCTTCGGCGAAGCCTTCGAGGCGCTGCGCGACTTCCGTGGCGTATCCATCGCCGCGATCAATGGCTACGCCATGGGCGGTGGACTGGAATGCGCGCTGGCCTGCGACATCCGCATCGCCGAGCGCCAGGCGCAGATGGCCCTGCCCGAAGCCGCCGTGGGCCTGCTGCCCTGCGCCGGCGGCACTCAGGCGTTGCCGTGGCTGGTCGGCGAAGGCTGGGCCAAGCGCATGATCCTCTGCGGCGAGCGCGTCGACGCCGACACCGCGCTGCGCATCGGCCTGGTCGAGCAGGTGGTGGACACCGGCGAAGCCCGCGGCACCGCCCTGCTGCTGGCGGCCAAGGTCGCCCGCCAGAGCCCGGTGGCGGTGCGCACCATCAAGCCGCTGATCCAGGGCGCCCGCGAACGCGGCCCGACCACCTGGCTGCCGGAAGAGCGCGAGCGCTTCGTCGACCTGTTCGACGCCGACGACACCCGCGAAGGCGTGAACGCCTTCCTGGAAAAACGCGATCCGCACTGGCGCAACCAATAAGGCCCCGACGATGAATGTGATGTTCGAGGAACGCCCCGGCCTGCACGGCTACCGCATCGGCGTGGTGACGCTGGACGCGGAGAAGAGCCTGAACGCCCTGAGCCTGCCGATGATCGAGGCGATGAACCACCAGCTGCGCGTCTGGCAGGACGATGCGCAGATCGCCTGCGTGGTGCTGCGCGGCAACGGCGGCAAGGCCTTCTGCGCCGGCGGCGACGTGCGCAAGCTGGTCGACGCCTGCCGCGCGCAACCCGGTGAAGTGCCGGAGCTGGCCCGCCGCTTCTTCGCCGACGAGTACCGCCTGGACTACCTCATCCACACCTATTCCAAACCGCTGATCTGCTGGGCCCACGGCTACGTGATGGGCGGCGGCATGGGCCTGATGCAGGGCGCCGGAGTGCGCATCGTCACGCCGAGCAGCCGGTTGGCCATGCCGGAGGTGAACATCGGCCTGTACCCGGATGTCGGCGCGAGCTGGTTCCTCGCCCGTCTTCCCGGCCGCCTCGGCCTGTTCCTCGGGCTGACCGCCACCCAGATGAACGCCCGCGACGCGCTGGACCTGGACCTCGCTGATCGCTTCCTGCTCGACACCCAGCAGGAAGACCTGATCGAAGGCCTGGTGCAACTGAACTGGCGCGAACAGGCCGACGTGCAGCTGCACAGCCTGCTCCAGGCACTGGAACACGAGGCCCGCGGCGAGATGCCCGAGGCCCAGCTGCTGCCGCGCCGCGCGCGCCTGGACGCAGTGCTGGACTGCGCCAACGTCGCCGAGGCCTGGAACGCGCTGACCGCCCTGGCCAACGACGAGGACGCGCTGATCGCCCGGGGCGCGAAGACGCTGGCTGCCGGCTGCCCGCTGACCGCTCATCTGGTCTGGGAACAGATCCGCCGCGCGCGCCATCTGTCGACTGCCGAGGTGTTCCGCATGGAGTACGCGATGAGCCTGAACTGCTGCCGCCACCCGGAATTCCCCGAGGGCGTGCGGGCGCGGCTGATCGACAAGGACAACACCCCGCACTGGCACTGGCCGGATATCGCTGCCATACCTGATGCAGTGGTGAATGCGCACTTCGACGCGACCTGGGAGGGCGAGCATCCGCTGGCGGACCTGTAGCCCCTGCCGTCCCCTGCCGCAGCGTAGGGCGCATAACCTGGAACAGGTTATCCGCCGCCCACCTGGGCGGCGGATAACGCTCGCGCATTATGCGCCCTACGAGAGCTGCCGCCCTGAGCCGGCATGGCTTCTCTCCTGGCGCCGGAACGATCTGCGGTCCAACAGGAGGAAACCAGCATGCAAACCATCGCCTTCATCGGCCTCGGCCACATGGGCGCCCCCATGGCCGCCAACCTGATCAAGGCCGGCTACCTGCTGCGCGTGTTCGACCTGGTGCAGAGCGCCATCGACGGCCTGGTCGCCCAGGGGGCCAGTGCCGCCCGCAGCGCCCACGACGCGGTGGATGGCGCCGATATAGTGGTCACCATGCTGCCGGCCAGCCAGCACGTCGAGGGGCTGTACCTCGGCAACGAGGGCCTGCTCGCGCACATCGCCCCCGGCACCCTGGTGCTGGAGTGCTCCACCATCGCTCCCGCCTCGGCGCGCAAAGTCCACCAGGCTGCTGCCGAACTGAAGATCCCCATGCTCGACGCCCCCGTCTCCGGCGGTACCGGCGGTGCCATCGCCGGCACCCTGACCTTCATGGTCGGCGGCGACGCCCAGGTGCTCGAACGCGCACGCCCGGTGTTCTCCGCCATGGGCCGGAACATCTTCCACGCCGGCGGCGACGGTGCAGGGCAAGTGGCCAAGGTGTGCAACAACCAGCTGCTCGCCGTGCTGATGATCGGCACCGCCGAATCCCTCGCCCTAGGCGCCGCCAATGGCCTGGACCCGGTGGTACTGTCGGAGATCATGCGGCGCAGCTCCGGCGGCAACTGGGCGCTGGAGGTCTACAACCCGTGGCCCGGCGTGATGGAGAACGCCCCCGCCTCCCGCGGCTATGCCGGCGGCTTCATGGCCGCGCTGATGACCAAGGACCTGGGCCTGGCGCAGGAGACCGCGCAGGTCAGCGGCAACAGCACGCCCATGGGCAGCCTGGCCCTGGCGCTGTACCGCCTGCTGGTCAAGCAGGGGCATGGCGAGCAGGACTTCTCCGTGGTGCAGAAGCTCTTCAATCACTGAGCCGATTGTGAAGCCAGGCTTACGAGTGCATGGCGCGGGCGTGGCTTTATCCCCCGTCGCGCTCGGCCGAAGATGCAACACCTGCCGGCCTCACCGACCTGAGTCCGGCACCTCCTCCCACGAAAAGGTGATTGCATGAACATTGCCCTGATCGGCGCCACCGGCCACGTCGGCCATTACTTCCTCGAAGAAGCCCTGCGCCGCGGCCACCAGGTGACTGCGCTGGTGCGCGACCCGGCGAAACTGCCGGTGCGTGACAATCTCAGGGTGGTCCAGGCCGACGTCTACGACCCGGCCCAGGTCGCCCGTGCCGTCGCCGGCCAGGACGCTGTGATCAGCGCGTTCAACGCCGGCTGGGGCAACCCGGACATCCGTGGCGCCCACGCCAGGGGCAGCCGAGCCATCCTCGACGGCGTGAAGGCCGCCGGCGTGAAGCGCCTGCTGGTGCTCGGCGGCGCCGGCAGCCTGGAAATCGCCCCCGGCCAGCGCCTGGTGGACAGTCCGGAATTCCCCGAACAGTGGAAACAGGGCGCGCTGGGCGCGGCCGATGCGCTGGACCAATTGCGCGCGGAGAAGGGCCTGGACTGGGCCTTCCTCAGCCCGGCCATGCTGCTCGACGGCGAAACCCGTACCGGCAGCTTCCGCGTCGGCGGTGACCAGGTGCTGTTCGATGGCAACGGCGAAAGCCGCATCTCCCTGCCGGACCTGGCAGTGGCGATGATCGACGAGGCCGAGCAGGCCAACCACCGCCAGCAGCGGTTTACCGTGGCGTATTGAAAAACAAAAAGCCCCGCTCGAATGCGGGGCTTCCAGGCGCCATGGGGATTATGGCTTGACGGCGAAATCGCGTCCCCAAAGGCGGATCGACTGCACCGCAGCAGTCGGACCATCGAACACGAACTTCTGCCGCACTCCGGTGTTCGCCGGGATGGTCACGTCATCCGGATTGATCGCACCGGGTAAAGGCGCGCTGGAGTAACCCTCCTGATCGATGGCCAGCAACGCGCCGGTCTGACGCAGGTTGATCAGGCGCAGCGGCTTCCCGGTGGCGTTCTTGAACCCGAGCGTGGCAACCAGGTTGCCATCCTCGCCTGGTTCGACCTTGAGCAACTGAACGCTGACCTGACCGTCCATTTGCGCCAGGCTGGAGACGACGATGGAACCATCGCTACCCTGGGCGGACTCTCGACCTTCGGTGACGCCGTCGGAAACTCCCCCCAGCAGATTCTTGCCAGCGGAAATGGCCGAGGATACGGCCGCCTTGGCGGAATCCTTGAGGGCGCTGGAACCGGTTGCAGCCTCCTCGGCGAAAACCGTGGGCGCTCCCAGCGCAACGAGTAAAGACAAGGCCAGCGGCAAATTCCCTTTCATGATCAAGCTCCTGATGAACCAAAACGCAAAGAGCTCAAGCTTGCCGGCGCTTCCCGAGAAAAGCGAGCCGATTCCCGCAGAAACTCCGACTCGCTTGCGTTTTCGCCATGCCGCCCGGATCACCGCTCCCGCAGCGCCTCCGCCTTGGCCCGCAGGATGGGCTTGAGCAGGTAGCTGAGGATGCTTTTCTTGCCGGTCATGATGTCCACGGTGGCGATCATCCCGGGGATGATCAGCAGCGGTTTGTCGTCGGTGCCCAGGTGGCTTTTGCGGGTGCGCAGCTTGATCAGGTAAAAGCTGTTGCCGTCGTCGTCGGTGACGGTGTCGGCACCGATCTGCTCCAGGTCCGCCTGCAGGCCGCCGTAGATGGTGTAGTCGTAGGCGGTGAACTTGACCATGGCGTGCTGGCCGGGGCGCAGGAAGGCGATGTCCTGCGGGCGGATGCGCGCTTCCACCAGCAGGGTGTCGTCCAGCGGGACGATTTCGATCAGGTCGCTGCCCGGCTGGATCACGCCGCCAATGGTATTCACCAGCAGCTGCTTGACGATGCCGCGCACCGGCGAGGTGACCAGGGTGCGGCTGACGCGGTCTTCCAGCGCCTTGCCGGTGGCCGTGGCCTTGCTCAGTTCGGTGCGCGCTTCGTTGAGTTCCTTCAGCGCGTCGCTGCGGAAGCGCGACTGGGTCTCGGCGACCTTGCGCTCGACTTCCTTCACCGCCGCCTCGGCCCGCGGGATGGCCAGCGTGGTGGCATCGAGCTGGCCGCGGTTCTCCACTTCCGAACGCTTCAGGCGCAGCAGTTCCACCTGGGACATGGCGCCTTGGGCCACCAGCGGCGCGGACATGGAGATTTCCTCGCGCAGCAGGTTCAGGCTGTTGCGATACTGCGCCTGCTTGGAGACGAACTCGCGTAGCTCCTGCTGTTTCTGCACCAGTTGCTGCTGCAGGCCGTCGGTTTCGTCCTTGAGCTGCTGCTGGCGGCTGTGGAACAGCGCCTCTTCGCTACTCGCCTGGCCGGGAGCCTTGGCGCGCACGTCGGCGGGGATGTTCAGCGGACGGTCTTCCACCTCGGCGGAGAGACGCTCCACGCGCAGGAACATCGCCAGGCGGTCGGCCTCGGTCTCGCCGACGTTGGACTGGAAGCGTGTCGGGTCCAGGCGCATCAGCTGTTCGCCGGCCTGCACCACCTGCCCTTCATGGACGAATATCTGCGAGACGATGCCGCCTTCCAGGTTCTGGATCTTCTGCACCTTGGACGAGGGAATCGCCTTGCCCTCGCCTCGGGTGACTTCGTCGATCTGCGCGAAATGCGCCCAGAGCAGCAGGAAGGCAACGAAGCCGATCAGGATCCAGATGGTCAGGCGCACCACGCGAGGCGCATCCTCGATCAGCGCCTTGCTGACTTCCGGGAGCGGCTGGCCGGAGAGATTGTCGCCGCCCTTGAAATAGCCACGGACCGAGTGGCGGATATTGCCCAGAGGATTAAGCGACACTGATCTGCCCCTTCTTCAGTGCATCCATGACCACGTCCTTCGGACCGTCGGCGATGATGCGGCCCTTGTCGATGATCACCAGGCGATCCACCAGGCTGAGCATGGAGGCGCGGTGGGTGACCAGCAGCAGTGTCTTCTCGCCCATGATCGCCTGCAGGCGCTGTTTCAGACGCTCTTCGCCGGCGTTGTCCATGGCGCTGGTGGGTTCGTCCAGCAGCAGGATCGGCGGGTCGAGCAGCAGCGCGCGTGCGAGGGCGACGTTCTGCCGCTGGCCGCCGGAGAGGTTGTGGCCGCGCTCGCCGACCTGCAGCTCATAGCCCTGCGGGTGCAGGCGGACGAACTCGTTGACGCCGGTCAGCTCGGCCACTTCCAGTACGCGTTCGTCATCGATGTAGCGGGCGCCGCTGACCAGGTTGTCGCGCAGGGTGCCGCTGAACAGGCTGATGTCCTGCGGCACGTAGCCGATGTTGTGGCGCAGCTCGCTGATGTCCAGCTGGCGCACGTCGGCGCCGTCCACCAGCAGGTTGCCATTCTCGGGCTGGTGCAGGCCGACGATCAGCTTGGCCAGCGAACTCTTGCCCGAGCCGCTGCGGCCGATGATGCCGATTTTTTCGCCGGCGCGGATCTGCAGGTTGATGCCGTGCAGCGCCGCCACCTGCTGGTTCGGGTAGGCGAAGTCGAGGCCGCGCATTTCGATGCCGCCGCGCAGTTGCGAGCGGGTCAGCGGACGCTCGTCGGCGTTGCGCTCCTGGGGCAGCTCCATCATCTGGTTGGTGGTGGCCATGGACAGGCGCGCCTGCTGGTAGCGCTGGATCAGCCCGGAGAGCTGGGTCAGCGGGCCGAGGGCGCGGCCATTGAGCATGTAGCAGGCGATCAGGCCGCCCATGGACAGGTCGCCGGCGATGATCAGGTAGACGCCGCCGATGATCATGATGACCCCGGCCAGTGCCTGGATCAGCACCGTGATGTTCATCGCCAGGGTGGACAGCAGCTTGACCCGCAACTCCAGGCGGCTGAGGGTGCCGATGGTCTGCTCCCAGAGGTACTGGCGCTCGCTCTCGGCGTTGTTGACCTTCACCGCGTCGATGCTGGCGAGGGTCTCGATCAGGCTGGACTGGCGCTCGGCGGCCAGCGCCATGGTGCGGTTCATGGTCTCCACCAGCGGCTTCTGCAGCAGCCAGCCCAGGCCCGCGGCCAACGGGAAGGCCACCAGCGGGACGAACACCAGCGGCCCGCCGATGATGCCGATCACCAGCAGGATCAGCAGGGTGAACGGCAGGTCGATCAGGGTGGTGAGCGTGAGCGAGTTGAGGAAGTCGCGCAGCGTCTGGAATTCGTGGATGTTCTGGGCGAACGAACCGACCCGCGCCGGGCGGTACTTCATGCTCATGCCGACGATGCGCTCGAACAGCGTCGCCGAGATGATCAGGTCGGTCTTCTTGCCGGCCAGGTCCAGGCACAGGCCGCGCATGGTCTTGAGCAGCAGGTCGAACAGGTAGGCGCCGCTGATGCCGATGGCCAGCACCCAGAGGGTGGCGGCGGCCTGGTTGGGCACCACGCGGTCGTAGACGTTCATCACGAACAGCGGCGCGGCCAGGGCGATCAGGTTGATCAGCAGGCTGGCGGCCACGGCGTCGACATACAGCCAGCGCGAGCGCTTGAGGGTGTCGCGGAACCAGCTCTTGGCGCGCGGGATCAGCTCGCCGTGCTGCAGGTCGAACTTGTGCTGCGGCTGGGCGAAGAAGGCCTGGCCGGCGTAGTCCTCGCTCAGCAGTTCGCGGCTGACACGCACTTCGCCGCCGTCGCTTTCCGACAGCAAGAGGCGCGCATCGCCGTTGCTCTCCCAGCCCAGCAGCACCGCGCAGCGCCCTTCGCGCAGCAGCAGCATGGCGGGCATCGCCAGTGCGGGAATCTGCTCCAGCCTGCGCTGCAGCAGGCGCCCCTGCAGGCCTGCGCGAGCCGCTGCGCGGGGCAGCAGTTCGGCGGACAGGCGCTGGCCGGGCAGCGGCAGGCCGCTGGTGAGCATGGCGCGGCTGGCCGGCTTCTGGTGCAGCTGACAGAGCGTCAGCAGGCTGTCCAGCAGCGGGTCATCCAGCAGACCGCGCGGATCGTGGCTTAGGGGTACGGCGCTGACTTCTTGATCCACGCGGATGCTCTCTCGGGCAGGTTAGTTGAGGCCGGGCAGCTGGACTTTCGGCTTGATGTCTTCGGAAGCCACCGCGGCCATCGGCGCGACCACGCCCTGGCTCTTGAGCAGTTCGCCCAGGGTGGCCTTGATGCGGTACTGGGTGAACAGCTCGGTGTACTTCAGGTCGACCAGGCGGCGCGAAGCGTTGAACAGCTCGTTCTCGCTGTCCAGCAGGTCGAGCAGGGTACGCTCGCCGATGGTGAACTGCTTCTGGTAGGCCTCGCGCACGCGGGTGCTGTAGTCCACGTACTGGCGGGCGATCGGCAACTGGTCGCGGGCGTTGTTCAGGGCGTTCCAGGACAATCCGAGTTCCTCGTTCAACTGACGCAGGGCGTTGTTGCGGATATCCAGGGCCTGGTTCGCCTGATAGGACTTGGCTTCCAGCTCGGCCTTGTTGCTGCCACCGGCGAACAGGTTGTAGCGCATGCGCAACATGGCCTGCCATTCGTTGTTGTGGCCTTCTTCTCCGTCGAGGTTGTTATCGGCACCTCGGGAAAGTTCTGCATCGAATCTCGGATAGAAGGTCGATTTCGCCGCGTCGTACTGCTTCTCGGCGGCGGCCACGTCGGATTCCGCGGAGCGCAGGATCGGGCTGTTCTCCACCAGTTGGCGGCGAGCGGCCTGCAGGTCTTCCGGCAGCTGGCCGACCAGACCGGTCGGCTCGCTCAGCTCCACCGGATCGCTGCCCACCACGCTGTAGTAGTTGGTACGGGCGTCGGCCAGGTTGGTCTTTTCGGTCATCAGGTTGTTCTGCGCCTGGGCCAGGCGGGCCTCGGCCTGGTCCTGGTCGGCGAGACGGCCAACACCACGGGCGCTGCGCAGGCTGATCTGGTCGTAGACGCGCTGGTGGCTTTTGAGGTTTTCCTCGGCCAGACGAACCATTTCCTGACGACGCAGCACGTCGGTGTAGACCTGCGCGACGTCCAGCGCGGTGCGCTCGGAGGTGCCCAGCAACGCGTAGGCGCGGGAGTTGACGTTGGCCTGCTGGCGGCCGACCTCGCTGGAGGTGGCGAAGCCGTCGAACACCATCTGGCGCAGGGCGAGGTTGGATTCGCCACGGTTCAGGGTTTCCCAATGGTCGCCTTGGCCACGGGTGGTGGTGTTGTCGGAGCCTTCCCGCCCATAGCCGGCGGTCAGGTCGACGGACGGCAGGTAGCCACCCTTCGCCGCACGTAGTTGCTTGTCTGCCGCCAGGCGCGAGTTCACCCCGGCCTGGACTTCCGGGTGGTACTCCAGGGCCTTCTGCATGGCCTGGTTGAGGGTGTCGGCCTGCACCGGCAGGGCAACGGGAATGACGAAAGCCAGGGCGAAGGGTACGGCGTGGGCGAATCGCATGCGCATGAGGAAAACATCCTTATCAGTGAGATAGCCGCAGCGATTCGATTGCCGCTAAGGAGCGTCAAAAGACCGGCGAATGGCTGCAAGAAAAGCTTCAAAAGCGTGATGAATTTCACGCTAAATTTTTTTGAGCGAACCACCGATATCAAAGTGACATCGATTTGCCAATTGTTTAGGATGGCAATCGAATGGTCAATACATTGGCATATACCTAATTTCCAACCGCTATAAGCCATGTTTTTGACGCCAAACTTTTTGCTCTTACAGACAAGGGAATGCCTCCTGAGCCGACCCCACTCGCGGCCGGTCGGCAACCAGGCAAGCCTCACCAGGAGAAGTGCATGAGCAGCGTCGTCGCCGTCGTAAAAAGCATCATCGGCCAAGTGATTGCGGTATCCCCCGAAGGCGCCCAGCGCGTCCTGGTCGAAGGTGACCGCATCTACCAGGGCGAGCAGTTGCTCACCGGCGCCTCCGGCGCGGTGACGCTCGATGTCGGCAAGGGCAAGCTGGTGGACCTGGGCCGCGACAGCCAGTGGAGCAGCGCCGACCTGCCGCAGGGCGAGGCGCACCACGCCGCCGCGCAGCCGGTCAACGCGCCGAGCACCGAAGACCTGCAAAAGGCCATCGCCGCCGGCCTCGACCCGACCCAGGCGCTGGCGCCCACCGCAGCCGGCCCGAGCGCTGCGCCTTCGGCCGCGGGCGGCAACGGCGGCGTGGGTGGCGGCCACAGCTTCGTGGTGCTGGACGCCACGGCCGGTCGCGTCGACGCGAACATCGGCTATGCCACCAACGGCCTGGGCAACGGAGGCGCCGGCGATGACCAGCGCCAGGGCGAACTGCCGCCCAACCTGGCGCCGGTGATCACCGACGGCAGCAACGGCGTGCTGAACCTCACCACCGCCGAAGACACCCAGCTCACCGGTGCCTTCTCCGGCCGCGACGGCAACGGCGACCTGATCGCCTACAGCGTCGGCCAGGCGCCGACCAACGGCCTGCTGGTGCTCAACCCCGATGGCACCTGGCAGTACAACCCCAACGGCGACTACAACGGCACCGACAGCTTCACGGTGATCGTCACCGACAGCCGTGGCGCGGCCAGCACGCTGGTGGTGAACGTCGGCATTACCCCGGTGAACGACGCCCCGGTGGCCACAGGCACCTATACCAGTGCCATCACCGACACTGCCGCCAACGACAGCTTCGCCGACATCAAGGGCCAACTGACCGCCACGGACGTCGACGACACCAATCTGACCTGGAGCGGTAGCGCCAAGGGCGCCTACGGCGAACTGACCGTCAATGCCGACGGCAGCTACACCTATGTGGTCGACGCCAACGCGGTGAACGCCCTGCCCCAGGGCCAGAACCCGACGGAAAGCTTCACCGTCACCGTGACCGATGCCTCCGGCGCCACCGACACCCGCGTCATCACCGTGAACATCCAGGGCGCCAACGACACCCCGGTCGCCCAGGATGGCCAGGCCAGCGGCAACGAGGACAGCGTGATCGGCGGCCAGCTGGTGGCCAGCGACCGCGACACCGGCGCCACCCTCACCTTCACCACCAACGGCAATCCGCCGGCGGGCTTCACCCTGAAGCCGGACGGCAGCTGGACCTTCGATGGCAAGGATCCGGCCTACCAGCACCTGGCCGAGGGCGAGACCCTGGTCGTGCAGGTGCCCTACAGCGTCACCGACGAGCACGGCGCAACCAGCACCGCCAACCTCACCGTCACCCTGACCGGCACCAACGATGCACCGGTCGCTGCCTCCGGCAGTGCCACCACCGAAGAGAACACCGTGCTCAACGGCCAGGTCCCGGCCGCCTCCGACGTGGACGGCAACGTTGCCGGCTACCAACTGGCCACCGGCGTCGGCCAGGGCAACGGCAACCTGACCTTCAACCCGGATGGCAGCTACGTCTTCAACCCCGGCAAGGACTTCGACAGCCTGGCCCAGGGCGAGACCCGCGACATCACCTTCATTTACCAGGCGAAGGACAACAACGGCGCGCTGAGCGACCCGCAGACCATCACTATCACCGTGACCGGCAGCAACGACGCGCCGGTTGCCCAGCCGGGCGCGGCGACCACCGACGAGAACAGCGTGCTCAACGGCCAGGTGCCGGCCGCCTCCGACGTGGACGGCAGCGTCGCCGGCTACCAACTGACCACCGACGTCGGCCAGGGCAATGGCAGCCTGATCTTCAACCCGGACGGCAGCTACGTCTTCAACCCCGGCAAGGACTTCGACAGCCTGGCCCAGGGCGAAACCCGCGACGTGACCTTCACCTACCAGGCGAAGGACAACAACGGCGCGCTGAGCGACCCGCAGACCATCACCATTACCGTGACCGGCACCAACGACGCGCCGATCGCCGTCGCCGGCAGCGCCACCACCGAAGAGAACACCGTACTCAACGGCCAGGTCCCGGCGGCCAGCGACGTGGACGGCACAGTGGTCGGCTACCAGCTGACCACCGACGTCGGCGCCAACAACGGCACCCTAGTCTTCAACGCCGATGGCAGCTACGTCTTCACGCCGGGCAAGGACTTCGACAACCTGCCCGACGGCCAGAGCCGCGACGTCACCTTCACTTACCAGGCCAAGGACAACGACGGCACACTGAGCGATCCGCAGACCATCACCATCACCGTCACCGGCAGCAACGATGCGCCGGTCGCCAGCGCCACCAGCGCTGCGGTGACCGAAGACGCGAAGATCAGCGGCCAGCTTGCCGCCAGTGACGCCGATGACGGCGCCAAGCTGACC
>NZ_AMZB01000063.1 GCF_000313755.1 Pseudomonas nitroreducens TX1 | reverse complement strand
GTCGAGGAAGCGGTTGAACCAGCCGGCGAGTTCGCCCAGCTCGTCCTTGCCCGCGTAGTCCAGGCGTTTGGTCAGGTCGCCTTCGCCGCTGGCGATGTTGCGCAGCATCGCGGCGACATTGAGGATCGGCCGGGTCACGCCGCGGGCGGTGAGCCAGACCAGCAGCAGGCCGACAACGGCGGCGGCGAGGCCGAACAGGGTCTGCCACAGCGCGCCGCTGGAGTTGCGTTCGTCCAGTTGCTTCTGCAGTTCCAGCGCGGGGGCCAGGAGCACGTCCTGCGGCACGTCGAGCACCACGGCCCAGGGCTTGGTGGCGTCCGGGATCGGCAGCAGCGGTTCGACCACACGCAGTTGGCCGTCCTTCTCCAGCACCTGCGGACGGCCGCTGGCCTGCAGGGAAAGCAGCTCGGCGGCCTGGCCGGGAATGGCTTTTTCCAGTGGCTGGCCGAGCAGCGCTTCGTTGCTGCTGTAGCCGGCGAGCAGGCCGGCGGGGCTGACGATGCTGACGCTACCGGCACCGTCGTAGAGCTGGCGGTCGCCATCAGCAGCCAGCTGCTGCAGGCGGCTGAGGCTGATATCGATACCGATCACGGCGATGACCTTGCCCTGATCGATCAGCGGGAAGGTCACGGTGGTCATCAGCACCTTGGTGCCCGAGGCGCTGTCGAAGTAGGGGTTGAGCACGCAGGCCTTGCGCGTCTGCAGCGGGCACAGCTGCCAGGTGTTGAAGGGGCTGCCGTCGAGCATGACGGAGGTATCGGCGATCATGTCCTCGGTCACCGCCAGGCCGGTCATCTCGCCGGAGGCCTTCTGCGCCCAGTAGGCGCCGAAGCGGCCCTTCTCGTTGCTGCCCGCGTCCGCCTGGTCATGGAAGGCGGCATCCTGGCCGTCCAGTGCATCGGGCTCGAAGACTACGTAGAGGCTGAGCAGGTTGGGGTTGCTCTTGAGGCCGTCGCGCACCAGCAGGTTGAGGTCCTTGCGTACGGCGGCAGTGTCCGCCCCGTGCTTGGTGGATTGATCGCGCAGCTGGGCGACCTGCCGCGAGAACTGGTTGCCAAAGTGGTACACGTCGGTGAAGAAGCGCTGGATGATTTCCGCCTGCTGCTCGCTGCGCGCCTGCATCCGCGACTTGGCCGCGTCCTTGAGCATGTCGGCGTTGGCCGCCTTGATCAGCTCGGCGTCATGGTTCATCCGGAACAGCGAGAGACCGACCAGCAGGCAGACGATGCAGAGCAGGCAGAGGCCGGTCAGCAGCGTGATCTTCCACTGGATCGAGAGGCGGGACAGGGGCATGGAGTGGCGTCCTTGGGCAAGAGCGGTTCTGTGTTGTTCTATCGGCTACAAAGGCGGCTACTTGAGCCGAGCCCTTAAATTTCAGGGCTCCTGGCGGATCAGCGCGCGGTACTGCCCCGGCGTGGAGCCGGTCCATTTGCGGAAGGCCTTGTAAAAGGCGCTGGTGTCGGCGAAACCCAGTTCCTCGGCGAGGTCGGCGAAGTTGCCGTCCCCGCTGTCCAGCCGCGCAATGGCCAGATCGCGGCGCAGTTGGTCCTTGAGTGCCTGGTAGGACTGCCCTTCGGCGGCCAGCTTGCGCCGCAGGGTCGAGGGCGCCATGTAGAAATGGCTGGCCAGCGCATCGAGGTCCGGCCAGCGCTCGAACTTCAGGCTGCGCAGGTAGGCCTTGGTACGTGCCGCGAGGCTCTGCGGGTCGCGATAGCGCACCAGGATGTTGGCCGGCGCACCATTGAGGAAACGCCGCAGCTCGCGCTCGTCGCGGCGCACCGGCAGCTCCAGGGCCTCGGCGTTGAACAGCAGGCGCGACTGGCGGCGCGCAAAGTTGAGGTTCTCGGTAAACATCACCCGGTAGTCGGCGATGAAATCCGGCTGGGCGCAACGCAACTCGACGGCCAGGATCGGAATGCGCCGTCCTACCAGCCAGCACGCCAGGCCGTGCAGCATCAGCCACAGGGTGAAATAGCAGAAGGCGCGAGGCGGCGGGCTCTCAGGTTCGTCCAGGACGATGGCGGCAAGGCCGTCCTGGCGCACCAGGCGCGGGGTGAAGTCGTCGAACACCAGGCCCATGAAGCGCAGGGCGGCGTTCATGGCCGTTTCCAGGGTCGGCTCGCCAATTGCCGCAGCAGCCATGAAGTTAAAGCTGCCGGACTTCATGCGCCGGGCGTTCATGCCGAAGAATTCGTCGTCCATCTCCCTGGCCAGGCGCAGCCAGAGCCGCGCGTAGAGCTGGCAGGAAACCCGCGCATAAGGCTTGCCGAACAGCTCAGGGGCGATGCCGGCAGCAGCCAATAACGGCCCGTCGTCACCGCCGGCGCGACGAAACTCGGCCAGCGCTTCGCTGACCAGACGGATGGAGATGGTGCCCTTCTCTACGCCCATGGCGCCCCGGCAATCCGGGCGCGCGTCAGGGCGCAGGACGGCGTCGAGCGATCAGCCACGCTTGCTGCACACCTCTTCGATGCTGATTTCGCGCATGCGGAACTTCTGGATCTTGCCGGTCACCGTCATTGGGAACTCGTCGCAGAAGCGGAAGTGACGCGGCACCTTGAAGTGGGCGATGGCGTTCTTGCAGAAGGCGCGCAGTTCGTCTTCGGCGACGCTGTGGCCGGGGTGGAACTTGACCCAGGCCACCAGTTCCTCGCCGTACTTGTCGTCGGGAATGCCGATCACCTGGGCATCGGCCACGGCATGGTGGGTGTAGAGAAACTCCTCGATCTCGCGCGGATAGATGTTCTCGCCGCCACGGATGATCATGTCCTTGCTGCGCCCGACGATGCGCACATTGCCGGCTTCGTCCATCTCGGCGAGGTCGCCGGTGAGCATCCAGCGCGCCGGGCTGATGGCTTCCAGGGTCGCCTGCGGGTTGTTCCAGTAGCCGAGCATCACGCTGTAGCCACGGGTACACAGCTCGCCGATGGTGCCACGCGGGACGATACGGCCGTCGGCGTCGATGATCTTGCTCTCCAGGTGCGGCTGGGTGCGGCCGACGGTGGTGACGCGGGTTTCCAGGTCGTCTTCCGGGCCAGTCTGCAGCGACACCGGGCTGGTCTCGGTCATGCCATAGGCGATCTGCACCTCGGCCATGTGCATCTCGTCGATGACCCGACGCATCACTTCGATCGGGCAGGTGGCGCCGGCCATGATGCCGGTGCGCAGGCTGGAGAGGTCGAAGTCGCGACGGGTCGGGTGGTCCAGTTCGGCGATGAACATGGTCGGTACGCCGTACAGCGCGGTGGCCTTCTCTTCCGCCACCGCCGCCAGGGTCGCTTCGGGCTCGAAGCTGGGCGCGGGGTAGATCATGGTGGAGCCGTGGGTGAGGCAGCCGAGGTTGCCCATCACCATGCCGAAGCAGTGGTACAGCGGCACAGGGATCACCAGGCGGTCGTGCTCGGTGAGGCCGAGACTGTCGCCGACCATCAGGCCGTTGTTGAGGATGTTGTAGTGGCTGAGCGTGGCGCCCTTGGGGAAGCCGGTGGTGCCGGAGGTGTACTGGATGTTGATCGGCTCGTCGAACTGCAGCAGCGCCTGGCGTTCGGTGAGTTCGGCGGCGGCGATGCCACGGCCCAGCGGCTCCAGCTGGCTCCAGCGCAGGAAGCCGGTGGGCGCGCTGTCGGACAGGCTGATCACCCCGCGCAGCTCCGGCAGGCGGTCGCTGGACAGCTCGCCCGGCCTGCCCTGCCCCAGTTCGGGCAACAGGTCGGCAAGCATGCCGTGATAATCGGAGGACTTGAAGGCGTCGGCGCATACCAGCCAGCGGCAGCCGGACTGCTTGAGCGCGTATTCGAGTTCGTTCACCCGGTACGCCGGGTTGATGTTGACCAGCACGGCACCGACCTTGGCGCTGGCGAACTGGGTGACGCACCACTGTGCGCAGTTCGGCGCCCAGATACCCAGGCGATCACCGGGACGCAGGCCGAGGGCGAGGAAAGCGCGGGCGATGCCATTGACTACCTCGGCCAGTTCGGCCCAGGTGTAGCGCAGGTTCTGGTGACGCACGACCAGGGCCTCGCGCGCGGCAAAACGCTCGACGGTGGCATCGAAGGCGGCGCCGACGGTCATGGCCAGCAGGGGTTTGTCCTGGGGGCCGCGGGTGTAACTCAGGTGGTTCATGGCTTTCCCTTGTTGTGCTTGTTCTGGGATCAACGCTGAACGATCGGCCTGGCAGCGGTGCAAGAGGCACCAAGGGCCGACCTGCTCACCCGCATGACTGGCCGGTCGCGGGCTGCGAAACATGTTTACGTTAACGTAAAGGTAAACGCAACCCCGACTATCGGCCACACGGCGAACCGGGCGCCTGCGTTCCATTCAGGATAGTCACTCACAAAGCGTGCCATCCGGCCTGAAGGCCATATGCGGCGCGGCTTTGAGAAGGTTTTCAGCCGTCCAGTGCAACGCCGTCCCGGTTGCATTTCGCAACAGCTCGGGCAACCTGCCGCACCGCGGCTTCCAGCGCGACTCACGGTCTCTGCGCAGCCAGGGCCGCTACGTCTCAACATGTCGCAATCTGAGACGCGCCACGCCGCGTGCGCTATGGCGGGCGTTGGATTAGAATTCGCCGAAAATGCCTACATGGATGTAGACACATTCCCACCTCATGCTTGCGAATCACATCCATGCCTAGTCGTCGTTCGATACTGAGCCTGCTGTTTGCCTGTGCCGCTGTTGTCTGTTCATCGAACACCTTCGCCGCCTCCCCCGCCAAGCCGGCTTCGCCCAAGGAGCTGGTGCTCGCATCCGGCAGCGCCCTGGTGGTCGACATGGAGAACGGCAAGACCCTCTATTCCAGCAATCCCAACCTGGTGGTGCCCATCGCCTCGGTGACCAAGCTGATGACCGCCATGGTCACGCTGGACGCCAAGCTGCCGATGAACGAGCTGATCCCCGTGGACATCTCCGAGACCGCCGAGATGAAGGGCGTGTTCTCCCGTGTCCACCTGGGCAGCATGATCAGCCGCCAGAACATGCTGCTGCTGGCCCTGATGTCTTCGGAAAACCGTGCTGCCGCGAGCCTCGCGCACAACTATCCGGGCGGCTCCAAGGCCTTCGTCGCGGCCATGAACGCCAAGGCGAAGTCCCTCGGCATGACCAGCACCCATTACGTCGAGCCCACCGGCCTGTCGATCCACAACGTCTCCGATGCCAACGACCTGATCCGCCTGGCCAGGGCCGCCTACACCTACCCGCAGATCCGCGCGATGAGCACCACGGCGACCAGCGACGCACGCTTCAGCAAGCCCAGCTACTCGCTGAGCTTCTTCAATACCAATCCGCTGGTGCGCAACGGCAAGTGGGACATCCGCCTGACCAAGACCGGCTTCACCAACGATGCCGGCCACTGCCTGGTAATGGTCACCATGATGAACGGCCGCCCGGTTGCCCTGGCCCTGCTCGATGCCTTCGGCAAGCGCACCCACGTGGCCGACGCCGCGCGCATCCGCCGCTGGGTGGAAACCGGCGTCGCCTCGCCGGTGCCCGCTGTCGCCCTGCAGTACAAGGCCCAGCGCAGCCAGGCGCGTGCGGCCGGCATGACCGCCACCGCCGAGTAAGTTCCTCCCCCGCGCTGGCGGAGCTCTCTCCGCCAGCCCTCTCCTGCCTGCCCTCGATTTACTCTTCTCTACCTGTCACTTCAGCCCTGCTGGATGGCGCATCCATCACTTATATTCCGACCATCATTCAATGCTAGTATGATGATCGTAATATTCAATGGCTGGAGCCTTGCGATGACCGAACTGACACTGACCCGCGAACAGAAGATTGCCGCCTGGGAAGCGGCGGCCGCGCAGATGCGCCAGCGGCTGGCCGAGCCTGGCGTGGTCTCGCGGCAGGAACTGCGCGGCAAGACGCCCCAGGAATTCTTCGACGGCATCGGCGCTGGCGAACTGCCCGCCCCGCCGATCAACGCGCTGATCGGCTTCGTCCCGCTGGAATGGGGCCAGGGCCACTTCGTCTTCCAGGGCACCCCGGACATGCGCCACTACAACCCACTGGGCACCGTGCACGGCGGCTACGCGGCCACGCTGCTGGACTCGGCCATGGGCTGCGCCGTGCATACCATGCTCGAACCCGGCCTGGGCTACACCACCACCGACCTGCGCATCAGCTACATCCGTGCGCTGACCCGCGACACCGGGCCGATCCGTGCCGAGGGCACCCTGGTGCACATCGGCCGCTCCACCGCCCTGGCCGAGGGCCGCCTCTACGACGTGGATGGCCGCCTGTACGCCACCGGCTCCACCACCTGCCTGATCCTCGGGCGCTGACAGCTGTTCAGGAGACTGACCATGACTTCCGTCGTCATCGCGGGTTATGCCCGCTCCCCCTTCCACTTCGCCAAGAAAGGCGCGCTGATCGACGTGCGTCCGGATGACCTCGCCGCGCAGACGGTAAAGGGCCTGGTGGCACGTAGCGGCCTGGACGCCAACCTGATCGAAGACCTCATCATGGGCTGCGCCTACCCCGAGGCCGAACAGGGCATGAACCTGGCGCGCATCACCGGCTTCCTCGCCGGGCTGCCGGAGACGGTGGCCGGCGCCACGGTGAACCGTTTCTGCGGCTCGTCCATGACCTCCATCCACTTCGCTGCCGGGCAGATCCAACTCGGCGCCGGTGATGCCTTCATTTGCGCGGGCGTGGAATCCATGACCCGTGTACCCATGGGCGGCTTCAACCTGTCGCCCAACCCGCGCCTGCTGGCGGAATTCCCCCAGGCCTACATGCCCATGGGGCAGACGGCCGAGATCGTCGCCGAGCGCTTCGGCATCTCCCGCGCGGACCAGGAAGCCATGGCCGTGGGCTCCCACGCCAAGGCCGCCCGTGCCCGCGAGCAGGGCCTGCTGGCGGCGGAGATCGTGCCCATCGACACACCCAACGGCGAGGTCAACGAGGATGGCTGCATCCGCCCCGGCACCAACCTGGAAGCGCTGGCGCAGCTCAAGCCGGCTTTCGGCGGCAGCGTCACCGCCGGCACCGCCTCGCCCCTCACCGATGGCGCAGCGGCCGTGCTGGTGTGCAGCGAAGACTTCGCCCGCGACAACGGACTGGACATCCTCGCGCGGGTGAAAGCCGTCGCCGTGGTTGGCTGCCCGCCAGAGATCATGGGCATGGGTCCGCTGTACGCGACCCGGAAGCTGCTCGATCGCAGTGGACTGCGGATGGCCGACATCGATCTGGTGGAGATCAACGAAGCTTTCTCCAGCCAGGCCCTGGCCTGCCTGCGCGGCCTGGAGCTGGATATCGACCGGGTCAACCTGCACGGCGGCGCCCTGGCCATCGGTCACCCGCTGGGCGCCACCGGCGCACGCATCACCGGCAAGGCGGCGGCGCTGCTGAAGGAAACCGGCGGGCGATACGCCATCGCGACCCAGTGCATTGGTGGCGGGCAAGGTGTGGCGACGTTGCTCGAAGCCGTGCGCTGAGGGCTCCCCCTGTAGGAGCGAGCTTGCTCGCGAACATTGCTTGACCGGCAACCCCGCGGTTGAGCGGTTCACGAGCAAGCTCGCTCCTACAGCCAGCCCACCGCCGTTCCTGCCCTGAATCACCTCCTCGCGCCCGGCCTGCGTTAGAATGTCAACCAGCATTCCATGATCCGCAGGAGACCGGTCATGCGTTACTCCGAAGACCACAAGGCCCAGACCCGCGAACGCATCATCAACGAGGCGGCGCAGCGCTTTCGCAGCGAAGGCGTCGACGCCACCGGCCTGCAGACGTTGATGAAGGCGCTCGGCCTGACCCACGGCGGCTTCTACGCGCACTTCAAGTCCAAGGACGAGCTGGTGGAGATCGCCCTGCAGCAGGCCGCCGAGCAACTGCGCCCAGTCGTCGACCAGCAGTTCGCGAAGGCCGACCCGCTGCCCGGCTTCATCGACCAGTACCTCTCCCCCGGCCACCGCAACACGCCGGGCAAGGGTTGCCCGCTGCCGACCATCTCGGCGGAACTGGGCGCGCGTGGCCATGCCAGCGCCACCACCGACGCCATCGTCCAGGCGCGCATCGACGCCATCGAGAAAGCGCTGCCCAGCGAGCATGCCGAGGATGAAAGCGTCGCCCTGCTCGCTACCCTGATCGGCGCGCTGGTGCTGTCGCGCAGTGTGGCCGACCCGGAACTGTCCGATCGCATCCTGGACAGCACACGGCGGCATCTGAAGCGGGAGATCGGCGCGACGGAGTGAATCGCCCACAGCGGTCGCATATGGCGCTTTTGTAGGGCGCATAACGCGCCAGCGTTATCCGCCGCTCAAGGGCCGGCGGATAACCTGTTCCAGGTTATTCGCCCTACGCAGCTTTTGTCGTAGGCCTGCGCCTGCGCATTCCCCTGCCGCATTCCGACCCGCCGTGCAGGATTCGCGGACAAGGTCCCCTCCTACGAAGAGCCGGTCAGCGCGATCGGGTAGGAGGCGGCCTCACGGCC
>NZ_AMZB01000062.1 GCF_000313755.1 Pseudomonas nitroreducens TX1 | reverse complement strand
ACTGCCGCCAATCTTTGCAACAGAGCCTCCGTCGCCATGCTCACCTCGCTTTGGTGCACACGAGTATTGAGCATAGTCGAGATTGGTGCAGATCACTTCTGATATTGAACTGTCAGGAGCTGGCTGCACAACAGCCATTACGCCCAATCAACTGGTGCAGTCGTCTTCTGAAAATGACACAGTTAGGGTATAGCTCAGGCTGACATCCAAACAGGACGCCCTAGTCCGGGGGTGACTCGCAGAAATTGCCCTCTTCCTGTAGACTGTTGCGGCCATTGAGTTACTAAAGACACTCGATAAGACCTCATGCTTACCCTGCAAAACATGATCTGGCTGCCTACGCCGCCATAGCGCTTCGCCCCCCCGCATCATCTGTGACTGCTTGCTCTGCCAGCGGTCGCTTTCTGCTGTGCTTTAGGTTTTAACACCCGCCACAGCTCCTCTACATCCGACATTTGACCTCGTATCGACCAGCTGCACTTGGCCTGCGCCATGCTGTGCTGCGCGATCCATTGCCTTGGGAATTCTGATGCTCCACTCGTTAAAACAAACCTGGTTATCCAACATCCGTGGCGACATCCTCGCCGGTCTTGTGGTCGCACTGGCCCTAATCCCTGAAGCCATCGCCTTCTCGATCATTGCTGGCGTTGACCCTAAGGTCGGCCTTTACGCCTCTTTCTGTATCGCTGTGGTGATCGCCTTTGTCGGTGGCCGCCCAGGCATGATTTCGGCCGCAACGGGTGCCATGGCACTGCTGATGGTGACTCTGGTCAAGAACCATGGTCTTGAATATCTGCTGGCCGCCACGCTGCTATGTGGCGTGCTACAAATTGCTGCTGGCTACCTGAAGCTCGGATCGCTGATGCGCTTCGTCTCGCGCTCGGTGGTGACCGGTTTTGTCAATGCACTGGCGATCCTGATTTTCATGGCTCAGCTGCCCGAGCTGACTAATGTCACCTGGCACGTCTACGCCATGACAGCCGCAGGCCTCGGCATCATCTATCTGTTCCCCTATGTCCCCAAGATCGGCAAGCTCATCCCATCGCCGCTGGTGTGCATCATCGTGCTGACCGCCGTCGCCATGTCGGTTGGTCTGGATATCCGCACGGTCGGTGATATGGGTGAACTGCCGGATACGCTACCGATCTTCCTCTGGCCTGATGTGCCGCTGACATTCGAGACGCTGGCCATCATCTTTCCTTATTCGGCAGCACTGGCTGTGGTCGGTCTGTTGGAGTCGATGATGACCGCGACCATTGTCGACGACCTGACCGACACCCCGAGTGACAAGAACCGCGAGTGCAAGGGCCAGGGCGTGGCCAACATTGCTTCGGGTCTGATCGGCGGTATGGCTGGCTGCGCGATGATTGGTCAGTCGATCATTAACGTGAAATCCGGCGGTCGTTCTCGCCTGTCGTCTCTTGCCGCAGGCGTATTTCTGCTGCTGATGGTGGTTTTCCTCGGCGACTGGCTGAAGCAGATCCCAATGGCTGCGCTGGTGGCAGTGATGATCATGGTGTCCATCGGCACCTTCAGTTGGGATTCGCTGCGCAACCTGAAGAAGCATCCGTTGTCGACCAACATTGTCATGGTCGTCACCGTGGTGGTCGTGGTGGCCACCCACAACCTGGCCTTCGGCGTGTTAGCCGGCGTGCTACTGGCTGCGATGTTCTTCGCCAACAAGGTTGGCCATTACATGGCGATCAGTTCTTCGCTGGACGAAGCCGGCGAGCATCGTAGCTATAACGTCACCGGTCAGGTGTTCTTCAGCTCGGCTGACAAGTTCGTCGCAGCCTTCGACTTCAAGGAAGCCCTGAACAAGGTAACCATCGACCTGAATCGTGCACACTTCTGGGATATCACCGCTGTTGCAGCCCTGGACAAGGTAGTCATTAAGTTCCGCCGTGAAGGTACTGAAGTCGAAGTGCTGGGCTTAAACGAGGCCAGCGCCACTATCGTGGATCGCTTTGGTGTTCACGATAAACCTGACGCCATTGATCAACTCATGGGCCACTGAGAAGGAGAACAACAATGACCCACGTAATTGCCTGTATCGACGGTTCCACCTCGGCTCCAGCTGTTTGCGACTACGCGGCCTGGGCCAGTCTGAGCCTGGAAGCGCCGCTGACCTTCCTGCATGTGCTGGATCAGCGCCAGTATCCGGTTGCAGCAGATTTGAGTGGCAACATTGGCCTTGGCAGCCGCGAGCACCTGCTTGATGAGCTTGCTTCCCTGGATGAACAGCGCGGCAAGTTGGCCCTTGAACAAGGGCGAATCATGCTTGCAGCCGCGAAAGAACGGGCCGTGAATGATGGTGTGCGCGCACCGGAGTCCAAGCAGCGACATGGCGATTTACTGGAGAGCTTGCAAGAGCTGCAAAGTGAAACGCGCTTGCTGGTTATCGGTCGCCAGGGCGAGTCTAGTGGCGGTCTGAGTCAGCATGTCGGAAGCCAGCTGGAAAGCGTTATTCGTATCATGCACCGGCCAATCCTGGTCACCCCGGCCAACTTCCAAAAGCCCAAGAGCGCGATGCTGGCATTCGATGGCGGCGCTACAACCCGCAAGGGTGTGGAGATGCTGGCAGCCAGCCCGCTGCTGAAGGGGCTGCCGATCCATCTGGTCATGGTTGGGCCCGTGAACGACGAAGCGTCCGCGCAGCTGGACTGGGCGCAGAAAGTGCTGATCAACGCCGGATTTACCGTTCGCGCTGAGACTCGGAGCGGTGAAATAGAACGTACCCTGCACGCCTATCAGAAAGAGCATGGCATCGATCTGCTAGTGATGGGGGCTTATGGACACTCACGTATCCGGCAGTTCCTGGTCGGCAGCACCACTACCAGCATGCTCCGTACCACCACCAGTCCGCTGTTACTGCTGCGCTAATGAGCCTGGACGACGCCCTCGATCTTGCCCATTTCAAGACCCTACTGGAACAGCGGGCTGCCGAGCTGGATCGATTGCTGGGAGACGCTGAGTCTCGCTCGCAATCGGTAGAGCTGGATCAAAGCAAGGTGGGGCGTCTATCGAGAATGGACGCACTCCAGCAACAAGCGATGAACGATGCGATCCGCAGTCGTGCACGGCATGAACGTGTCCGTCTCCAACTGGCCCTCAAGCGCTGGCACGAGGGCGACTATGGCTGGTGTAACCAATGCGGCGAGTTGATCGCCTCGGGCCGTCTGGAGTTCGATCCGGCCACGCCGTTGTGTATCACCTGTGCCAGCCGCGCCGAGTCGGGTTGAAACCATCACGGCTCGTGGCGTCAGTCTGATTTAACGAGGCTTCTAATGTATTTGATGGCTAAAAACTGGCTGGGCCGAACACGGAAAGTAAGTGTTTGGATGTGGGCGCTTGTATGCCTTGTGTTGCTCACCGTATTCCAAGTACGTACTCATCACCTTGATGATCGTCTGTACTTTTGGATCAAGACCCACTGGCACACAGACGATTGGCAGGAGCGCTCTGTGTGGCTGCCTGGCTATCGGGTTGAGCTGGATGCTAAGGCGGTTCCCGGTGTGGACAACAACCTTTCGGGCCTGACCTTCGATCCTGACCTAAATCTGCTGTGGGCGGTTACCAATGGCCCGAACGAGCTGCTGGCCCTCAGTCGTGACGGTGACGTGGAGCGACGTTACAGCCTGGATGGCTTCCACGACGTGGAAGCGGTGTCCTATGCCGGCAACGGTCAACTGGTCATTGCCGAAGAGCGGCGGCAGAGCCTGGTTATCGTGGATATCCCCATCGACGAATACGGTAAGCTTTCTCCTGATCGACCATTGAGCCTAGACCAGTATTCAGCGCTAACCTTGGCGCTTGGCAAGGAGGACAACAAAGGCCTTGAAGGGCTCGCCTACGACCTAAAAGGTGATCGTTTGTTTGTGACCAAGGAGCGTGACCCCCGGCAATTACTGGAAGTGAGCGGCCTTCGTGCCAGCCTGGAAGGAGGCGTTTCCCTGCACGTCCGCGACATGTCCAACCTAGTAAAAGACAAGGTGTTTGCCACTGACTTGTCTTCGGTTGTATTCGATCAACAGAGCGGCCATCTGATCCTGCTCAGCGACGAGTCGAAACTGCTGATTGAAATGACCGACGAGGGCAAGGTGGTGAGTTTCCGCTCCTTGGCGAGGGGGTTTGCTGGTTTGCTGAAAGGTATACCCCAAGCCGAAGGCGTAACCATCGACGATGAAGGGTATTTGTACGTGGTCAGCGAGCCGAACTTGTTCTATCGCTTTACCCGCGAGACAGATTGACCAGTCAACAAGCTACAGTCAGGCGTGGCCGGGACGCTTGAACTGTTAGCGTACGATTTTTTCCGAATTCTGCGGGCTCCCCTGAAATAATTACAACACGGGTACAACACCGGGCGAAGGTGGCCGGCATCGGCGTATTCCCGCGGTGAGAATTGTGATGGATTGGAGCAAAACCAATGACCAACCCCATAAGCGTAATTCTCTTCGACATATTGAGCAGTCGGATAACCGACAGCCAGATAAGTAGACCAAAGAGAGGACGCAAGGCGAGGCTCATCCTCGAAGAGCTTCACATCCATCAGAAATTGTTCGAATTCATCGTAGAGCAACAGCATGGACTCCCAAACCACGCTTAGCTCCTCTCCACGTCTGAACCAGTTGTCGGCATCATATTTAGTCGCCATCTCAAGCTCACGATTAACGCGGCAGCTTAATTCCTCAAGCGCCCCAGCCTCCTGAGTTCCCTGTGCACTTAAGAGCGGCAATCGCTCATTTATTGCCAACAACGCAGCTTCGACAGAAATAACAAAGTCGAAACTAAAAGCATCCCAAATAAATTTAGCCCTTTTTAATTCGAAAGAATTTTCATTTACTACAGAAGTACTCTGACCCAAGTGTCGGCCTGCACATCCCCTCCACATCACGTCCAAGCCATGACCTTTATCGGAAAACGGCTTGTTACAGAACGGACACTTGCTCTGCAGGTGGACATTATGTCTCGGGCAGACCTTGATATCTGAACGTGGAACTCTCCGCCAATATGAAAAGCCGAGGCTAGCCAGGTCATCCCTCACACACTCTGGGCAAAATGTTGCGGAAACACGATTCGATTCGAAATAATTGCCGCGCCCGAGATATTCAAAGTGCGAATACGAAAAGTCTCGCTTAATTTTAAATATTGAACATCTCGGATAGTCGGTGTGTTTGTGAAGCAGACGATTGAACCCAAAACAACCTAGCCACCCCATAGCATCAGCAATTTCCCTCACTTCGTCAGAACGGATAGCAAATTTTGATAGGCGATCAAGAGCTCTTGCCTCGGGACTATTCCAATTCAAGAAGAGGTTTCGTGCAATGAACGAGCGCAGAGACTCATCGCGCTGGATACGCAAAAGCATGGGCTTGCCAAGAGAAGGTATCGTCGGACTGAGAGACAATGGCTGCAGGGAGGCTGAAACATGTTGCAGGGCGGGAGCCAGGCTGGCTCCACCCTGCGACAGTTTTTATTGTTCAGCGACAGTTTTTATTGTTTGAAACCACAGCAGGCCAGGGCGCTTCGGGGGAGAGGCGGCCTTCCAGTCACAACATACATGAGAGCGTTACTTTCCGGCTGGCGCTCCCCTTGGACTTTTCCACCCGACGCCTACCTCCTAAAAAACGTTACCTTCTATCACAACATACATGTGGGGTATCCGACCGATTTCCGACTCCCTTCCCCTGAAAGCCCCACCTTTCTGAACCACCATCAACCCCTGCCTGCCCCCTCTACCTGTCCAACCCTTTCCCTTTCTTTTCCTTTGCTTTTCCTTCTTTTCCCCATCTTTTCCTACGCGCAGCGCAGGCTACCCGGAATCCGGCAGGGCCATAAAAGAGGTTGGACAGGGTAGGGGGTCGAAGGGGGACGCCCTGGGGACGAGGTCTCCCCTGTATGTTGTGATAGGGATGGGTTCGGCGGAAAGCCTCCGAGGGGGTGGACTGGGGGCTATGCTGGTAGCGCTCATTGAAGGCCTGGTTAAGCGACAAAAAATTCGTCAGTGGATGATTTTAAATCAAGAGCTGATCGTCAAAATAAATACCATAAATAACAATACCTTACAGACCAAATGAATGAATTTTCCCTTTATCTCGGCATGACCCCTGGTAGGGGAGGCGCTGCAGCAGCCGGCAAAATACCCTTATTGGCAGGAATCTCCTACGGCCGCACCTGATTGCTTGGAAATTTCTAATCAGCAGGACTCGCGATCGTGAATGAGCCGATCGTCCTCCTTAGCGTGAACACGCCTGGGGCAGGATTTATCCATCTTCACCAGAGGCAATCCGAGATTTCTTTATGTTGCCCGTTAGCAGGGGTTGTCCTAACGTATCAGCCGATCTCTCTGCTCGGGCCGCTCAAGTGAAAAGAAAAAAATTAAGCCTCGACACACTCAGGTCCTGGGAGGATCAGGGTTATACCCCTAAAGTGCGAGAGTTCACAAAGCAACTCGAGTTTGATCCCGAGGCAGTTATCGACTTCTGTGGTTTTGTCCAAGGCATGTTCTTAGCCTTCGGATGGAATTCAGATCCTAGGTTCAAGCCTGCCTTTGAAAAGATAGAAGAGTCCATACTCGCGTTTGACGATTTCATTGAAGACGATTCAATTGCGGCAATAGTTAGGATAGTGCGTACCAGCCCACAATTGACTGTCGAAATATCATGGATATCCCCTCTTGTCAGTGAGGTGATTTGGGATAGGTTTCTGGTCGATTGTGAGGACCCCATCGTACTCCTTTCCTTCTTCACTTGGGCTTATGAAGTGGAGTACAAGATCGCTCCGCCAGTCGTCCAGAGAAACGCTTCTCCGTTGCACCGTTTCCACCCAGAGCGGTATCGCTCCACTCGAAAATTCTCCGGGAAAATTGCAAAACTCTATAAGGAATATGCGATTTTCAAAAATGGAGGTGTGACTGAGGATGTTCTTAATCGTGCGATTGGATTCCTCGTTCCAGAAATGAACGAGCGTGCGATTAATTATCCGCGACGGCATAAACTGGGTGAAGATAGTCCTAGTCGTGTAATGAACCTTGAGCTTAACCTCGCGATCGCCTATGCACGGTTCGTTCAAGCTGGCCGGCAGATAGTGGACTTCCCTCCTGATCTTTGTGAAATGCTGTCTCATACGGATATCGGGAATATTCCTGTTGGGGAAATCCGTCTACCTTATGTATGCCAATATTTGTACTTCGGACCCCAAAAGCATCTTCAGCTTGAGCCTGGTTGGTTTGTTGACGGGGCATACATCGAAAGCAGAGGCGAACCGGGTGAGTTCAAGATAGTTATGACGGCCAAGCCTCCTAGCGAGGACGTTGCTGACCTATAGTTCCTGCGGCCTGAACCCAGCTACTCCCAGTCCTTCAGTCGAGTCCATCGGGAGGCTGACCTCTCAACTGCTCTAGAAGAGGTACTCAATGAGCGATTGGCGGTGCTTTTTTCTACTGAAGAACTATCGGAGAGCGGAATTCTGCAGGACGCTCAGGAAGAGCTGAATGACGATGGTTACGCAGTTAGTATTGTCGACATTAGTGGCCAATCAGCACGGTCTGATATAGACGATACAAACCGGCGCCATCCAATTTTCCTTGAGGCACTAAAACTCATCATAAACGGGCTACTGTATATAACCGCATACCCGGAAGATATTCAGACCACATGGTCTGAAAAAGCACCATATCCCGTTCTCCAGAAAGCGCTTCACGGCAACTCCAAGGAAAAAGCCAAAGCAAAATCCAAACTTGAAGAGTTGGGTTATTCGGCCGTTCACTTGTGCGGGCAGTCACTCAAGCTCCATCAGGAAAGTATGCTTGCTCAACCTACTGGTGACGGACATAAGTCACTTCATTGGCGACGTGGTCATTGGAGGAATCAGCCGTATGGTGAGGGTCGCAAGCTGCATCGTCTACGTTGGATCATGCCAATGATAGTCGGCGGGAAAAACTCTCCGGGCGATGAGCCAGGGTTAGGCCACGTTTATTTAGTTAGCTGATGAATTTCCCCTCCGGGAAAATCAGGAACTCAGTATTGGTTGTGCATAGAACCAGCATCGAGCGGCTATTCTGGGAATGGTATGTTTAACCACCAAGAAAGCGTCTGCCCACGTCCACTCCTCTAACAGGACTCGCAATGGTGCATGAGCCGATCATCCTTCCGTCAGTAGAGCGCGCCCGAACCTGGGTGGACCTATGCGCTAAAAGCATTTCCGTGCCTGCGGAAAAGGCCGCCTCGATCCTGGCAACCCTCTGCGGGTTCGGGTCATGGGATGTGATGACCTACGCGATGGAATCGATGCCGCCGTCACCGGCAGACGAGGATCTGGAGCCGGATCAGTACCGCGATCGCCTGAAGGGCCAGGTCCGCATCTTGGTCCGTGACCATGAACTGGACCCGGCAGAGGCCATGATGCTCCTCCGCCTACTGCCACCGGCATCAAGGGGGCCTCACAAGGCCTTCAAGATGACAGACAGTGTCGGCTTCACAGAGCAGCAGATGCAGGCGTTCATGGAGTACGCCGGCGAGTTTGCGAGTGAGATGCCCGACGAAATGCGGCCAGGACCTCTGCAGTCAGCTCTTGAAGCCCGTGCACTGCAAGACGTTGAATTGTCTCGAGCGAGCATTGCGCTTGCCCTGAGTGGCGATACCGCTCCTGAAATGTGGATGCACATCTTCGACTTCCTCGATTGGGAGTACGAATACCACCAGGATGAACGCCCAGACCTTGATGAACCGTCGTACACGATTTTCGATGCTTCGCTAGGCGAAATCCCTGTTTACCTTTCATGCCTCGCCAAAGCGCCGGCGCCTCGCCCACAGGCCCCCGTCGACCGCGCACATCGTGTTCAGCGAGCACTTTGCGTCGGTGACTTCGTGAGCAACTGGCAGGACCGCTCCTCGGTCGCGCTTCTGCTTCATCGATGGCCAATCGTCCATGAGGTCGATGGTCAACTCTTTTGCCACCTGGGATGTATCTACCAGGCCGACAAGAACCAATGGACAGATCTGCTCTTCAATCGGCGGTGCTCGAGCGTGGCCAAAATGCTGGAGTTGAACGGACGAATGAAGAACATCCAGAAGGGCAGTCCGGAGCTTGTCGACACTGATGAAGCCCTCACCCTTCTTTCAACAATATGCCTCTCAGGCCTCGATCTTGAGGACATGGAAGACTTTCCGGAGCCTGGGTTGATGGTAGAGAGGACCCAGTTACCTGGGTCCAGGTGGATGGTTCAGAAGCTGGCAACTGATTTCGACAGCGACGACTCATAATTCCCGCTGTGGTCCTCCGTCAGCACTGCCTCTCTGAACGCCCAAGCCGCCGCAGACGACATGGCGCACGGTCATTTCAGGAGGGAAGTGGAGGAGGGCGGTGCCAACGGCACTTTTTCAGTGCTTGCGACTAGGGAGCGCTAGAAGTCGAATCCAGTTTGCTGCGGCTCAGTAAGCAGCAGCTCGAGGTCGCCGTTGAAAGCCTTCTGCGCTTCCGCCCCCCGGGCAATGATTCGCCCATCAACCTTGAGGTGTTCGATCTGGACGCGGCCGCACGGTTCACACTCCTGGTAGGAAAGCTCGGCTTCCAGCTTCTTCACGACCGAGCTTCGGCTTTTGGTTGCCGCTCCACATACGCACTGCATCGGGTTACCTCAGGCTAGGGTTCAGTACGCCTGATGGTAACGACCTGGTTCTCTACTTCACGGCGAAGGCCTACCTGTATTTTCCGGCCTGGCGGGGGCCTAGCTTCAAATACCACGGCCGGCGTATGTCTTGATCGACCACTTCTCGATCAGCCGGCCGAACACCTCTTCCCCGGCTGGGAGATTCGCCTGAATTCCATCTCGGGTCTCGTACAGAAGGCGCATCACCGCCAGGCAGTCCAGAAATAGCTCATGGTCCACACAACGGAAGTCAGTGAGATCGAACGGGTAGGACGCCCCGTCGTAGCAGCCGGCAAGGAAGCCGGCGACGTAGCGGCATTGACCGCTGAATTCCGTTGCAATCTGGATCAGCCGCTTCAGCGACTTGGTGCCGATCGTACGGAGTACCTCAGATGTCACATCATCCCGGCGCGATGTCATGGTTAGCAGGCTACCAGGCTGTTTCCATCGCTCCGCCAGGCCGTTGAACACCTCACTCCCGTCCACAAGATGCTGGTGCACCTCGATCTCTGGAGCGGAGTCCATATGGAGCAGCGCCAGGCAGTCTTCCAGGACGGCCCGGTCGAGCACACGGATCGAGTTCAGTTGGAACGGAAAGTCACGCCCGTTGTAACACCCGAGGAGCAACGCTCTCACCACATCGCCTTGGGCATCGTCTTCATAGGCGAGTGGGATTAGGCGATGCAACGCCTCCACACCAGCAGCGCGCACCTGTGGGCGGTCTCTCTCTATGCTTTCTAGAGCTCTGGAAAGGGCCGCAGCTGGATCTACGTCCGTCATGGACTCACTCCTTGTAGCTGATCGACCGAGCCTAAGCGAAAGGTGAGGTTTGCTCCACGATTCGTCCTGATCAGCGGTGGCTGTATCGAGGCCCCAGGGCCTCGGTTTCGAAATCCCAGGTTGGCGTAGATTTCCCTAAATTTGCTGGAATTAACTGAAGGACGCTGAAGTTAGCTTACGTATGCCTACGTTAGCCTAGATTAGAAAACAGCAGGCCATTTTGACCGGGTCGTCCTGAGCCTGGCCCTTACCATGTTCCTCGCAATTCCTGCACGGAGAGGACGAACATGGGCATTAAATCCCATCAGGGTTTCACCCTGGTGGAACTGGCCGTTGTGCTGGCCATCGCAGCAATGATCGCGATCGCAACGGTTCCGAACTACATGGCGAGGCTAAACCAGACTCGCGCGGACACCACGATTCAGGACACCCAAGCGATCATCGACGCCGCCAGGTTATATCGCAGCGAGAAGGGCACCTGGCCAGGAAACGCCACCTGCTCCAATGCCATCGCGGCATTGGGAGCGACGTCCCCGCCGATGCTCGTTGGTGTGTCGACTACCAACCGCTACAACTACCCCGTCACCACTTCCTGCACCCAGTACACGTTCAGCGTCGACCAGAACACCGTGATGGACTGGGATGGTGTCGTCGTAAACGGCCTGCCTGGCTCTCAGATCGTCAACGCTGCCACATACCAGATCCGCACCACCGTTGGAGCTCCCGGTACAGAGGCTGCTCTGGACGGCAAGCTCTCCAGGATCGCCACGGGCAATGCTGAGTTGAACCGTATGCGGACCAACCTGCTGATGGGCGGCAACAGCATCGACGAAGTCAACGCAGTGAATGCCCAGACACTCAACGCAGCAGGGGCGGTGAATGCGCAAACGCTGAACGCGTCCGGCAGCGTCAACGCACAGGCAGTCGTTTCGAGCGGCAACGTCACCACCTATGGCTACCTCGACATGAACGGGTACGCCGCCGAGGGAAACTGGTGCGCGAAAGCTGGCCTCGTCACCACCAACTCTTCCGGGGCAGACCTCACGTGCCAAGGAAACCGGTGGGTACGGTCCGTGATCTGGAGTCCAACGATCGTGAGCACGGGAGGCTCCTGTGCAAACGTTCCGAAGGGCTCGCTGGCATTCGATAGTGTGGGGAACCTCTATGTCTGTAAGTAGTAAGTGGCTCGCTTCTGCTGCAGCCCTAATCCTGGCCGTATTTACCGCAGTCGCCGCGGCTGACGCTTGGAGGCCGATCCGGACCGGGGCCGGCACTGTCGGCTGGCAGCAAGTCGCGTGTGACCGCTCCGGCCAGGGGTGGCGCTCCTGCAACATGGGCCTGACCATCGTGATCCAGGCCAACCCGGGATCTGTCGCGGCCGTCGGCGAGCAGGCGAACCTCGTGGCCACGGTGACCGACTACAACGGCACCAACGTCGGCAAGGATGTAAAGATCAACTGGTCCACGTCTGACGGTAGCCTGAGCGCCTCCTCGTCGATCACCGATGCAAACGGCCAAACCTCGGTGATACTGACTTCATCCCGCAACATTGGGAGCGCAACGGTGACCGCAACATCGCCGGAAGAAGGCGGCACCGGGCAGTTGACCGTCCCGTTCACCGATAAGTGGGCAGCTACCAGCGCGGTCTATACGGCGTGGCTGGACTCGGGTGGTGCTTACAACTGCAGCGCCTGGACACCAGATCCAAGCACCGTGACTCAAGGCACCGCGTTCACCCAGTCCGCGATCTGCAGTCAGAATCAGGTGGCTTATCAGCAAAACCGTGAGGTCAGCCTCATCACCGGCCAGGTTCGCAATGTCGGGTCGCCAATTCCGCTCTACCAGACCATCCAGGTCTCCGTTACGCAGCAGGCAACCGGCACCAAGCAGGGCACTCCTAGCTGTATCTGGAGTTCCTCTCAGAGATATGGCGTCTACTCCAAAGGTTGGACCAGGACTGTGTCCCAGACCGGAGGATCGCGAATAAATCCTTACCGCCTTTACCTTGGTGATGGAACCGTGGTCGGCTCCGTTAACGCTCTCACCGACACCCTGACTTACAACGGTCGCGTGTACTCCATCGGGCGCTTCAAGCAGTCCGGCTGCATGGGTAAGAACTGCGCCTCCATGCGTGACGAGTATGAGGCCTGCTCGACCCCTCTGTGACGCTCTTTCCAGCCTCCATTATCGCCGGCAGGGCAATCCTGCCGGCGCTTCTTTAGCTCCCTTCCGCTGTCCTACTCGGGTATCAAACGCAGGTCACATCAGCTCAACTGCAATAGTCGGCCCCGATATCTCTGATTCCCCCTCTATTGTTTCAGTTCTGGAAATTGAGACCCCCAGTTTGGCCATGAGCTGAGCGGCGCCCCCATACCATCTCCGCTGCACCACCCTACAGATAGGAGCACTGAGAAAATGGGGGGATTCATGCGCATTAGAACGATAATAACTGCGGCAACAGCATTGATTTTTGTGGGACTTGGTGCCGGCACCTTCGCGGACACCTGGAAGCCGATCCGTAGCAGTAGCAGTGGTAGCGGTTGGCAAAAGGTCGTATGCGATCGTTCCGGCGGCGGCTGGCGTTCCTGCAACATGGGCCTGACCATCACTGTTCAGGCCTACCCCAACACATTGGCGGCAGTCGGGGAACAGGGAACCGTAGTGGCCAATGTCACTGACTACGACGGCAATAACGCCGGCGCTAACGTCGCGATTCGGTGGGCCACCAGCGACGGGACTCTCAGTGCTACGGATACCAAAACAGACGCCAATGGCCAGGCCAGCGTGGTCCTGACCTCATCTCACACCATCGGCGGGGCCACGGTAACCGCTACCTCGACTGAGGAAGGCGGTGCCGGGCAAGTGTTCGTCCCATTCTCCGATCGATGGGCCCCAGCGAGTGCGGTATATACGGGCTGGCAAAACTCTAGTGATCCCTACAGCTGCTCTGCTTGGTCGCCTGATCCGTCCACGGTCGCCGCGGGTACCACATTCACCCAGTCAGCAACCTGTAGCCAGAATCAGATCGCTTACCAGCAGAACCGCGAGGTAAGCCTAATTACTGGGCAGGTTCGCAACTCCGGCGCACCGATTCCCCTATACCAGACCATACAAGTCACCATCACACAGCAGGCAACAGGCACCAAGCAGAGTCAGCCCACCTGCAAGTGGACAGCCTTCACGAAGGAAGGGATCTACGCGACGGTATGGTCGCATTTAGTGTCGAACGTAGATGAAGACATGACCTATGGATTCCTCCTCTACTTGGGCAACGGGGGCACCGGCGTATCAGTAACCAATAAAACCGATACCGCGACTTACAACGGCCGGATCTATTCAGTTGGCCGATTCCGGCAGTCGACTTGCCTGGGCAAGAACTGTGCTCAGAACCGCGAGGAGTACGAAGTCTGCTCTGTTCCTGAGTGAGGTAGCCTCCTAGCTGACTGCAGGCCGGCAGACTCCATTGCCGGCCTGCGCATCTGAGCACCGCCCGACCGACGGACCAGATCCACAGCAAGATGCACTCTCTGCAGGCCATATACTGCAGATCAGAGACCATGGATGGTCCCCCTCCGATCACTCTCCACAGCCTTGAACTGCCTGAACGCCGGCGGCGCGCCTCTGCGCCAACTTGACGGCGGGGCGGGGCTGATCTCTATACTGTACGCATATACAGCATAAAGACGACCGCCCAGATGGACTGCTTCCAATCTCCCGGCCGGCGGCTGTCCAGTCTCGCCCTCGCGCAACAGCGCCTGAAGGTCACTGGCTTCTCCAGCCCGGCCGAGGATTATGCCCTCTTTCCCCCCTCCATCGACGCAGCCGTCGGCTGGGGCGCGCCCAATCTCTGGCTCTGGCTTGTAGATAGCGACGCGCTGGCTGGTCTGGGTGTGCACCGCAATGATGTGCTTGTAGTTGACCGCGCACTGGAGCCGGTCACCGGTAATGTTGTCATTGTGGTTGCGGATCAGGAACATCACCTCGCTCTGGTCGAGCGGGTGTCACCGGAGCGACTGCATCTGGCCCACGTCGGCGCCGATGGCCAGCACCAGGAAGTGCTTGCTGGCCCGGAGGAGATCGAACTCTGGGGGGGTGATCAGCATGTTGCTGCGGAGCATGCTGTGAAGGTGTTCGCCTTGGTCGACTGCAACAGCTTCTACTGCTCATGCGAGCGGATCTTTCGACCGGACCTGAAAGGGGTACCGGTAGTCGTCTTGAGCAACAATGATCTGAGGGATTGCTTCCGTTAGTAAATGAATTACAGTCCGCACCACCTTGATAGAAGCCTGAGAAATTACATTCCAGCCTCTGAAGGGGAGTCATCTGGATGGTGTTTAAGGCTGTGAAATGAGGCTGGTGTTCGCAACAAAAGACCTTGCTGTAGCGGGTCGATCATTCGAAGGTTTCCCTCTGTTGGTTGGCGCCGACGGTTGGCCAGTGGAGCCGGCGCAATCTTTCCTTTGGCACACGCTAGTCGAGTCAGGTGAGGCACTCAGTGCTCTGACGTGGGAGGCCTATGGACGCCGTCTGTTCGACTACTTCGCCTTCCTCGAGGCCAATGGTCTGGCCTGGAATGAGGAGAGTCAGGCAGATGGCCTGAGCGTCCTGTCGCGGTATAGAGACTGGTCGAGCGGTGAGTTGGAACTAGATCCCAGCACTCTGAACAAGCGACTGAACCTAATTGTGAGGTTCTACCAATGGGCCAAGCAGCGTGATCTGATCGCAGCGCTGCCCTTTGGCGAGCGAAGGGTCAGAGCGACTCCGCATTCCGGCTTCCTCAGTCACGTAGCTCGTCCTAACGCCGAGAGTACGAAGCCCTCAGTGATGGTGCGAGAGCGTAAGCGATTGACCAAATTCCTGACCAAAGATCAGGCTAAGGTTTGCCTCGCCCTCGATGCCGATCCAAGTCACCGGATCTTGTTCCATCTGATGGTTCGCACTGGTCTTCGCTCCTGCGAGGCGCGCACTTTCCCTTTCAAGTACGTCTTTAATCCTCGGCTGAAGAAGGGCCTCCGCCCTGGGCAAATGATCAGCGTGGCTCTCGAGCCATCGGACATGCATCTCAAGTACGGCCGCCCTCGAACAATTGACGTGCCTTGGTCGCTGATGGAGGAAATGTGGTCGTACACGCTTCATGAGCGCGAAGTACGGAAAGCGGCCGGCAACGGGCGCGCCACGGCCTTGGTGCTGACAAGGGAGGGGCGGCAGTACACGAAAGACTCCATCGTCGACGTGATGAAGGCGTATGAGCGCAAGTGCGGATTTTATGTTAGGGCCCACATGCTTCGTCATACCTATGGGACTTATACCCTTCTTGCCCTGAGGAAAAGCCGAGACTTTAAAGGAGAGCCATTGCTCTATGTCCGAGACAGGATGGGACACTCCGACGTTCAAACAACGATGGTGTACCTGCATCTCATTAATCAGCTAGAGGCTCAGTCTGTCCTTGCTCATGAAGACGAGATAGACATGATGTTTATGGCCGTCTCTACTCCAAGCATCTGAGGTACTACTGTTGGCCCGAAAGAAAAACTATAAAGCTGAAATGCAATCGGTCACTAAAGGATTCGAGACCGTAGAGAATGAGCTTAGAATCGATCTTCCGAAAAATCCCCGGAATGTAACTAAGATTGATCACTCTCAGTACATTGGGTTTGGCTTTGACGCATGGGCTATTCAGAGTATTCATGTAATCAGAGCACTGGTCAATGGAGGGAATTTCTCCCTGGCCACTCTTGTAGGGTACTCCAGCAATGGCCTTCGATATTTCATGGCCTTCCTGAAAAGCGGAACGATTGATTCTCCGCCGTCAACCCCGAACAGCCTGACCAAGCGGCATCTTGAGCGATATGTTTCGTGGCTTAAGCTCAAGTATCCAAACGGGTCAACTGCGAAGAACTATTACACGTCGCTGAAGTCATTGATCATCAGCCTAATTGAATACGGATTCGTTGAGGCGGATAAAGATGATCTACTTCCAGCCGTTCCTTTCCCCCATACCGCGAAATCGACCAATGACGCGAAGCCGCTCAGTCTCTCGGAAATGCAGGGGCTCATCACTGCGCTAAAGTCAGATTTAGTAGCCATTCATAAGGGCTTATTCTCTGGAAATGACGCCGAAGCAATGACGGTCTTATTGCTGATTACTGCGGCCAGATCTGGAATTAACACTACGCCGCTTCTGGAAATGTCTAGAGATGCACTCCAGCCGCATCCATTCATCCCCAATCTTCGGCTCTTGAACACCGTAAAAAGACGCGGCAAGGGTGCTCAGAGCAAAACCATTCGACAAACTGAACTGCATGACGGATATAACCCAATTCCTTTAGATGGGGTGGCTGTTGTAAATAAGGCTTTGGCAATTTCTGAGCCACTGGTTGGGTTTGCGCCTGAAAAGCTTAAGTCGCATGTTTGGCTTTACCGCGCCGGACAGAATGGGCATGGTCATAGGGTAGTCGCGCTGGCTTCCAGTACGCTATTTCAATCAACAAAGAGTATCTGTGCGCGGCATGCTTTGAAGGACGATCAGGGCCAACCGCTGATCGTTAATCTCAGTCGTCTTCGAAAGACTATGGAAAGTAGGCTTTGGAAGCTCAGCGGCGGCGACCTACTGGAGGTGTCCGCTGTGATGGGCCATTCCCCTAGCGTTGCTGATAACCACTATTTGAAGATAAATGACGAGATCAAGGTTGAGGGTGCCACCTTCGTAGGGGAAGCATTCACCGATCAGCTGCGTGGCATCAACGTCACACCGACACCCCCAGGAGGTTGCAAAGATAGCCTCTATGGAAGCCTGGCACCCAAAGATGGCGTTACCCATTGTTCCGAGTTCATTCATTGCTTGACATGTCCTAGTTACGCAATTGTAGGGACTCTCGGAGACTTGTATCGACTGTTCAGCTATCAGCAGTTTTTGCACGCTGAGATGGAGTATTTTTTAACAGATGAGTGGGCGGCATGGCGGAAACGCCAGGGCGATTTCATCAGGCTTATTGACGAGTTTACGTCTCGAAAATTCAAGATTGAACTGATCGAAGCGGCTAAAGCCAAAGCGAAAGCGTCCCCTCATCCGTTCTGGGGATGCAAGATTGAGTTTATGAGGAAAGTTCGAGGTGACGCTCTTGTCGGCTAATCGGAACTCTAGGGCCGCCCTTAAGGCCTATGATGTGCTATTCGCGCAACCTGTAACTGCCTCGGGCCTCAGCAAGGCTGAGCGTGATGCGATAGTTATTAGTGCCATTGTTAATGATCGTGGCGAAACTCTTGTATTAAGCCGCTTTGGCGATGCTCGCTGGGATCTTCGACCTTTCTTTGATCAATCTAACGTAAACGAGGGGCACAAGTACGTCAGTTGGGATTTTAATCTCCCACCTGAGATGATTGATGACTGCAAAGCAGTTGCGTATGCATGGTTCAAGAGAGGGCTTCCAGGGTCAAAGCCACCTGTCGCACGGGGTATTACAACTCTCGTCAGTGCCAGTGTCATTCCATTTATTCGTTGGCTTAGCGATTTAGAGCTTGAACGATTTTCCGATGTTCGGCCCATACACATTAGTAATTATATTCACCATTGCAAGTCAGAGTCGTTAAGACCAATGCCTCTTTATTCCAGGCTGCGGATAATTGACTTTTTATGGATATTCTCTGCCGAAACCCTTTCCCCTCTTCAGTGTTTTCCGTGGGGGGACTCGTCCCTGTGGCGAGTCAGCGGAATTGGAGAAGCAAGGGGTACTTCGGCTGCCAATAAGAATACGGGTAGAACGGATATAATTCCGCCAGATGATCAGGCGAAGATCTTCAACTATTGCGAGCAGATCGTTCATAAGACGAAAGAAGATCTGAAAGCCACCGGAATTGACACTTTCACTCGCCGCAGCCCCAAAATGATTCGTTGCCACGATGCTGTTTTGTACATTGCATCCATTACCAGTGGCATGCGTAACGAAGAGGTCATCGGGATTGAAGTCGGTGCGTGGCGAAAAGAGGTAGTGGATGGCGTTACTTACTGCTGGGTAACCACGACCGAGCATAAAACGGGAAAGGGACGAGTCGACTATCTTGTCCCTGAGCTTACGCTGGATGCGTTGAATCTCTTCGCCATGTGCTCAACCCCCATGAGAAGGGAGCTCGAGGCGGAGTTGAGTGACCTTGAACTGTCATGCAATTCAGTTGACTCCGCTGATCTTTTGCTTCGATTGGAGAAAGCCAGAAAGGACTCGAAGAGACTGTTCCTCTGCTTGAATGGGTACGGCAACAAAGCCGAACGTGTTGGACACATCGAAGTGCTCAGCGCCGCAGGTTCCAATGAAGCCTTCAAGCGCGTCGCAAAAGCGGCTGGAAGTGATTGGCCATTGCGGACTCACCAGTGCCGTCGCACCTATGCCCGGTGCTTCGTTGAGTCTCGCATGGGGCGTACCTCGCTCGTCTTCCTCAAGTGGCAGTTCAAACACAGCAGTATGAGCATGACTCAGCTCTATGCCTCCAACCCCCTACAGGATCTCACCCTGTTCGATGAAATCCTCCAACAGATGACGGAATTCAAGATCGATCTCATCGAGTCGTGGTTGGATGATCAGCCACTTGCTGGAGGGGCGGGTGAGAGGATCATGGAGCTACGTGCCATTCCGATCAAAGATCGGAGTGCCTTGCTGGCCCAGACAGCCCCCCATGCAAACATTCGAGCGACTGGTCATGGCTGGTGCATCGCGACAGAACGGGGCTGTGGTGGGGCTGGTTTGTATGAGGCAACCCGTTGTCCTGGCTGCAAACACTCTGTGATTGACGAGACCTTTGCCACCACGTGGCAGGGGATCTACTCGCATCAGCTGGAGCTGATGGAAATCGACGATGCCGGGCCGGCTGTAAGGCAACGGGCAAAACGTGATATGCAGGTCGCATTCGACGTAATCAGCAGCCTTGGCCTGTCTCCTTTGGACGCTCGCGACAGTGACCCAACGCGAACTTGAAGGTGCCGACTTTGACCAATAAGCCAACTGCGCAACGATCCTCCGGACGCTCCAGACAGAAGACCTCGGAGATGCTCGATAAGGTCATCGACGGCATCCTTTCAACAAACGGAAAGCTGTCCATTTCTGGCGTAGCGAAAGCGGCAGGGGTCACTCCAGGTCTCATCCACAACACCTACCCAGCCGTGGCTGAACGCATTCGTGGTCTGATGGGGAAATCAGTCCGAGCACAGCGCGATTCGAAGCACCAAGCATTGTTGAAGGAGAGGGAGCTGAACAGAGCATTGCGCGCGGAGAACGCACAGCTAAGCCAGGATCTGGCTCGACTGGCCTCAGTGAATCAGACCCTGATTCTCGAACTAGCTCAACTGAAGGGCGTAGCCACTGGTAAGGTGGTTCTTCTGAGCAGTAAGCCGGCTTCCTAGCAGCGCTGGGGTGTGCCTCACCTCACTGTCCAGAGCTGATCTAACCGTGTGGTATAGCTTGGGCCGAGCATTTCCCGACACATCCCCAGTCAGGAGTCACCGGCACCCCGCCCAGGCGGAGCGTGCCTCGACCCCACTTGGAATTGATCCGATCCATCACCTGCATGACCTTCTCAGAGGCGACGGGCTGTACGGCGGCGATCACGATGTCACGAGAGCGACCGAGCAGATTGTCTCCATGCGCGACAAGGCTGACGCAATCCTAGTGGCGGAAACCGTCAAGAAGATTGAACAACTGGGCGCCACGGCGGCAGGCCGTGGCGAAGCGAAGCGCAGCCCGGCTGTCCGCCTGCAAGGTAGATATGTGCTACTCGACCAGATGCAACGTGGGCCCGCCCCACTGATGCACAAGGGCAAATAGCAGTACCAACCTAGGGCCTTTGCAAGTGCTCCTTTGCCCAGTCAGCGGCGCTCAATGAGCGCCGCTCTTTCCACCTTCAGACCGACAAACAGAGAGCCCTGACAAACGGGAAATCGTGGGCTAACGCGCGAAGTGCGGGCGGTCACTTGCTCGCTTGCAGCGAAACGATCAGCGGACAGCTCACTGTCCCTTGGCTCGCGCAACAGTCATCAACCAGCTGCGCCAAGACCGACTCGATCCGCTGAAGATCCGCGAGTTTCTCACGCACATCCTCAAGCTTCTGCTCGGCGAGCACACGCGCTTCGTCGCAGTGCGCGCCGTCGTCCAGTCGCAACAGTCCGGCCACTTCATCAAGGCTAAAGCCCAGCCGTTGCGCGGACTTCACGAATCTCACCCGTGCGACATCCGCCTCGCCATAGCGGCGAATGCTGCCGTAGGGCTTGTCCGGTTCGGGTAACAGCCCCTTGCGTTGATAGAACCGAATGGTTTCCACGTTAACCCCGGCTGCCTTGGCAAAGGCGCCGATGGTCAGGCTTTCCACCGCGTTGTGCATGCCGCTTGACCCCGTACCTAACTACGGAAATAACCTTAACCCATCGATCAACCACTCGGAAGGATGAACGTATGTCTGAATCGCGAAATGGGCGCGGTGCACTCCTCACTGGAGGTCTGGCGGCAATCCTCGCGTCCACGTGCTGCCTGGGGCCGCTGGTGCTGATCGCCTTGGGCTTCAGCGGTGCCTGGATCGGCAGCCTCACCGTTCTGGAACCTTACCGCCCGTTCTTCATTGGCGCGGCACTGGTTGCGCTGTTCTTCGCTTACCGGCGCATTTTCCGCCCGGCTCAAGTCTGCATACCCGGTGAGGTCTGCGCTGATCCCCAGGTAAGCACCATCTACAAGCTCGTTTTTTGGGTCGTGACGGCCTTGGTGCTGGTCGCGCTCGCTTTCCCCTACATCCTCCCCTTGTTCTACTAATCAGGAGTTGGTCATGAAAAAGCTGCTTGCCGCTCTCGCCCTCATTGCCGTGGTTTCCCCAGTGTGGGCCGCCTCCCAAATCATCACCCTGTCGGTGCCGGGCATGACCTGCGCCGCTTGCCCAATCACGGTGAAGAAAGCGCTGACCAAGGTCGAGGGCGTGACCAAGGCCGAGGTGAGTTATGAGAAGCGCGAAGCCATCGTCACCTTCGACGATGCCAAGACCAGTGCGCAGGCGCTGACCAAGGCGACAGAGGACGCCGGCTACCCGTCCAGCGTCAAGCAATAGGCGGGCATTCCGATGGCAAATTCTTTCAATCTGTTCACACGGATCGGTGACAAAGCCGGTTCCGTCGGCGTGCTGGTTTCCGCCATAGGTTGCGCCTCGTGCTTTCCCGCCCTTGCCAGCCTGGGCGCCACGATCGGACTGGGCTTTTTGAGCCAATGGGAAGGCCTGTTCATCACCACGCTGTTGCCGTTGTTTGCCGGCGTGGCTCTGCTCGTCAATGCCCTCGGCTGGTTCAGTCACCGGCAGTGGCGACGCGCTGCGCCTGGCCTGATCGGCCCGGCCCTGGTGCTGGTAGCGGTGTTTTTGATGCTGGCTCACGGCTGGCGGAGCGGCTGGCTGCTCTATATCGGCCTGGCCGTCATGTTTGGGGTGTCCATCTGGGACTTCGTGTCGCCCGCGCACCGCCGTTGCTCCCCGGCGTCCTGTCCGACGCCGCCAAACCAGTGAACCTGACAAGAGACGATTCAATGAGTAACGTTATGACCGAACTGAAAATCATTGGCATGACCTGCGCATCCTGTGTCGTGCATGTGAAAGAGGCCTTGGAGAAGATTCCGGGCGTGCATCGGGCGGATGTTTCCTACGCCAGTGGGAGGGCCGAATTGAAGGTCGACGAGGCCGTAAGCCGTGAACAAATGCAGGCCGCCGTCGAGGCCCTGGGGTATCGAGCGGCGTTCGAAGACATCACGCTACCTACCCGTCCCGGCCTGCTCGATAAGGCACGGGGCTGGCTGAGCGGTGGCACTGACGCCGGGAAAGAGGGTGACAGGCTTCACGTGGCGGTTATCGGCAGTGGTGGCGCCGCCATGGCGGCCGCGCTCAAGGCGGTAGAAAGGGGGGCCCGCGTCACCCTGATCGAGCGCGGCATCATCGGCGGCACCTGCGTCAACGTCGGCTGCGTGCCCTCCAAGATCATGATTCGCGCCGCGCACGTGGCCCATCTGCGCCGCGAAAGTCCGTTTGATGGCGGACTGCCCGCCACGCCGCCGCTTGTCTTGCGCGAACGGTTGCTCGCCCAGCAACAGGGTCGTGTCGACGAACTGCGCCACGCCAAGTACGAAGGCATTCTGGAAAGCACCCCAGCCATCACCGTGCTGCGTGGCTCCGCCCGCTTCCAGGACAGCCACACGCTCAGTGTGGAACTGGTCGAGGGGGGCGAGCGCATCGTGACCTTCGACCGCTGCCTGATTGCCACCGGCGCCAGTGCGGCCGTGCCGCCGATTCCCGGACTGCAAGATACCCCCTTTTGGAACTCGGAAAAGGCGCTGGCAAGCAGCAGTATTCCGCAACGGCTCGCCGTGATCGGCTCATCCGTGGTGGCCTTGGAGCTGGCGCAAGCCTTTGCCCGGCTGGGTAGCCGCGTCACCATCCTGGCGCGCAACTCGCTGTTCTTCCGTGAAGATCCGGCCATCGGCGCAGCGCTGACGGCGGCCTTCCGCCTGGAGGGCATCGAAGTGCTGGAACAGACGCAAGCCAGCCAGGTGGCCCATGCCAACGGCGAGTTCGTGCTGACCACCAAGCACGGTGAAGTGCGGGTCGACCAACTGCTCGTCGCCACCGGACGCACGCCCAACACCCACGGCCTGAACCTGGAAGCGGCCGGCGTGCAGCTGGATGAACGCGGTGCCATCCAGATCGACCAGGGCATGCGCAGCAGCAAAGCGGATATTTATGCGGCCGGCGACTGCACCAACCAGCCGCAGTTCGTCTATGTCGCGGCGGCGGCCGGCAATCGCGCGGCGATCAACATGACCGGCGGCGAGGCAATGCTCAATCTCGACACCATGCCGGCCGTGGTGTTCACCGATCCGCAGGTGGCCACCGTCGGCTTCAGCGAAGCGGAAGCGCACCAAGCCGGCCTCGAAACCGACAGCCGCACCTTGACCCTGGACAACGTGCCGCGCGCTCTGGCGAACTTTGACACACGGGGGTTCATCAAGCTGGTCGCCGAAACGGGCTCGGGCCGACTGCTGGGCGTGCAGGCAGTGACCCCGGAAGCGGGCGAGCTGATTCAGACGGCCGCCCTCGCCATCCGCGCCCGGATGACGGTGCAGGAACTAGCCGACCAATTGTTCCCCTACCTGACCATGGTCGAGGGCCTGAAGCTCGCGGCGCAAACCTTCAGTAAGGACGTGAAGCAATTGTCCTGCTGCGCCGGGTAAAGAATGCGAGGTGCAAACATGAACATTAAGACTAATGAACTCGGCAGGGGTGACAGCCTGCGCCAGACATGGCAGGTGATCAGCTTCTGGGGGCTGCCTGCCGTTGTCGCGACGCTAACCATTCTTCTGGCAGATCGACACCCCACGCTATTCCTGGCCGCAAGCGCCGCGCTGGCGGTGATGGGTGGCGCCTGCCTGGTCAATGCCGCACGCTGCCGCCGACTTCACTGCTACCTCACGGCGCCGTACTTCCTGTTGCTCGCGCTCGGCGGGCTGCTGGCTTATGGCTTCGACCCGCATGGCGAGCAGTTCTCCAGACTGTGGCTATTGCTGGCACTGGGGGCGGCACCCTTGCTCATCTGGCTGCCCGAGCGCCTGGCCGGCCGAAAGTACCTTGGCGCTCCAGGGTGCGGAGAAGGCCGGGAGTGTCGGTGATGTAGGCCCTCTCAGCAGCCCTGATTGGCCGGGAACGCTTCGGTCTCCGTAATAGTGCTGCGAGCCAAGGACGTTATGCGAGGACTCCGTGTGCTTTTCGGTTTCGCCTGCTCTTCCGAACAACCGAACGACTCCAGCCGACAACAGATGTGCACGCTCATGAAGTTCATTCAAAGTTTTTTGGGGCCTCGCGGCCCCAGGGACACGACATTCGAGGCGGGCAGCTAGTTGGCCGCATGGGGGTGGGTCGGACTGAAAAGCCCTGATTTAGGCTGCGAAGGACGAAAAATTGTTAGCGTAACAATATCGTTAAATATCAATATGTTATGCACTACTAACTGTTAGCGTCATTCAGATACAATGACGGCTGCATTATCGCGAGAACCGCCGAGGCCAAGGCCCTTGGGCTCCAAATGGGCGATCCGTACTTTAAAGTCAGACGCCACCTAGAGAAGCATGGCGTTGTTGCGTTCTCCAGCAACTATGCGCTCTATTAAGTTAAGTGGAATGCTTTTGAGCTAGTCTGACTCCGTGTACGCTCAGGGGGGCGCCCATGACCACTACCCCACTGCATGAGCAAGTGTTGAGCCGCTATCCCAGTGTTCAAGCGTGGCTGGTGTTACTGGGTAATCTGGGGCGTGCGCCGGCCACGCTTGATGCCTATGGCCGCGGCCTTGCGCATTACTTATTGCATTGCGAAGGGAGTGGGTTGGAGCCCGAATCCGCGACATTCGAACAAGTTACGCTCTACATCCGTAAGCTGTTGCCCGGTGAAAAGAATGCGGTAGCAAATGCAACCTTGCACCAACGGCTTACCGCCATCCGTTTGTGGTACGACCATCTAGTTTTTCAGGGTCTCTGCAAGCAAAACCCTGTACCTCGTGGACAACATGGTCGGCTGCTCCAGGTGCCTGGACATGAAGGTTTTGTCAGGGGCTTGGTTCCGCGGCTCATTAAGCTGCCAGACATCCCCACCGATGAGCAGTGGCGGCACTTTCTCAGTATCGCGGCCAGGTCGTCTATCCGGGACCGGCTCATGCTGTCGTTGGCGTACTTCGGGGCTCTTCGCCGTGCCGAGTTGGTGGCCTTGCGGATTGAGGATTTAGACGTTGCACATCGGCTGATCTCGGTGCGAGCGGAAACGACCAAGGGCAAACGCAGCCGCGTCGTGTGCTACAGCCCAGAAATTGCCCCAGTATTAATCGAGCATCTACATGCTTTGCACGGAGCAGGCTGGACGCGAGGTTCGTTGTTTCGATCAGAATCAGATCGCAATCGAGGCTCGTCTCTGACCCGTTGGACGTGGAGTAAAACGGTTGAAGGGTGGGCCAGGGAAGCGGAACTGTCGCACCTGAGCACTCACACCTTTCGCCACCTTCGACTTACCCATCTGGCCCGTGCTGGCTGGAAGCTCCATGAATTGACCACATATGCTGGCCATCGAGACCCCAGAACCACTTTGGTTTACCTGCACCTATCGGGCGCGGATCTCACAGCGAAGATGGCGCACTCTGTCGGCAGTCTCGATGCCCGGATGTTTTGTGAGCTCTTTGGGGCAGGGGCATCGCAATGAGCGCTCCTTCCGTCACCCCTTATGTTCCGTTCGACTCGAGCCAGTACGAACGTCAGACCGATCTATCGAATCTGGAGCTGACCATACTTTCGAATCGCCTTCACCGTTCAGACTGGCGCTACCTCCAATCAGAGCTACCTGGGCTCATGAGGCCGCTGGCTGATATAGCGGCTCACAGCGGCGTTTCTCAACGATTAGCGATTTCCTCCGTGGCAACCATTCTCTGGAATGTCAGCAAGACTGGTAAACCCTACTGGTGTTGGTCTGAGTTGCAGTGGCTGACTTTGCTCAGTAGTCGAGCAGGATCACGACCTTACCTCGCTTCCGTTGCCTACCACCTCGGCGGTTTTCAAACCCCGCAGCGTATCGCCAAATTCCGGCAGCCGGCTATCTATGCTTCTTTTATCTTCGGCCATGAAGTATTCAGGCGTGAGCACGCTCGCTTGAGCCAAGCGTTGAGATCATTGGGCTACGCTGCTCGCCATCTTGAGCAGTTCCTTTCCAGTGTGCTGGGCACCTTGATGCTGGAGAACGGCGATCCGCGGTTGGAAACGTTCACTGAGGAACTGCTGCTGAAGGGCCAACAGCATCGAAGCGAAGGTGTCGCGAGATCGGTCGGAAAGGTGTCTCACGGCCTCGCTGCCATGGGGATTTTGGCGAAACCTCTGCGCATGCGAGGCTATACCGATTGGCGGGAGAAAAGCATCGAAGGTATCGACCCTGCTTGGGTGATGTGGTGCAGTCGCTGGCGAGACACGTCCACCTTACGTCCCCGCACACGTGAAAGTAATTACAGTTTTATCTTGAGGACCGGGGTCTGGTTAGCGCGTGAGCAACCGGGAGTTGCGGCGCCCACCGATTGGAGCATGTCCACTTGCGCTGCGTTTATTGCCGCTGTTGACCGGATGACGGTCGGTGAGTGGGCCTTGGAGTCAGCGAAGGGAACACAGCTCAAAGGGCTTGGCCAGCCTATCGCTGCCAACTCAAAGCGCGGCTTTCTGCATGCCTTGCGACGGTTTTTTACAGACTTTGAACTCTGGGGCTGGGGGCGTTTGAAGTTCAGTCCCCGGCATCACCTAGCCACGCCGCGGTCCGTGGCGTTTAACTCAGGCATCAACCCACGCGTTATTGATGTCTCGACCTGGCTCAAGCTGATTTGGGCGAGCCTCAATCTCGAGCGTAACGATCTACTTTCGGAGATTCACTATCCCCTGTCGATGGTTCAAGCCATTGCTGTGGTGTGGACGCACGCGGGCCTGCGCAGCAATGAAATTATGCGGTTGGACAAAGGATGCGCGCATCCTCAGGCCAATGATGTGGTACACGAGGATGGAACCATCGTTCCAGCAGGAACCTTATGCTATCTCGATATTCCTGCCAGTAAGACATTCAGAGCTTTCGTCAAACCTGTAGCGGTGGTCGTGAAAGAGCGCATTGACGCCTGGCTGGAGGATAGGCCTGCCAACCAAGCCGCATTGCTCGATGAGCGAGCCGGGGAAAAAGTTAGCTACTTATTCCAGTTTCGCGGCAAGCGCATTGGCTCCAGCGTCATCAATGGCACCATAATTCCAATGTTATGCGCCAAGGCGGGAGTGCCAGTGGAGGACAGTCGCGGGCGCATCACTAGCCACCGGGGGCGTGCCTCCGCAGTGACAGCGCTTGCCAGCGTCCCTCAAGGCATGTCGTTGATCGAGCTGATGCAGTGGTCAGGGCACAGCTCGCCGAACTCGACTTTACATTACATTCGAATTCGGCCTACCAAGCTGGCCGCATCCTTTGTTAAAGCCGATCAAATGGCTCACATGGTCTCCGTATTGATCGACCATGACGTAATTGCTAGCCATTCAGATGAATCCTACACCTTCTATGACTTGGGTGACTCGTATTGTTCGAATCCCTTCTGGAGCAGCTGCCCACACCGTATGGCCTGTGCAGGGTGTGACTTCAACTTGCCGAAAGACAGTGCTATGGCCCAAGCATTGGAAAGTAAATCGTCAATCAGACGGTACTTGGAGGCCGTACCTTTGACTCCCGATGAACGCGCCATTGCGGAGGGCGACTTGGAAAAGCTAGAGAGCCTTATTCGCAAGCTCGATAATGTACCTACTCTGGACGGCAGGAAACCAAGCGAAATTGGGTTTAAGAAACCGAGTAGTTGAGGCGTAATTTGCCCTCATGCGCAATGGCACTTACCTGGCCACCTGATTGCACTCGACTTGATCAGTTATTTACATCGAATCTGACACATCTAATGCGTGGCCACGACGGGCAGAGAACAGCCCATAGTGGACACCTAAACATTCGACCGAACGAGTAGATAAGTGGCTGTCACTCCAGTAGCGACGTATCGGGCCAGGCGAGTTACTGAAAACGTGGTGCATTCCTACGCTTTCGCATTGAGGCCTAACACTTCGCGAAGTGACTCGTTATCAGGCCAGTGGCGATGAATCAGCCACCAAACGCAGCCCTGCCCGATGGCTCGACTTATGCCACCTATGCCTTGTAGGTGGATAACGCTCAGATCCACGATTTCTGATTTTTCTCTGGGGCTTTCGCTGTGACCATGCGTCTCAAGCGATAAAAATCTGTAGAAAACGGTGTACAGGTCCGCAACGTCTGCCTCCTTGGCTTTCTGCTGAATACTGGGTGGGGAGCTTCGCTTCACCTGTTCGCGCTCTAGGTATCGAGCCGTTACTTCCTCACCTGTGCTCCGATCGAAGACCTGGGCGGTACCTGCTTCTAAGTTCATCTTGAACGCTTTTGCCAATTGAGCAGTACCAGCGTTGCTTTGCGACTCTGCATTCTCAATGGATCGAATGCCCCACAAGACCGTTATCAACTGCTCCAGCAGACTTCGGCTCAAGATTCCCAAGCAGGCAGGGTTTGCAATGGCGCCCAAAGCTGCCGCTCCGCTCACCAGCTCGGCTGCTCGCCTCAGCTCTTGACGAACAAAGTTGTCGCGAGGATCGGGTGCTCCTGTTGCTTCAATCTCCGAGGATCTGATCAGCAACGAAGCATGCGTCCTCAACGATTCAACAAGTCCGTCCAGTACTGATGAAGTGCTCATGCGGTTCTGACACCTTCTGATCTGGGGTTAGTGCTGGTCAATGTAGCTGCTCGGGGATGCCAACGAATCAGGGTAGTGGTAACGTCTGGCACATCCGACAATAAGGGATTGGCGTCGTGATTGAGCCCAAAAGACTGCGTAGTGCAGGGGATTTCCCCAACAAATCGTCAGTGGAGTACGCGACCATCCGGGTCGAGATTCCTCATCGCCTTGTCCCGTCGAATCTTCAGAATCCGCATTACAGGGATGAAGACATCGTCGCCGGGCTCTATGCGACCCCTACAGGTCGTCTTTCCTACAAGACGCTTTACTTGGACAGCGTCGAGCTGGCCGAGCTTTTTGTGGCGCACCTCCACCAGGTTTTTCAGCGCCGTCCTTACGCGAAGGAATACGCGCTCAAAATTGAGGTGACCACCACGACCCAAAAGGTCACTGCGACGAGGGGGAGGGCGAAGCATTCTGCTGCTGTCGCCGAGACTCTCCGGGGAGATGCTTCCTAGCAGGGCGCTCAATCATGCCGGCATGGGGTTGCCAACGACGAGGAGCACGAGAGTGGTTCAGATCAACATGACTCGCGACGAGAAAGACGCGGTGAATGAAATCGATAGGAGCCAGCTGCAGAAGCTGATCGACCAATGCATCTATGAGGAGCGAACTGGAGGGATTCATGGCATTGGACTCAGCCGTTGCGGGGCGTATGTAGCCGCAATGCTTCGCGATTTTGAGCGTGCTCTGGGGGACTACTGTAAAGCGAGATCCTCCAAAAAGCGCGAGGAGACGAGAACCACCGTGCTGCGAGCTGGAAGCAACTTGGTACACGCCGTCCAAACCATGAAGGATCGAGCAGCAATCGAGCAGCAAGATGGCCAGTTCTATTACGTCGAAGATCAGATACCGTCGCCCGTGAGCCTTCGCGAACAGTTGACGGTTCGGATCAGCTACAAATGGCGGCGTTCTGTCGAGGACAACTGGACCCACAGCAGCATCATCTTTTCACACACCGCAGCATCTCGCCCGAATTACAGCCAACCTGCCCCCTTGCGGAAACCAAGTGCTGAAAAGGTGCGTCAGGAGCGCGAGGCGAGGCTCTATCGAGAATGGGAGCACCTGCGGGATCTGGCGCTCTGTTCCGTTCGAGACTTCTTTAAAAACGGGGGGGACGGAGACTCAATCCCGACGGCGTATTCGGCTCAGCCCGATAACCATAGTGGTGGGCTCAATAACTACAGTGCAGATTTTTGGCGTGATCGCGTCACAGCTAAAGATGACTGATCGCTTCCCCTATTGGCTGGTTTATGCCTGACTCAACCGTTCGCTTTGGCGTGACTCAGCGGTTACGAGAGGCAGCTATTGGCCGGTAGCTGCCTCTGGCGAGAGGCAGCTACCGACCCATAGCAGACCCACGAGCGCCTGGGTGCCGAGCTATGGGTAGTGCTGTGGAGGGCTAGCTCTAAGCCCCGATAAGC
>NZ_AMZB01000061.1 GCF_000313755.1 Pseudomonas nitroreducens TX1 | reverse complement strand
GGAAGTCATCACCATCAGCGCCGGCGAACTGGGCCGGGGCCGTGGGGGCGGTCACTGCATGACCTGTCCAATCATCCGCGATCCCGTGGAATACTAACTCACTGGTAGCACTGGAAGGTGCTTGCTCAGCGGCTGTGATAGCGCTGAGCTCCATCAGCGCTTAGTTCACATGAAGACTTGAGCTGACCACAACCTGGTTACGACCGTTACTCTTTGCCACATAGAGCGCTGCATCAGAAGCCTTAAGTAGACGTGTATAATCTGGATGACCATCGTACTCTGCGACGCCAATACTGACAGTCACAGAAATGCTCCGCCCATCATTTATAGAAATAATTTCTTTCTGTACTCTTCTGCAAATTTTCTCTGCAACTCTACGAGCCGGGATTTCAGACGCCTCAACCAGCACGACCAAGAACTCTTCCCCTCCTAGCCGGAACACATAATCCCCACCACGAACGCTCTCAGAAACCAAGGTGGCGACACGCTTTATAACTTCGTCCCCCACTGCATGGCCGTAGCTATCATTTATAAATTTGAAGCTATCTATATCTATAGTTAACACTGACAAGAAAGACTCATTGCGGCGCAAATAATTAAGTTCTCGCAACATGACACTTTGAAGGCATCTTCGATTAAGGAGTCGTGTCAGAACATCTCGCCCAGACTCTAGACTTATAACTTGATCAAACATACTATCCAAGAGAAAACGAATTACACTACACCCATCTCGGACATCCAATAAAAATCCGGTGCCGAGATCCCCCCTCCCTATAGCCTCAGACACAACAGAGTCCAATCTGCCAAACTGAAAAAGTATTTCGTCAACCTCTCTTACCCCGTCGAAACAAAGAACCCCTTTATGCAGAAACCAAATACCAAAATCCGACTTACTCAAAAAAGAAATAGATGCAACTGGAGCACCAAGTAAAACATCGCAAATCAGCTTGTTCTCCCAACTGAGCAATGCTGATTTCTGGCGTTCTTTCTCCACCCCAGAATCTTTAGAAATAACAAAAAGACGACACAGATCCTCAGCTCTAGAATTATCAATTCGAAAATCATCGTATGCCAAACATATAACTTGAACAGCCTGACTCACGCCCTCCATGACACATGAAAACACATCAACACCGGCAGCAGGAGAAGTCAAAAGTAAAATCTCATGCAACCTAGACAGAACAACACGAACCCCCTCCATCACTACATGTAGCGGAGTACCAAGACGGGCAAATAACTCACCAACACCTCGCTAAAAATTGATAGCCTCGATATAATTTTTATCGAGCGAAACATAAAATGTATTATTAATCCATTTATGCAATTTCAACTCTACATCAGCACGCCCTTGGCTCAGAAATACGGCCGACGCTGGATTATTAAGAACAGCATTACAAAACTCCTCAACCAATTCACTCTCATGCCTACAAACGATATCACGCAGCATTTCATGGAGCTGAGAGTCGAGACGATCATTAACCCCTTTCCACACATTGGCTATGTTATCGTACGGGGACACTGGAAAAGACTTAATGTTAAAATCTTTACTAATTAATACACTCCCTCCAGCAATCACTCAAACGCTTTAAAGGAGCAGCTGAAAAGACTATTGCCAGAACGATTACCACAACTATCCCACCACCTACAAATGACAATATCCGCTCGCTTAATGCGCCTTCATCAAAGCCCGCCCAAAAAAGTATGAATCCCAAGACCAGGGCCACTGCAAGCAAAACAAAAGATAAAAGACAAGTAACAATCGCCAGAACCAACCATGTTTTCCTTAACATGTAAAACCCCATAGAACTTGGTAAAATCGACCAACAATAATGGACTAGCCACTACACGACCGTTCGAATATAGCTATCGATACCCTCCACCTGCCAATTGGCATAGTCTTATTGAATCCACCATCTCTACCTCTCTTCCATTCACCCGAATTAGCCCCTGCTGCTGCAGCTTCGCAAAAGTTCTAGAAACGGTTTCCATAGCGACGCCCAAATAATTCCCAATCTCACCCCGAGACATACTTAGCCGAAGAGTATGGGCAGAATATCCGCGAGCACGAAATCGAGCAGAAAGATTTATTAAAAAAGTGGCAATTCTTTCCTCCGAAGTCTTTTTTGACAAGAGCAGCATCATTTGCTGGTCCTCACGAATTTCGCGACTCATAGTCCGCATCAGTTGGCGCCGCAACTGCGGAATCACCTCAGTTAACTCGTCCAGTCGCTCAAATGGTATCTCACAAACTGAACTGGACTCGAGTGTTTGAGCTGACACTGGATACGTCCCTTCGCCCATACCGGCCAAACCAAGGATCTCACTAGGCAATTGAAATCCTGTAATTTGCTCCACTCCACCATCAGTAATGCAATAGTTCTTAACGGTCCCCGTGCGGAGAGCGAATATCGAGCGGAAGGCCTCTCCCTGACGAAATAGAAACTCACCTCTCTCCAAAGGTCGGCTGCGCTTTACCATTTCATCGAGAATATCAATTTCACGATGGGACAACGCAAAAGGAAGGCATAGGTCCGCTAATGTACAACTCTGACAATGAACCTGGCGCCGAACGATTTGCCTACTTAATTTTTCCACAAATATTAACCTCAGCATCCATTCTTGAGCTCTACCTTAGCATTCACAACTGCGTAGCTAGTTACTACTCCTCCGCCACACATAGACCGCCAAGAAAAGCATGCACCAGAGTACACGCAAATGATCACGAACTCTGACTCATCAAGCAATATCCTGCGAAACCGCTAACGTGTCCTCGTGCGCCTAGACTTCACACCAGCAATCCGCGCCAAGGTTTATTCAGAATATCCTGACAGAAGCATGTAATAGCCACCCTGCTATCCTCCCGCTCTCGCGTGAGTTCTTAAGCAGGCAAAATCGCCCTGAACCTATTAGCCCTAAACACTCCAGGACTAACCTTGAACCAGCGCTGGCAGGCCTTGTGGAAGCTGCTAACCTCCTTAAAGGCTAACAATTCAGCTATTTTCGATATATCCATAGAACCATGTGCCAAGTAGTGCTCCGCTAATTGGCAACGTACGCCGTCAAGGATTACCTTGAAATTACTACCTTCCTTCGCCAACCCCCTCTGCAAGGTGCGCTTCCCTAGCTTTAAGGCTAGAGCTACTGAGTTCATATCACTCACGCCCTGAGATAGCTGTTCTAACAGAACCTTCTTTACCGAATCGCTATAGGTTAGCCGGCGCAATCGATCAACTTGAGACCTTGCAAAATTATCATGCATCAGCAACAAGCCTTCGTCAGCAGTACTCAAAGGTTCTAACAGCATATTTTTATCAAGCACAACACTCGTTCTAGCTTCTCCAAAGCTTACGTTCTCACCGAACAAGCGCGTATGTTCAGACACATCTACTGGCTTCTGATAAGAAAACGCCACCTCTCTAAATGATAGATCCCTCCCACCTAAAACCCACTTTAGAAACCCTAACAAAGACGAAACAGCAATATCTTGCAGAACGTGAGCGCCAGGAGTTTCATTTTCTTGATAATCCATGGACCAAATCCGGACACCATCTCCCTCGTCATCGAGCCCAACTACAAATCCATTGCCTATCAGCTCAGAGTACTTCACCAAGTACTCCAACCCCTCCATCAAGCAATGGCTCGACAACATGACGTAGCCTACCAATTGAAATACGCCCGGAAGAAAATCGTCGTAGGCACGTAATCCAATATGCGCTACACCACACTCTCTAGCCGAGATCTCTGCCAGTCTGACAAGATCATCTGAATCGAAGAAGCCACCCACACCCAACAACTTATTTCGATCGATACCCGCTTCCTGGCACAAGCGCTCAGCATCCAGGCCCTCACACCTCAAGACGTTTACTAGTTGACTGATCAATCCTGAGCTTATTCGAAACACTTGATTCTTCCCTTCAACGCTCTACGCAAGAGCCATCCGATCCGCCCTAGTCTGATAGCTGTCTTAGCCAAAATCAAAGTGCAATGTTTCTGGATCAACCTTTGTCGCCAGAGGACACTAATACGGCACCAGAGGACATCTCGAAGATAAACAGGGCTGCGAAAACTATTTGTATTACGACCATCATTTAGAATTTTCAGTTTAATGCAGTCAAATAGCTCGTGACAAGCATCCTGAGGCCATGCGTGGGCTCTAGCATCACTTCGGATGACTAAGAGGTATCCTCTCGATATAGTTCTTATAGTGCATCAATAGCTTTAAACACATAACGACTGAGACCTTAAAGAACTTTATTACTAGCACGTAACTAGATAACAAATCATTCGTCTCAGATGAATGCCTTGATTATAACTTTGCCTTCCGGGACACCTGCCTTTCTAGGAGCAGAGCATATGAGGACTGAATTAATATTTTACGAGCCGACCAAACTATATTAAACCCACACTAAAAATACTTAACAACCAGCACTAACACTAGATAGCAAGAAGCCCAATTAACAATAATACATAAGAGAATTAAATTTATTTAGCGAACATGCACGCACCGACCTACCAGCGACGGAGTTCATGCTTCCACAATAATCAGGAGAATATCCAATATGCGAAACTAATGGCGATACGGACTACCAGATTCAGCGCGCCGGATCTCTGATGGCTTTGCGCACATCGACGATACCGACCACGGTCGGTAAGGGAATGATGCAAAGGCGCCGTCCTGGGAGCCGCTTGCTGCAATTAAGATACGAGCCCCAAACTCGACAAAAAAAGGCCGCAATTGCGGCCTTTTGTTCAGCTTTGCAGCCAAGACTCAACAAGATCGTTGCCATACTCAGCTTTCCAAGCCTTCAGCACCTTGTGGTTGCCGCTCTTGGTCTCAACCACCTCGTTGGTGTTCGGGTTCTTGTAGACCTTGATAGCACGGGCTTTGCGTTGGGTAGCTGCCCCCGGACGGAGGATTTCCCTGCGGCCCGATGAGACTCGGGATCCAAAATGGCAACGACATCACGCAGGCTCTTACCGTACTCCTGCATCAGCTTCTTAAGATCTTCCTCGAACTTTATCTCACGCTTGAGACCAGCGTCATTTTTCATTGACTCCAGATAGGCCAGCTGCTCCTGGAGGGCTTTTTCTGCGGCACGAAACTCAGCGAGTCTAGACATACTTGATTTCCTTTAGCTCTACAGCTGGATTGGTAAATTACGATAGCCAAAAAAACAAATTGTTCAACAAGTTCTCAACTTCAGGCTTCAGCTTTTAACAAATCAAAAAAACCAAGGAAATCCTACTTAATTTCCCGCACAGTCGGTAGGGACTACCTCTGCCACAGTCAAATATTAGCGGTCCACACTGTCTTTATCAGCCGCGATCAGCATGATCATTTCAATCGGATGAATCTTAAATAAAACGGATACCCGGACACGCCCCTACCAGCTCAACAAAACCCCACATTCAGAGCCAACAGCTCTATCTCGGACCTTTGCGCAGAACATTTAGCAAAACGGTTGCACTAGCAGAAGGCCCAGATCCCTGCTTCAGCCCAGTCTACTTGGGCTATAAGGTGCCCAGCTAAGGGACTAGAAAGGACCTTCTGCCCCTACTCAAGAAACTGCGCAAGACATGCCTATGCGCCGAATACTCTGTTCACAGTCACTAGATGACGCTCAGCCTCTTGGTCGATGTGCTGCGCGCCAGCCGCTTTCGGATATTGATTTGGAAATTTCTGCCTAAGGACCATTGCAGGCAGAAGGTCGACAGGAAGAGGCTACTGGTCCGTAGCAAGTTCTCATGTGGCTGGGCTGATGCCCGGCTGTGGTCTCAGTGGAGGCCTGTTACTAAGCCCCATCCAGCTCAGGCCCATCTGATGCGCCCGAGCAGCAAATCCAGTCGATGCAGCGCGGCCAACAGAGCTACATTGTTCAAGCTGCGCCAATGAGCCTAGGCTTGCTTGAACCATCTGCCGGCTCGACATAGTAGGCCGATACAAGACTGAACGCCCGTAGAGGGACATGGCAACAAGGGCAGTCAAAGAAGTGCTCCCCATTCAGCTTGTCGGCGCTCAACTTATCCATTACTGGATCAAGATCACCGAGATCACCTTCACAGCGCGGACATTGGTACATGTTTCACTCTCCATTGAGCATGCGTTTTTTTGGGGGAGCGAATGTATCACAAGCGTCCTATCCGAGACCTGTAACCTAGGGCGAAGCAACGTACAGTGTAATCAGGCACTCTCATAGTCGTGCCCTGCTGTGTCGTCAAAACTTTGCAATCATTGAGATATCAACAAGCTACCCGCTGAGCCCTGTGTAGACCGCATCCATGGCCGCTCAGCGTCATTGGCGCGCTAAACAAGAAGCACGTGACGGATCCGAAGAGACATCTATTCCAAATCAAAGATTTGTCGCAGTACATCAGCCTTGCATACAGCAAATCAGGTTTCTTCTTGTGGCGGCACACGATCGGTAAAGAAGCGATTCTAGGCGTGCTACCTGCTATATCCGCTATATAAGGGACGATTCGCCAGCAGAGCTCTTTGGCCACTCGCCATCACCTTGCCCCCCAGTTAGGATGCGCAAAGCATGGAAGCGCGCGCCGAGAGATGACTCGGCTCGAGAGTCTTCCGCCACTTGGCCGCATGGCCGAGCAGGGACAAGGAGAGCGGCATGAGTGACGAAGTTATTGAGCAGCCCGACAGCGAGCTGCCCCAAGACACGCAAGCAATCGTTCAGGCTGTTGAGTCTGCCCCGATCAAAACTGTTCGCATCCAAACCACACTGGTTGCAAAGCTAAACCTGGCAGACTTCCAGAACTCGGTCCCGGTTATTCGAGAGCTGCGCCTGATCAACGACACTGATCAGAAGTACACCGGTCTTGAACTTCAACTGCTATCCGACCTACTCGTCTTTAAGCCGAAGACGTGGCACATCGACACGTTGTCACCTAGCACGTTCCTACCTATCCCTGGGCTAGACCTGCAAATTGATGGCGCCCTCCTCGCCAGACTGACTGAGGCCGAACAAGCTGTCGTCACCTTCACTCTGACAGCTCAAAGCCCCACTGGCACAGAGCGTCAAGAAGTCGCTCGTCTTGAGCTCGATTTGGAGCTACTGCCCCGTAATCACTGGGGTGGTCTATCGCATCTTCCCGATATGACGGCCGCTTTTGTTCAGCCTAACGACGTCGCCGTCGAACGGTTGTTGAAGAAGGCAGCGGAGTTGCTGCGAGCACAAGGGAAAAACCCCGCTCTCAATGGTTACTCTGGTGGTTCCGCGCACGCATGGGAGATTGCCTCAGCCATCTGGGCTGCAGTCGCATCCATCAAGTTGGACTATGCTCTTCCGCCCGCCAGCTTCGAGCAGTTTGGCCAGAAAGTCCGTAGCCCGAGCCACATCCTTGAGAGTGGTCTTGCAACTTGTTTTGACCTATCTCTGCTGTTCTGCGCTGCCCTGGAGCAGGCGGGCCTAAACCCCTTACTGATCTTCACTCGTGGCCACGCGTTTTCAGGCTTCTGGCTCAAAGCTGAAGAGTTCTCCAACAGCACCGTCGACGACATCACCGCTCTGCGTAAGCGGATAAAGCTTAACGAACTGAAGCTGTTCGAAACCACGCTGATCACCCAACCAAACACTCCATCACTTTCTTACGCGATCGAGCGCGGGGCTCAGCACCTGGCAGCAGGACAGGAGCACGATTTTGAGATCGCACTGGATATCCGTCGTGCTCGGCTACAGCGAATCAAGCCTTTGGCCAGTGCTGAGGCTACTCCAGCTCTGAGCAGCGAGAGTCAAGAGCAACACGACGACGGGCTAGAACTCCTTATCGACCTGCCTCCAGAGCTTCCTGATGAAGCCCCCGTTGAGGTCGATGTTGCTTCGCTCGATCCGAAAGATCGCCTTGCGCGCTGGCAACGAAAGCTTCTAGACCTGTCCTTGCGCAACAACCTGCTGAACTTTAAAGCCGGGAAGAAAGCGGTGCGCCTGGAAGCTCCCGATGCCGCCGCCCTGGAGGACATTCTCGCCAGCGGTCAGCAGTTGAAGCTGCTGACTCGGCCAGACCTCATGGATGGCTCTGATCCTCGCGATCAAGCATTGCACGAAGAGCGAGAGCGGGAAGATATACGACGGCAGCACGCCCTAGACGCGCTTAAGCGCAAAGAGGTATTCGTGGGACTGCCAGTCGCGGAACTCGATACCCGTCTCACAGAGCTTTATCGTGGTGCGCGCACGAACCTGCAAGAGGGGGGCTCCAACACTCTGTTCTTGGCGCTTGGATTCTTAACCTGGACACGTGAAGACCGAGAAAGCCAACGCTATCGGGCTCCGCTGATTCTGGTCCCCGTAACGCTAGAGCGAAAGAGCGCAGGTGCGGGCTTCACGCTGGTCATTCATGATGACGAGCCTCGATTCAACCCAACCCTGCAGGAAATGCTTCGCCAGGACTTTGAACTTAGCCTGGGAATCGGTGATGGCGAGCTTCCGAAAGATGATTCGGGTCTGGACGTTGCGCTGATCTGGAGAACTGTCGCTCAAGCGGTCAAAGACATCAAAGGCTGGGAAGTCAGCGAAGACGTCGTTCTTTCGATGTTCTCGTTTGCCAAATACCTGATGTGGAAAGATCTCTCGGAGCGTTCTGAAGCTCTCCGTCAGAGCCCAGTGGTCAAGCATTTACTGGATACGCCCCGCGATGCGTTTGACGGTGGAGGTAGCGGCACATTCCCAGAAGAGCGGCTACTGGATTCGCAGTACAGCCCACAGAAGGTTTTCTGCCCCCTTCCCTCCGATTCATCACAACTATCCGCTGTGTTGTCTGCTGCTCAAGGGCGCGATTTCGTGCTCATCGGCCCGCCTGGCACCGGAAAAAGTCAGACGATCGTGAACATGATCGCCCAGTTCACCGCTCAGCAGAAACGCGTGCTCTTCGTCTCGGAAAAGATCGCTGCACTAGACGTAGTTTATCGACGGCTGCGAGAAGTCGGACTGGGCGAGTTTTGCCTTGAGGTTCACTCCAGCAAGTCGAAGAAAACCGAAGTTCTCTCCCAACTGCATTCTGCGTGGGAGGCTCGCGGCACTGCGGATGCAGCAACTTGGCAGATCGAGGCCCAGCGCCTCCAGGGACATCGCGACGTTCTAAACCTGTATGTCGAACGACTGCACGAGAGCTATCCCAACGGGTACACGATCTATAACGCTATCGGCATCGTCAGTACCAACCAGGATCTAGCGCCCATAAATCTCGCTTGGCCCTCACATTCGCAGCATCAATCCGCCGACATGCTTGCGCTACGAGAGATTGCAGATCGTCTGGAAGTGAATGCTCAAGCTGTCGGTTTCAGTACGTTAGACCATCACCCGTTGCACCTGATTGGGAACAACGATTGGTCTCCGACCTGGCAGCACAAGGTCATCGAATCCGCGCGTGAGCTTGGCCCATCCATACATGTGGTGCAAAAGGCGAGTGAGCGCTACTGCCAGATGTCTGGTTTTCCTCCGCTGCCAGCCAATAGCAGAACTCTTAAGGGACTGGGTGCCTTGGCAAAACTCCTTCCCACTGCCGCTGGACAGAACTGGAGCTTTGTCCTTCGCCCCGACGCACGAGCCATAGGGCAACGCCTAGAGGCGGGCGTGAAGTTCATTGAGCAACACCGTGCCCTCAATCAAACACTTCCAGCCTTCTGGACGTCCAGCACGCTGGAAGACTGCCACCGCGGACTCGGTCTATTGGCTAGGCATGCGGAGCTTAGATCTGGCCTCCCCCAACCCTGGCCTGTGGCGGGCATGATTTTGCTCAACCAAGGCTTGGAGACCCTCACGGAGGCAGAGCGAATTAAGCAGTCCCTATCTGTCGCCTACAACGACACGATCGAAACCTTGGATGTCCAAGCACTTCTGAAAGAGTGGGAACTAGGAAGCGAGGCGTTCTGGCCTAAATCCTGGCTCGTCCAGCGCAAGATTCGAGGCCTATTAGCAGGAACTCAAGTATCCCCTTCGCCTGCATGCATAGCTGACGACCTTCAACGCTGGATCGCTATTCGCGAGCTCCGCGCTCGATTGGATGCTATCGATCCAGGACAGGCCGGTAGCCCTGTCTGGAATGGCTCCAAAACAGATCCAGCACTTCTTGCAGTGACCATGCGAGCACAGGCAGCGCTTGCAGCTTCTGCTGAGGGCCGTCAATGGTCAGATGAAGGGTTCGATCTCATCACTCAAGGGAAAGCCGGCCTCGCGATTAAAGAGACACTTGAGCGCATGCGGGAAATTCGGTCTATCGAGAGTGAGATTTCTACGCTGGAGCCACTTTCCAAGGCCACGGGCTCGCTCTGGTCCGGCTTGCAGACTGAGGCAAAGGCACTCAACGCAGCGATGGCATTCCAACGTGCACGGCGGCCGGTTCAGCACGAGGGTCGACTTGAGGAAGAGCATGAGCTCGTCGCCAGCGGTACATGTGGAGAATCGCTCCAGGGCGAACTGAAAACTCTCAGGCAGCGTGAGGAAGTCGAGCGAGAGCTGGGCAATCTGACTGACCTACGTGAGCTAACCTCGGGCCTCTGGCTGGGGCTGCAAACGAAAGAGGATGCGGTCTCGCGTGTACTGAAGTTCCATGCGCACTTGGCCGGGGCAATCTCCTCGCTTGTCCAAACGCCTGAGCATGTCGAAGGTGTGAAGTCTGCCCTGGCGCGCTTGCTCGGCGAAGCCAACGCACTACTCGAACCCGAAGCTCCGTTAACTCAAGCAGGACGCGAGCTACTAGATTCGCTGGACCATTACATCACGCAGACACACACGTTTGTCGAAGCTGGGCAATTCATAGCAGAGGATGCGGCAAGATTTAGTGAGCAAGACCTCACCCAGCAGCGCCTTCACTGCGAGCAAATTGTGCAAGCTGGCAATGGCTTACGCGCTTGGTGTGCTTGGAAGAAGGCATGCGATGAAGCATCAGCGCTTGGCCTGCTGCCTTTAGTTGATGCCCTAAAAGCCGGCCACGTACCGCAGGGATCGGTACGCAAGTCCTTCGAGACAAACTACGCGCGTTGGTGGCTCAACACGGCTGTTGATCATGAGCCTGTCATTCGCACATTCGTCAGCGTCGAGCATGAGCAGCGTATTCGCGACTTCCGAGCATTGGACGATCGCTTCACCGCGCTGACTCGCGATCTGTTGCGTGCACGCCTTTGCGCTGAACTACCCACCCAGGACTCGGTGAGCAAGAACTCGGAATGGGGTGTGCTTAGGCACGAGATCACGAAAAAAACTCGCCACCTGCCGCTGCGTGAGCTGATGTCGAAGATCCCCGACGCGCTCACCAAGCTTACGCCGTGCTTGTTGATGAGCCCACTCTCCATCGCCCAGTACTTGGCCGCAAACTCGAGCGTCTTCGATGTAGTGATCTTCGACGAGGCGTCGCAAATTCCGGTATGGGACGCGATCGGTGCAATCGCTCGAGGCAAGCAAGTAGTGATGGTCGGTGACCCCAAACAGCTTCCACCAACTTCGTTCTTTGATCGAGCCGAGTCCACGCAGGATGATGCTGACGTCGAAGCTGACCTTGAAAGCATTTTGGACGAGTGCATCAGTGCCAACCTGCCAATCCGAAACCTCAACTGGCATTACCGCAGCCGGCATGAAAGCCTGATCGCGTTCTCGAATCAAAGGTACTACGAATCCAAGCTAGTAACCTTCCCCTCGCCTGTTACCACCGATCGTGCTGTCAGCCTGCACATCGTCAACGGTGTCTACGAGAAAGGGTCGGCACGCACCAATCCGGCTGAGGCCAAAGCCTTGGTTGGAGACTTGATCGATCGACTGCGCAGCCCCGGATTCAAAGAGAGCAAACTGACCATCGGTGTCGTGACCTTCAACGGTGAGCAGCAGAAGCTAATTGAAGACCTTCTCGATACCGAGCGTAGAAACGATCCCGCGCTGGAAAGCTATTTCTCGGAGAGCGAGCTAGAACCCGTCTTCGTGAAGAACCTGGAGAGCGTGCAGGGTGACGAGAGAGACATCATGTATTTCTCGATCACCTACGGACCGGATGCAGCGGGCAATGTGGCGATGAACTTCGGCCCGCTCAACCGTACTGGCGGCGAGCGCAGGCTCAACGTTGCTGTTACCCGGGCCCGCCACGAGCTTCGTGTCTTCAGCACGCTGCGAGCCGAGAAAATCGATCTGGCGCGCACTCAGGCATTGGGTGTACGCGATCTCAAGCACTTCCTCGAATTTGCAGACCGCGGTGCTCGTGCACTGGCCGAGATAGACACTGGCAGCCTAGGCGGATACGACAGTCCATTCGAAGAGGCCGTTGCAAACGCGTTGCGCCTTAAGGGATGGCAAGTCGTTACTCAAGTCGGCGTGTCGTCATTCCGAATCGACCTGGCAGTAGTCGATCCCGATGCTCCAGGCCGTTACCTCGCTGGCATAGAGTGCGACGGAGCGACCTACCACCGCAGCGCAACAGCTCGTGATCGCGACAAGCTCCGCGAACAGGTACTCAGAGGCCTTGGATGGGAAATCCTTCGCATCTGGTCGACTGACTGGTGGATCGACGGCCAGGGTACCGCTCAGAAGATTCACGAGCGCCTTGAAAATCTGTTGGTCGAAAGCAGACAGCACCGTGCGGCACGGGAAGTCCAAGAGCAGTTGGCGGCTATAGCAGCTGAGAGCGAAGTTCCACTTGAGGACAATGTCGTTGAATTGCCAGTCGACCGCTCTCACTTCAAAGAAGCTGATGGCTCCGTAGAGCCGGAAGCTGAGCCTGAAGAGGCCGAGATGCCGATGGTGCGCTATGCGCGCCCCCAAAACGACACAGGGCGTCCCGCAATTGGCTTCGCTCTCTACCGGGAGAGCGACCCGCTGAGCGCCGTGGAAGGTGTAGACCCAGATGCATTCTTCGAGGCGAGCTATGACACCGTCCTGGACATGATGATCAAGCACGTCATCGAAGAAGAAGGCCCTATTCTCGACACAACGCTTGCACGCCGAATCGCCCGTGTTCACGGATGGAAGAAAACCGGGGCAAGAATTCGTGATCGAGTAGCCTCCGTGGCAGATCGTGAGCAAAGCAAGGTTGAAGACGAACTTGGCCAGTTCTACTGGCCTCGACGCTTAGCCGATCGCGAGTCCATCGTGTACCGGCAACCAGCCGATGCCAACAGTATTCGCCCGGTAGACGAGATATGCGGCTTGGAGCTTCTTGCCCTCGCTCGCTCGTTAGCTGATCAGAGTCTTGTTGGCGATGACCTGCTATATGCCATGGCGCGGGAGCTCGGACTGAGCAAAGTATCTGCCTCAACACGAGCAAGGGTCCAAGGGGTGATCGACAAGCTGTTCTCCTGAACAGCTGGCGGCGCTCCAGAACCAGCTATCGCGCAAAACGACGGCCATACGGTGGAAGACTCTCCAGCCGTATGGCGTCCGTCGCCATACCCGGAGGGAACATGGGTTTATACATTCGCAAGTCCGTTCGCGTCGGGCCATTCAAGTTCAACTTGTCAAAATCCGGGATAGGGGTCTCAGCAGGCATCAAAGGACTGCGGGTTGGGACCGGCCCAAAAGGAAACTACATCCACATGGGGCGCGGCGGTTTCTACTACCGCCAAACGCTCTCATCGCAAGGTGTTCCCCCCACTACTGCTACCCCCAAATCGAGGCCCACTCCGCCTCCCGCACAGGAGATCCAATCAAGCACGCATGAGCCCCTCAGGGAAATTGACAGTGGCGAGATCGGCCTGATGGTGGACTCTTCATCTCAGGCGCTCGTCGAAGAACTCAACACCAAGCGCAGACGTATACGTCTTTGGCCCTTTATCACTGCTCTCACGGTCGGCGCATACGTTCTCATCGCCAACAAGCAACTACCGTCTTGGGCTGGCCTCACTGTGCTAATCGCAGGTGGCTTGCTGACGGCGGCAGCTTATTACTGGGATCAATTGAGAAAAACGACCGTAATGCTGTACGACATCGAGTCGGAATTTTCAGGTGTTGTCGAGCAGTTGCATGCGGCCTTCGAAGGAGTCAGAAGCTGCCGTGCGACCTGGCATCTACAAGCCCAGGGGAAAGTAACAGATCGCAAGTACCACGCCGGCGCCAGTCACTTAGTCACCAGAAGCTCGATTGCCCTGGGACTGAAAAATCCACCCTTCGTCAAAACCAATGTCGCAACCCCAAGCATCCCGGTTGGCCGTCAGACGCTGTATTTTTTCCCGGACAAGGTACTGGTATTCGAAGCCAATGGTGTCGGTGCTGTCTCTTACGAAAACCTACGAATCGACATCTCCACGACAAATTTCATCGAAGACGGCGCCGTCCCTAAGGACTCTGAGATCGTCAGCACGACTTGGAAATTCGTGAACAAGAAAGGTGGACCGGACAAGCGCTTCAAAAATAACCGCAAGCTGCCCGTCGTACGCTACGAAGAGGTGCAGTTTACGAGCAGCACAGGTTTGCTGGAGCGCATTCAGATCTCCTGCGTCGGGCGCACTCAAGCCTTAGCTCAAGCGATCAACAGCATCGGAAGGGCAAAAGGAGAGCACCTTTAACCACCCCGGTAAGCAAAAAAGGCATTAGCGACTGCCCAGCTAGGTTAGGAGCTCAACGGCAGCTACTGCCCACACTGACTAATGGCACTTTGACTCTTTTTGTAACATCGATATAGTGCCGACATATCCACACTACTCAAAGGGACGTTGAGATGAAAAAGCGCGAATTCCTACTGCCGCTCGCCACGCTTACCGCTGCGGTAACCGCTAACCAAGCATCTGCATCCACTGCCATCACCAATACCGATAAGGCTACGGAAGGGACCGTCATTGAGAACCAGGCTGCGGCACTGCCTATCGTCAACGTCGGCGAGCAAGTGGTCACCGGCCGCCAAGGTGAGAACCTCTTCAGCTTCATCCTTAAGCGTGGTGAAGACGGCCAGATGGTTGCTGCTCACTACTCGCATAGCTCGCATGCATCCCATAGCTCTCACAGCTCGCACTATTCGAGCCGCTAATGGCTGGTCTCGCTGAGCTGACCTTCGACAGTCAGCTGTACGGTGCCGAAGCGATCCAGAAGGCGGCATATCGCTCTATGCACGCCTTCACGCTCGATCTTAAGGTCGATGGCGGGAGCATGATTTGCAAGCTGATCGGGAACATCACAACTGAGCAAGACGCGTTTGAACGCGCTGTCGAAGAATTCCGCAAGGACGTCCTCGACTACCAGCTGCGTGCGCAGCTTCAGACTGAAACCGCTCCCATCCGAAACCTCATCATGGGATTGGCTTTCTCCAACGCCAGGCTGAACTGAAGTGAGTAAATTCCAGGGACTGGATGCCTATACCCGGCGAGATGGGTACGAGCTGCTGCCGTTCAAATTCGATCGTCTCGAGGGTGATGACTATGTCATTACCAACATGACCGGCGAACACCTTGTCGTGCCTATGCCGGAGTTGCGCGCCCTCCTCTCCAAAGATCTGACCGCTGAGCATCCGCTGTACGCGTCGCTACGTGCCAAGCATTTCATACGATACGCCGATGAGCAGGCACCGCTGGATCTGCTTGCGCTGAAACTACGCACACGACTTTCGCGATTAGCCGGCTTCACCAGCCTGCACATCTTTGTCGTGACCCTGCGGTGTGACCACAGCTGCCCATACTGCCAAGTGTCCCGGCAGATGGACGGGGAAACCTCGTTCGACATGACGCCAGAGATGGCAGATAAGTCGCTGGATTTCGTTTTCCGATCCCCCAACCCAGCGATCAAGATCGAGTTCCAGGGCGGCGAGCCGCTCTTGAATTTCGAGATGGTGCGCTATGTGGTCGAGGCCGCCAAACGGCGCAACCTGGTTGAAAAGCGCGACCTGGAATTTGTTATCGCCACCACGCTTTCACTGCTCACGGACGAAGTCCTTGAGTTCTGCCACGAGCACGACATCATCCTGTCAACCTCGCTCGATGGCCCAGCAGACCTGCACAACGCAAATCGCCCGCGCGTCGGTCGTGATAGCTACGAGCGCTTCGAAGCAGGCTTGACCAAGGCTAGAAATGTCCTCGGCGTGGACAGAGTCAGCGCCCTGATGACTACGACAGATAAGAGCTTGGCTCGCGTCCGAGAGATCATCGATGAGTACGTCCGCCTGGGTTTCAACGGCATCTTTCTGCGAGCACTTTCTCCGTATGGATTTGCGATCAAAACACGCAAATTCATGACCTACGATACGGAGCGTTGGCTGGAGTTCTACAAGGAAGGGCTCGCGTACATCCTTGAGCTGAACAAGGCAGGCATCCCCTTCGTTGAGCACTATGCATCGCTGGTCTTGAAGAAAATGCTGACTAGCAATGATCCGGGCTACGTCGACCTGATGAACCCCGCCGGCGCCGGCATTGCTGCGATCGTCTTCAACTACGACGGTTCGGTCTACGCCTCGGACGAGAGCCGGATGCTCGCAGAGATGGGTGACCAGTCGTTCCGGCTGGGCAACATCCTGACTGGCAGCTACGAAGACATCATCCTCTCCGATGCGCTGCTCGATGCTTTGGAGCAGTCCTTCACGCTAAGTGCGCCGATGTGCTCCGATTGTGCCTTTGAGCCCTATTGCGGCGCTGAGCCAGTCTTCCATCACGCCATCTTCAAAGACGTCCTGGGCCGCAAAGCTGAGTCCTCGTTCTGCAAGCGGAACATGACCATCTTCAAACATCTCATCGGCCTGATGCAGTCTGATGCATCCACTCGCCGCCTCTTCATGCAGTGGGCAAACGCATGCTGAAACTCGCTGGGAAAGTGGGTCGAATCCAACTCGTCGAAGTCCAGGATCGGCCATTGCTTCTGCAGGTCAGCACCAACCCGGAGCTTCCGATGGTGCTACGAACGACTCGAGCATTTCTGGTTTCTTCGCAAGATATTCCGGCAGGCTACCAGCACTACCTATTCCCGGAATCTCTTGATTGGCGTACCCAAGAACTGGAAGGCAAAAGCTCCTTCACTCTGCTGCCCAATGACTACGACTACCTAGGCCACAACGACATCATCCGGCTGGACGGCCAGGCGATCCGAGTGCTATTCAGGGCCAACTCCGGTCATAACTCGTTATTGGTGACAGAGCAGTGCAACCACTGCTGCCTGATGTGCTCTCAGCCCCCCAAGAACATCGACGACAGCTGGATCCTCGATGAACTTGAGACGCTGATTCCCCTGATCCCCAGGGAGACACCTGAGGTAGGTTTTTCAGGCGGGGAACCGACGCTGGCCGGCGCTCGATTCATCAATCTCATCCGGATGATGAAGTCGTATCTGCCGAGGACTGTCGTCCATGTGCTCTCCAATGGACGTACGTTCGCTGACGAGAATTTTGCTCGCCAGTATGCCGAGATCGATCACCCCGACATCATGATCGGAATCCCGCTCTACTCCGATGATCCCGACCTGCATGACTACATCGTTCAAGCACCGGGGGCATTCCAGGAAACCGTACAAGGAATCCTCAACCTCAAGCGTCTTGGTCAGAAGGTTGAGATTCGGATCGTGGTGCACAAGCAGTCAATCAGTCGCCTGCCGCAGCTGTGCGAATACATCGCAAGGAACCTACTGTTCGTCGATCACGTGACGCTGATGGGGCTGGAGATGATCGGCTTCACACGCGCCAATCTGGACGCCCTATGGATTGACCCCGCGGACTACCGAGACGTCTTGAGTGAGGCAGTAGGAATTCTGGCGGCCTATCGCATGAACGTCTCGGTCTATAACCACCAGCTGTGCCTGGTGAACGACGACGTACTCCCCTATTACCGCGAGTCCATCAGTGACTGGAAAAACGAATATGTTCCTGAATGCGACGGTTGCACACGTAAATCGCAGTGTGGAGGGTTCTTCTCTTCTGGGGTACGCAATGGTTACAGCCGAGCGATCTCTCGATTCACCGACGCAGGCCCTAAGAACCCCAACACCTAAGCAAAAGATACTGTCCTACTGGTAAGCACAAATGCCCTCCGGTGACGGGATCGAAAAGAAGAACATCAATTTACCGAATCAGTCACCTCCAAAAGAAACCTCGCCCAGTCGGCCATCAAAGGTCGGCGCTTCTCTAAAAAATCGGTTCGTGAGTACGAGCTCTCCGTGCTACTCCGCTCATCATGCGCCAAAGACAACTCGCAGACCTCTCTCGGATAGTTGGTGCACTCCCCCGCCCAATCCCGGAACGTCGAGCGGAAACCGTGGCAAGTCACATCCTCATACCCCAAATCATCGAGCAGAAGATTTCGCATGCCATTTGCGTGCATAACCCCAGACCTACCATGCCCAGGAAATACATACGGGGAGTCTTTCACCCTCGGGATTGATTCAAGAAACGCGACAACCTCGTCAGCCAAAGGAACTGTAAATGGCTGGCGTGTTTTCATCCGAGAGCCTTCGAGATTCCAGGTCCGCTTTTCCCAGTCGAACTCATCCCATTTGGCGAACCGAACCATATGACTGCGTGCACCGGTGAGTAGCAGGAACTGCAAAGCCTGAGCGTTCCTAATATTCAGTTCACCAAGCTTGCGCATCAATGCTGGAGCGTCTTTCCACTTTAGAGCAACAAAGCTCTTACTGGTCCGTGCCTTCTTCTTATCAGACCTGCTCAGAAGATTGTCCAGGTGGCCTTTCCAGCGCGCAGGGTTCTCACCGTCTCGAAGACCCCGGGCTTTAGCAGCATCTAGAACTTGCTCAATTTGCGAGCGCACCTCATCCGCAGTACGGCTTTTGACAGCCCAGATTGGTCTCAAAATACCTAAGACATCTTCGGTCGATACGTCTCTAGGACTGAGCTTACCGATGCTGCTAAAGACGTAGATTTCTAGCTTGCGAATCCACCCCTTGCGCCAACGATCAGACCACCCCCCGCTATGCGCTTCGAAGTATTCCCTTGCAATTAGCTCAAATGTCTTCAGCCGAGCCAGCCTTTCTCTCTCGGCATCTTCACGAGCTCGCCGTTCAGCATCGCGAGCCTCTAAAGGATCAATACCCGAGCTGATTTGAAGGCGAAGAGCGCTGCATGCCAGACGAGCGTCCTTCAGCCCCACCTGGGGATAGGCGCCCACTCCCATCTCGCGGCGACGGCCATTTAGTTGATACCGGAATATCCAGCTCTTCCTGCCCGAGGTTTGGACGGTTATCCGCAACCCTTCTCCATCCTCATAGCTACCTGCCTGCAGAAGGTTCTCCACCTGCTTAGCGGTTAACTTCCCCATCCCCAGAGCTCCTCTATCGTCTTAAAACAAGGAGGCCACTCACTGCCAACCCCCCACTCAACCCCCCACTTTCACTGGGATTCAGTCAAGCGTCTTGGGACGCCTTGAGACTCACTCGATCACGAAACCCAGCAAACACGGGGCCTCCAGGCAAAAAATGGGACGTTCTGAGATATTCTGGGAAAATAAAAAGGCCGCCTCGCGGGCGGCCTTGCTTCGTGGATGGCGGG
>NZ_AMZB01000060.1 GCF_000313755.1 Pseudomonas nitroreducens TX1 | reverse complement strand
CGCGGATGCGCGGCTTTTGCGTTTCTGCCATGAGGCGATCAGGACTGCGCCAGTTCCCGCAGCGCCGCCGTGGCGAGGAAGCCGGAGCGGGAGCTGTAGCGCTGGTCCTTGCTGACGCGGTCGTCGATGCGTTGCAGCAGGTGTTCGGGCAGCGGCGCTGAGGGATGCGCAGCAGCACAATCCACACCTGCCGCAACGGCGAATGGAGCCGCTGGAAGGCCACCTGATGAGGGTGATGGACTGGCACGGCAAGCGCTGGGTGCGCTGGAGCGACGCGGTGCGGATGATGGAAGATCAGGTGCGTTCGCTGCACTGATGTGCGTGCTTCTCGTAGGATGGCGTGGAGCGAAGCGATACCCATCGCTTCACGCTGCCGCGGGGGCGTGCCCAAAAAGTCTGTGAACGGCGACCGTTCCCAGGTGATTCCAGCAAGGTGCGGCCCTCTCACTTCCCCTCTCCCTGAAGGGAGAGGGTCAGGGTGCGGAGCACGAGAAAACCACAGCGTCAGCCGGTACGAACGGCCCCTCTCCCGCACGCGGGAAAGCGGCCTGTTCGGTGTCAGCTGGAGGCGTGACGTCAGGTGGCAAAGGCAGTTTTCCGGCACCGCAATGCGAGTCACTTCACACCCGCCGTCGACGATCTGGCGCAAGCGCTCCGCCAACATGACAGGCGTCAATATCAAATAGCCATTAGCCATTAAATTGGCATCTCCCTGCCACGAGCGAATCCGTCATGACTCTCCACCGGTACCCAGTCCAGTTGCTGGTCACTTCCCAGGACCCGGCGCTGGCGCGCCAGGTTCGTGCGTTGCTGGCAGCGTACGAACTGCCCTGCGCAGTGATGGAAGGACCGCGCAACTGCGAGCAGGCACCGCTGTGCCGATGGTTCAAGGACGCGCCCTTGAGCGATTCGGCACGCCTGCAGGCGCTGCTGGCCGATGCCATCGGGGTGCTGGAGAGAACCCGCCACGCCTTCCGTTCCCGCGAACTGGGCGAGTTGCGCCAGCGCCTGAGCGGCGCGCTGCAGGAGTTGTCGGGCCCCCGCCCGCTGGTGTAAAAAACAAACCACCCCGCGTTCCGCCGTTGCGGAAGCTGGCTTTGCCGGGCAGGACTTGTGGGCCTGCAAGACAAAGCGCCGAGTGGGTCGCCGTCGATTTCGACGGTCGACGAGCCGGCGCTTTTTTCATGCCCGACAAAAACAGCAAACCCGCAAGGAGCCGAACATGGGCCTGGGACCGAAGCTCGAGAGCGTGCTCGAGCGCATCGGCCTGTCGACGATGGAAGTCGATCAGCGCCTGAGTTACCTGGAGTGGCGCGAGGACGATGGCTGCCATCTCCACGGCCGCGCCGCCGAACTGGAAGGCTGCCACCAACGCTTCATCGAGCAGCTCTACGACCACCTGCGCAACTACCCGCCGCTGGGGGCTATCCTCGCCGAGCCGGCTACACTGGCGCGCCTGAAGTGCAGCCAGCTCGAGTACTACCGCCAGTTGTGGGACGCCCCGCAGGATGCCGACTACGTGCGCGACCGCCTGCGCATCGGGCTGGTACACCAGCAGGTGGGCGTCGAGCTGAAGTGGTACCTGGGTGCCTATCGCCTGTACCTGGACCAGATGCTCGCCGACCTGATGGGCGATGCGCCGGAAGCGAAGACCTACGCCAGCCTGCTCAAGCGGGTGTTCTTCGATATGTCGCTGGCCATCGACACCTATGGCGCCGCCCAGCGCCAGGCGTTGGAGGACAGCGAGGCGCGTTATGCCCGGGCGCTGCGTGGCGCCAATGATGGCATCTGGGATTGGGACCTGGGCAATGACCGTCTCTACGTCTCCGAGCGCTGGGCACGCATGCTCGGCCTGACCCGCGACAACCTGGGCGAAGGCAGCACCAGCTGGTTCGCCCGCGTGCACCCGGACGACCTGCCAGGCCTGCGCAAGGCCATCGACGCGCACCTGCGCGGTAGCAGCGCGCTGCTCAGCCACGAGTACCGCATCCGCCAGCGCGACGGCAATTACCTCTGGGTGCTGGCGCGCGGCGTGATCACCGATGGCCGCATGGCCGGCTCGCAGACCGATATCAGCCAGCACAAGGCCAGCGAACACCAGCTCAGCCACGCGGCGCGGCACGACCCGCTCACCGGCCTGGGCAACCGCCTGCGCCTGGACGAACTGCTGCAACAGGCACTGATGCGCCAGCGCCGCCCCGGCGCGCGCGAATCCGGCCTGCTGTTCATCGACCTGGACCGCTTCAAGCTGATCAACGACAGCCTCGGCCATGCCGTGGGTGACCGTGTGTTGGTGGAGGTCTCCCAGCGCCTGCTGCGCTGCCTGCGGCCGGGCGATCACCTGGCGCGCTTCGGTGGCGACGAGTTCGTCGTGCTGCTGGACGACCTCGCCAGCCTGGCCGACGCCGAGCAGGTCGCGCAGCGCATGCTCGACTGCCTGCGCCAGCCGCTGCATGTGGATGGCCGCACGCTGGTGGTCAGCGCCAGCATCGGTATCACCGGGCTGATGACCGACGGCCAGGCCATCGACACCCTGCAGGCCGCGGACCTCGCGCTGTACCGCGCCAAGGAGGCCGGCAAGGCGCAGTATGCGCGCTTCAGCCTGGAGCTGCAGGCTGAGGCGCAACGCCGCCTGGACCTGGAAAGCGCGCTGGCCCAGGCGCTGCGCCGCGAGGAATTCAGCCTGCACTACCAGCCCATCGTCCGCCTGGACCGCGATTCGCCGCACTGGGAAGCGGTGGAAGTACTGCTGCGCTGGAAGCACAACGGCGAATCGGTTTCGCCGCTGGACTTCATTCCCGCGCTGGAAGAGTCCGGCGAGATCGTCCCGGTCGGTGACTGGGTGCTGCGCCAGGCCTGCCGGCAAACGGCGCTTTGGCAGCGTCAGGGGCATAGAAACCTGTACTGCTCGGTCAATCTGTCGAGCCGCCAGTTGCAGCAGCCGGGCTTCGCCGCGCGGGTGCAGCGCATCCTCGCCGAGAGCGGCCTGTCGCCGCGCAGCCTGGTGCTGGAGATCACCGAGAGCCTGTTGATGCAGGACGGCGCGGAAACCCTCGCCTGCCTGCGCGAACTGGCCGCCGAGGGCGTGCGCCTGGCGCTGGATGACTTCGGCACCGGCTATTCCTCGCTGGGCTATCTCAAGCGCTACCCGCTGCACATCCTCAAGGTCGACCGCAGCTTCATCACCCGCGTGCCGGACGACCCGGAACTCAGCGCCATCTGCCGGGCGATCATCGGCCTGGGCCACAGCCTGGGCCTGGAGGTGGTGGCCGAAGGCGTGGAACGCCAGGAGCACCTCGACTTCCTCCGTCAGGAAGGCTGCCGCCACGCACAGGGTTACCTGTTCAGCAAGCCGCTGGCGCCGGAGCAACTGTTTCAGTCCCGCCTGGAGCATCAGCGATGAAGCTCAACCTGCCCATCACCGGGCGCCAGGTGGAAGTGCCGGCCAACGCCAACATCCTCTCCACTACTGACCTAAAGGGCGCGGTCACCCATGTGAACCCGGACTTTCTGCGAATCAGCGGCTTCGAGGCCGAGGAACTGCTGGGCTTCAACCACAACCGCGTACGCCACCCGGACATGCCGCCCGCCGCCTTTGCCCACCTCTGGCAGACCTTGCAGGCCGGGCGCAACTGGATGGGACTGGTGAAGAACCGCTGCAAGAACGGCGACCACTATTGGGTCAGCGCATTCGTCACACCGATCCACCATGGCGGCAAGATCGTGGAGTACCAGTCGGTGCGCACGCGGCCCGGTGCCGAGCAGATCGCCGAAGCGGAGAACCTCTACGCGCGCCTGCGCGAAGGCGCGAAACGGGGTCGCCCTCGCCTTCCGCTGATAGCGCAATTACTGCTCGGCCTGTTGCTGGCCGAAGCCGGCGGCGCCCTGCTCGCGCTACTGTCGCCCAAGCTGACGGCGCTGGCTTTCCTGCTGGCGCTGGGCGTTTCTGGCGCCTGGGTGGCACTGCGCCTGCAACCACTGCGGGCGCTGATCGTGCGGGCGCGGAAGATCGCCGACAATCCTTTGAGCCAGCAGATTTACTCGGGCCGCGCCGACGAATTCGGTGAGCTGGATTTCGCCTTCCGCATGCTGGAGGCGGAGACCGCCGCGGTGGTCGGGCGCATGGCGGACGCCTCGCGGCAACTGGCCGAACATTCCGCTGCCCTGGCCGACGCCATGGCCGGCGGCAGCGCGGCTTCGCAGTTGCAGCAACGCGAAACCGAGCAGGTAGCCAGCGCCATGCAGCAACTGGCACAGAGCGTCCAGGAAGTCGCCCGCCATGCGCAGCACAGCGCGGTGGCGGCGCAGTGCAGCGAACGCATCACCCAGTCCGGGCATCGGGATGTGCAGGGCACGCGCGGACAACTTGCCGCGCTGGAAGCCGGCGTGCGCGCGGCAAGCACGGCGGTCGAGCAGCAGAAGGAGCACAGCGAGGCGATCTCGCGGATGCTCGACGTGATCCGTGATGTGGCCGGGCAGACCAACCTGCTGGCGCTGAACGCCGCCATCGAGGCGGCACGCGCCGGGGAAAGCGGACGCGGTTTCGCGGTGGTCGCCGACGAAGTCCGCGCACTGGCCTCGCGCACGGAGCATTCCGCGCGGGACATCCAGTCGCTGGTAGGCAACCTGCAGCAGGGCGCAGAGGATTCAGTGCGAGCGCTCTGGCACTGCTGTGACCAGGCGGTGGCCAGTCTGGAGCAGGCCGGCCAGGCGGCGGGCACGCTGGAGAAGATCAGCGAGCAGGTCTCGGCGATCCAGCGCATGAGTCTGGAGATCGCCGAAGCCATCGAGGAACAAGGGGTCGCCAGCGAAGACGTGCAGCGCAGCCTGCACGCCATTCGCGGCTCGGCCGACAGCAACGCGGCGAAGGTCGGCACCTGCCAGCGCAGCGCCGCGCGCATGGCGGAACTGGCGGCGGAGCTGCGGAGGCTGGCGGAGCATTTCTGGGAGGGCAGCCGGACGGGTTAGCGCTTGGCGATGATGTACACGGCGTGGACGATGCCGGGAATGTAGCCGAGCAGCGTCAGCAGGATGTTGAGCCAGAACGCTCCGCCGAAACCGACCTGGAGGAACACGCCCAGCGGCGGCAGAAGGATGGCGATGAGGATGCGGATGAAGTCCATGCGGTGGCTCCTTGTGAGATTGCCCAATGCATGGAATGGACCGCCGGGAAGCGGAGCGGGTTCAGAGAACTTGGCGCTGGTGCATTGCGCGGCGAATGGCATCGGAGATCGCATGCCCGCCGTTGATAACGGTTTCAGCGGGTAGACAATCGCGGACGAAGTCCGCTCCTACGCACCCGGGGGCATCGGCGCTGGTCCCGCGCGCAGGAGCGGACTTGGTCCGCGATGATTCGGTCCGCGGGGGAGCGGCCGGTTCGCGAGCAAGCTCGCTCCTACAAAGAGCAACACGCGTCAGAGGAACCAGCGATATTCCCGCGCGCTGACTTCGTTCATGAAGTCCAGGTGGTCGTGGCGCTTGTTCTCGCAGTAGACGAAGACGAACTCGCTGCCCAGGCCTTCCTTCACCGCCGGGTGGTCTTCCATCTCGGCGACGGCGCCAAGCATGTCGCGGGGGAAGTCGATGCCGCTGGAGCGGTCTTCGTTGAGCGGCGGGATCGGTTCCTGGCGAGCCTCCAGGCCGTGTTCCATACCAGTGAGGATCGCCGCCAGCACCAGGTACGGGTTGGCATCCGCGCCAGCGAGGCGGTGTTCGATGCGCAGGTTCCTGCCATCGGACTCGGGGATACGGATGCACGCATCGCGGTCTTCGAATCCCCAACTGGCCTTGCTCGCCGCGTTCACGCGGGAGCCATAGCGGCGGTAGGCGTTATGGTTGGCAGCGAAGATCGGCATGCAGTGCGGCAGCAGTTCCAGGCAGCCGGCCACCGCGTGGCGCAGCGCCTGCTGGTTGTCGCGATCGAGCAGGTTGTTGCCGTCGCGGTCGTAAAGGCTGACGTGCACGTGCATGCCGCTGCCCGGAGCATGCAGGTACGGCTTGCTCATGAAGCTGGCGCGATAGCCGTGCTTGAGCGCGACGCCACGGGTGGCGCGGGTGAACAGCGCGGCCTGGTCGGCGGCGTGCAGGCCGTCGTCGCAGTGGGCGAAGTTGATCTCGAACTGGCCCGGGCCGATCTCGGCGGTGATGACGTTGGCGTCGACGCCCTGCTCGCGGGAGGCTTCGACGATTTCATGGAGCACATCGGAGAAGCGCGACAGGCGCTCGATGTGCATGTTCGGCTGGTCATCCTCGTCGTCGCACAGCGGGTCGCGCGGGTATTGCGGCAGACCGGCGTCGAGCTTCCTGTCGAACAGGTAGAACTCCAGCTCGAAGGCCACCACCGGGCGGATACCCTTGGATTCCAGGCGCTGCATGACGCGAGCGAGCACTTCGCGCGGTTCGAATTCGATGGGCGCCTCGGTGCCGTCGGAGCTGATCAGCATCTGCCCCAGCGGCTGGTTTTCCCAGCGCACCGGCTTGAGCGAACCGGGGATCAGACGGCGCGGCGCATCCGGGTCGCCGTCGTTGAAGCAATAGTCACCGATGGGGTGCAGGCCACCCTGCACGCCCAGCAGGACGCAGTTCTGCGGCAATTTCAGCGGGCTGCCGGCGGCGACCTTCTCGAGCATGTCCACGGGGTAGCGCTTGCCGTAGAAGTGGCCGGGAATGTCCAGGCAGATGAGGTCGACGTAGCGGGTGTCCGGGTATTGCTGGCGGAAGGCGCGGACTTCGCTGAGCAGGTCGGGATGCATCGGGCGGTTCATGATTTCTATAGGGCCTTTGTGCGGGGCGCGGCCGGATCGTTTTCCTAAACCAACCCTCGCGGGCTGGCTTGGGAAATCAGGTGAAGATCCAGAGCACCCTTGTCGGTTTGTCGGTGAGGTTGCCGTAGCGGAACTGGCTGTGCGGCGGCAACTGGAAACTGTCGTTGGGATAGAGGGTGACGGTATCGTCCTCGTACCAGATGGTCAGCTCGCCTTCGAGGACGAAGCCGCCCTGCTCCGAGCTGTCGTCCAGGTGGCCTTCGCCGCTGGTGGCACCGGGGGCGAGGATGCTGTCGAGCACGGAGAAGCCACCGGACATGTTCGGCGAGGCGAGGATGTCGGTGACGCCACCGGCGTAATACAGGGTGCGGCGGTCGTTCGGGCGGGTCACCCAATCACGCTCGCGGCGGGTGTCGCCGGCGTAGAAGTAGGTGGTCGGCACGCCCAGGGCTTCGCTGATGGCGGTGAGGTCGGCGACCGTGGGTTGCGACAGGCCGCGCTCGACCTGGGAAAGGAAGCCCACCGAGCGGCCGATCTGCTCGGCCAGCTCGCCCAGGGTGAGATTCTTGTGCTTGCGCAGGTCGCGGATCAGCGTGGCAAGGTGGTCATTGGCAACCGTCTGGGTCATGGCGAAATCCGATTCAGATGAAATCCCGCAATCGATACCAGGCCTTGCCGACGGCTTCCAGTGGCGCGGCGAAGCGCTGGCCGCCGGGGAACCCGGGATTGCGGATGCGTTGATAGAGGTCAAGCTCGTCGCAGCGGCCGAACATGGCTTCGCTCACGGCGTGGGCGGCAGCCAGGCTCGGCAGCACGCCGTGGCCGGAATAGCCCTGCAGCCAGTAGAGATCGCCGCGCCGGCCGATGTCCGGGGTGCGCCGCATGCTGCAGTCGATGTGCCCGCCCCAGGCGTATTCCAGTTCCACGCCCTTGAGCTGCGGGAATACCCGCTCGACATAGGGCCGCGTGGCGGCGCGTATGTCCGAGGGCATGCCGCCCAGGTAGGTGCAGCCTCCACCGAACAGCAGGCGATGATCGGGGGTCAGGCGGAAGTAGTCGAGGACGAACTGGTTGTCGGTAACGCAGCAGTTTTTCGGCAGCAGCGAGCGGGCCAACTCCTCGCCCAGCGGTGCCGTGGCGACCTGGTAGGTGCCCACCGGCAGGATGCGTTCGGAGACGTCGCGGTCGAGGCCGTCGATGTAGGCGTTGCAGGCCAGCACCAGGGAAGCGCAGCGCACGCTGCCATGTTCAGTGGTGACTTCGTAGCCACCAGAAGTTTCACGGAAGCTCAGTGCGCGGGTCTGCTCGAAGATGCGGCCACCGGCGCGCTCGATGGCGCAGGCCAGGCCGTAAGCCAGCTTCAACGGGTTGAGGTGCGCGGAGTTCGGGTCGTACAGGCCGGCCTGGTAGCGGTCGCTGGCGATCCACTGCGGCAGGTCTTCACGGGGGATGAATTGCAGGCCTTCATAACCCCAGCGGCGATTGGCTTCGGCCTGCCAGTCGTAGAGCGAACCGACCCGGCGTTGCAGCACGGCGGTCCACAGGTGGCCGATGCGGTAGTCGCAGTCGAAGCCGTGGCGTTGCGGCAGGTCGCGCAGTTCGTGGGCGGCCCAGAGCATGCCCTGCCACAGGCGCAACGCGCCTTCGTGGCCAAGGTCGTCCTCGATCGGGCCAAGGTCGCTGGACCAGCCCGGCAGCGCTTGCCCGCCGTTGCGTCCGGAGGCCGCCCAGGCGATGCGGCTGGCCTCGATCATGCAGACCTGGCGGCCGCCTTCGACCAGTTGCAGCGCCGTGTGCAGGCCGCTGAAGCCGGCGCCGATCACCAGGACTTCGCACTCCAGCGGTTCGCGCAGCGTATCGCGCGGCTGGATCAGCTCGGGGTTGGCGCCGGCGTAGTAGGTGCCGACGGGTTCGGGCGAACGCAGGAACATCGCGACCTCGTGAAATTTTTCTGATTATTTTTCATGAAAAATAACAGAACAAATTTCATAAGGCTAGCCCGTCGCGTTTTCACGGGACGGGCTGCAAGTCAAACCGTCAGGATGACAGCACCGCTGCGCTGCTCTGCTCCTCGCGCTTCTGCTTCACGCTGACCACCACCACCAGCGCTACCAGAATGCCGGCAAGAATGGCCGAGGAGCCGATGGTGCCGAAGTCCAGCCCGCCCTTCTCGTGGGACTTGGTCAGCACGTCGCCCAGGGTCGCGCCGAACGGACGGGTCAGCACGAAGGCCACCCAGAACAGCAGCACCGAGGACAGCTTGGTGAAATAGTGCAGCGCCACCACCACGGCGATCAGGCTGCCGATCAGCAGTGCGCCGCCGGCAAATCCCAGGCCCGAGTCGTCGGCGAGGAAGTCGCCCAGCGCGGTGCCCAGGGTGTTGGAGAAGAGGATGGCGATCCAGTAGAACATCTCGCCCTTGAAGCTGCGAATGTTGTCCACCGACAGCGAAGTGCCGCTGAAGCGCCACAGCGCGAAGATCGCCACCAGGATACTGATCAGGATCGCCGAGCCGGTGGCGTAACCGAGCCCCAGGGTACGGTCCATGAAGTCCGACATGGTGGTGCCGGCGGTGCTGGTGGAGAGGATCACCAGCCAGTACAGCCAGGGCACGTAGCGCTTGCTGGCGAGCTGGCCGACCAGGGTGACGAGGAACAGGCTGATGAGGATCAGCGAGCTGATCGCATAGCCGACGTTGAGGGTCATCGACAGCAGGTCGCCGGCGGTTTCCCCCAGGGTGGTGGCGCAGATCTTCATCACCCAGAAGGCCAGGGTGATCTGTGGCAGTTTGTTGTTCACGGGTTTGTCTCCGGAAATGAGTGGGATCGACGCGTGCCCTTGATGACAAGGTGCGTCGATGCACCCCGGAGTTGGCGGTCTCCCCCGATAACCCCTGGCGCATGCTCGTGGAGACTGAAGGCGGCGCAGTGAAGAAAGGGTCAAGCCGGTATGAAAAATCCATTGGCCAATTTCGCTTCTGCGCCGGCCGACGGATGACAGATCAGGTTCAGTTGCTATGGTTTCAGGTGGGGGCGATGCGCCCGAGGACCGCTTCACTTCGCGCGTGGCGCATGGGGATAGGGATGAATCAGATGATCAAACCGCAACCGTACTGCAAGAACTGCCGCCTGGCGCCGCCGACGCTGAGCGACGACAAGGTCCAGGAACTGGAGGCGATCATCAAGCCGGGGCATCTGCTGCACAAGGGGGATTTCGTGTTCCGCCAGGGCGATCCGTTCCATAGCGTGTTCCTGGTGCGCTCCGGTTCGATCAAGACCTTCACCACCAACGAGCAGGGACTGGAGAAGATCACCGGCTTCTACTTCGCCACCGAGATCTTCGGCTTTTCCGGCATGGGCGAAGGCAGCTACCCGGTATCGGCGCAGGCTCTGGAAAGCACCCTGTGCAGCGAGATTCCGTTCAGCCAGTTGGAGGAGCTGTCGCTTCAGATACCGGGGCTGTCGCACCAGATCATGCTGATGATGAGCCGCAAGATCCGCGAGGATCAGCAGATGAAGCTGCTGCTCTCGCGGCTCAATTCGGACTCGCGCATCGCGGCCTTCCTGCTGAACATTTCCGCGCACTTCCGCGAGCGCGGCTTTTCCGCCACGCGCTTCCGCCTGAGCATGTCGCGCAACGAGATCGGCGACTACCTGGGGCTGGCGGTGGAGACCGTATCGCGCAGCTTCACCCGCCTGCAGAAGCACGGCCTGCTCCGGGTGGATGGACGGGAAACGGAGATCGTCGACTTCACCGAGCTGTGCGCGCTGGCCGGGGGTGAGGTCGAGCTCTGAGTTCGCGGCGAGATTGGTTCGCGAGCAAGCTCGCTCCTACGAAGAGCATCGGCGAGCGCCGGCAATCGCGGGGGAACGGCGCCCCCTGTAGGAGCGAGCTTGCTCGCGAACCGCCCAGTCACCTGTGTTTCCCAATAGCCCCTCACCCTAACCCTCTCCCCCAGGGAGAGGGCTGGGGTGAGGGAAGCCCGAGCAGCAGCCCTTCCCCGCAACCCCGATCAAGTCCCGATCACTCCCCCATCATCCTTGGTGATCACCAGCGTCGTGGAGCGCGGGATGCTCCTGCCGTCGCTGGCCGGGAAGCTGATAGTCGGGTGCTGGATGTTCACCCACAGGGTCTTGCCATCAGGCGTCTGGGTGATGCCGGTCAGCTCGCAACCGCGCGGGCCGACCAGGAAGCGCCGCACCTCGCGGCTGTGCGGGTCGGCGCAGAGCAGCTGGTTGCAGCCCATGGCCTGCATCGGCGCTTCGGCGTCGTCATAGTCGGTCTCGATCCACAGTCGGCCCGCGGTGTCGAAATACAGTCCATCAGGCGAGGAAAAGATATCGCCGTTGATGGTGCCGATCAGGTTTTCCGGTGCGTCGGCGCCTTTGTGCTCGCCAGCCAGCAGGAAGATTTCCCACTCGAAGGTGGTGGCGGTCGGATCACCGCCAGCCTCGTTCCAGCGCAGGATCTGCCCGTGCAGGTTGTCCTTGCGCGGGTTGGCCGCGTCCACCGGCTGCTTCTTGCCGCGCCCGTCGTTGTTGGTGAGGCTGACGTACACCTCGCGGGTGGCCTGCTGTACGGCGACCCATTCGGGGCGGTCCATGGGCGTGGCGCCGAGCTTGTCGGCGGCGGCGCGGGCGTTGACCAGCACCTCGGCCTGACTGGGGAAGCCGTTCTCGGCGGTCAGGCCGTTCTGCCCATGCACCAGCGGCAGCCACTGGCCGCTGCCGTCAGCGTTGAAGCGGGCGACGTAGAGGGTGCCTTCGTCCAGCAGGTCGCGGTTGGCGGCGCGGTTGTCCGGGATATACGTGCCGGCCGGAACGAACTTGTAGATGTACTCGCCCTTGGTGTCATCGCCGTAATAGAAAGCCATCCGGTTGTCGGCGCCCAGCGACAGGGTCGAGCACTCGCGGCAGAAGCGGCCCACCGCGGTACGTTTTTTTGGCGTGGACGTCGGGTCGAACGGGTCGATCTCCACCACCCAGCCGAAGCGGTTCGGTTCGTTGACGTGGCCGCCATGGGGCTGGTCGGCCTTGGGCGTGGCGTCGAAGCGCGCGTCCACCGCCTCCCAGGCGTAGTAGTTGCTGAACTGACCGTTGGACAGGCCGTAGCGCTTGTGCGCAACGCGCTTGGCGTAGTCGGCCTTGTCGCGGTTGACGAAGTACTGGT
>NZ_AMZB01000059.1 GCF_000313755.1 Pseudomonas nitroreducens TX1 | reverse complement strand
CGCCCACACACCGATGATGCAGCAGTAGCGTAATTTCCCAGCCGCAGGCCGCTCAGCGCCAGCGTCTACCTCCTCGGCTGTCTAAAACGAAATCATCAGATAGGGCTCCCAGAGGCCGCGAACTGCGCCGGGAGCCCAGTTAGTTTTAGACAGCTATCCGCCCGTCTCCCACGCCCTTCCCTCACCCAACCGCCCCACGTAAGCTGTATATCCATACAGCACTCTTCCGCACCACCATGCATCCTGAACTCACTCAGTGGCACGTCCGCCTCAACTGCCGGCGCGACCTGATGGCCCGTCCAGAAGAGCACCGGCGCGAACTGACCGATGGCGCCCAGGGCATGCTCAACCGCGGCTTGATCACGCCAGACGAATGGCTGGAGCTCTGTGACCTGATCACGGGTGCTTACTCCTTCGCGATCGAGCAGAGGGCGGCCGAGATGTTCAACAGCTCATCCGCATATCACGTCTTCGATGACACCTGGGCGAAGGTTGGCACCGCCTCGCGCGGCACGCTGCTGTTCGACGGCACAAAGTGGCCGCTGCTGATCCGTCACGGGGAACAAGGGCAGCTCCAGGCCTTCAACGGAACAGGCTTCACGTTCCTTTCCGGATCGCTGCAGGGCCTGGTGCTGACGATGGAGAACGGGCGTCGATACACACTGGTGGAAGTCGGTCGCTACCTGAAGGGCGGCGTGTACGTTGAGGCCATCACCGACCCCGACTGCTTCCGCCTGGTCCTGGATGCGATCGAGGCGGCGCGCGAGTCTGGCGACACCGCCAGAGCGCGCCACCTCAGCGAGCGGGCACGAGTGGGCCCGTTCCGGGTCTGCCCTGAATGCCGGGCAAACTTCGCCAATTTGGACGAATGTACCCGGTGCGCCGGTCTAGGCTTCATTCGGGTTACGGTTTGAGGGTCTGGGGATGTGCGGACGGTACGTGTCGCCAGAGGAAGCCGCGATGGAGCGGTACTGGCATATAGGGCGGGGGAACTCCGGGCGCTGGATTGATCGCGCGTACAACGTCGCGCCGACCAGCCAGGTGCCGATGGTGCTCCTTAACGAGGCGGGAGAACAGGAAGTGGTCGCGGCCCGCTGGGGGCTGATCCCGTTCTGGTGGAAGAAGGACAAGCTGCCGCCCATGACCTTCAACGCACGAAGCGAAGAAGCGGCGACGAAGCCAATGTGGCGGGATGCCATCCGGCACAAGCGATGCCTGATGCCGGCGGCAGGCTGGTACGAATGGAACGAGAAGGAGCCGGTGAAGAACAGCGCCGGCCGGGCAGTGAACCAGCCCTACTATCACCACGCTATCGACGGCGACGTGCTCGCGATCGCGGGCATATGGTCGACCTGGGCGCCGCCGGAAGGCGAGCCGATCACCTCGTGTGCGCTGCTGACCAAAGAGGCCGAGGGCCAGGTCTCTGCCGTCCACCACCGGATGCCGGTGATACTGGCGCCCGAGCAGTGGAAGACCTGGCTATCGCCGGAGACCTCGCTGGAACTGGCGTACGACACAATCGCCCTGGCGCGGCGGGACTTCGAGGCCTACCGCATATCTACGGACGTCGGGAGCGTCCGGAACCAGGGCGCACAGTTGATCGAACCGATCTAGAGGTAGTGCGCAACGCCCTTTCCAATCGGCTTCCACTCTTCCTGAGGAGAGTTCGGCGAAAGCATGGCGAACAGTTCCACCTCCTGCCCTTCCTTCGGCTCTGCCGGCAGCAGTGCCGCATGACGACCAGCCTGGAGCTTGGGGAACATCTCGGAGTTGGCTGCGACGTGAAACTCCCAGACCCCGTACTGGCCAGTTTTGGTGACAAGTCGCTCCAGCTGGAGACGTGCGGCGCCGTTGGCGCGGATCTTGAGCATGCCGACCTCCTGTTGATCGAGGCCGGCATCATACCCTACCGGCAGGCCTGAACTGCCGCGACCAATTGCACCTCGTAGCCCTTCCGCTGCTCCAGTTCGGCCAGCAGCGCCCTCACCTTGGTCTGCAGACTGTCGCCCTTCTGCAGCGATGCCGTTGCCCAGGTCGGCACCTCCACTGCCGGCGCTCGACACGGAACCGCCACCGGCACTTCCACGCGCACCGTGCGCGGCTCAGGCTCGGCCTGGCCAGCGCATCCCGCCAGCGCAACCACCGCCACCAGAAGCCACTTCATAGCCTCAACTCCTTGTCGATCAGTGCCTCGGCCACCGCGGCTGGGTCTCCCTCGTCGCGCTCCTGCTGCAGCCGCTGGGCGGCGGCGTAGTGCTCGCCGGCCTGCTGCTGGGCATCGGCAACAGCCTGAGCAGCCTTCGCCTGCCGCTGCTCAGCCTGGTTGGCCAACTCTCCGAGCTTGGCGCCCTGCTCTTTGGCCAACTCCTCTAGGTTGTCGCGAGCGGCCATGCACTTGTCTTTGGCTTTGTTCGCCGCGTCGAGCTGCGGGCGGTAGTGACTGGCAGCCAGCCACCCGCCGAGGGCAGCGCCGGCGGCGACCAGCAGCAGGCCGGTCAGCACCAGTGCGGTAACCTTCCAGCGCAGGCTCATCGGACCGCCTCCAGCGCCGCGGCGTAGTTCGCCGCCCACTTCTTCCGCAGCTCGGCGCGCTGGGATGGTGTGCCGCGATCGTATGCGCCTGGCCGCCAGGTCCTCAGGTAGAGATCCCAGGCCGCCGACTCCTTGCCCAGCTCCGGCAGGCGGGCCGGATCGGTGTAGAGCAGCAGGCGCGCCAGGCCGGCCGCCAGCACGTCGTCGTGCTCGATGGCGTTCCACACGTCAGGCGCAGCCGGGGCAACGCCATGCACGGCACACAGGCCGGTTGCCAAGTCGCGGACGTCCTGGACGCGGTAGCGCAGCAGGCCAGTAACCATGCCTCCGCCCTGCTCTGCCTGCCAGAACGACTTCGCCGGGCCATTGCCCATCTGGCGGCGGTGCTCGAAGCGCGATTCCTGCAGCCCGATAGCCAGCAGCATGACGACTGCCTGCGGGCTTTCCATCTTGGCAGGCAGCAGCAACAGCGCCGGGTCGATCATCGAGCGGCGCACGGTACGAAGGTCCATGGTTTTCTCCAGGCATAAAAAAACCGCCAAATGGCGGGTTGGTTGCGGAGGGGTGGCCATCAGGCTGCCGGCAGCAGCGCGATGACTTGCTGAAGCTGGGCTTCCAGCTCACGGATGCGCAGCTCCATGCGCTGCATCATGGCGACCATATCGGGAATCATCTTCGAGTCATCACGGCCTTGGTACACCGGGCGCTCGCCAGTTAGTTCCCAAGTTGCGCCTTCACCGTAGATCGACGGGTCTTCTGGCTCACGGACTTCGACGGCAGCCACTGTTCCATCCGCCAGTAAGATATCGCCGATCTGTTCGACCGCATCCTTGGTGCCGGTGGCAGTCATGGGATCAACAGCTTGGCACTCGTGTGCGATGAACCCTTTGCCGTACGAACCGTCGGTCTTCCATACCCAGGTTACCGGGCGATAGGCCATGACGCGTTCAGTCGCCTCTACCGCGTCGAGGGGCTGCACGTCGTCCTTCAGGCGGTAGTCAGAGCTGGTGTTGTAGGCAGTCGTGGTGCCGTTGGTGGTGATAGACCCAACCCCGGTGGTCGCGCTGAAAAAGCCCGCTAAGTTGGCGACGCCAGCCGGAGCGCCGAAGTTGATGGCTGCCACTGACGCGCTGCCAGAACGCACCTGCAACAGCCCAGGTCCACTCTGCCACGAGACACCTTTTGTTCCCGCGTTGATTGGGTCTGAAGTGTTCGCTCCAATCCACACGTCGCCATTAGTAGCGACACGCATCCGTTCAGCACCGCCGGTGTAGATAGCCAATGGCAAGTAAGTTCCAGTGCCAGTAATGGCTGAACTAAGAAATGCCTGAGTGTTATCAATACCGAAGTCAAAGCGAGCAGCGTTCTCTAAATCAGCGGCGTTGTTCCAAAGCTGTACACCAGAAGAGTTGTTGCCAGCAGGTGGCATAACGCTGATACGGGTCTGCGTACCGACCGTGCTCTGAAAGAACAGGCGGTTTGCGAAGCTTCCAGCCCCGGCGGCCATATCACCAGTAACGCGACGTCCGTTGCCGTTGAAGTTCAAGCTGCCCGGCAACACCGCAGTCTCACCGGGTTGGTACTCTGCCGCTGCAGTAACGGCGGAGCCCGTGTATTGCAGGCGCATCAAGATGTTCGAGTTAGCCATTGAGCGTTACCGGGAGCAAGACCGACGATCCGTTGGTAAGGATGACCGGGAGCGCATTGCCGCCGACCAGGGCGAGGCCGACTAGCGCGCCAGTGTTTAGTAGCACCGGCAGCGAGGCCGGCCGGTTCATTGGGTAGGCCACGATTTGACCGCTGTGGTTGGTCACGAACTGGTCGTAACCTGAGCCGACTCGCACCAGGTAGATGCTGTCCGGCTCCAACGTGGCCGGCAGGGCGGCCACCACCTTGTGGTGCAGGACTCTGGACATGGGGTCACCAGTTCAGCGTTTCCCAGGATGACCCAACCGGCTGGCCGTTGTAGGTCAGCCCATCGGCACCGGCACCGAGTAGGTCAAGCGTGGCCTTGTTGGGGTGACTGTGGCTCTGGTTAACCGCACTATCGATCTGCGCCGGCGTGCTGGTTGGCTTGCCCTGGATGGCTGCCCACGTCAGTTGAACATCCATCGACTCGTACTCAGCCACCTTCAGCCAGATGCTGGTTGCCGGGTTCCAGGCGTAGAGCGCAGCGCCGGCGGTCACTGTCGGATCGCCGGTGGCGTCCTGCACCAGGACGAACACCGCCTGCTCGGGGGCCAGCGCATCACGCGCGGCAATGTCGGCCACGAACAGAACCGGCGCACCACTGCTGGGCAGGCTGGACAAGGCATCATTGATCAGCGCGTTGATCATCGACGAATTGCCAATCGCCTTGGCGACGCCGGCCTGATTGGTCACGTAGCTTTCGGCATAGGAGCCGTTGTCGACCAGATAGAAAGCGTTGGGCTGCAGGGTGCCAGGCAGCGTGGCTACCTTGTGGAACTGAACATTGGCCATGGGCCGCTCCTTACCATTCGTTGGATTGCCACTCGCTCAGGCCGGAGCCCGGCGCGCCGGGTGGCCCCTGCTCGCCGATGGTGACGACCGCCAACTCGGCGGGCGCGTCGACGGTGACGGCGTATTCATTGATGTGCTCAAGCATGAAGGGCATGCCATCGCTCTCGATGGCCACCGCCCACGGCTCGATCTGTTCGGTGTCGCTCATGCGGACCTCACTGCTCGACGGTGACCGCCCCCCGGAAGAATCGGCTCACCGAGCCGTCGGGGAAGGTGATATCCAGGTGATACCAGCCCGACTTCCAGGCGATCGCCTGTGTCTGCTCGGGGCTGATCTCCACCGCCAGCGATCCAGGCGCTGTGTGGCTGATACCGGCGCCGGTGGCCAGCTCCAGCAGGACGGCGCCACCCTCCTCCGTCGCCGTGATGATCAAGCGCGCCGTTGCTCCGGTGAGGTCGACCGCCGGCTGGTAGATCAGTTGACCGGAGCCAGGTACTGGCGCGAAGCCGGCCCCGCTCTGGCTGTTGATCTCCAGAGTGTCCGCGTCGATCACTTCGACGCGGTGCGGGTTCTGGCGGGCCGGCGCCCGGTTCAGGCTGGGCAGGCCTGTGGTTCCCTCGATCCAAGCCAGCCAGTCGCCGGTAAGACCGTGTTCGGGAACGGTGAGCCGCAGCGGTGCGGTGGCAGCGATGGCAGTCACCGGCCGGTATTCACGGCGCGGCTGCATGAGCCGACGCGTATCACGATAGGTCGCGCCCCGGACGAGGCGCATGGGAAGGCAGGCCGGCTGCATGGCAGGCAACTCTCCATAAAGAAAGCCCGCACAAGGCGGGCTTAGGGTTGGCGGGGCGGATCAGGCCTGCTGGCTGAAGATAGTCAGGCTGACCACTCCAAACCCATCGGCGTCACGGGAAACGATCGCACGCCCGACAATGAGCCCGGCGAGACCGACAATCCGGCTGTACTGGCCTGGTTGCTCAACAGCCCCGCCGACGATGCTGCTGTCGTAGCCGTCAACAAACGAACTCCATGTTCCAGAGGGCTCGCTGTTGGGCACATTGACTTCCACCGTCCGGCCCTGGGCGCCACCGCAGAAGATGCTGAAGTCGAGAGCGTAAGCCTTTCCCGCATCGACCGGCTCGAACTCCAGCGAAATGGGTTCGGGACCTGGGTCGTAGTTACTGTTCACGTACAGCGACTGCGTCCCTGGGGAGATCGGGTAGCTGCCGGCGGCGCGGGCGCCGACGTAGCCGCCGATCGCGGAACCTCCAGCGCTGTTGGCTAGTTTCTCCAGCTCGCCGGCGGTGATTGAGCAGTAGACGTATGAGCCGGCCGGCCAAGCGCGGTCAGAGGTCTCCTCCTCGCCCCGCGCCAGGCCGGCGGATGAGAGGCGAACCACTTCGAAAGCGGACTGCTCGGACGGGTCGAGGGAGTTGGTGATGGTCAGAACATACTCACCGCCGCCGGTAAGATCCAAGCGCTCCAGGGCGGCGGCCGGGACCGGCAAGGCGGATGCACCGGCGGCGAGCTCGCTTTCAAGCTGCGCCAGCCAGTTGTTCACGTAGCGAGTCGGCATAGTCAAATCCAGCTGTAGTCGTAGATGTCGAGGTGTCGCGCCACCTGGTAGGTAACTGGGCAGAAGCTGGCCCGCCACACGCCAATCTTGTGCGCATCACCGGTGTTCAGGGTCACTCGTTCCCCGCTGACAGAAACAGGGGTCAAGCCTGGCGAGTAGTCGATCCGGTCAGCCTGGGTCGCGTCATTCCAGAGCCGCAAGCCAAGCTCCAGCACCTTGTTGGAGGGGTACTCCCAAACTTGGGACGACTGATTGTTGTGGAGGTAGGCGATGCGTACCAGGATCGGTGCCAGCGTGAGGTCAGGCACAACCTCCCACGGGCCGCGCCCATCGATCACCGCAAACGTTTGCTCGTGATGATCGACCAGGGCGTCCACAGTCTCGCCATCCCAGAGCAGCTGATAGTTCATGTCCGAGACGGCAAGGGCTTCCGGAGGGCTGCCCTGCTCGGTGTAGTTCCCCGAACTGAATCCAGACACAACTGATGTCGCCGTGGTCGTTCGGCCGCCCGCGCTCAACATGAATGTCGCGGTCGTTGTCTTGTCGGCGCGCCAGTCGAAAAACGCAGCCCCCTTGTTCACCACGCTCACCACATGCGCGTCGTAGGTCATGGCGTAGGAGACCGGGACGACGGTTTGTCCATCCTCGCCGTACCAGGCCCAGCACGTTTGGTCCAGCCGATATCGGGTACGGAAGTCTCCGGCGTCGGCCTCGTTGATCCCCGCCCCCACATTACTGGTCAGCGAAATTCTTTCCCCAGGCTCCGGCTCCTCCAGCACAGTCCAGGTGCCGCGCGCGGCCGGTGTATTGGCGATCACGCGCACCGCCAGTGTCATTGCAGAGAAGGTGCCGCCGGCCTCAAGCTCCAGAATCCCCAGCTGGTCATCCCTCAGCCGAGGCGGCACAGGGGTCGAGCGGTAAAGCCGCACCAGCGCTTTTCGCCCGTCGGCGCTTCGGTCGATCAGCTGGCACTGAAAGCCGGTGTTAAAGTCGGACGGGATCCCGATGGCGCTCCAGCTGATAGAGGTGTTCACTTCGGATGTGGAAACCCCGGCTGACGTGTGCAATGTCACCCTGGCGCTAATCTCGACGCGGCGAAAGATATCGTTCGCAAGCACGCCCACCTCCAGGCGTCCCACCATCCCGTCGAGATAGATCGGTGCCGGCATTCCACCCCAACCAACGGGCTGAAAGGAGGCCCCGTCAAACGCGCGCAGCACCGCCTTGCTCCACCACTGCTCGTCCGGCTCCAACTCGACACCAACCGGCAGCACCGGCGCCGGCATTCCAATATCCCAAAGGAACGTCCAGTTGCCGGCCACGCCGCAATCCACCACACGACCCGACGGGAAGGTCAGCTTCGGCTTGTCGCTGTCATTCTCTTGCCGCATCAGTCCATGCCAAGGCCAGCCGAACAGCCGCGGCAGCGGGTCCAGCGGACTATTCGGAAAGGCCATTCTTGAACTCCATCACCACGCTATCGCCGTTGGCGTCCAACATCACGATCTTCTTCAGCGGCCGCGCGCGGGACCACATCAGTCCATCAGTAGACTTCAGGTACTCCTCGGGGAAGTACTCTCGGAGATTCGTGTTCTGCTCCACCAGGGGGCTGGCGATGCCGCCTCCGGTAGAAGTGGGCGCGGTGTAAGTCGAACGTCCGGGAATGGCAGAGCGGGTACCTCGACGCTCCAACTCGTTCAGCGTTCCAGTCTTTCGCCGACGAGACTCAAGCGATTGAAGGTCGCCAAGCAGTTGCTCCGGCTTACGGGCATCGGCGATACCTTTGGCGATCGCTTGCCGTTCTTCTGCAAGAGTCATCAGACCTCCAAGGGATCATTAGGAATCGCTACGCGATAGGTGGCTGTCTGCTCCGCGGTGAACTCATCGCGGTGTTCGGCGGGAATCTCCGGAGCAGTGAGTTGCAGCCGGCGCGGGAATGGCTCCGGAGGCGTGCCGATGTCCAGTTCGTCGTAGTTGCCCGCAAACCCCTCGCGCGCATCGTCGTAGCTCATCGTGCCCCTGCCCCGCAGCTGCGTTGACATGGGCGGCGGGCCTGGCACAAGCCCGCCTGGGTTGGTCGCCGGGGCGGCCGGTGGTTCCAGCGGGTCGGACGCCTCGCCGCCGCCGTTGCTGATCGCCAACACCAGGGTGGTGAGTGCCGTCTGCCCGTCCAGGTCAAACTCGTCGATCACCGACCACACCTTCCCTTCTGCGACGCAGCGATCCTCGAGGCGGACGGTGTGGACGGTGTCGATTCCCAACGCCTTCGAAGAGGGGACCTGAAACGAAACCCTAGTTGATCGGTGTGCGGACAGAATGGAGGTGGCCGCGGTTGCCAACTGGCAGCGGACGGCCAGCGCCTGCCGCTCCGGCTCCCGTAGGTTGATGACCTTATCTCCCAGCTCGTCGGGCTGCGCATCCGGCTCCGAGTTTGTGAACTCGTCGGACTCCCAAGTCTTTGCGCGATCCAACTCGCTTTCAATTGCCGTCCCATCTCGCCGCAGAACCTCGCCGGCCTGTGCAACGCTGGCCGGCGCTTCGACGGTCAGAACGTACTTCTCGGTGATGGGCTGCACCCAGCGCACGCCACCGAACACGTTAAACGCCAACAGCAGGTTATTGAAAACGTTCGTCCACCCTTGTGGCGGGTCACAGTAGACCCCTGACAGCGGCACGGTCAGGAAGGAACCACCCATCATCGAGTGCAGACCCGCCGAGCTGAGCGCATCGCGCACCATATCGGTGGTGGGCAACTCCGTGGTGTTGTGCCGCCAAAGGCAAAAGCCTTGGCTCTCGCTCCACCCCACGATATCGGGATGCTGCCACCCGTATGAGTAGCTGCGCTCTCGCAGGCGGCTGTATCGGTAATCGATCGACAGCGCGACACGATTCACCCGGCCTGAAAGCTTGGCGAACTCCACAGTAAGCGACTGATCGACGGTCGATCCCGGAGCGAAAACCGCAACCGGGGCCGTGCGGGTCCAGGGCGTCACCCGCAGTTGTCCAGACACGGACCGATCCAGGCTGGCGGGTAACGTCCCCATGCGCTCCATGGCGTAATCCCAGCGCGAGCGACCATCGACCGCTTCGAAGACGTCCGCCGACCAAGTGCCTCCGGTGAGCAGGTCGATGCTGTCGATTTCCATCGCCTCCACCAGATCCTGCAGACGGTCCGTCGCCTCGCAGGAAACGATGCGGTTGCGCGGGTCGAAAGTCGGCTGCTCAAGCCAGCCGGAAAAGCGCAGTTCCTCAACCCAGACGCCGGCGACCAGGTGCTGGAAGTAGATTTCCAGGGGCCTTCCGGTCCAGCTCACCACATCGATAGCTTCGCCCGGGAGGTAGAGTGATAGCTCGGCGATCGCGGCAGCGCCCTCTTCTCGCTCAATGCGCACCTTGCCGGTGAGCTGCGCACTCACATTCTCCACGCCCAGACGGACGCGGCAGGCCCAGACCAGCGCGGTGGGCAAGGTTGGCTCCGGCGGGGCAACGGATGACTGCCAGAGCGCGTTCAGCGCGGCGCTGTTGAGTGGCAGGCCGTTCAGCATTTACAGCTCCTCGCAGTTGATTTGCCAGCCGTCGACGTTGGCGGCGGCGTCCATATCGCCCTGCGGGCGCTTGGCCGAGACGATGAAAACCGGCATCCAGCAGACCTGATAGAACGAGGCGCCCAGGACCTCGGTGACTTCGACGCCCGCGCCGGATAGCACCAGCGTTGTCTCCACCCACTCCTTGCCGACCAGCGCGAGCGCCCAAGGTGGAAAGTCCGGCCGAGGCGTGCCCTGGAGCACGAAATTCCTTCCCGCACTCACGATGGAGAGGTGCTTGGTGCAGCGCAGCTCAAGCGGCTGCGTGTAGTCGATGCCGTCGAGCCCTGGCGGCATGTACCCCGAGCCGCTGAGGGAAATGGCCGAGCGCTGCCAATGGGTCATCGGCACGCCCACCCCGCCGCTCAGGCGAACGACCTCCGGCCCACCGAGCGGCGTGATGGACTGCGACACCGCGCCAGCGTGCAGAACGATAGGCACCCCGCCCAGCATCACCATGGGTAGAGACATTCAGCAGCTCCAGAAAGAAGAAAGCCCCGCTGCGCGGGGCTGATTGTTTTACGAAGGTCGGCGACGGCCCTTCTTGAGTGCCGCTCGGTGCAGCGCATCGAATTGGCTTTGACCGGCCTGCATTCGGTATTCCTGCCCGTCGAGGTGCAGGACAACCGTACCGAGACCGTCGCCACTGGCGCCGGCCTGCACCGAGGGCGAAAAGTCTGGAATGCTCGGCACCGTGACCGCCCTGACCAAACCGCCATCCGCATAGCCAGGAAGTCCTGCCGAAAGGCGCGCGTGCAGATCCGCCATGGTTCGGGTGAAACCGTTGCGGCGAACACGCTCTAGGAAACTGAGTGCCCCCGGTTCGTTGACGACACGCTTCGGCTGCACGTGCTCGTCCGCGTGCACCACGCCGGCTGGCTGCAGCCGGGCGCCAGGTCCTGTCCAGCCGCCATCTGCAAACCCTGGCGGCGCTGCTGGAGTGTCGGCGGTAACGCGGGCCACGTTGGAATCGACATCCGGAGCGGTGACCTGCACCTGGAACTTCAACTGCTCGGCGATAGCCTTGGACAGTGCCAGCATACGGGCCTTGATCTGCTCCTCATTGGCCTGGTCCCAGGAGACGGAAATGCTGAGATTTTTCAGCGCATCCGCCTGGCGTACCAGCTCCGAGATACTGTCCTGGACGCTGGTCTGAATATCCGCAGCACGGACCTTCCGCACTTCTTGCGCAGCCGTGGCGATATCTTCCAGCTCCTGCGCCACACCTTGAAGGCCGTAGGTATTGGTTCCCGCCGACAGCAGTTGCTCCAGCGCCTCACGAGCTTTATTGGCGTACTCGATTGCCTTCTGCGGATCGCTGTCAATCTGAGACCGCGCCTTCAGCTTCAGGTCCTGTACCTGGCCGTAACTGGCAGCCGCCGCCGGCCCAGCCGTGCCATCTTTGAACGACTGCGTGAGATCCTTGAAGGGCTTCAGGATCGTCTCGGTTTCGCCGACCACCTGCTCGTAATTGGCCTGGGCCTTCTTCAGCTCCTGATACTGCTGGTTAAGGTAACCCTTCAGCTTCGCCAGGCCGCCTTGGCGAGCGCGGTCAATCCGGTCCTGGAATCCACGCTCTCCAGCTTCGCGCGCCGCCTGCAGCACCCGCTCGCTTCCAGCGAAACCATCAAGGGCGCGCAGCTGCTCCTGGTAGTTGCGCTCCCGCTCCTTGGCTTCTTCGGCCTCCGCCTTCGCTACCCGTTTCTGCTTGGCTTCGTCCTCTGCCTTCTGCCGAGCAGCCTTCAGCTCGTCCAGGTATTTTTCGTACTCAGCCTGCTGGCGATCCAGCTCTGCCATGTCTGCCGTGCCGAAGCGAAGAAAACTCAGGATGCTCAGGTTTCCGTTATCCTGCAGCTCCTTCTTCGCCGCCAAGACCCGGGCGATCGACTTCTCCACTTCCGCTATGGCGTTGTCCTGGGTGGACTGGCTGTTGAATTCAAACAGCGCCGAAAAGCCGCCTTTGTTGAACGACTTGAACCCATCACTGACAGTCTTCAGGGCTCGACTCACGAAACCAAGCCCCGTTGCCAAGGCCTTGGTCTGCCCGGTCAGTTCGTCCACGGCGCCGACAGCCTGGGTGGCCTCGTTCGCCAGCACCTGGAACTGCCCGCCGGTGGTTTTTTCCAGCGCTGCCGCTTCTGCGCGCAGCTGCGGCAGTTGCTTCAGCAAGGCGTTGATGACGACGTTGGCGGTCAGCTGACCGTCGTTCGCCATTTGCTTCAGGGCACCCCGGGCGACGCCAAGGCCATCGGCCAAGGCGCGCATCAGGCGCGGTGTCTGCTCGGCGATGGAGTTGAACTCGTCACCGCGCAGCGCGCCAGCGCCCAGCGCCTGGGCGAACTGGATAATGGAAGCGTCCGCCTCCTCCGCGCTCGCGCCGCTGATACGGGTCGACGCAGACACTGCCTCGATCACACCCAGGAGGTCCTTCTGTCCCCGCTTCAACTCCGTCAGGCTCGGCGCCAAGCGGGTGTACAGCGAATAAAGGCTGGAGATCGGCGCCTGATTCTCGTTCGCCAGGCGGCCAAGCTCGCGCTGCGCCGTGTTGAACTCTTCCTGATCGTTGGTCGCCAGACGAAGGCGAGACTGCAGGTTCTTCACCTGGTCAGCAGCCTTGATGTATGCGCCAACTGCCTCAGTTACGCCGAGCCCGATACCCAGACCGGCAGCACCGTTGACGAGCCCCTGCAGGCGCCCTGCGCCCTGGCTTGCGACGGTCAGTTCCTGGATTTCCCGGCGAGTCTCCTCCAGGCGCCGCTGGAGCTGCAGTTGAGCAGCCGATTGCTCGACCGCCGACTTGAACCCAGCGCGGCTGAGCCGCTCGTAGTCGGCGGGCAGCGTGCGCAGCTGGGCCTGCAGCGTGCGCAAACGATCAACGCCAAGAGTCCCGCTGGCGGCAGAGAGGTCGGCATCTGCACGGCCTGCCGCCTGCCGCTGGCCAAGCTCAGCGCGCAGGCGGTTCTGTTCGGCTGCCAAGTTCTTGGTGTCGACGCCCGCTGCCTGCAACTCGGCTCGCATGCTGGACAACCGCACGATCTGCTGAGCCTCTGCACGCTCCAGGCGCTGCAGGTCTGCCACCGACGACTTGTAACTGGCCTGGAGTGCTTTGGTCGGGGCGTCCGTCCGAGCGATCTCGTCGCCAAGCTCGCGTACCCGTTCGCGCGCGCGGCGAATGGTCCTCGACCCGCTATCCAGTTGGCTCTCCAGATCCCGGAAGGCATTCACCTGACGCAGCGGGCGCTCGACGTCTTTGACCAGCTTCTGGTATTCAGCGCGGAAGCCGGAGACAGCGCGGCGCGCTTCGGCGTCGTCGGCCGTCAGCCGCAGCTCTACATCGGTCATGGCTCACACCTTCAGGGCCCGGAGAAACAGGCTCCATGGATAGGAAAGGACGTTCTGGTGTCCGACGCGAACCATCAGGGCGATGGTTTCGTCGAGGCGAGCTAGAGCGGAACCAGGACTCTCCCTAGTCGCTCCAGCATCTCGAAAAAATGGCGGTTTGCCTCGCGACAGACCTTCGCCAGCTCCTCCAGCTCCGAGGGCCTCATCTCGTCGATCTGAGCAGCAGTGAGGGATGACATAGCCGCCAAATCGTGAAGGCGGAGGGCCCCGCCCAGCAGAGAATCCCCGAGCGTGTCGGCAGTGACGGTGTCCATTAACTGGCGGACCTGGGCGACCGTCATTTCCCGGACGATTACATGCTGCCCGCCAATTTCAACGGGGCGGCAGCCAGAGGCTTCAGACATAGGGTCTCCAGAAAAAAGAAGCCCCGCACATTAGCGGGGCTCTGGTGTTTATCTATGGCTATCAGCCTTGATAGCCTCCGTCGACAGAGCTGACACAGCCGCCCTGTACGTAAAAGTAGGAGGAACCTCCACCGTTCCAGTGGTAGGCATACTGCGAACCATTGATCCTATTTGGCGACCCCCAGGCGCTCAAAGCGTCTGAAGCGGTCATCCCAACGACCACTTGATGGCGAATAACGTATGTCCTCAGCTCAGTCGTGGAGAACTGCGCGCATGGGCTATTGGAGCCCGATCTCGCCTGAGCCCGAATATTTGGGCCAGGGCGACGGCTGTCCATTTCCAGCCACTGATCGGAAGGCGAAAAGTTTCCACCGATGTGGTTGTCCCTTACCGTAATTTCCTCTGCGTCATGGGCACAGGGCTTGTCCGAGAAAACCGGCTTTCCCTCTTGGGACGTGCACTTGTAGACCGGGCCAGCCTCTCCCTGCGTAGCCAGAAAGACCAGGGCTGCAACTACTACTCCTGAAATCATCCTCATGACAGTTCCTCCCTTTTGATCCGGAGGAACTGTATCAGGGAAGTCAGGCTGCAGCTTTTTCCTTCTTGATCTTGAAGTACTTCGAAGTGCCGGCGCCAACCTTAGTGGAGTCGCGGAGCACCTTCGCGGTGGCCTGGAAGCCGCCGAAGTCTTCGGTGTTGATCCAGTCCATCTGGGTCGCCAGATTGAGGCGGCACTGGAAGAATCGCGCCTCGACGCGCTTCTGAGTGCCGGCGGCGTTCTCGCCCTCGAAGAGGAACTCGAAGGTCTTGCCGCTGTTGGTCAGCGCCTCGATTACGTCGACTGCGGCGGAGCTGTAGTCCACGCTCACCTTGAAGGGCGTGCCCGGGGCGGCCGCTTTGATCGCTGCTTCAAGTGCGCCGCCGGCGACAACTTCGATGCCCGAGCCAGTCATGACCCAGTCGTCGAACTCGTCGTAATCGGTGGTGCCAGCCTCGTTGCTCACGCTGGAGATGGTGAGCGGCATCTGCGCCAGAGCAATGGTGCCGTCCACATCAGCAACGTGTTCTTCACCCGTTACGGTAGTCGCGGCGACGCTGGTGACGTTGCCCCATACCAGCGCAGCGAGAACCCAACTGAAGATCTCGCGGAAGTTGATGGAGAGCGACACGCTGGTGACGCGGTCCAGGCTGTCGTACTCACCACCCTGCGGGGTGGTGGTGTCTGCCAGTGTCAGGCTGTTGGTTTCGGTTGCGTGCTGGATCGTGGAGACCAGGCCGACTTTCTGGAAAGGAAGCCCCGAGCCAACTTCGCGCGCTTTCAGGTGGCCGCCGATCACGACCGTCTCTTTAACAATGGCCATGGCTTAGGCCTCCTTCGCGGTGGTGGGTGGGCACTCGACCTTCTTCGCTTCCTCGAGGAAAGCCTTCTGGCGCGGGGTCACCTTGATCTTGTCGCCGGCCTTGTAGTCGACGCCCTTGTGGGTGTGCTCGCCGGCGAGTTTGACCTCGACCGGTTGCACGGCTTTCTCTTCGCTCATCGGCGGATCTTCTCCTGGATGATGGTGGTGATGTGGACGGGAACGATGACGCCGGCGTAGGGCTGGCCATTGCCTGGCGGGAAAGGGTCTGAGGAGCCAACGGTGCTGCCGGTGCACCCCCTGGGAAGCCACTTCGGAAGCAGGCCCTCTACGGGGACGAAGGCCTGGCTGATATCCAATTCCATGGACTCGAGCGCTTCCTCGCAGATGGCAACGTCCGTGCGAACAAGACCGATGACGAAGTACCCAACGTGCATCCGCAGCGCGGCCGGCTTGCCCTCCGGCGGGCGGTTCGGCGCCTTCTGGATCAGGACGAACTGCTGCGGCAAGCCTTTCTCGGTCAGTACCTCGTTCAGCCAGCCCGTCCTAACCTCCTGGCCGATGTTGGTCAGGTAGCCGTTTTCGACGGTGATTTGCTCGACACGCCGGATCAGCGACTGGCGGACGCTGGTGAGGATGTTGCTCATGGGGACTCCATGCAGGCAGCAGTCATCATGTGGCCGTCGTCGGCTGCGATGTCTTCGACCAGCAGGCGCCGGCCGCAACACAGCACGAACATGCCACCCCGCTCCACGGCATCGAGGAGTGGCTTTCGCCAACTGATGCCGACCGCCTCCGAACGCATCACGCCATTGGGGCCGTTCTGCATCAGGTTGTGGTCGACGATGACCGTCAGGTTGCTGATCACCAAGCTGCCATCCTTGGCCCGGTACTCGGCAGTCCCGTCGTTCAGCCGCTCAACCACCCGCTCATGCAGGCGGTCGCGCATCGCGGCCCAGGTCATGGTCAGGCCACGGCGGCCGGCGCGGAGACACCGTTCAGGCGCGCGCGACCGACAGCCGACGGATTGGCGGCGGCCTCGGTGGCGGCGCCGACAAGCACCAGGCCAGTGGCCGAGACGTTGGTCAGGGCGCGGCTGCTGGTGTTCATGTACAGCAGATCACCAACAGCCCAGGCCTGGGCGCTGATCTTGCTGAGCTCGAACACGCCATTGAGCTTGAGGACGACCGGATCGCCGGCCGCTTCGGTGGTAGCCGCTACGCCGATGAAGGCGCCGACCTTGTACAGCTGACCGGAAGTGGTACCGCCCGCCGGAGCGGGTACGGTGGTGCAGTCGCCGTGCTGGATGAAGGATTTCATGTGTCACCTCGCGAGGGAGAAGCAGAAACAGAAAGGGCGCCATGAGGCGCCCTGCAGGGTTCGATCCGGCCGATCAGGCGCCCGGGTTCTTGTAGGCGCCGCGGTAGTCGATCCAGGCCGCGCCGAAGACCAGGCGCGCCTTGATCTCCATGCCGTCCACCTCGAAGCCCTCGCGGGTCTCGGTGAACACGCCCTGCTCGCCTTCCAAGTAGGCGTACTCGAAGGTGTCCACTACGCCGGGGGCGGCGTAGAGGTACCACTGATTGCCGGTGATGCGAGCATCGACGATCACGGTCAGAGCAGTGTTGCGGCTGTCGTTGATGTCGGCGTTCTTGGCCGGCACGTACTGGGAGCTGGTGAACTGGAAGGCTTCCAGCTCCTTGTCCGGGCCAACGATCAGGTATTCCGGGCCAAGGTTGAGGAAGTGGCCGGCCTTCGACTTCTGCTTCCGCATGGCTGCGCGGGCGGCCGCCAGCGTGGTGGTGTTGATCGCACCGCCGGCGGCGGCGAGGTTGCCGTGGCTCGCGTCGAACAGTGGCGCGCCGTCGGTGAAGTTCGGGTTGCCCAGCAGCAGAGCCCAGATCAGGTCAGACTCGGTCTGCGCGGCGGCGGCGCCAAGGGCCTGCGGGATTCGGGACAGTGCGCCTAGGTCGTCGTTAACGATCGCCTCCCAGGTGATCGCGATGATCTTGCCGAATTTGGCGACCTTCAGCGGGGCACCATCTTCGCTCAGGGCGCCGTACTTGTACTCACCATGCTCCTTCACCTGCTCCAGGGCGGAGATGTCACCCAGCGCCGCGCGGGTGACTGCGCGGAAATCCGGTACGGTGGTCTGACGCCCCAGTGGACGCCAGGTCTGCGGGGCGAGATCGTAGGCCGCGCGCAGGGTGCGGTTCACGGTGCCTCCGAGCAGCAGCGGGAAGTCGCTGGTGGTGTGCATGCCGGCAGCGCGTACTGCCTGACGGTCACAGCCCAAGGCGGCGCGTGCGATCTCCTGCTGAGTCATGCCACGCACGGTGCCGCCGGCCAGCTCGATCGACTCGCGCGCCATGTCGATCAGGCGCATGCCGCGGAACTCGCGGGCTGCTTCTTCCAGCTTGATCGTGGAGTTACAGCGATGGAGCAATGCGTTTTGCATCGCTTCGCGCTTGGCGGCCAATACGCCGGCGTCCACCGTGCTGCTGACGGTGGGCTGGGTATTGCGGGATTCTGGCTGGCTGCCAGCTTGGCGCTCAGCCACTTTGTCGATAATTGCGGTGCTGGCTTCTGCGATGGAGATATCGCGCCCAACCAGCTCGTCGGCAAAGGCATCGTCCAGGCCCACCTTTTTGGCCATGGAGCGGATGGTGGTGCCGCGCTTGCGTTCAGCTTCGGCGCCTTCACGGCGGATCAGCTCTTCGGCCGCGCGTTTCTCTTCATCGGTCATCTCGTTTTCCTCGTTGGGGTTGGCCACGGCGGCCGGTTGGTCGGTAGGCGCCTCGGCCTCCCGGGTCTCGAAAAGGGTGTTGAAGCGCGGGCCCTTGTAGTCGGCCTCCTGCTTCGCGCCTCGGGTCTTTGCCCCGTCGTCGAAGCCGATAGGCACCAATGAGAGCTCCATGGGCTCCCAGTCCACCGCGCGGTAGGTGGTCAGCTTGTCGTCGGGCGCTTCGATCATTTCGTAGCGATGCACCGAGTAGCCGACGCTGATGTTTCGGAGAATGCCGTCTCGCACATCACGGAAGATCGGCTCGACGTCCTCGCGCTGGCTGAAGCGCACCAGCGCCCGCCCCTCCCCGCCTTCCAGCCAGGCACGCTCGACCACGCCGATGACGTCGCCGAGTTCCCAGGTGCTGTGGGTGTTGAGGAAGGGAGCGCCGTTGTTCAGACGTTCCAGACGGACAGCCGATTCGCTGACCTCCAGCTCTTCCATGTAACTGCCGATGTCCCAGGACCATCGGCGGCCCTTCGCCCCGGTAGTCCAGGTGATTTCGACGGTCCGTTCTTCGATGTTCACCGAGTCAGGGCGAACGGCCGCCCGCAACTGCAGCATGGGGGTTTCATGCGTCTTATTGGTCGCCGGCATCGCTGATGTCCTCGCCAGTCGGCTGCTCGGAAGCAGGGTTGATATCGGTTGACGGCAGCTGCGTGCCGACAGGCCTGGCCTGGGTCAGGCCAGCGTTGGAGACTTTGCGCGGGTCGCAGTCCAGGACCAGGCCGAGCTTGTCGAACAAGGCGTTGGCCTTTGCGATCTCAGCGGCATGCGCTTCCGGGTCAGTGATCCCCACCTCGCGCAAGGCGTTGGGCCAGGTGACCAGCCCTTGGCGAATCCGCTCTTTGACGGTCTCCAGTTCGGACTTCGGATCAACCATGTCCCGGCGAGGGGGAACCCAATCCGCCTTCACATCCTCGCGAACACCGTCGGGAAGCAGCGCCTGGGCCTCCATGAACCAGGTCCACACGCCGCCACAGAGCTGGGGAATCAGCATTCGCCACTGCCACACGTCGACGCGGCGCGCGAAGTGGAGCCAACCCATGCGGCCGCTGGAGAAGTTCACCCCCTTCAGGTCGCCGGTCACCAACTCGTAAGGAACCCCAAGTCCCACCGAAATGGCGTGCAGCCCCTGCCATGCATAGGAGTCATACCCGTTGAAGGTGGGCGGCGTGCCGAAGGTGACGTCCTCGCCTTGCGCCAGCTCCTGGATGATCCCAGGCTCGACACGCTCGACCAGAGGGGTGGCTTTGCGGCCGCCCTGGGACTGGTCATCCTTGGTCACAAAGGCTGCGAAGCAAGCGGCGATCTTCGCCTGCTCCATCACCGCGTCTTCCATCTCGTCGAAGTTGCGCAGACGCTGCATCACGGGTGCAAACCAGGTGTAACCACGGGCCTGCCCAGGCCGCTTCGGGAGGAAGACGTGGATCACGTCCTCTGCCGGGATGCGACGGGACTCTAGCGCGCGCCAGGTGCTGTTCGCGCCGGGATGCGTGTCGAACAACCAATAGGCCACCCGCTTTCCGATTGGGCTGAACTCGATCCCCTGGATGATCTGGTTCGCGCCGTAAGGCCCGCTTTTCTCCTCATCGAGGAAATCAGCCTCCAGCACCTGCAACTGCAAGGGCACTGGAAGATTGTCCGAGGACTTCCGCCAGCGGCGCCGGATCAGCACTTCCCCGCCCTCAGGAACCGCCTCCATGACCTTGTGCTGCAAGCCGTAGAAGTTCTCGAGGCCATCGGCATCGCAAAGCGTTTCTTCGGCCCAGGCCCGCCACAGGTCCGCCAGCTTCTTGTTGGCGCGCGTCTTTCCCAGCGGACGCGGCACGATGCCCGCGCCGACCACGTTGTCCGCGATGCCGGTAACAGCGCGCTCCGCATAAGGGTTGTTGCGCCGGAGATCCCGGGCACGGTTGCGCAGACGGGCCAGCGCCGGGCCGTTCTCTGCATTGGCGTCCGCTCCGGTGCTCCGCCATCCGTCATTCCTGCGGCCGCCCGCAGCACCCTCGAAACGGCGCTCCAAGACCTTGATCTGCAGGTCAGCCTTCATTTTCTGCAGGCGTGACTCGGCGCGTCTCGCGGCCCGGCCGGGAAACAGGGTGTCGAAAAGTCCCATGTCAGTAGCCTTTCGAGAAGGAGGCGAAGCGCCGTCCACCGTTGCTGTTGGCGTTCAGGCCCAGTTCCCCCTCCATCTGGCGAAGGATTCGCATCATCTCGTCGACGCTGCGGTAGGTGACGGAACGATCCGCGTAACGCACCTGCAGCTCACCGCCGGCCAGGGCGGCCTTCAGGGCTTTGTATTGCTCCAGGGTGTAGGACATTATTTTCTGTTCCAGTAGGAGGATTTGGCGCGCGGGCGCTCCTCCGCGTTATCGACTGCGGTGGAGCCCCCAGGCTCTGGCTGTTCTGCAAGTACATCGAGATCAAGACCGAACCGTGCCTGGCTGATGCGCAAGGCGGCCAGGGCATACACGAAGCAGTCGAGGGCCTCGTTGCGGCGCCCGCCGGAGTCCCAGCGCAACACCCGCTTGCCCTTCACCATCGCGGCCTTCTTCTTCTCCGCGGTGATCTGCTTCAGCTCCGCCTCATCGCAGACATCGTCATTTGCCGGGAAGTGAACGACCCCAGGCTGTGCATGGCCGGCGCGCGATTTGGCTGTGTCGACCTGTAGCCGCAAGCGGCTGTAGATCAGCTCCTTCGCGTTGTCGGTACCGACCTCGGTCTTGTAGACGTGGTCCTTCTTCTTCCTCGGGAAGTTGGCGATCGGCTTGCCGTATGTGCTCGCGCCGAATACCGGGATGACCCACATCGCGCCATGCTTGCGGCTCTCCGCGGCCACCTCGTCCGAGTAGTGGCCGCCGGCATCCCAGCACCACCGTTCCACGCGCATGATCAAGCCGTCCTCGCGGGTGAACTGCCGATGCACCTCAAGGCCAACCTTTCGCCTGAGTTCCTCGCTGGCTGGGTCGCCAGTGAGGATGAAGCGATGAACAAGCCAGGCCTCCTCACCGGGTCCGAAGGCCCAGACGCGGCCTTCCAGGCGGTCGTCTTGTGTATCGATGCCGCCCATCAGGGCGACGGCTTGCTGCGGCACCTCTGGGAACACCTCGCGACGCCCATAGAGAACTTCCCAGTCCACCTTCTCGCCTTGGTCGTCGTCCCAGGTTTCGCCGAGCGTCGTGTTGACGAAGGTGATCAGCTTCTGCAGATCGCCCTTCACCTTCAGCCAGTCGGTGGCGATCTTGAGCCAGGTGCTCCAGGTGCTGTAGACCGCCCAGCAGTAAAAGGCGATCGACCGAGGGGTGCGGATTGGCTCGCCATCGCGGCCGAACCAGTCCATGGCGTCACGCGTCCAGATGCCGGTCTCCTCGCAGATCCACCGGCCATCCTTCGAGGCCTCGACCATGTCCTGGTGGAAGAAGCAGCATGTGCAGTGTTCGCAGACGTACCAGGCCTTGGTCGCCTCGCCGAGCGCGTCCTTATCCCACTTCAGGCCGTACTCACAGTCCTTGCCGCCCCACTTCAGGGTCTGCTCCTGATGGCAGTGCGGGCACTTGACGAAGAAGCGCAGCCGAATGGGTGACTCGGCCGCCGCCTTGCTTACCTGGCAGGTGCCGACCTTCTTCGGGGTCGAACCACGGATGGACTTCGGGTAGACCGCGCCGTCCAGGCGCTTGTCGCCCAAGGTCACCGGGTCGCCCTCGCCCTCCACGTCGGCGTCGAAGTTCGAAAGCTCGTCGTAGATGACCTCGTCCGCGGACTTCTCGCGGTAGTTGCGGGAGGCCTTGCCGCCGCGAATCCAGAGCGTCTTCCGGTTGGTGAAGACCTTCTGGTCCAGCGTGTTGTCGCTGTGTTTACGGTCCAGGTAGGGGAAGAGCTTGTAGAGCACCGGCACGTCGCGGATCAGTCCGCGGACGTGGCTCTTGCTGATGTCCTCGGAGTCCGGATCGGTCGGGCTCCACATCATCACGTTGCGGCGCTTGTGCTGAATCTTGTAGCCGATGTTCGCCATCAGCAGCTTCGTGTAGCCGATGCGTGCCGACTTGACGAAGTTCACGACCGAAATCAGGTCGTTCCCCATAGCGTTCAGAATCGCCACCTGGAACGGATCAGTCTTCCACTTCCCCTCGTTGTAGGAAGACTCGGACGACATGTAAAAATGCTTGTCCGCCCACTCCACCGCCGTCAGCGGCGGCTCCTTATGCAGGGCGAGCAACCCCAGACCAACAGCCTTGCTGAGGTCACTGATCCAGGGTTGCGAGATACTCATCGAGGGTTTCCGGAAGGTCATCGCCAAACTGCGAGGCGATGTTTCGCGCCAGGGCGATCTCCCGCTCGACGGTTTCCAGAATGCGTGGGTCGATGTCGGGGTGTCGCCTGCTCACCGTCTTGCCGACGGTCTCCAGCTTCGAGCCGATCTGAGCGGCGATCTTGGCCAGCGCGAAGGTGGCAAATGGGACCGGGACCAGTTGTTTCTCAGCTACCTGGTTCTTCTTCTCCTGGGCGTCTGCCTGGGCGGAAGTGAGCCGGAGCTTTTCCTGGACCAGTTTGTACTCGAGCAGCGGATCGATAACCGTCTCGCCGCCACCCTCAGGTTGTTGTTTCCGGGCGGCGTGGTCGACGCGGTTTTGCACCACATCCTGCACCCGGTAGAAAGCCTCACGGCCAATCCGGGAAACCGGCTCCACGCCCCATTTATCAAAGGCTTGCGGGGAAATGCCGAGGCTCTTCGCCATCTCGGATTTGTTCAACCATCCCGGCTGCCTGGTTGTTTCGTTTTTGGCCATGACTAAACAACAACCAACCTCCGAATTTTGGTCATACATGATTGGCGCGCGGGGCTCGAATTACCCTCAGGCCACACCCCTCCCGGGAGGACCCAAAATCCCCCCACGGGTCTGCAGCTATCGCGATTTTTTCGGGCACAAGTTTCAGCTTCCGGGGGTTTGGCGTGCCACAACTCCAAGCCAGTGGGGAAGTGACGTGCCACATCTCACCGGCGGCGACGGGTGCGGCGAGCCTCTTCGACAGCCTTCACGGCCTCGTCGCGCAACCTCGCCTCAGCCTCGCGCTGAGCGATCTCATGGAAGTCGAACGTCTTGCGATAGGTAGGCTTCGACACGAACGCCAGGATCATGGCCAGCCCGTCCTTGCCCTTGGCAGTGCGCTCGGCAATACCTATTGGCTGGCGATCAGGGCCATGCATCACGAAGTAGCGACGGTAGTTGCCCTTCTTGGTGCTGCGCGCACTGGTGGTGGCGTTGGCGTCGTACCCTTGCTGAGTGAAGCCACCGATGCCTGACATGGCCTTGGTGACCTGGCCGCGCACCATGTTGCCGTACTTGTCCAGCTTGGCCCCTGCCCCAGGCACAACGTACTTACCCTCGGGCAAGATGCCGCGCTCTCGCAGTTGCCGCTCTGCTCGCTTGGTCTGGCGGTCGCCGCCGTAGATCTCAGGGGTAAGCCAGCGCGTGGCAGGCTCAGCCTTCACCGACTCGTCCTTCATCCACACCCTGGCCACCAGCTTCTCCTTGGTGGCAGGGAAAACGCGAAGGCTGTTCAGCGTGTACGGGGTCGGGCGGTCGAACACGGTCCGCATCTGGCTGACCAGCACCTGCTCGACAGCCTGAGCGGTGCGGGTCAGCGCGAGCGCCGCAGCAAACGGCACCTGGTTCTCCTCGAGGTCGATCAGCTCATCGAGGAAGTCACTGACCGTCCCCGGACTGATACTGATCACAGCCCCGTTCCTTCACGGAACTCCTTTGCCAGATCAGGCAGGCCGACACCCTTGCGGGCCTCGCTCCAAGCGAACCAGGCGCGGACGATAACCCAGGCAGGGAGGCCGCAGACAAAGATGATGCCGCAAATGGCGATCATCCCCACGTCGTCCTGTACCCAGCTTCCGAGGTCGAACCAGCGGACCACGAACGCCCCGCCGCACACGCTCGACACCACCGTGCAGGTCATTGCGACAACGAATTCCCGAACCGTTTTGGGCAGGGTCATTGCCATTACCAGGATGGCGGCGAGTATGGCGAAGAAGCCAAAGGCGCCGAGCTTGTAGAGCGCGATCCCGCCAACTGCTGTCGAGGCCGGCTCGGTCATGGTGTGATTCCTCATGGGTGTGTCCCCAGGCTTGGCCAGCCCTGGCACTACGTAAATAAAAGGCCCGCGCGTGCTGCGGGCTAAGGAGCAAGGAGCAAGGAGCAAGGAGCGCGCACCTAAAATCGTGGGCAACAAAAAGCCCAGCTCTATGGCTGGGCTGTTGGTTGGAGCTTTTTGGCTAACCTCGACGAACAGCGACTGTGCCAATCCCCGATGCGGAGGCCTTCTTAAGCACTGCTACATCGAACACGTCTTCCATTTTCTTCGTCTTGTCGAACCACACACAACGCGCTCCTTCGGTCGGCCCCATTGGGCTGAAGTCACCCAACTCGGAGATCACCATCTTGGGACCGCCGGACTTCAGCTGGACCTCGTCGCCCTTCACGAAATCGGACATATCTACATCTCCATTGCAGGTAGGGAGATGGAGGTATGGGGGCGTTCAATATCATTTCAATAGCAAAGCGACATCTCAGGACGAAAAAACCCGGCGCGATGGCCGGGTTCTGTTGGTTGCGCAGCAAGCTGCACTCTATGGCAAACTGTAGGGTTTTTCCCCGGGGAAATCAAGCGGCTAGTTTTGCGCGCTTGGCCTCTAGAGCTCCATCCACCCAAGCGACTCCCGCCATGACTGTCTGGCGCGCACGCTCCTCGCCCATCCCGAGGGATGCGCCCACCTGCTTGTAGGTCTTCCCCGTGGTGTAGTAGCGCATCAGGGCCTCGCCGCGCTCGGGGTGACGCCTCCCCAGCATCGCTACAAGTCTGTCTATCTCGAGCCCTTCGTCATCAGTCAGTCGTGCCGTCGGCAGAGACCAGCTCGGGGCCGCGCACGACAGGTTTCCAGTGCCCTGCCTGACCCAAATACCCCATTGCTCCAGCAAGCTCTCGGTGGTCCTCTCGCTATTCATGCCGCTCCCCTTTTCAGCTCGCGCACCTTGGCGCGGAAGTAGGCCTTCAGGGCCTTGATCTGTTCAACGCTGAGCTTCAGCGGTTCGTGCTTACCTTCCAGTCGCGCCACTCGATCGACACCGATGCGCTGGATGAGGCGGATTCGGTACTCCAGGATGTTCCCGGACAGCTGCGTGTTGCAGGGCGAGCACTGCTTGTGGACGTTGTCCTCGTCGAAGCGCAACTCGGGGCATGCACCCACCGATCGATAGTGGCCGGCGTCGTACTTGCCTTGGTGGTGGCGGTCACAAGAGATGCAGGGCTTGTCGGCGTCGCGCAGGCGGATGTACTCGTTGAAGGCCTGCTGAGCCTCCTTCAGGTGATCCGCCCTGCTCTTCAGCTTCTCCTTGCGCTCCTTGATCTCGCGCCGCTCCCGGCGCTGGAACGCCACCCGATCTTTCTCGCGCTGCGCGGCGACCAACTTCAAACCACAAAGCGGGCTGCATACAGCCTGCAACTGGCGATCGGGACTGAACGGCGCTCGGCATTGCTTGCACTTCTTCGCCTTGGGCTTTTTCTGAAGGGACTGTCGCATTGGTCAATCCCCTCGATAGTGAGAGCCGCCTGGGCCCTTCTTGTTGTTCCACTCGCTGTCGCTCTTGCCAGCGATGACGGAGATGCGGATCCGCTCGGCGAGATCGTTCTCGGCCTTGTTCACCTTCGCACCCAGGGCGCGCGCTATTTCCTCCAGGCTCGCCTCATGGCCTGGCTGCGCCACCCAACCAATGCCCTTACAGTCCTCGCATGGGAGCTGGTAGAAGATGCCCTCGACGACACCTTTCGACATGCAGGTGCGGCAACGCTGGACCGGCACAAGCTCCTTCTTGAAGTCAGGCCCGCTCTTTTTCGGCATGAGCCCTCCGCTTCATCTCTTCGTCCAGAAGGTAGAGCTCGGCCCTGATGTCGCGCTCCTGATCCTCCAGCTTGCGGAGCCTCGACCAATCCGTCTTCGCCACTCGCCGGGCCCGGATCTTCGAGCCGCCACGCGTGCGCTTGGTCTTGACGCCCGCCGCGAAGCACTGGCACTCCCTGTTGAGCTTTGCGCGCGCAGTACCTGCAGCCTTGGCCGCCAGCAACTGCTCGCCCGTCATGGCGACGATCTGCTCAGGCGTCAGCATGGGTAACCTCGTGGGCCTGCATGTCGGCCTTGATAACCGCCAGAACTTCATCACGGGTCTTGGTGTAGAACGACGGGAGCTTGCCACCAGGGCGGGTGACAGCGAACCGCATCGCCGTGCGCTCCACCTCGGCCACGGTGTAACCGCTATCGGTCTGCCAGCACTTCGGGATCTCCTTGCCGGCTGCGTCCTGCTTGGCGCGCCACTTCAGGGGCGTCAGGTCAGACATGTCGTGCTCCTTTCAGCTTGGCGCGCAGCTCGGCCAGGGCGGCTCGGCCGACCTCCGGCGTGCGGTGCGGCTGAACGGTAATGGCTGCTTGCGGGACCGGTGGGAGCTGCTCTCCCCGAACCAACTGCTGCCTGATGCGCCGGTACTGTTCTTCCAGGGCCGCCAGTCCATCGGATCGACCAAGACACTGCAGCTTGCTGAACCCGGCGCGTGCAGCGGCGTGATACACCGCCGGGCTACTCCAACGCGCCTCGCCCGCCATGGCTGGGTGGCTCTTGCTGAGCGCTTCGGCGTAGGCGACTTCCAGGGGCGGCAGGCCGAGGGCTTCGGGAGTTGGCTGGCACCAAGTGGCGAACTTGCCCGGGGAAGGCACCCAGTCGCTGGGCTCTGCGCGCAGACGCTGCATGCCGTAGGCCACCTGGTTGTCCCAATCACCGATCCCGTTCTCCAGGAAGGTCTTCAGCCAACTCACCTTTGCTGCGTCCAGGGCCTCCGTCGTCGGCCAGGCCTGCCGCCAACCAGAGCGAGCGCCACGGATCTCGCGGAAGAGTTTGTTCACCAGCGTCTCCACGGACTTCCGGCCGTCATCGTCCAGGCTGCGGATGATGGCATCGGCCGGCTGCGGCGGACGATTGGCCACCCTGGTGGCGATCTGACCGGCGCGATTCATTGCATGTCTCCTGCCAGCCAGCCAGTGCTTTCGAAGTCCACCGACTGGCCGCTGGGAACGGCGCGCAGAGCAGGCCGCTGGCTGACGGAGCGCGTGGTGTCACGACGAACCCAGCCGACCAACTGCCCTACCCAGCCTGCTGGCGTGTCGATGGTGCCCTTGCTGTGGTGGTGGACGCTGAACGCGCCGATCACTTCGTCGGTGAACTGAGCCATGGCCAGGCCGGCGCGCATCGAGTAGGCACGGAGCACAGTGGCGTCCGGTTGCCAGTCGAGGGTCATCGGCTGCGGGCCGCCCTGCTCGCCCGCAGGCTCAGGCACACCCGCACCAGTGTTTGTTTGCTCTTTACTCTTCTCTTCTCTGGTCACGCCTTCGTCACGCTCGTTGCGTGACTCTTGTCCCGCTTCGTCCGTGACGCCTGCGCGCTGCTTCTGCTTGCGATTCTTCGCCAGACCGCGTGCCTTGGCGCTTTCACCGTTATGGCGGTCGAAGTTGGGGAACTTGATCCCCTGGTCGTCGATGGTCAGCCAGCCAACATGGGCAAGCGCTTCGGCAAAGCCATCGCACTGCACATAGCGATTTAGCCACCGAACCGTCACGCCAACAGCGTGACCATCGCGTGACTGACTGTCTGCCCAGCTCCACAGATGATGAAGGCGACCCACCACCGAGAACTCGTCTACGCCGAGACGATCAGCCATCGCAATCACCGCAGGGTCATCCGCCAGCGCGGTGCGCATCTTGATCCAGTCACCAGCCATCACAACACCCCTTCTGCGATCTTCTCGGCCAGCTTGGTCAGTCCCTTCGGGGTGACGCGTACCTGCGAAGCCAGGCGACGGTCGCCAAGGTCGTCAGTGCCGATCACGGTCACCTTGTGGTCCAGCAGGCCGGACGCCATGCGCGGCTCGTAAGCCAGCCAGTGGGCACAGCCGGTTCGGCGGTATATCCAGCGGTTGGCCCGCATCCAGTCGAGCAGGCGAAGGCGCTGGATGCCGAGGTGCTTGGCGGCATCGGTCAGGCACATGGTCCCGTGAGACTCGGCGATCCGCTCCAGGGCCTCGACCTTTGGGGCCTGCTCGCTCACCACCAGGCGCAGCTCGCTGTTCTGGTCCGCCAGCAGCGCGGCTGCCCGGAGTGCCTCGGCGTAGGTCTGAGGGATGGCCGGAACCTTGGCGCCCTCCTCCAGTTCGTGAAGGCGGCGGATGACCCGGCGGCGCAATGGGACGCTGTACCCGGTGATCAGCGTCTCGGTCAGCTCGCGATCAAGGTGGAAGTTCGTGGTGTAGCCCCGCGCATCGCGGTCTTCTCGGACATGGCCCAGAACTGGACCATCCTTGGCCAAGGCGTCGAGCATCTCGCGGATATCGCGAATGACGTGCTTGTGCTGCTTGCCAGTAAGCGCCGCGATCTCGCTCGAACTCATCTCGGCCTGCGCCACGTTTTGCACAAGGTGACTTCGTGGCGCGGTGTTGCTGGTATCAGAAGTGATGTGCATACTGCCTCCTGTGTTCTGAACCCCGGCGCCGTGTCCCCACACCTGGCCGGGGTTTGTTTTTATCGGGCCCCGGCTTTCGCCTTCGCGGTCGCGATGACGACGTCGATCTTCTTCTTCGCCTCCTCCCCTTCCCGCTCAATCCGCTTGAACTCCATCCGGGTGACTTTGCCGTCGGCCAGCGCTTCGATGGCCGCCTTCGTCACGTCTGCCGCTTCGCTCGCCATCGCCAGCGTGGCGTTCGCCAGGCAGTCGGCCGGCTGAACATCGCGGCGCACCAGGTGGAAACCAAAGTTGTGCGCCAGCTCCTGCAGCGGCCGGAGGTCTCCGGTGTGCAGCAGGATCTGGTAGAGGTGGTTGATGGTCAGCTTGTGCGAGTCGTTGTCCGGGTTCGCGCGCTGCAGCAGGCTCACATGGGGCAAGCCCATCTTGGCCGCCAGCTCCTTGGCCCCGGCGTCTTCTACTGCGTCGTGGCACGCCCTCAGGAACTCTTGCATTCGTAAATCCTCTGGATTCTTTCCGTGGAGCCCGGACAGGGCTGCTGGCAATCTGTAGTTACAGGTCAGGCGGCTGAGGGAACGCGCTCGTTGTAGAGCCGCTCGATTTCCTTCCCGGTCTCGTACCGGACCCCCGCGCCTTTGGACGCCCTGTGGATGGTGGGCTGGGTAGTGCCTGCGAGGTCGGCAATGGCTTTCTGAGAAAGCCCCTGCTCGACCAACGCGGCGATCATTTCCTTGACGGTCATGGAGATCTCCAATGCGCTTTCGTATTGATCATAATACGCACACGTATCGATCCGAGCAATACACTCGGGCAATACGTTTTTCTATTGGCGAAACCATGAACATTGGCGAACGGATCGAAGCCGAAATGCAGAAGCTCGAGTGGAGCGAGGGAGAGCTCGCCCGCCGTGCTGGCATCAATCAGCCCACCGTGCACCGCATCATCAAGGGCGAATCGAAGAGCCCCAGGCGCGACAACATCGAGGCCATTGCCAAGGCATTCGGCTGCTCTGTCGAGTGGCTATGGACCGGGATCGGGACCGCGCCGCTTGGAAGCCGCGGAGACACAGCGACGACGAGCTCTGCCGCCAAGGTAATGGAGATGCTGGAAAAGCACGGCAAGGGTCTCGGTGCCGCTGCGCGCCAGCAGATTCTGCAGGCTGCCGCCGAGGATGCGCAGGCCGCCGCCGGCTCGAATGTGATCGTCGCCGACTTCTCCCGGCCAGGCCCGGTCGGCGACGAGATCAGCATCGCGCACTACGACATCCGCGGCGCCATGGGCAACGGCCAGGTACCGGCCGATTACCCCGAGATGCTGCGGGACGTGAAGGTCAGCCAGGAACAGCTACGCAAGCTCGGCGTCACCTACGATGATCCGAACCACCTGAAGATGGTGTACGGCTGGGGCCACTCGATGGCGCCCACCATCAAGCACGCCGATCCGATGATCGTGAACATCAACATTCGCGAGTTCGACGGCGACGGGATCTTCATCTTCACCTGGCAGGGCCACCTCTACATCAAGCGCCTTCAGGTCCAGGATGCCGAGCACTTCGAGATGATCTCGGACAACAAGCAGCACAAAGATCGGGTCATCCGGATGGATGAGACTTATATCCATGCGCGCGTGCTGCTGGTGTGGAACGCTCATCTAGTTTGAATGGGTAGCCAACTGACTTAACGTCAACCAGTCAAGACACCGAGAAATCTTAACAAGCCAACTGCACAACAAAAACAGAATTGAGACAGGGAAGTTAAATGCAAAACTGCAAACTAAAACAGCTTTCCATAGAGCTTCCGAAGTTCCGGAAACTCAAAGACATAGAGATAGATTTCTCTGATCGAATAACTTTGATTGCCGGACATAACGGAATTGGAAAGTCTACAATTTTAGCACTAGTGGCAAACGGATCCGGATTAACCTCCAGGCAATACAGCACATACACGGGAAGGATCTTTCGTGGGCTACTGAATGAAATCATTCACATAGACTATGAAACTGAATTTTTGAAACACCAGAAAGACGACACCCTTCCCAACCCTGTATTGAAATACGACATTAACGGGCAAGAATTTTTCAAACGGTGCGCACTATCAAAGCGAACCGTCAAAAATAAAGATGGTGAAACTACGCGCTTAGAGGCTCGCGTCGTACCAAGAAACAAACCGGACGAACACTTTGCCCAGCCCGAGAACTCAATAGAAATTGGCGTCGCTGCAAAGGTACCCATTCCGACCATGTACCTGGGGATGACGCGAATGATCCCCATTGGCGAAACCGACCCTGAGATGGTGATAAACTCCGTAGACACTAGCATTGAAGCAAGCGATGCAGAGTTCATTGCTGACTTCGTGCACAGTGTCATCGGCAATGGGAATCTTGCAGATCTAAAAAAATCAATCACCACCCAATCCATCAAAGAAACCAATAAAATAACAAAGCATCCAGAGTACGGTCACTCCCCAAAAAGTGTATCACTTGGCCAAGATAGTTTAAGTGCCATCGCGACAGCATTGGCATCCTTTAAAAAGCTTAGTCGCGAGTGGAGCGAGTACCCTGGCGGGCTTTTGGTAATTGATGAACTGGATGCAGGATTCCATCCTCACGCCCAACAAAAACTCATAACAGCGATTCGCACCTTCGCGAAAAAATTTAGAATCCAGGTCATTGCGACCACTCACTCACTATGCATGATCGAAGCCGTGCACCCGGAGAACAATCCTGTCGGAGGGAACGGCAAGAGCCCTGATTCAGTTATCTATATAACTGATACGGTACAACCTAGAGTAATGGCGAATGCGACGTTGCAGAACATTCGCAACGATATGAATCTGACGCCGCCGAAGAAGATCGTAAAGCAACGAGAGAAACCAAAGTATCTAAAGATATATCTGGAAGACGCTGAAGCAAACTTTTTCTTGAGCAAGCTACTAACCAGAAAACTAGTGCGAAGCATTAAGTCACAATGCGGCGCCACCTTAAAGGCCATCCCAATCAGCGTTGGCTGCAATAATCTACAAGGACTCCAGGCTTTTGATCCGCATTTCAAGACAGTCTTGATCGTCGTGGACGCAGACGCCAGTATCAAAAAAGGAAAAGGCGCGCCAAAAAACGTTGTTAAGCTGCCAGGTGGTAAAGCTGCCAACGGAGCCAGTTTCTCTCCCGAGCGCACCATATATGAATTTGTGAAAGTCCTTGCTGGAAATAATCAAAAGTACCCAGAAACTCGTAAATACCTCGAAGAGAACAACATATCTAGCGACCAGCTTCATGAACACCTTCTGAACTGTGACACTGATATTACAAAAAGAGAGCCAGCGAAAAGGTGGTGGAACGAACGGCTGGAGATAATCGAAGACTGGGGATTGGTTGACCAGTGGCTAGCAGAGCATCCGGACCAGGTGGAGCAATTCGAGGCGGACCTCGAATCGGCTGCCGTTCGCACGGCCAAGCTCACGATCTGACAGCTGGCCAAGTATACTGCGCGCCGCTACCATGGGGTTGCGGCCCCACAGGACTCAAACACGATGTACTCAAACAAGCTCTACACTCCCTTGCGCTACCCCGGCGGGAAGGCCCGTTTTGCGCCCTTCATCGCGAAGGTGATGGAGCTGAACCGGCTACAAGGCGGCCATTACCTTGAGCCCTATGCCGGCGGAGCTGGGGTGGCGCTTGAACTCTTGTTCCATGGGCATGCCTCACACGTCCACATCAATGACCTTGATCCAGCAGTAAATGCATTCTGGCTATCGGTTACTCTGCACGCCGACGACGTGCTGCGCTTGCTCCGTGACACCCCGGTGACCATCGAGCAGTGGCACTACTGGCGCGCGGTTATGCTTGGCGAGTACGAAGTCAGCCCAGCTGAGCGGGGCTTCGCTACCCTCTTTGTCAATCGTACAAATCGCTCCGGAATTCTGAAAGGTGGGGTTATTGGCGGAAAAGCACAAACGGGCACATACAAGCTTGACGCTCGGTTCAAAAAGGATGCGCTCGCTAGCCGGATCACCAAGATTGCAGAATACGCAGATTCGATTTCTGTTTACTGCGAAGACGCTCGAGATCTATTACTAAGGTGCAATGACTTCCTACCAAGCAAGTCTCTTATCTATCTCGACCCCCCCTATTACGTGAAGGGTAGAGGTCTTTATAGAAATTTCTATGATCATTTTGATCACTTGGAAATTGCGAAAATTCTAAAGCCTCAGAAGTTCAATAGGCCCTGGGTGGTCTCCTACGATAACGCGAAAGAGATCCGCGATATGTATCAGGGAAAAGAGGGGCTGACCTACGGTCTGTCGTACTCCGCGCAAGAGCGGTACCTTGGCGACGAAGTCATGTTCTTCAAGAGTGGCTTAAAAATCCCAGACGAAGCCGAGCTTCCGGCCACATCTTTATCCGCCTGAAATAAGCCCCGCATCAGCGGGGCTTCTTGTTTCTGGTCAGTGCCAGCCACTTCGCGTCGAGCCGCACATGATGCATTTGCTGTAGTCACCCCAGCGTCCCTCTTTGTGACGCATTGGGCCGCCACAGTGATCGCAGCCGCCGACCAGATCGCCCCGAGCCCAGCGGTACTCCAGATACACACTCCAAGCGCCCCATAGCGCCCCGATGATCGTTGCACCGCATGCCCCGAAGAACACCGCACGCATCAGCGGAGCCAGTACCTGCTGAACACCCACCGCCGCTGCCGGTGAGGGGTCGACCAGAGCCATACCAATAACTCCTGCCGTAGTGAGAACAGCAGGCCCTCCGTAGAGGCTCAAGGCTCGATATAGCGAACTCATAAGCGGACTCCATTCCAAGGTTGTGTGATCAATACTCGCGCACCACCAGGCCAAATGCCATCACTTCAAGTCAGAACGGTGCAGGCTGATCGTGCAGATACTGCACCCTGAAGTCGGCCGGGAGCTCCTCCTCTTCCTCCTGGGCGCCCTCGCCCTCCTCCTCGCTCGGCTGCCACTCCAGGACAGCGGTCCCGTCCTCGAGCTTGGTCACCGTCAAACCATCCGTCTCCGCCAGCTCGTCCATCACCTGTCTCCACGCCTCGTCCGTGTCGCTGTCCAGGCGCCAGATCACCGCGCGCCGATCGGCCTGAGCCTTCGGGCTTCCCACCATCGCCGAGATTCGCAGGCGCAGACGATCCAGCGTGTGGATGCCGCTTCCCTTGGATGCCGAGACCGCTTGCTTCGTCATTTCCATAGCTCCTTGCCAATACTGTATGTGCATACAGTATTCATAAACGAATCGCCCTTCAACCGGTTTCCAGATTTCCGATGCTCTGCAGATTTCCATACGAATACGTATTGACATGACCAATACGTGTTCGTATTGTTTGTTTAACGCCAGCGTATTGCGGCGCCAGGCCACCGAGCCGAACGCTCTTTAACAACGCACCCAATGACGAATACAGCACCTGCCGCTACCGGCGACCGGCGCACCCATCCGTAAGCCAACTGAGGGGCTGCAGGGTGGAAGCGCGGCGAAACGCCAAACCGTGTGAATGACCCGGCAAGCAGGTGTGAGGACCAGAGCCACCAGTAGTGGACTGGGGAGACACCGAATCGAATTAGCGCGCCAAGCCTCGGCGAAAGGCGCGCCGGACCTCTCGTCGTGTGCCCTAAACCAACTGGGCACCGGGGCTGCACGCGGCGAGTTGCATATGCCCGATGACCATGGCGAAACGAGAACGACGCGCACGGCGCCATGACCAGGGAAGCCCCAAGCCAACCGACCTGAAGGCCTGAGCTGCACGCATCGGCGGCGGGCCATACGTACATCGCTGAGCATGCAGCCGCGCAATATCCCAGCAGGTGCGCGCGGCACCAATGCATCACTGAAGCGCCTTCCCCAGAGGGCGCTTTGGGATGACAACCAGGAGGGGATTGATATGACAGCCACTTACGGTCGCAGCCCGGCGGAGATTGCCGAGGACATGGTCCTGACCATGGCCGCACCAGTCTTCAACATCAGCCGCGAGTTTGCAGCTCGCTATTGCGAGCGGCGTCTTGAACTCGAATCAGCAAAGCCCATTCGTGAGCAGGCAGCAGAGCTGCTGGATGGGTGGGAAGGCACGAACGCGAACATTGTCGCAGCGATGCAGCTTTGGCCGCTCTGGTGCTACGTCACCCGTGCACACCGACTCAATACCTGACCCGATCCCCTGGCCCAGCCAGGGCGCATCGGAGAGTGATCTGAATGCGCAGACTGATGCGCAACGGAGAGACGCAGAGAGCGTGGTGCCTGCTGCGTCGCGGACCACAAAGCCGGAGATCAGCACCGGCCAGATCACTCCCCGATGCGTAAGCATCAGCTCCTTGCAGAGTTGGCACCCTTGCCCGCCACCCGCGGGCCTTTTGCGGGCTCTCAGCCCGCTCCCTATTCAGGCGCCGGCCGGCGCTTCCGGCTGAACCATGCAGGGAGGATGCAGCCATGTAACCGATAGCCCTGGCAGTTCGGCAACAAGCCGGGCGAGCCGCGAAACGCTCACCGACATAAGGCGGACGTGAGCACGGAAAGGCCCCGTCGGACGGGCCTTTCCACCTTCCCCTCCCCGATCCCTTTCGAGAGCACTCCTCCGCGGCGCCCACCGGCGCATAGCCGCGCGCTGGAGTGCTGCCCAAAGGAAGCCACCACCCAGACGAGGTGATCGCCATGCAACAGCTGAACATTCGCCCGCAGCTGGCCCAGCTGCTGACCCTGTCCGCCGCCGCCCGCGCGGCCTTCGAGGAGCGCCGCACCATCGTGGTGGAGAAGCCGGCCTACCAGATCCGCCCGACTGGTCGCGGCTTCTGGCACATCGTGGACACCGCCACCGACAAACCGGCTGGCTTCCGCCGCTCCTACGCCGAGGCCATGGCCTACGCCAAGCGCCTGACCATCCGCAAGCGCGATGACATAGGAGCGGAAGGCTGATGGAGAGCGCAACCACCCTCAACCTCCCCACGGTCGCGGCGCGGAACAACGCTCGCGCTGACTTGGCAGAGGCCGTGGCCGCCTTCCTGAGTGCCGGCGGCGCGGTCGATCAGCTGGAAGGCTTCGAGCCGAAACCGCGTCCAGCGCGTAGCGAGCCATTGGCGCCGGCACCGATCAAGCGCCAGCGCACCGATGAACCGGTACTGATCAGCAGTCGCGGCAACATCGTTACGAAGAACAGAGCCCACGCAGAGCGCGCATACCGGCGGCGCGAGGAGCTGGCCAACCGGTTGCGGCCCCATGCCGACATGGGCTGCATGGCCTGCGCAGCAATGTTTGGCGTCAGTCATACCCTGATCCGAAGCGTTGCCAAGCAGTTCGGCATCACTCTCGCGAGGGTCAGGTGATGGCCAAGTCTCAGCAAGAACGCTCAGCGGCAGCCGCGGCGAAGCGCCAGCGCCTGGACGAGACAGAGCTGCGCCACCGAGTGCGCCGCGGTACCCGCGCAATGCTGGAGAACCTGATGCGCTGGCATGGCATCGAGGAGCAGGCCGAGGCGATACAGCTGCTGATCATGCATGCCCATGACCCGGGCCCGGAAGGCTCCGCTCCCCTCCTCGCCATCCCGCGCCACGATTTCACTCCATCAGATTTCGTGGCGCGCCAGCTCGACAGGCTCGGACAGCAAGAGGCCGCGCGGCTCGATGCGCAGGAGCTATAGTCAACTTGCTGCAGCTTCGCGGGAGCGGAGACAAGATTCGCGTGATGACAAGTGGCCACTATGTGAGCGGAATCACATCGGCGGAGGATCAGCCATGCAAACCAGGGAACAGGTCCAACCATCGTTGCAGCAACTGCTTCAGATGACTGCGAAGGCCCGTGCTGACTTTGCGCGTCGCCGTCGCACCACAGCCTCTAGCTCTCCGAACACTCAACCACAGAGCGGCGAAGAATCAAGGTACGCGTGACAACCGCCCCTCGTGGATCTCCTTAACGAAGATCTCCAAGGTGTCGGCGTCCTTCTCCAGCTGAGCGGCCATAGCGCGTAACTCGCGGTCCAATTCCGGTATTTGCCTGGCCAAAGCGCTAAGACGGTCCGCCACGGCTGCGTTGTTGAACGACGTCGTGCGCAGGGCCATTAGCAGTTGTCTCTCGGCATTATTCATTGCAGCACCGCTATACCACCTTCTTGCACCCGCTCCGCCAGCGATCGAAGGGTCGCCGCCTGCCTGCGTAGTAGCTCGATGACCTCCGTTACTTCGCCGCTAAGCCTGTCAGGCAGCTCAAGCGCCGCGCGCTCCAACACCAGTGCGGCCGCTTCGTCCTGGAACGACAGCTCAGCCAACGTGACGCGCACTTCTTCTGTTGAACGATCCCTGGGCATTGCTCAGTCCCCTGCTGATTTCAGTTAGCACCAGCAAATAAACATAGCTGCTATCCGCTGCACTCGCGGCGCGGCGGCGCTCTACCTGGAGAAACCATGAACCCCTACTTCATCAAGGGGCCGGCGCAGATCGGTCTCAGTGGAGGCCGCACATCCGGCTACATGATGCGCAAGATCCTTGATGCTCATAACGGCGTGCTTCCGCCTGATGTGCATGTGTTCTTCCAGAACACTGGGAAGGAGGTGGAGCCAACACTCGAGTTCATCAATGAAATTTCCCAGCGCTGGGCGGTTCCGGTCATCTGGATGGAATGGTGCAGAGTCTGGGGGCAGCCGAAGGACGCCCCCTGGTACCGGCTTGTCGACTTCAACACTGCCAGTCGAGAGAGTGAGCCATTCGACATGATGCTCGACTACTACGCCAGCTACCGGCGAGAAGAGAAGGGGTTACCACCGATCCTCCCCAACTTCGCCAACAACATGTGCACGGCCTTCTTGAAGATCAAGATCGGCGAGAAGCACATGCGCAGTCTCGGTTACGACCATTGGGACTGCGTTGTTGGGATTCGCCACGATGAGCCGAGCAGGTACCACCGGATGATGGCTGCTAACGCCCGCGGCGGCACTCGCTGGGAGCACTTCACCCCGCTCTACTTGGACGGCGTGACCAAGGAGCAAGTGCTGGAGTTCTGGAGCGAGCAGCCCTTCGATCTCGGCATCGACTCAGACCTCGGCAACTGCGATCTGTGCTGGAAGAAGAGCGAGGACAAGCTCTACCGCGCCATCATCGAAGACCCGAAGCGGGTGCTCTGGTGGTCAGGCACCGAAGAGAAGTTCGGCCAGGTCTTCCGCCAGGACCGCCCGAAGTATGCACACATGGGGTGGTACGCCGAGCGGATGGCAACTCAGGAAGCTTTCGACTTCGAAGCAGCCGGCCTGGTGACCGAGGATATCGACTGCTTCTGCGGTGATTAGGAGCTGGAAGTCCTAGCCACTTTGTAGGCGTCAGCAGTACTGATCATAGGAATTGCCACGGTGCTTCGGCGATCGGTGAGCCAGGTCCCGGTATGCACCTCATCGAGGTGCTGCCCTGAAGCGGTCAGCTCAGAGATTAAACTTCCTGTAATCAGGTACGAACCGCAGTTTGGGCATTCGACTAGCTTTCGATCGCCCTGCGTTGGTTTCTCTTCTGCATTTCCCAGGCAGATATAGCACTCCATCGCTTCCTCCTTGATCCAGCCCATGCCGGGCCATCCGAACCTACCCCACTCCATGCCATTGCGCCACT
>NZ_AMZB01000058.1 GCF_000313755.1 Pseudomonas nitroreducens TX1 | reverse complement strand
AGACATAGAATCTCCTACGAAGAGCACGCGCTTGGTGTAGGAGCGAGCTTGCTGGCGAACCACCAACGACACCGATTTACCGACCGTAAACCGGGCTGCCCGCCGACACTTCCTGCGGCCGGCTCAGTACATCGCGGCCGGGCAGGAACCGCCCGAATACCCGCTCCTTGCCCAGCGTCTCGGGGAAGCCGCTTTCGCGGCGATAGGCCACGCGGCCGTTGATCAGGGTGGCATCCACCGCAGCGTCGTTGCGCTTTACCAGGCGGGTCAGGCCGATCACCTCCATGGGCGCCTCGCAGACCTCATCCAGCTCATCGGTCAGGCCTGCCGGGTTGACCACCACCAGATCGGCGCGGTCGCCGACGCGGATGTAGCCGGCGTCGATCCCGGCGAAGTCCGCCAGCTCGCCGGTCAGTCGGTGGATGGCGCGGCCGGTGTCCATGAAGCTTTGCCCGGCCAGTTCGGCATCGCGCACGTACTTGAGCATGCGCAGCGGGAAGTTGTACTGCGCATGGGAAGCCAGGTGCGCGCCGGAGTCGGCGAAGCCCGGCTGGGTCCAGGGGCTGGCCAGCAGCTTGCCCATGATTTCGGGGCGGTGGTTGCCGTAGCAGGTAGTCCACTTGAGGTCGTTGCGGTACTGGCCGGCCAGCTCGAAGAAGGCGTCCACCGGGTCCAGCCCGCGCTCGCGTCCGATGTCCTCGAAGTTGCGGCCGACCAGAGATGCGTCCGGGCATTCGCGCACCCAGCAGTCGGACAGGTTGCGGTGCCACAGTCCGAGGCTGAGGGTGGCCTTGATGTCCTTCTTGAAGCGCTCACGGAAGGCCGGGTCCTGGATGCGCGTGTAGAGCTCCTCCGGGTCCTTGATGTCGCGCAGCACCTCGCCGGCGCCGAACTCCTCGAAGCCGTTCATGTTCAAGCCTTCGATACGCACGACGAAGGGCGCGGGCAGGGTCTGCCAGCGGTAGCGGCCGCGCAGCAGGCGGTTGGCGACCCAGCCGGAGGCGCGGGTGATGCGGTGCATGAAGGGCTGGGATTTCAGGTCCAGCGCGGTGAGCATCGAGCACTTGAGCGGCCGGCGGAACCAGCCGTGGGCCTGGTAGAGGAAGGCGAACACGTTGATCTTGGTAACCGCGTTGGGCGCGCCCTGCATCAGCGCATTGCGCCGGCGCAGCACGGCGAAGAGACGGGAGAACTCCTTCCAGCTGGCGAAGGTGGAGGGCAGCGGGCTGGACCAGGCGCGGTCGCCGTCCATCTTGTCCAGGCGCGTGGTCATCACCGAGAGGCCGAAGCAGCCCGCGTCCAGCGCCTGTTCCAGCAGTTCCTCCATGCGCGAAAGTTCCTCTTCGGTGGGCTTGGCACCGCTGATGGCGCGCTCCAGGCCCATCACCGTCACGCGCAGCTCGGAATGGCCGAGGAAGGAGCAGAGGTTCGGCCCCAGGGGCTGCTGGTCATAGAAGGCGCGGTAGCCCTTGGCGTCCTTCCAGGTGCGCTTGTCGCGCAGGATCGGCAATACCTGCTCGCGCGGCACGGCTTCGACGCGGGTGAACAGGTCCGAGCAGTCCTCGGCCTCGCCCAGCACCATGCTGATGGAGCAGGAACCGACCGACACGGTAGTCACGCCGTGGCGCACCGACTCCTTCAGCGCCGGCGCGGCAATGGCTTCGGCGTCGTAATGCGAATGGATTTCCAGGAAGCCGGGGGTGACCCACTTGCCGGCGGCGTCGATGATCTGCGCACAGCCTGTTTCGTCCAGCGGGCTGAGGCTCAGGGTGTCGATGCGGCCGTCCTTGATGCCGACGTGGCGCAGGCTGCCGGGGGCATCGCTGCCGTCGAAGTACAGGCCGTTCTTGATGATGATGTCGTAGCTCACAGGAGGCTCCAGGGCGACAGCAGCAGGACGCCGCTGACCAGCAGCAGGCAGTGGATGGCAAGGCGGAAGTGGTGTTCCTCGAAGCGGTGGTGCAGACATTCGCCCAGCCACACGCCGAGCAGCAGCAGGGGCGCGTAGGCCAGCACCTGGGGCAGCGCCGGGCGCAGGCGGCCGTCGAGCAGGAAGGCGAAGGTCAGCAGGCCGTTGAGGGTGAACCAGACGCAGACCAGGGTGGCGCGCAGGCGGGTCTTGTCCAGCGGGCGGGTCGAGAGTGCATAGACCAGCAGCGGCCCGCCGGAAGCGAACAGGCCGTGACAGACCCCGGCGGCGCCGGTGGCCAGCCGCACCACCCAGTGCGGCGTGCGGCCGCGCTCCGGTGCATTGGCGCGAAGGCGCCACAGTTCGCGGCCGGCGAACCACAGGATCAGTACGCCGAGGCCGCGCTTGAGCGGTTGCGGGTCCAGGTGCGGCAGCAACAGGTAGCCGATCAGCATGCCGATGAGCATCCCCGGCAGTACGGTGCGCAGCAGCAGGCCGGTGTCGATCAGGCGGCGATGACGCCAGCAGAGGTAGCCGGTCATCCCGATGTTCAGCGGCACCAGGATCGGCAGCAGCGTCTCGATGGGCATCAGCAGCGCGCCGAGGGACAGGGCGATCACCACGCTGCCGAAGCCGGTGATGGCTTCCAGGGTGTAGGCCAGCAGGATGAAGCCGCCGAGGGCGATGGCGGGTGCGTTCATGGGGCGGCCACAACGGCTGCGCGAGGTTCTCGGCGCGCCCAGAGCTGCGCCAGGACCAGCCCGGAGAACAGTTGCCAGCAGCCCCAGAACGCCGCGATCAGCAGCATGCCGCCGGCCTGCGGGAAGAACGTGAGGATCAGCGCCATGCCCAGTGCGGAGTTGTGGATGCCGCTTTCCAGGGTCACGGCGCGCACATCGGCGTCCGGCAGCTTCCACAGCCGCGCGCAGGTGTAGCCCAGCAGCAGCGCGGTACCGTTGAGCAGCAGGACCAGCCAGAAGAACAGGTGGAACCAGGCCATGAACTGCTGGAAGTTCCTGGCGAAGGCCATGCCGACGAAACCGAGCATCACCAGCAGCGACAGCTGCCGCATGGGTTTCTCCAGGCGCCGCGCCAGTTGTGGCCTGTGCTTGCCCAGGGCCATGCCCAGCAGCATCGGCAGGATCAGCACCAGCACCACCACGCCCACCAGCTCCAGCGGGTCGATGTGGATCTGCGTGAGCCGGTCACGGGTAGCGGGGTTCAGCCCCGCGTAGAGGGCGAAGTTCAGGGGCGTGAAGATGCCCGCGCTCAGCCCCGACACGGCGGTCACGCTGGCCGACACCGCGACGTTGCCGCGGGCCATCCAGGTCATGATGTTGGAGAAGGTGCCGCTGGGGCAGGTGGCGACCAGTATCATCCCCAGCGCCAGTTCCGGGTCGATGGGCAGGGCGACGGTCAGCAGGCAGGTGGCGGCGGGCAGCAGCAGGAACTGCACCAGCATACCGATCACCGGCGCCTTGGGCTGGCGCAAGATGCGGGCGAAGTCGTCGCGGCGCAGTTCCAGCGAGACGCCGAACATCATCAGGGCGATGATGGCGTTCAGGGCGATCATCGATCCGCCGGAGAATTCGAGATGGACTTCAGTCATCGCCGTCCTCCCGTGGCAAGAGGGCGGGGAGAGGCGAACGGGCAGTAGCCGGCGGCACGGGCGCGGCTCCGGTTTCAATCAGCATGCAAGACGACTCGTGTTTGTATTTATCGTTGTAATTGGCAAGCATAGGGCAGCGTTACCGCCCGGTAACGGCTCAATCGGGACCTTCGCCGGTTAATTCGGGACCATGTCGCACACCATTACCGTCCATTACGCCCAGGGCATCCTGCAGGCCGCCCAGCGCCTGGGGCTGCCAGTGCCTGCCGGTCTGCAGGCGGCCAGCCTCGAACCACGCATTCCCCTGCAGCGTCAGGACGCCTTCTGGGAAGCCATCTGTGCGGCTTCGGGCGACGCTTTGCTGGGCCTGCGCCTGGGCAGTGCCCTGCAGGTCGGTCATCTGGACATGGTCGGCGCGTTGTTGATGAGCTGCGATCACTACGGCGAGGCGCTGGATGCCTTGCTCGAGTATTACCCGATCATCGCCGAGGGCAGCGAGTTCCAGCGCGAGCAGGACGCGACGCAGGTGCGCCTGGTCTATCGACCCAGCTATACCGTGCGCCGCGAGGAGCGCGTAGAGGCCGCGCTGGCGAGCTTGGTGCACCTGACCCGCTGGATCACCGGCGACCGGGTCAGGCCGCAGCGATTGGCCCTGAGTCATGCGGCGCGAGGTGAGCCCACGCGTTACGTCGAGCTGCTGGAGTGCCCGGTGGATTTCGCCTGCGCCGAGAACGCTCTGAGCTTCGCTGTCGCCGATCTTGAAGTTCCGCTGATCCAGGCCAACTCGCTGATGCGCGAGCACCTGCGTGCGCTGGCCGATGCGCAGCTCGAGCGCCTGGGTGCGCAGAGCCTGGCTGCCCGCGTGCAGCAACTGCTGCGGCAGAACCCGCGATGGGGCAAGGAGAAGGTGGCCGATCAGCTGGAACTCAGCGGGCGCCATCTCAACCGCAAGCTGGCCGACGAGGGCACCAGCTTCAAGCTGCTGCGCGAGCAGGTGCTGCACGGCATGGCCGAGCAGCTGCTACGCGAATCGTCGCGGCTGGGAGAGGTGGCCGAGCGCCTGGGCTTCTCCGACGAGAGCGCGTTCGCCAAGGCGTTCCGCCGCTGGAGCGGGATGACGCCGGGGCAGTTCCGTCAGGGCAGTTGAACCGGTTACTGGCGGTTATGGTTCGCCGTGGCCAGTGCCTGGACTGCGGGCAAGTCGATGCGTTGGGGAAGGCTGCGTGGGTGCTCGATGACGCCGGTGCCCGGCAGTTTTGCAACGAAGAACTGATCGATGCCGAAGAACAGCAGGATCAGGGCGATGGCGCCGATCCAGCAGAGCAGGTCGTAGTCCAGCGGCCAGCCACGGTGCTGGCGCTGCGATCGGAGGGGAAGCTGGTGCTTCTTCATGGCGGTCACCGCGTTCGGATGGAGGGTCGGCGAAGCCAGGGGAGTGCCTGGATTCGCCGACCATTTTCCGGTGGGCGGTGTGGCCGGTGATTCAGGGAGCTCTGTAGGACGAGTAGGAATCATCTCTACTTTCCTACGCGAATGTCAGGCTCCCGGTAGCGCCTTGTCCTTCGGCCACAGCAGCCACAGCTGGCCGTCCTGCTTCATGTGCCCAGCGAGCTCGCCGGCTGCATCGCCCGTGCCCCAGAACAGGTCTGCGCGGACCTCGCCGACAATGGCGCCGCCGGTGTCCTGGGCCGCCACCGGGCGCACCACCGGCGCACCGTCCGGGCGGGTGGTGGAGAGCCACATCAGGCTGCCCAGCGGGATCACCTTGCGGTCGATGGCCACGCTGTAGCCGGGGGTCAGCGGCACGTTCAGCGAGCCGCGCGGGCCTTCGTTGCTGTCCGGGCGCTGGCTGAAGAAGACGTAGCTGGGGTTGCTTGCCAGCAGTTCGTCGACGCGCTGCGGATGGGCGCGGGCCCAATCGCGGATGCGCGCCATGCTGACTTCTTCCTTGCTCAGCTCGCCCTGTTCCACCAGCCAGCGGCCCACTGGCTTGTAGGGGCGGCCGTTCTGCTCGGCGTAGCCCAGGCGCAGTTGGCGGCCGGAGGCGAGCTCCACGCGGCCGGAACCCTGGATCTGCAGGAACTGCAGGTCCATCGGGTCGGGCAGCCAGGCCAGCACGGGCGCGTTCACCCCATCGCGGCGGATGCCGGCGGCATCGGCGTAGGGCACCAGGGTGTTGCCTTCGAGCCTGCCGCGCAGGCGCTTGCCCTTGAGTTCGGGGTAGACGCTGTCCAGCGCCACGGTGATCAGGTCCTTCGGCACGCCGTAGACCGGCACGGTGTGCTGGGCGTCGCGCTGCTGGCTGCCGCGGTAGACCGGCTCGTAGTAACCGGTGATCAGGCCGTTCTTGCTGCCCTCGGCGGAACGCAGCTGGTAGGGCTGCAGGTGGGCCTGCATGAACTGGCGGATGGCCGGGGCGGAGGTCGGCACGCTGGCGGCGTCGGCGCAGGTCGCGGCCCAGATGTCATCCTTCTTCAGACGCACCGCGCAGGCCGAGCGCCAGGCGCTGAATCCTTGCAGTACGTCGGTATCGGCGGTCTGTGGCAGGTCCGACCAGTCGGCCTTGGAATAGGTGGGCGCCTGGGCCTCTTCGGGCTTTTTGCCGAACAGGCCGCAGCCTGAAAGCAGGGTGGCGAGGCAGAGGGTAGCAACGAGAGGGCGGGTCCAGTGGCGGGACGAATCGGTCACGGGCAGGTCCTGGCAGGCAAACGAAAGCCCGCTAGCTTGGGCAGACGCGGGGCGTGCGTCAAACGCATCGGTCGGATTTACACGCCTTGCAACGAATCCCCGGGCGGCCCGGTAGAATGTCGGCATGAATCGACAGATGGGTGGTTAGAGCGTGGAGGCAAGGCAGGGTTTCGTCCTGACCCGACATTGGCGGGATACGCCCCAAGGCACGGAGGTGGGCTTCTGGCTGGCCACCGATGAAGGGCCCCGGCATGTGCTGCTGCCGCCGCAGACCTCGGTGGCCTTCGTGCCAGCCGAACAGCGCGCCCGCGCCGAAAAGCTGCTGGCCGGCGAACGCGGCGCCGAACTGCGCCCGCTGGGCCTGCGCGACTTCCAGCAGCGCCCGGTGCTGGGCCTTTATTGCCAGCAGCATCGCCAACTGATGAACCTGGAAAAGCGCCTGCGCGAGGCGGGCGTCGAGGTGTTCGAGGCGGACATCCGCCCGCCCGAGCGCTACCTGATGGAGCGCTTCATCACCGCGCCGGTGAGCTTCAGCGGTGAGCCCGGTGAGGGCGGCAGCATCGTCACGGCGCAACTGCGCCCCGATCCGGGCTATCGGCCGAAGCTGAAACTGGCCTCGCTGGACATCGAAACCAACATCCGTGGCGATCTCTACTCCATCGCCCTGGAGGGCTGCGGCCAACGCCAGGTCTACATGCTCGGCCCGGCCAACGGCATCGACGGCGATCGTGATTTCGAGCTGGAGTACTGCGACAGCCGCGCGCAACTGCTGGAGCGCCTGAACCAGTGGCTGGCAGAGCACGATCCCGACGCCATCATCGGCTGGAACCTGGTGCAGTTCGACCTGCGCGTGCTGCAGGAACACGCCAAGCGCCTGGAGATTCCGCTGCGCCTGGGGCGCGGCGGCGATGAGATGGGTTGGCGGCAGCACGCATCGTCCAATCACTACTTTGCGGCGGCAGCGGGGCGGCTGATCATCGACGGCATCGAGGCGCTGCGCTCGGCGTTCTGGAGCTTCCCGTCGTTCAGCCTGGAAAGCGTCTCGCAGCAGCTGCTGGGCGAGGGTAAGTCCATCGATAACCCGTACGACCGCATGGCCGAGATCGACCGCCGCTTCGCCGAGGACAAGCCAGCACTGGCGAAATACAACCTCAAGGACTGCGAGCTGGTAACGCGGATCTTCGAGAAGACCCGTATCCTCGACTTCCTGCTCGAGCGCGCCAGCGTCACCGGGCTGCCGGCGGACCGCAGCGGCGGCTCGGTGGCGGCCTTCACCCACCTGTACCTGCCGCCGATGCACCGGCTGGGCTACGTCGCGCCGAACCTCGGCGGGAAGGCGCCGGAGGCCAGCCCCGGCGGCTTCGTCATGGATTCTCGACCGGGGCTCTACGAGTCGGTGCTGGTGCTGGACTACAAGAGCCTGTACCCGTCGATCATCCGCACCTTCCTGATCGACCCCGTGGGGCTGGTGGAAGGCTTGAGCGACCCGTCGGAGGAGGCGTCGATTCCTGGTTTCCGCGGTGGCCGTTTCTCGCGGACCCAGCATTGCCTGCCGGCGATCGTCGAGCGCGTCTGGCAGGGCCGCGACGCCGCCAAGCGCGACGGCAACGCGCCGCTGTCCCAGGCCCTGAAGATCATCATGAATGCCTTCTACGGCGTGCTGGGTTCCAGCGGCTGCCGCTTCTTCGATCCGCGCCTGGCCTCGTCCATCACCATGCGTGGCCACGAGATCATGCGGCGCACCCGCGAGCTGATCGAAGGGCAGGGGCACCGGGTGATCTACGGCGACACCGATTCCACCTTCGTCTGGCTCGGCCGCGCCCACGACGAGGAAGAGGCGGCCGGTATCGGTCGCGCGCTGGTCAACCACGTCAACCAGTGGTGGGTCGAACACCTGCGCGATGAATACGGACTTGAGAGCGCGCTGGAGATCCAGTTCGAGCGGCACTTCCAGCGCTTCCTGATGCCGACCATCCGTGGCGCGGAAGAGGGCAGCAAGAAGCGTTACGCGGGCCTTGTGCGGCGCGCCGACGGCAGCGACGAGATGGTCTTCAAGGGCCTGGAAACCGTGCGCACCGACTGGTCGCCGCTGGCCCAGCAGTTCCAGCAGGAGCTGTACCTGCGCATCTTCCAGCGCCAGCCTTACCGGGATTACGTTCGCGACTACGTGAACCGCACGTTGGCCGGCGAGCAGGATGACCTGCTGATCTTCCGCAAGCGCCTGCGCCGCCAGCTTGGCGACTACGAGCGCAACGTGCCGCCCCACGTGCGCGCCGCACGGATCGCCGATGACTACAACGAGCGCCAGGGACGTCCGCGTCAGTACCAGCGCGGCGGCTGGATCAGCTACGTCATCACGGTCAATGGCCCGGAGCCGATGGAGACGCTCAGCTCGCCGATCGATTACGACCACTACGTCAGCCGGCAGCTACAGCCCATCGCCGATGCCATCCTGCCGTTCGTGGACGATGACTTCAGCGCGCTGGTCGACCGGCAGCTGGGCCTTTTCTAGGCACAAAAAAGCCGGCGCAAGCCGGCTTTTCCATTTATCGCGGCTCAGTCGCCGCGGTATTCGCAACCGCTGGTGCAGGTTTCATGCACGCGCACCTTGGACAGCTCCGGCAGCAGCGGCTTGAGCTGTTGCCAGATCCAGCGGCAGAGGTTCTCGCTGGTGGGGTTTTCCAGGCCGGGGATATCGTTCAGGTAGTTGTGATCGAGCTGGTCGTAGATCGGCTTGAAGATCTGCTTGATCTCGGCGAAATCGCGAATCCAGCCGGTATGCGGGTCGACCTCGCCCTCGATGTAGATGGCGGCCCGGAAGGAGTGGCCATGCAGACGGCCGCACTGGTGCCCGGCGGGAACGTGGGGCAGGCGGTGGGCGGATTCGAAGGTGAATTCCTTGAACAATTCCAAAGTAGCGTGCTCTGTGACGATTGCCGGCCCTGGAACGGGCCGGCCGGAAAATGGGCGCATAGTCTATCACTATCGTGCCCGGCGGGCCGGTCGATCCGGCCAGCGGCTCACTTGATCGCCAGGCGCCGCGCGAGGCGATTGAGGTTAGCGCGGTCCAGGCCCATTTCACGGGCGACGGCTGCCCAGTTGCCTTCGTGGCGCTCCAGGCTCTGGCTGATCATCCGGCGTTGGAAGGCGTCCACCGCCGGGCGCAGCTCGCCGACCATTCCCATACCGGAGGTGTCGTCGCCTTGGCTCGTCTCCGCATTGGGGACGCCCTTGTGCAGGGCATTCAGGGTGAGATCATCGACGCCCAGGCTGAGGATGCGCGAGCGCTGCGAGTGGTTTGCCAGTGCCTTGAGAGACGCGCGGCCGATCAGGTGTTCCAGTTCGCGCACGTTGCCCGGCCAGGGGTAATCGAATAGCGCGGCCTGGGCTTCGCGGGTCAGGCGCAGGCTGCGCAGACCCAGGCGTGGGCGGTTCTGTTCGAGGAAATAGCCGGCCAGGAGCAAGACGTCGTTGCCGCGTTCGCGCAGCGGCGGAACGCGCAAGGGGTAGACGCTCAGGCGGTGGTAGAGATCGGCGCGGAAGCGGCCGGCACGGACTTCCTCGGCAAGGTCGCGGTTGGTGGCGGCAATCAGGCGCACATCCACATGGTGTTCGCGGTCCGAGCCCAGACGCTGCAACTGGCCGCTCTGCAGCACGCGCAGCAGCTTGGCCTGGATGGCCAGCGGCAGCTCGCCCACTTCATCGAGGAACAGGGTGCCGCCGTCGGCCAGCTCGAACTTGCCGCGTCGCTCGCCGACTGCGCCGGAGAAGGCGCCACGGACGTGGCCGAAAAGTTCGCTTTCCACCAGGGTTTCCGGCAGCGCCGCGCAGTTCAGGCTGATCAGCGGCTGGGTGCGTCGCAGCGAATTGGCGTGGATGGATTGGGCGACCAGTTCCTTGCCGACGCCGGTTTCGCCGGTGATCAGCACGCTCAGGTCGCTGCCGGCCACTACCTGGATTTCATTCATCAGCGCCTGGTGCGACTTGCTCTGGCCGATCAGTTCCCTGGGCTGGTCGCCGGAGGCGCGCTGGTAGGCGTCGGCGCGCTGCTGCTCGTGCTCGGCGCGCTGGGCCAGGGCGGTCATGCGCTGGTTGGCCTTGACCGTGGCGGCCGCGAGGCTGGCAAAGGCTTGCAGGTTGTCCAGGTCTGCGGTGGAAAAGCGCTCGGGGTCCAGCGCATCGAGTGTCAGCAGGCCCCAGGGCTGTTCGTCGACCAGCAACGGGCAACCGAGGCAGTCGTGGACTTCAAGGTGGCCGTGCAAACCCTCCACCAGCCCGTCGTAGGGGTCGGGCAGGCCGCAGTCGGCAGCGAAATGCGTCGGGCCGGGATGCTCGATGAGGGCGCGCAGGCGTGGATGTTCGCTGATCTTGAAGCGGCGGCCGAGAGTGTCCTGGCTCAGGCCATCGACGGCCAGCGGCACCAGTTGGTCGCCTTCCAGTCGCAGCAGTGCGGTGGCATCGCACGGCAGCAGGTCGCGCAGCGCTTCGAGCAGACGGCGATAACGTTCGCTTTCCGGCAGTTCGCGGGACAGGTCGGCAACCAGTGGGAGGAGGGTGGCAAGTAGCGGGTTTCGAGTCATTTTGACCTCTATGCAGTCATTCTGACGCTGATCAATAGTGGTCATTATGACTCTATTTCCATTAAAGGTCCCGTGATTACTGGGCTGCAGGGTTGGCACGCTTCCTGAAATACCTGAGGCAGAGAGCACAGGCGACCCCCCTCGCCGCCTGGCCAACCCGAGGAGATCCACATGCTGTCCAACGAACACCGTACCCTGGTCAAGGCTACCGTCCCGCTGCTGGAGACCGGCGGAGAGACCCTGACCCAGCACTTCTACAAGATGATGCTCAGCGAGTACCCGGAAGTTCGTCCGCTGTTCAACCAGGCGCACCAGGTTTCCGGCGACCAGCCCCGCGCGCTGGCCAACGGCGTGCTGATGTATGCCCGCCATATCGATGAGCTGGAGCAGCTCGGCCCGCTGGTGGCGAAGATCGTCAACAAGCACGTGGCCTTGCAGATCCAGCCGGAGCACTACCCGATCGTCGGCAGCTGCCTGCTGCGTGCGATCCGCGAGGTCCTCGGCGAGGAGATCGCCACCCAGGAGGTGATCGACGCCTGGGCCGCCGCCTATGGCCAACTGGCCGATATCCTGATCGGCGCCGAGGAGTCGGTGTACCAGCAGAATGCCGAGCAACCTGGCGGCTGGCGCGGCGCCCGGCGCTTCCGCATCGTGCGCAAGAAAGTCGAGAGCGAGGAGATCACCTCCTTCTACTTCCAACCGCTGGATGGCGAGCCGCTACTGGACTTCCAGCCCGGCCAGTACATCGGCCTGTCCCTGGAGATCGGCGGGGAAGAGGTGCGCCGCACCTACTCGCTGTCCGACGCGCCCAATGGGCGTGAGTACCGTATCAGCGTGAAGCGCGAGCCCGAAGGCAAGGTTTCCAACTACCTGCACGATCACCTGAACGTGGGTGACGAGTTGGACCTGTTCCCGCCGGCAGGCGATTTCGTCCTGCGGGACGGCGACAAACCGCTGGCCCTGATCACTGCCGGGGTCGGCATCACTCCGGCACTGGCGATGCTCAAGCCGGCCCTGGCCTCCGGTCGCGAAGTGCACTTCATCCATTGCGCCCGCCACGGCGGCGCGCATGCATTCCGCGAGTGGGTCGAGGCGCAGTCCGACGCGCATCCGCAGCTCAAGCATTACTTCTGCTACAGCGAGCCGCGCTCGCAGGACGCATCCCATGCCGAGGGCTTCCTAAGCCGCGAACTGCTGGCCGACTGGCTGCCGGAAGACCGCGACCTGGACGCCTATTTCCTCGGTCCCAAGCCGTTCATGGCCCAGGTAAAGCGTCACCTGCGCGAGATCGGCGTGCCCGAGCAACAGTCCCACTACGAGTTCTTCGGCCCGGCCAGCGCGCTGGAGGCCTGAACCTGAGCGCCGGCCCGATGGCGGGCCGGCGCAACCCGAGGAGGTGTGTGATGGAAAGTCTTTTCGCCTGCCCACAACGCAATCTGTCGATGTCCTGGTCGCTGCTGACCGGCGGGCTCGTCCTGCTGCTATTGGGGATCACGGGAGCCTATTTCGTCGATGGCCATCTGAACCTGCAGAGCATTGTCGCAGCGCATGCCTTCACCATCCTCGGCCCGACATTATTGAAGCTGGGCTACGTGCTGCGGTTGGTGGCCCAACATCAGATGCGCAAGGAAGGCTGGGAGGCTTGCTGTGTTACTGGTTGATCGAAAGGCTCTGCTGACCATACCGCCCCTGTGGCGCCTGGGCTTTCGCCCGTTCTTCCTCGGCGGCGCGGTGTTCGCGCTGATCGGCATCGCCGCCTGGGCGGCCGTGCTGCTCGATGTGCTGCCGGCCTGGCAACCGCTGGGCGGCTGGCTGGCCTGGCACCGCCATGAAATGCTCTTCGGCTTTGCGGCGGCGATCATCGCCGGTTTCCTGCTCACCGCGGTGCAGACCTGGACCGGCCGCCCCGGCGTCAGCGGCAAGCCGCTGATGGTGTTGTCGCTGGTCTGGCTGGCAGCGCGTGTGGGCTGGCTCGTGGGAGCGCCGCTGTGGCTGGTCACCGTTCTGGAGCTGGCGTTCATGCCGGCGCTGGCGTTCTTCATCGGTCGCAGCCTCTGGCAGGTCCGCCAGAAGCGCAATTATCCGATCATCGCGGTGCTGGGCCTGATGACATTCGCTGACGCGCTGGTGATGGCGGGTATCTGGACCGGCAACGATGCCTGGCAGCGCGGCGGCGCGCTGGGTGCGCTGTGGCTGGTGGCGGCGCTGATGGGTCTGATCGGCGGCCGCGTGATTCCCTTCTTTACCCAGCGCGGGCTGGGCCGCACGACTCAGGTGCCTGCCTGGAACTGGCTGGATAACGCACTGCTGGGCGGCACGATGCTGGTGGCGGTGCTGAGCGCAATCGGCATCGGCCTGGCTCCGCACCCACTTGCAGGCCTGCTGTTCGCCGCGTTGGCGGTCGGGCACCTGATCCGCCTGTGGCGCTGGTACGACAAGGACTACTGGGGTGTGCCGCTGCTCTGGTCGCTGCACCTGGCCTACCTGTGGATGATGCTGGCCCCGGCAGGCATGGCAATGTGGCACTTCTCCCCGACCTTCAATCCGAGCCTGGCGATCCACATGCTCACGGTGGGCGGTGTGGGCGGGCTGATTCTGGCGATGATCGCGCGGGTCAGCCTTGGCCATACCGGCCGCCCGCTGCAACCGCCGAGGGTGATGTCCTGGGCCTTCGCGCTGCTCAACCTGGGCGTTGTCGCACGGGTGCTGCTGGTGATCTGGTGGCCGCTGGAAGGGCTGAGCATCGCGGCGGCGTGCTGGGTGGTGGCGTTCCTGCTGTTCGCCTGGTACTACGGCCCGATGTTCTGGAGGCCGCGCCTGGATGGGCAGCCGGGCTGATCCGCGGTATGCCATGACGCGGTTCGCGGGCACGACCCGCCCTCCACGAACCGGTTAGCGTAGGAGCGGACTCTGTCCGCGATGATTTTCCGCCCGCTGAGCGGCTTCGGGCCAATCGCGGACGGAGTCCGCTCCTACGGTAATGCTCAGTTGCCTGGCGGTGCCTGGCGCAGCCGCTTGAGCTCGTCGCCCAGCCAGCCGCTGGCGTCCTGTTTGCCCGCCGGGCAATCGACCTGGTAGCGCTGGCCGCTCATGCTGCTCTTGGTCGCGGCGCGCTCGATGAAGTCTTCCGCGCTGCTGACCATGTCCTTGTTCTCCAGGTAGTCCAGTTTTTTCTGCAGGTGTGCCCGCGCTTCCCCGGCCGGGTACTCGCTGCCGTTACGGATGAACTGGCAGCCGCTGTGTTCGACGAAGTCGAGCAATTGGCTGATTTCCTGCTGCGCCTTGGCGTCCATGGCTGCCTGCGCGCTCGCGCCGACAAGCAGGAGAGTGGCTAGAAGGGAGCGAAGCTTTCGAGAGTGAGACATTGCGATTCCTTGCCGTAGGCGTGAAGCCGCCGATTATGTCAGCGGCTGCAGACGTTCGCCGAGCCGGCCGCTGTCTACCAGTTCAAGGAACTCGTCGCCCATCCGCCGGCTTTCGTCCATCGCCTTGCGCCAATAGCGCTCGCGGCCGGCGTCGTCGCCGACGTAGCGGTGGAAGTCCTTGCGGTCCGGCAGTTTGTTGTGCGGCAGGCGCGCCAGGTAGTCCTTGGACGGGGCGAGCAGCAGCACGTCCTGCAGGCGGCCGGCGTCGCCACGGCGCCAGGGCAGCCCCTTGTCGAACCAGCCGGGGATGACCTTGTCGGTGAAGTGCGGGTAGAGCACCACGCCATCGGGTTGGTAGGGCAGGTCCAGGTGGTAGTCCAGCAGTCCTCCGTCGCGGTAGGTGCCAGGGCCGGCGCCGGGGATGTCGCGCACGCCTTCCATGACCATGGGGATGGATCCCGATGCGAGCAGAGCGTGGCGCAGGTTGGCGAGGTCCAGGTGCAGATAGCGCGAGGGGAAGTCCGACAGCGCCTCCAGCGGTGGCGCGCGGCGGGCGTCATGAATGATCAGCCGCTCGAAGTGCCGGTGCAGGTGGCGGCGGCCGACCAGGTTGTCGCGGATCACTGCGCCCAACCCGAGGCCGAGGCTGGTCTTGCCGTCCTGCGCGAGGCGGCCGTGGCTCTTCACCACCACCACGTTGAGGCGGTACCAGGGGTTGTCCAGCACGCTGGCGTCATGGCCGTCGAGCAGGTCGTCGAGCATCTTTGCGCAGCTTTTCGATACGTCGCTGATGCCGGCATTGCGGGCGAAGCGTTGCTGGGTGTAGAGCTCGCCCAGGCGGCGGATACCTTCGGCCGGGTCTGGCAGGCAGGCGCTGGCGAAGCGCCAGGAGCCGATGGAAGCACCGATCAGCGAACGCTCGCGCGGTGCGCGCGGCAACCATTCACCGAACAGGGCGAGGTCCAGGCCCTGGATGCCCAGCGCCTTCGGGCCGCCGGCGGCGCCGGGAAGAATGCCGACATCGGCGGGGGCCAGCCCTTGTTCGCGGATGCGCTGGAGCGCTCGGCTTCCGGCCTTGAGGGTGAGGGCAGGGGTCTTGATCTGGATGGTGGTCATGCGGGCCTCGCTGTGGCAGGCCGCGATTATAGAGCCTGTGGGCCAGGAGCAAGGATACTTCACGGAGTGAATGTCCCGTGTCGATTCAGCTTGAATTAAGTCCTTCTCCGTAGTCTGAGAGCCGTGAAATTCTGACGAGGTACGCTCATGAAATGGCTGTTGATCCTGACTGCGCTTTCCGCCCTGCTGCTGGGCGCAGGCGTTGCCACGGCCCACGACATTGGCCCGGACGAGGCTTTGCGCCTGCGCGATGCCGGCACCATCCGCAACTTCGAGGAGCTGAACCGCACCGCGCTGGCCAAGCATGCCGGCGGTTCGGTGTACGATAGCGAGCTCGAGCTGGAGCATGGCCGCTATCTCTACAAGGTCGACATCAAGGACGCCCAGGGCGTGAAGTGGGATGTCGAGCTGGACGCGGTCACCGGCGAAGTCCTCACCGATCACCAGGATGACTGATGAAGACCGTTCTGCCCCGCGTGGTGCTGCTTGGCTTGGCGCTCGCCGCCGTGGTTGGCGTCGCGCAGGCCCATGACCTGAGCCAGGACGAAGCCCTGCGCCTGAGCAAGGAAGGGGTGATCCGCCCCTTCGAGGAAATCCTCCCCGCCGCGCTGGGCCGCTATCCCGGCTCGCGCCTGCTCGAAGCCGAGCTGGAGAAGGAGCACAACACCTATATCTACGAGGTGGAGCTGCTGACCACCGAAGGCGTGGTGCGCGAACTGGAACTGGATGCCCGCGACGGTCGCATCCTCAAGGATAAGGAAGACGACTGATGCGCCTGCTGCTGGTGGAAGACCACGTACCCCTGGCCGATGAACTGCTGGCAACCCTGACCCGCCAGGGTTATGCGGTGGACTGGCTGGCCGACGGCCGCGATGCCGCCGTGCAGGGGGCCAGCGAACCTTACGACCTAGTGATCCTCGACCTCGGCCTGCCGGGCCGCCCCGGCCTGGAAGTGTTGCAGGAGTGGCGTGGCATGGGGCTTTCGATACCGGTACTGATCCTCACCGCGCGCGGCTCCTGGGCCGAGCGCATCGATGGCCTGAAGGCCGGTGCCGACGATTATTTGACCAAGCCGTTCCATCCCGAGGAACTGTTGCTGCGTATCCAGGCGCTGTTGCGCCGTGCCCGTGGGCTGGCCAACCAGAGCCAGCTGGAAGTCGCGGGCCTGAGCCTCGACGAGTCGCGCCAGTGCGTGCAACAGGGCGGCAAGGAGGTCGACCTGACGTCCGCCGAATTCCGCCTGCTGCGTTACTTCATGCTTCACCCCGGCCAGCTCCTGTCGAAATCCCACCTGGCCGAGCACCTGTATGACGGCGAGACCGAGCGCGATTCCAACGTCATCGAGGTCCATATCAACCACCTGCGCCGCAAGCTTGGCCGCGAGGTCATCGAGACCCGCCGCGGCCAGGGTTATCGCTTCACCGGCAACGGAGTCGGCCGTTGATGTCGATCCAGCGCCGGCTCGGCCTCGGGCTCGGCGTGGTGCTGGTGGTGGTCGGCCTGGCCTTGGCTCAGGCGGGCATCTGGCTGTTCGACCAGGGCCTGCGCCGCTATCTGGTGAACGGGCTGCAGGACGAGGCGGAAAGCCTGCTGGTGGGCATCACCCGTGGCCCGGCCGGGCTGCAACTGGACGGCCAGCGTGTCGATGCGGCCTATGAGCGGTTGTTCTCGGGGCGCTACTTCGTCATCCGCTTCGACGACCAGACCTGGCGTTCGCGCTCGCTATGGGACAACGAGCTGAAGCAGCCCTCGCACAAGGGGCTGGCCAGCAAGCTGGAAAAAGGTCCGGATGGCCAGCGCCTGCTGGTCTTTCGCGGCGACTACAAGCGTTACGGCAAGCACCTGAGCATTGTCGTCGCGCAGGACTACACGCCTGTCCTCAAGAGCTTCAATCGTTTGCGCAACATCGGCCTGGGCGCCGGCGCGCTGGCGTTACTGCTGATCCTGGTGTTCCAGGGGTTCATCGTGCGCCGCTCGCTGCGCCCGCTGGAGCGCGTGCGCCAGCAGATCGCCCAACTGCAGGAAGGCCAGCGCAGCCAGCTGGACAGCCAGGCGCCGCGCGAGCTCGAGCCGCTGGTGGAGCAGATCAACCATTTGCTCCAGCACACCGAGGACACCCTGCGCCGTTCGCGCAATGCGCTGGGCAACCTCGGCCATGCGCTGAAGACGCCGCTGGCTGTACTGATCAGCCTCGCAGACCGCGAGGAGCTGCGCGACCATCCCGATTTGCGCCGGGTCCTGCAGGAACAGTTGGAGCAGATCGAGCAGCGCCTGGCCCGCGAGCTGGGGCGTGCGCGGCTGGTGGGCGAGGCGCTGCCCGGCGCGCACTTCGATTGCGACGCCGAACTGCCTAGCCTGTGCGACATGCTCAAGCTCATCCATGGCGAGCACCTCGCCGTCCACTGGCAGGCGCCACCTGCCACGCGCTTGCCGTATGACCGGGAGGACCTGCTGGAGATGCTCGGCAACTTGCTGGACAACGCCTGCAAATGGGCCGACCGCCAGGTGCGGTTGACGGTGGAGAAGGGCGCGGATGCTTACCGGCTTTGCGTGGACGACGATGGCCCCGGTATTGCCGAGGATCAACGCGACAGTGTTCTGGAGCGCGGCACGCGCTTGGATGAGCAGGTTGCCGGACATGGCTTGGGCCTGGGCATCGCGCGGGATATCGCGGCGGCCTGCGGTGGCCGTCTGAAGCTGGACGGCAGTGAGCTGGGCGGGTTGCGCGTGGTGGTGGAGCTGCCGCGGCGCGCGGTGTGACTATCAGCTGTGCCCGGCTTTCGTAGGAGCGGACTCCGTCCGCGATTGGCTCCGTGCCGTGTCGTGCGGTTCGCGAGCAAGCTCGCTCCTACCGGGGCGATTCGGCGCCTTGGCCAGCCCTCTCCCCCCGCCCTCTCCCTGAAGGGAGAGGGAGCTATATGGCATGGTGCGACGTACGTCGTGCACCGGCGAGCACGGTATTGTCAGAGCGCGCCGAACGGTTCCCTCTCCCTTCAGGGAGAGGGCTAGGGAGAGGGGCTTTTCGGCTGTACCAGGACGTCAAACCCGGAACTGATCCATCAACCCCTGCTGATGGTTCGCCAGCTTGTTCAGCGACTGGCTGACCTGCGCCGACTCCTGCGCCTGGCTCGACAGCGACTCGGTGACATCACGGATGCCCGCGACGTTGCGGTTGATCTCCTCGGCCACCGCGCTCTGT
>NZ_AMZB01000057.1 GCF_000313755.1 Pseudomonas nitroreducens TX1 | reverse complement strand
CGGCGACCAGTACCTGTGGGACGACTTCGCCTATGCCACCCGCGACGGCCTGATCGGCGAGGTGCGTTTCGTCGAGGACGCGGAAGCGGCCAAGGCGCGCGGTGTGGAAGGGCGCTTCGCCGAGATCGAGTTCGACTTCCAGTTGCAGCAGGCGGTCAGCTCTGAAGCGGAAGACCGCAGCAACCGTCCTCGCGCTTTGCAACAGTCCTGATGCTCGCTCCTACGAAGAGCCCAGGAAAGACTGCGTCCGAACCACATGCCAAGCCTGCTATCAGCCGCGTCGCTCGCGATGCATCAGCCAGAGGAAGTACGGGCAGCCGATGAAGGCCGCCAGCAATCCCGCCGACACCGGCCACGGATAGGCGATATTCCGCCCCAGCCAGTCCGCCACCAGCATGATCAGCGCCCCGGCCACCGCGCTCAGCAGCACTTGCGGGGCGGCGCGGCGTACGCCGAGGTGGCGGGCGATGTGCGGGCCGATCAGGCCGACGAAGCTCAGCGGGCCGACGATGATGGTCGCGGTGGCCGTGAGCACGGCGGCTGTCAGCAGGATGGTCAGGTGGCTCAATCGCAGCCTCAGCCCCAACGCGGTCGCCGTGCCATTGCCCAGCGTCAGCAGGTCCAGCGGGCGTGCCAGCAGCAGGCTGACACCAATCATCACCGCGCCGACCAGCAGTCCGGTGGTCGCCGACAGCCCATCCACCTGGTAGGTCGAGCCGGTCATCCAGCTCATCATCGCCGTCATGCGCGGATCGCCGCTGGCCAGCAGCAGGGTGCTCAGCGAGTGCAGCAGAGTGGTCAGGCACACGCCGGTGAGCAGCAGGCGCTCGGCATTGAAGGTCTTGCGCCAGGCGAACCACAGCAGCAGCCCGAGGGTGAGCAATGCGCCGATGCTGGCGGCCGGGACCATGTAGGCCTGCGGCTGCGGCATCACCAGGAACAGCACCAGCACGGCGATCGCCGAGCCGGAGGTGGCGCCCAGCACTTCCGGGCTGGCCATGGGGTTGCCGGTCAGGCGTTGCACCAGCAGGCCGGCCACGGCGAGCATGGCGCCGGCAGCCAATGAGCCGAGCACGCGCGGCAAGCGCCATTGCACGATGGCGTCGCTCAGGCCTGCGTCGCCCCAGTGCCAGCCGTTGGCATCCACCGCGAAGTAGATGGCCGGCAATGTCAGCAGGCCCAGCAATATCGCTGCACCGATGATCAACCGCCAAGGATGCTCGCGCTGCGGCTTGGCCGCTCCCGGGCGTGGGACAATGCCGCCGCTGCGCTGGCGGCTGAGCAGCCACAGCAGCAGCGGCACGCTGAAGACGCCGGTGAGGATGCCGGCGGGAATCTCGCCGGCGAAGCGAGACAGTTCGCGGGCGATCTGGTCCACCCCGCAGAGCAGTGCGGCACCCAGCAGCGGCGCCCAGATCAGCCGCTGCCTGAGCGTGCGCGCTCCGCACAACCGGGCAATGGCCGGCGCGGCCAGGCCGACGAAAGCCAGCATGCCCACGGCGCTGGTGACGAACGCGCTCAACGCCACGGCCACGGCCAGGCCCATGACGCGCGTGCGCAGCAGGTTCACGCCCACTGCCGCCGCGCCCTCATCCTCCAGCCCCAGTGCAGCCAGCGGGCGCGCCATCAGCATTGCGATGACCATGGCCACCGCCAGGCGGGGCGCCAGATAAAGCACGCCGTCCCAGCCGCTCTGGTTCAACGAGCCGGCCTGCCAGAGCAGCAGGTCGATCAGGTAATCGTGGTTGAACAGCACCAGCAGCGCGTTGAGCGATACGCAGTACAGGCTGATCACCATGCCGGCAAGGATGAAGCGCAAAGGCGACAGGGTGCGACCCCAGGCAAACGCGAACAGCAGGCAGGCGGCCAGCGCCGCGCCGGTCAGGGTCACGGCCTCCAGGCCGTGCACCAGCAGGGCAGGGGCGAAGATGGTCGCGGCAGAGAGGGCCAGGTTGGCGCCGGCCGAAACCCCCAGCGTCACCGGTTCCGCCAGCGGGTTGCGGAGGATCTGCTGGAACAGCGTGCCGGCCAGGGCCAGTGCGGCGCCGGCCATCAGGCTGACCGCCAGGCGCGGGAAGAAGCTGAAGTGCAGCAGTACCTGGCGCACGTCGTCCAGGTCCGGCGACCACAGCGCCTGCCACCAGAGGTCGCGGGGCAGGGCACCCTGCAGGCCATGGAACACCAGCAGGCCAGCCAGAAGCGCCAGTACCAGTGTCCAGAGCGCCGGGCCCAGCAGCAGGCCGCTACGCGGGGCGGTGAGACCGAGGGTCGATTCAGACATCGGCGAGCTCCGTGGCGCTGTCCAGGTAGGCGGCGATGCGCTCGGCCAGGTCCAGCACCGAAGCGGCGCCGGCGTAGGGGTAGAAGCGTTGCAGCGTCAGGGTGTGGCCGCGGCGTACGGCGGGCAGGTTGGCCCACAGGTCGTTGGGCTGCCGCAGGCTCTGCAGGCGCGCCGAGGTGGTGGGGATGTCGACGTAGACCAGGTGCGCATCCGCGCGCTCGGCCAGCCGCTCGATGCTGACCATGGCCAGCCCCACCGGGCCGACCGGCCCCTGCCAGGCATTCTCGACGCCGAGGCGGTCGAGCACGTCCTGCACCATGCTGTTCCTGCCGTAGACCGCAGCGTGACGGCCGTCCTGGTTGAGTACGGCGACACACACGGGGGGCAGGTGGCGGTGAGCCAGCTTCGCCCGCAGCTCTGCCAGACGCAGTTCGCCCGCGGCGATGTAGTCGGTAGCGACCTGCTCGATGCCCAGCCGCCGCGCCAGGTCGCTCATGAAGTCGGTAGTGGCTTTCCAGGCGCCCTCGGGAGCGGGATAGATCGCGACTTTCTCGGTGGGGGCAATGCCGTTGAGCCGCCGCTGCAAGGTCGGGGTCATCGGATCGCTGAGGATCAGTTGCGGTTGCAGTTGTTGGATCAGTTCGAGGTTCGGTTCCCAATAAGGCCCCACGTCGCGCACGCTTTCCGGTAGCGCCTTGGTGGGCATGCGCGCCCGGTAGTAGCGGTCGTCGGAGATCGCCAGCGGCGGCACGCCCAGGGTCAGCAGCGTCTCGGCGGCCACCCAGTTGAGCGCGACGATCCGCGTCAGGCGTTCGCCGGCGAACACCGGCAGGCCGGACGCGCAGGCCAGCCCGCCGATGGCGAGCCCCTGCAGCAGATGGCGACGGGTGAGGGACATGCACTACTCCTCGCTTGAAACAACAGTCTTCTGAAACAACAGTCTTCTGAAACAAGAAAGGCCCCCTGCGCACAGGGAGCCCGGAAAGAGCGCGTGGAGGCGACGCGAGCCGCCTCCACGAGTGCCTTACCAGCTGTACTTCACGCTGGTCATGACGGTCCGGCGCAGGCCCGGGTAGCAGGAGATCGGGCTGTCGCAGGTCGCGGCATATTCCTCGTCCAGCAGGTTCTGGGCGTTCACCGAGAGGGTCACGTTCTTGTTCAGCGGGTAGCTCACGCCGGCGTCGAACAGGGTGTAGTTGTCGACGTGGTAGGTGTTGGCGTTGTTGCCGTAGAGCGAGCCGGTGTAGCGCACGCCGCCGCCGATGGAGAGGCCGTCGACCGCACCTTCGTGGAAGGTGTAGTTCAGCCAGCCGTTGGCCATGTGCTCGGGCACGTTGGCCGGGCGGTTGCCTTCGTTGGCGTCGTTGCTCTTGGTGATCTTGGCCTTGGTGTAGGTGTACGAGGCCAGCAGGTCCCAGTTCTGGTCCAGCTTGGCTTTCAGCTCGGCCTCGATGCCGCGCGAGCGCTGTTCGCCGGTGGCCTCGCTGAAGCCGGTGGGCACGCCGTTGGCGTTCAGCTGGTTGGTGAGGATGTTTTCCTTGGTCAGCTCGTAGGCGGCCAGGGTGATCAGCAGGGTTTCGTCCGGCTGGAACTTCACGCCCGCTTCGTACTGGTGCGCTTCGCTGGCCTTGAAGGCGCTGCCGTCGGAGCTGATGCCGGTGTTGGGCACGAAGGACTCGGAGTAGCTGACGTAGGGCGCCAGGCCGAAGTCGGTCAGGTAGGTCAGGCCGACCCGGCCGGTGAAGGCGTTGTCCTTCTGCATGCTGTGGGCGCCGACGTGGTTGTCCAGGTCGTTGCGCACATAGTCGTAGCGGCCGCCGGCGGTGAGAATCCAGTGGTCGTCGAACTTGACTTGGTCCTGCAGGTAGGCGCCGATCTGCTCGATGTTCTGGTCGTAGTCGATGGACTGGATGCTGTTGCCCTTGTTCGGACGCGGCACGCTCTGGCCGTAGACCGGGTTATCCAGGTTCAGCGACGGGCCTAGGGTACGCCAGCGGGCGACATTGGCGTCCTGCCAGCTGTAGTCCGCGCCCATCAGCAGGGTGTGCTTGATGGCGCCGGTGTCGAAGTTGGCCTGCAACTGGTTGTCCAGGTTGAAGGTGTCCATGTGCTGGTCGAAGCGATCCGCCGTGCGGATGATGTTCCGACCGACCTGCAGTTGCGGCAGCAGGTTGTTGAAGATCAGGTCGACCTGGCCGTAGCGAGCGTTCTGGCGGAATTCCCAGGTGTCGTTCAGGCGGTGGCGAAACTCGTAGCCCAGGGTGTACTGGTCCTGGTCGAAGTGGTTGTAGTTGTGGTCGCCCAGCAGCGTGCCGGTGGGGTGGCCGTTGACGCTGTAGTCGAAGATCGAGCCGGAGTTACGGTCGCGCAGGAAGTCGGTGAGGATCGTCAGGCTGGTGTCTTCGTCCGGCGCCCAGGTGAAGGACGGGGCGATGTAGTAGCGGTTGTCCTCGACCTCGTGGCCATCGTCGTATTCGGCCTGGGTGTTCGAGTCGCGGGCCAGGCCCACCACGCGGTAGAGGAACTGGTTCTGCTCGTCCAGCGCGCCGCCGAGGTCGAACTGGCCCTGCTTGCGGTCATGGTTGCCGCCGGTCAGCTGGACTTCGTTGACATGGTCGGCGGTGGGCTTCTTGCTCACACGGTTGACGATGCCGCCGGCGTCGCCCAGGCCGAACAGGCTGGAGGACGGGCCGCGGACCACGTCGATGCGCTCGAAGGCGTAGGGCTCGCTGCGAAAGAAGGCGTAGCTGTTGTTCTGCTGACGCAGGCCGTTGAGGTAGTCGCTGGTGGCCTGGGCGTTGAAGCCGCGGATGTACAGCCAGTCGAAACCCTTCGGGTCCAGGCCATAGGCTTCCACCTTGACGCCGGGCACGTAGCGCAGCGCTTCGGTCACGGTCTGCGCGCCCTGGGCGTCCATCTGCTTGCGGGTTATCACCGAGATCGACTGGGGGATTTCCAGCAGCGGGGTGTCGGTCTTGCTGCCGCTGTTGGAGGTGCGCGGCACGTAGCTGTCTTCGCCTTCGACCGCGCCGGTGATGACCTGGGCGGACATGTTCAGCGTGTCGCTGCTGGCGGAGTCGGCGCCCAGCAGGGTCACGCGGCTGCCTTCGACCTGGTACTTGATCCCGGAGCCCTGCAGCAGGCGCTCCAGCGCCTGGGTGGGCTCCATCTCACCGCGCACGCCGGGGGCGCGCAGGTTCTGCACCTGGCTCTGGTTGAAGACGATCTGCAGGTTCGACTGCGCGCCCAGGCTGGTCAGCGCGGAAGCCAGGGACTGGGCCGGGATGTCGATGCGAACCGGTGCGGCGTAAGCGGCGGTGGCAGTCAGGACCATCCCCAGGGTGGTGGCGCGGACGAGGCGGGCCAGGGGCTTCACCGGGTGCCGGGATTGCAGCGCAGTGCGGGTGCGACTCACTTGTTTAGCTCCTATGATCTTAATGCAGTTTCTAATAAGAATGATTCAGCTTGGTGTGGCAGGCCGGTGCAGGCACCGCGACAATCCGTTCGCTCTTTCTTCTGCTCGGTAATGACCGGTGGAAGGGCAGCCAGCCGCACCGCCCGGCGCTCAACCCATGGCTACGCCGGAGCCGCCATGAGGCGATGTGGCGCGGTGGTCCTCGATCTCCACTATCTGTCCGGCGTTCATGCGCAACAGGCGATCGGCGACATCGAAATAGCGGTCATCGTGGGAGATCACGATCAGCGTCTTGCCCTGGGCTCGTAGTTCGGGCAGCAGCTCGGTGTAGAAAATCCGGCGGAACTCCGGGTCCTGGTCTGCCGCCCACTCGTCGAACACCAGTACCGGGCGTTTCTCCAGCCAGGCCTGTACCAGGGCCAGGCGCTTGCGCTGGCCGGTCGAGAGGTCGGTGGTGGAGAATTCCTGGCCCTGCAGGCTGACCTTGTGGGCGATCTCCAGGCGCTCGAGGTAGCGGCCGGCTTCGGCTGGGATGTCCTGGCTGCCCTTGAGCAGGTCTTCGAAGAGGAAGTAGTCGGCGAAGATGGTGGTGAACAGCTGGCGGTAGTCATCGCGGTTGGCGTCGTTCACCGGCTGGCCGTTGAGCAGCAACTCGCCGCCGCGCGGGGCGTAGAGGCCGAGCAGCAGCTTGATCATGGTCGTCTTGCCACAACCGTTCTCACCGGCGATGAAAAGGATTTCGCCTCGACTGACCTTCAGGTTCAGCGGGCCGACGCCGAAGCCACGGACGCCGTCGTCGGTGGGGTAGTGGTAGACCAGCTCGCGCAGTTCGATGGACTGGAAGTCCAACGGCTTGCGACCGTCGTCGGCCAGCAGGAGGTTCGGCTCCGGCGACGAGAAACGCACCGAAAGCTCAGCAATGCGGCGGAACGCGACCTGGGCACGGGTCACCACCGGCAGCTGGCCGATCAGCCCCTCCAGCGGGCCCTTCATGTACAGCAGCACCAGAATGAAGCCGGACAGCGTCGCCTGGTCGGTGCTCGGCCACAGCGACTGGTAGGCCAGGGCCACGCCGATGACGATGAAGAACAGGGTCGAGCCGAAGCCCTTGGCGACATTGAACAGATTGATCGAGCGCAGCTGGATGTCGCAGATCTCGTCGGCGGTGCCCTGCAGGCGCTCGCTATAGTGCTGGAAGCGGCGCGGGCGACTGATGCGCAGCTCCTTGGCACCCTCGGCAATGGCGCGATAGTGCTTCTGCAGCTCGTCTTCCTTGTCCCGTGCCTCGAAGAAACCCTTGATGCCCTTGGCCCTCGCGACATATTGCACGGCGCTGCCGACGACAATGGCGATGGCGGTAGCGAGGAACATCGGTGGCGACAGCCAGGCCAGGTAACCCAGGCAGCCGAGCGTGGTGGTCAGCGCGACGGCGAGCGGTGCGAAGGCGAAGGCGAAGTCGCTGATGGTGTCGATGTCGTGGGTCAGCACCGGGATCAGCCGGTGGCTGCGGTAGCGCTCGATCTGCTCGATGGGTGCGGCGATGATCTTGCGGCCCAGGTCCTTGCGCAGACTGGCGATGACGTGCTGGCCGACATAGTTGGTGCCGCGGTCGGAGATGATCGAGCCGACCAGGGCTACGCCGCACAGGCCGGCGAAACCCATCAGCAGCGCGGCCGACATGCCGCCTTCGGAATGCAGGCCGTAATTGATGGTGGCAAGCAGCGCGGTAATCGCGGCACCGCCAAGAATCCCCAGCAGGGTAGCGAGGGCCAGCGGCAGCCAGTACGGCCGCAGCAACTTGAGCATTTCGCGGAAGGCGCTTGGAACGGGAGTCTGCATCGTCTTTTCCTGGACCCGACCTGTCGGAAAGCAGGTCGCACAACGGGACGAGACGGCGCGCGAATCAGCGGATCATCGGCAAATCCGAATCGTTGCTATCAAGACGAATGAGCGCGGGAAAAACTGAAGAGAATTTGCGAATTTTTCGCAAATAGGAAATTGCTAGCTGACAAGCGCTGGTGAGCGGTGCTTGCCGGTGACTGCACATTCCGCCGCATAGGATTTCGCGAGCAACCTCGCTCCTACAGCCCAGCCCTGGCCGCGAATACTCTTCGTAGGAGCGAGCGAGCTCGCGAACGGTTATGGCATTGGGGATTCCCGAGCCTGGCCGCGCAGAACTTTCCAGGAAGTTGACCTGCTCCAGCTTGGAGACGCGATCTAGAGCTGCGCGTAGCGGCTGGCGAGCACCATGCGGCCCTGGTTGTCCTTGTGCAGGTCCAGCGGCAGGACCTTGGGCAATGAGTCCACCAGCGCCTGGAGGTCGTCGGTGCGGTAGATGCCGCCGATGCGCATGGCGGCGACGGTGGCGTCCTCGAGGAACACCGGCTGCTTGAGATAGCGGTTGATCAGCGGGATGGCCGATTGCAGCGTCAGGTCGTCGATCACCAGCTTGCCCTCGAGCCAGGCAATGGCGCCGGCGGGCGCGACCTGGGCCAGTTCGATGCGCTGGCTGCCCTGGCTGTAGCGCGCCTGCATGCCCGGCGTGAGCTGGGCGCTGTTGCCATCGACGCTGTCGGGCGGGCTGACCACCACCGAGCCTTCGAGCAGGGTGACCAGCATCTGTTGTGGGTCGGTCCAGACGTTGAAGCGCGTTCCGGTGACGCGCACGCTGCCGTTGTCGGTATAGACCGAGAAGGGCTGCAGGGTGTCGTGGGTGACCTGGAAGTAGGCTTCGCCACCGCTTTTCAGCCAGGCGCTGCGGCGGTCGCGGAAGTTGGCGAAGAAAAGCTGCGAGTGGCTGTTGAGTTCGACTTTCGAGCCATCGGCCAGCTCCACCTCGCGTGCGCCAGGCTGCGCGGCGTAGTAGCCGACCTTCGAGGGCAGCAGCCCGGCGGACCAGCCGGCCGACCAGATCGCGCCGATGGCGACCAGCACGCCGGCCGCGATGGCGGCAATGCGCTCGCTGCTGCGCCGCCGGCGAGCGGTGCTGCGGGGGCGGCGTTCGTGCAGGGCTGCCGGAGCTGCGGGTTCCGGTGCGTTTCGTGCGGTCCGCGGCAGCAGTGCCGAAAGTTGCCAGATGTCCAGCATGGCCTGGTATTCCTCCCCGTGCCGCGAGTCGAGCGCGAGCCATTGGGCGAACTCGGCGCGGTCGGCATCGCTGCACTCTTCGTCGTGCAGACGCGCGCACCAGTGCGCAGCTTCGGCGCTGATGCGGTCATCGTCGAACGGGGAAGGGGAGCTGGTCATGGGGCATCTCGGTAAGGCCGTTGGCGGCCGATATCACACTTTCTTTTCGCGTTGATGCGACTGATTATAAATAAGCCCGACTCGCACTGTCAGCAGGCGGCTGCAGCCTCGACGGTTTTTCGTGGGATGCCCGACGAGGTGGAAAGCGCGTTCATCGGCGCACAAGGAACTCGCTCTCTACCGCAGCCTTGGCGAACTGCCGGAGGGCTGTCGAGATCAGGCGCGCCATGGGCATCCTTGCCGGCAGTGCCTGAAGGCCTGGGGCGGACACAAGCGCACGCTGTCCTGGATCGACCCCGCCGCTCCAATCCGTCCCATGAGCTGGGCGCCCCATCGCGGACGGGGCCCGCTCCATGTTGATCCGGTTTACCTCGGTAGACGTGCAAGCGCGGCCAGTATTTAGTCCCGCGCGGGTCGCGCACGATTTCCCCTGGCCGACTTCCATCCGCCATCTGGAAATTTTCATGACTTAGTGAGAATCATTCTAAATTTCCCACAGCCTGTCTCGTCTCTCCAGATAACGCGCTATCGACAGCGCAAATCATGGGCGACACGCAGGATCGAGTGCCGGCCGCCACGCGGCGGGGTGCTCCTGGCAGGGCTGAGCAGTAAGCCGCCGACTCCCGCGTGGTCACGCCCCACGGCCATCGCGACACAGGACATTGGCACCATGACCCAGATGATCACCCCGACCTACGACGTGCTCGGCATCGGTTTCGGCCCCTCCAACCTGGCGCTGGCGATCGCCCTGCAGGAGCAGGCGCGACGCGAGGGTCGCCACTACCACGCACTGTTCCTCGACAAGCAGGCCGACTACCGCTGGCACGGCAACACCCTGGTGGCGCAGAGCGAGCTGCAGATTTCCTTCCTCAAGGACCTGGTGACCCTGCGCAACCCCACCAGCCCCTACAGCTTCGTCAACTACCTGCACGCCATGGGTCGGCTGATCGACTTTACCAACCTGGGCACCTTCTACCCGTGCCGAATGGAGTACAACGACTACCTGCGCTGGGTCAGCGATCAGTTCGCCGAGCAGCGCGTCTGCGGCGAGACCGTCAGCCGCGTCGAACCGGTGCAGGGGCCGGATGGCATCGAACTGGTGAAGGTCATCTCCAGCGATGCCCGCGGCCACGAGCGCTTCCGCCTGGCGCGCAGCGTGGTAGTGAGTACCGGGGGAACACCGCGCTTCCCGTCGGCCTTCAACCACCTGCGCGAAGACCCGCGCGTGTTCCACCACGCCCGTTACCTGGAGTGCATGGCCAAGCAGCGCTGCAACCAGAACGAGCCGATGCGCATCGCGGTGATCGGCGGCGGCCAGAGCGCGGCCGAAGCCTTCATCGACCTGAACGACAGCTTCCCTTCGGTGAAGGTCGACATGGTTCTGCGCGCGGCGGTGCTCAAGCCGGCCGACGACAGCCCCTTCGTCAACGAGATCTTCGCCCCGCGCTACACCGACCTGGTGTTCAACGAGCCCAAGGCCGAGCGCGAGAAACTGATCCAGGAGTTCCACAACACCAACTACTCGGTGGTGGACCTGGACCTGATCGAGCGAATCTACGGCATCTTCTACCGGCAGAAGGTGGCCGGCGTCGACCGCCACGCTTTCCTCTGCCGGCGCACTGTGGAGGCGGCCAAGGCCGACGCCGAAGGCATCGAACTGACCCTGCGCGACAGCGCCACCGGCGCCGTGGAAACCCATCGCTACGACGCGGTGATCCTCGCCACCGGCTACGAGCGCAAGTCGCACCGCGAACTGCTCGCACCGCTGCAGGACTACCTGGGCGACTTCGAAGTGGGCCGCGATTACCGCGTACTGGCCGACGAGCGCCTGCACGCCGGCATCTACCTGCAAGGCTTCACCCAGGACAGCCATGGCCTGAGCGACACGCTGCTGTCGGTGCTGCCGATGCGCGCGCAGGAAATCGCCGCCTCGATGTTCGAACACCTGCCGCCGCACGAGACCGCGCATAAGCCGACGCGCCCGCTGACTGCGGAAAGCGCGTGATCCGCAGGCCCGCAATCGATTTCCGGGCCGACTAAATTTCCGCCGACCCTGCTCGTCAAACGGGCGGGGTCGTTGCATTCACGAAAGGGAACCCACCATGACGCCCAGCTTCTCGCTTCCATTGCCTGACGGCCGCACGCTCTCCACCGACCGGGGCACCCAAGGCCTGACCCTGCTGCTCGACGGCCAGCCGCTGCTCAGCGCGCAGCTTGAAGGCGAGTGCTGGCAACTGAGCTCCGCCCCGTCCGTGGAGGCGCTGTGGGCGCTGGCCTACTGGACCTTCGCAGGCGATGTACAGAGCGAGCGCGTGCAGTTCGCCGCCGCCAGCGTGCCCGCCGAGGCGCTCGCGAAAGGCCTGGTGAGCCGAGATGAAGTCGGCGGACGCCTGCAGATCGAGCGTACGGCCTTCTGGCAACTGGGGGCTGCCTGGCACAAGGGCGCGACCAGCGCCAACTACCCGCAGGTCTACCGCATGAGCAACGGGCGTCGTCATCCGTTGCGCGCGCCCAAACCGCAGGGCGAGGTCTATCGGCGCTTCGACGCCAGGCTGGGGCAGTGGATTTCCCTGCGCACCCTGGATATCGAACTGGACCTGGAGCGCTTCAGCCGCTGGCAGAACAGCCCGCGCGTGCTGGAGTTCTGGCAGGAAGGCGGCACCCTGGAGCAGCATCGCGCCTATCTGGAAAAAGGCGCCGCCGACCCGCACACCACTGCCCTGATCGGCTGCATCGACGACGAACCCTTCGCCTACTACGAAGCCTACTGGGCCAAGGAAGACCGCATCGCGCCGTTCTATGAGGTGGACGACTACGACCGTGGCATCCACATGCTGGTGGGCGAGGACAGCCATCGCGGTCCGCACAAGGTGGAAAGCTGGATGACCGCCCTGGTGCACTACCTGCTGCTGGACGACCCCCGCACCCGGCGCATCGTCGCCGAGCCGCGCGCGGACAATGCGAAGATGATCGGCCACATGCAGCGCCTGGGTTTCTGGCGCGAGAAGGAGTTCAACTTCCCGCACAAGCGCGCCGCGCTGATGGTGCAGAGCCGGGAAACCTTCTTCGAGCGTTGCAGCCTGTGCTGACAGCGGCTCGCCGCGTGAGCGAGGGCTGCCGGTGATCGCAGCCCTCGCGCCGCTGTATTTCGGCGAGTTCGCCAGCTACCGCGAGGTGCTGGTGACCCGCGACGATCCCCGTCCCGCTGTCTCGGCGCGCGCCTTGCTTGAGCGGGAAATGCTCGACAGCGTGCTGCGCCGCTTCGACCCGCCCCACGCCGATGGCGACCGGCGCGCGCTGGCTTCGCAGTGGTCCAAGTGGTACCTGGTACGCCTCATTCCGCCGGTGGTGGCTGCCGCGCTCGTACTCGGTCGCACTCTGCCGTTGGCGCTCGATGACGTGGAGGTGGTACTGGACGCCCAAGGCATTCCCCAGGCGTTCAAGTTAACGGGGGAGGGCGGGCCTTTCGCCGCGCCGCCGGACGACCCGTTCCAGCGCTTTGCCCATCTGCTGGAAGATCATCTGCAACCCTTCGTGCAAGCACTGGCCGCTGAGGTGCGCCTGTCGCCCAAGGTGCTCTGGAGCAACGCCGGCAACTACTTCGAGTGGTTCATCGGCGAGATGGCCAGGCTGCCGCCGCTGGCCCCGATGCTCGGCCACGGCCGCGAGCTACTGGAGACCGAGCGCCGTCCGGACGGCATGCGCAATCCGCTGTACAAGCCGGTCCAGTATGTCGAGGTATCGTGCGAGCAGCGCCCGGACGGGCTCTGGCGGCAGCGCCGGACGTGCTGCATACGCTACCGGCTGGGCAGCATCGGACACTGCGACAACTGCCCGCTGATCGATGAGCCGCCGGCCCAGCTGAGCGACCTTTAACCCCCCAGTCTGTGGAAGCTTTGTCCGCGAGCAAGCTCGCTCCTACAGGTTTACCCGGGCGCCGGCAGGAGCGAGCTTGCTCGCGAACCCGTACGGCACATCGTCTCCGGGTGCGGGAAAGCTTGGCGCGAGGCAGACACATCGCGGACGCTGCTGTGGATTCGCAGGTTGATTCCGCGTTCAGTAACTCAACGCAAATAACTGATGGGCGACCCGTCGACCGGATTGCTCAGCACACCCATGGGAATGCCGTAGATGTCTTCCAGCGTTTCGCCGCGCATCAGCTCGGCCGGCGTGCCCTGGGCCAGCAGGCGACCGCCGTGCAGGGCGATGAGGTGGTCGCAGTAGCGCGCCGCCATGTTGATGTCATGCAGCACCACCAGCACGCCCAGGCCGAGCTCGCGGCTGAGCTCGTGGACGCGGGAAAGCACTTCCACCTGGTGGGCGATGTCCAGCGCCGAAGTCGGTTCGTCCAGCAGCAGGTAGCGGCTGTTCTGCGCCAGCAGCATGGCCAGCCAGACGCGCTGGCGTTCGCCACCGGAGAGCAGGTCCACCGGGCGCCCGGCGAAGGCGAGGGTGTCGGTGAGGTCCAGCGCGCGGTCGATCTGCTGACGGTCGTCGCCGGTGAAACGGCCGAGAGCGCCGTGCCAGGGATAACGGCCGAAGGCGACCAGCTCGCGTACGGTCAGGCCGTCGGTCTGCGGCAACTGCTGCGGCAGGTACGCCACCTGGCGCGCGAAGTCGCGGTTGCCCCAGTCCTGCAGCGGCTTGCCGTCCAGGCGGATGCTGCCGCCGCTGGCCTGCTGCTGGCGAGCCAGGAGCTTGAGCAGGGTCGATTTGCCCGAACCGTTGTGGCCGATCAGGCCGATCATGTTGCCGTCCGCCAGTTGCAGGCTCAGCGGTTGCAGGAGGGTGCGACCGGGGACGCTGAAACTGACATTTTCCAGTTCGAACATGGGGTCATCCGTAGGGGAGGCGTGGCCGGAAAAAGCGGGAGACCGACTCTAATCCAATTGCTAATGGTTATCAATTTTCCCAGGCCTGGCGGAACCGCCGTATGGGTTGCCTGTCACTGTCGCAAACCGCTTATGATTCAACGTCGTACATGATCTGGTAGGACCCATGGAGTCTGCTGTCGAACGCTACAAGCGGCTGGTTGCCGAAGCCCTTGCGCGTTATTTCCCCCGTACCACCCAATACCTGCGCGACGAGCGCGAAGCGGCGCAACCCAAACCAGGGGCGCGCGGCAAGGCGAAGGGCAAGGCCAGGGCGCCGGCCAAGCGTACTGCCAAGGCCAGGAAGGACGACGACTCGCCTGCGTCCAAACGCCCGCGCGCCCCGGCTGCCGCCGGCATCTACGGCAGCGCCAGCGCGCCGGACGAGCAGCACGCCCTCGACATGCGCCAGCGCGTGGCCCAGGCCGCTGCCCACGGGATCGTCAGCCTGCCATCGGACGAGCAGTGGGCGATGATCCTTGCGCCCGAGCCGCTGACCCGAATCTTCGCCGGCGCCGGCTCCGGCAAGTCCACCACCCTGGTGCTGCGGGTGGTCTACATGCTCTGCCATCTGGGGATAGACGCCGAGAAGGTGACGGTGATTTCCTTCACCAACGCTTCCTGCGCGCAACTGCGCGAGCAACTGGTGAAAGTCCTCGGCTACTGGGGCCATGCGTTCGATGCGGCGCAGGCGCGGCAGTGCGTGCGCACCTTTCACTCGGCAATGGGCACGCTTGCAAAGGTCGCGCTGAAGAATCCGCGCTGGTTCGAACAGTTGGACGAGCGCGCCCCAGCCGATGAACTGGACAACCCCTTGCTCGCCGGCCGCCTGCGCCCGGTGCAGCAACGATTGCTCAAGCAGGTCTACCACCAGTGCTACGCCGAGCAGGCGCCGTTCCGCGTGCTGGTGCACCAATTGCTGCAGCTGCCGCCACCGCCTGAAGCCGGCGAAGACGGCAAGCCGCCGCGCATCGGCAAGGCGCCGCTGGATGCCTTCAAGCTCTCGGGCGAGTTCACCCCGCTGCCGCTGTTCGAGGCTTTCCATGCCCAGTCCGGCTTCATCGAGAGCATCGGCCTGCGCATCGACCGGCTGCAGCCGAACAAGCTCGCCTGCCCCCCGCGCGAGCGCCAGTTCGTCCAGGCGCTGCAACTGTTCTGGGCGGCCTTCGATGCCGCATTGCAGGAGCAGGGCCTGCTGACCTTCAACCGGGCCTTCCAGCGCCTGACCGACCTGCTTGGCGACGGCAAGCTGCCGGCCGAGGCCCTGGCACCCTTCCAGCACCTGCTGATCGACGAGTTCCAGGACGTGTCGCCGCAGATCGTATTGTGGCTGCAGGCGCTGCACCGCGATCTGGCCAAGCGCGGCGAGGCGGTCAGCCTGATGGCCATCGGCGATGACTGGCAGTCCATCTATGCCTGGCGCGGCAGCTCGCCGGAACTGTTCATGGACTTCGACCGGCATTTTCCCAGCAAGGGGCGGCGCAAGAGCCGCGTGCTGCTGCTGGAAACCAACTACCGCAGCATCGACCCGGTGATTCGTGACGGTGAGCGTGTGCTGGTGGGCGTGGCCAACAAGCAGGCCAAGACCTGTCGTGCCTTCAAGTCGGCGGAGGCGGGCGACCACGGGGTGAAGCTGGTGCAGCGCTTCGATGCGCGCAAGAACCTGCCGATCCTGCTGGAGGAGGTCCGCAGGCAGTGCGAGCACGTCGCCGCGCACGGATCGAAGGAGAAGACCGCCGTGCTGCTGCTCAGCCGGCGCAACGAAATCCTGCAGACCATTCTCGGCGAACTGGACCGTAAGCTGCCGGTGAAGGGCATGACCATACACCGCGCCAAGGGCCTGCAGGCGGAAGTGGCGATCATCCTCGACGACTGCGCGCCACCGGAAAAACACCCGCTGCGCAGTGCGTTGTATGCGGCTTGCGGCTTCTTCGCCAGCAGCTACGACCAGGCCCAGCAGGACGAGCAGCTGCGCCTGGCCTACGTGGCGATCACCCGAGGCGTGAGCCGGGTCTTCTGGTTCACCCGCAAGGCCCAGGGGCCGACGGCGATCCTGGCGATGCGGCGCAGCGTGGAATCTGCGCCGGCGTGAGGTTCAATCGTCGCGGGTGAGGACTTCCAGCAGTTCGATCTCGAACAGCAGGTTGGAGTTGGGCTGGATGTGTGCGCCCACCTGGCGCTCGCCGTAGGCCAGGTGCGCGGGCACGAACAGCTTGCGCTTGCCGCCGACCTTCATGCCCATCAGGCCGATGTCCCAGCCCTTGATCACCCGACCGGTGCCGATCACGCACTGGAAGGGGCGGCCCTTGTCGTAGGACGAGTCGAAGACGGTGCCATCTTCCAGGGTGCCCTTGTACTGGGTGGTGATCAGGGCGCCCTTGACCACGGTCTTGCCGTCGCCCACGACGATATCTTCGATCTGCAGTTCGCTGCTCATGGCGTCCTCCATTGCTGCGGGTGCGGCACGAGCGCCGCGCGGGCGTGCGTTTTCGCAGGAAAGCCCAGCCTTTGCAAGCTGCCGCAGTGATCAGCCCAGGGCCATTTCGCCGAGAATCCATTCGCGGAAGGCCTTGATCCGCGGTTCGTCCGCACTGGCCAGTGGATAGACCAGGTTGTAGGCGTAGTCCTCGGCGACTTGCACGCCCAGGTCGAACGGCTGCACCAGCAGGCCCTGTTCCAGCTCGCGGGCGACCATGGCGTGATCGGCCAGCCCGACTGCGCCGCCTTCGAGCACCGCCTGCACCACGTGGCTGGTGTCCTCGAAGGTAACGCAGCCGCTGGCGTCGAAGTCCTCCACGCCGGCTGCCGCCATCCAGCGCGACCAGTCCGGCCAGGGTGCGCCCTCGGTTTCGCAGACCACGTGACACAAGGTGTGGGCCTTCAAGTCGCGCGGCTCGCGCAGGGGCGGGCCGTCTTCCAGCAGGCTCGGGCAGCACACCGGGATTATCTGGGTATCGAACAGGCGCTCGGCCTGCAGACCGGGGTAGCGCCCGCTGCCGAAGCGGATGGCGAGGTCGATATCGTCGACGGCGAAGTCGCGCAGTTCGTCGCTGACGTCGAAGCTGAGTTTCAGCCCTGGATGCAGCGCGCGGAACTGCGGCAGGCGCGGCAGCAGCCAGTGGGTGGCGAAGCGCGCGGTGAGCGAGACCCGGAGTTGTTCCGAGGTGCGCGCCAGTCGCCGCGCCCGCACGGTGGCACGGTGCAGCAGGCCGAGGGATTCCGCCGCCGCCTCCAGCAGTAGCGCGCCCGCCGGAGTCAGCTGGATGCTGCGGCTGGTGCGCACGAACAGGCCGAGGCCGAGCTGGTCTTCCAGCTCCTTGATCTGGTGGCTGACCGCCGCCGGCGTGAGGCCGACTTCTTCCGCGGCGCGGGTGAAGTTCAGGTGGCGGCCGGCGGCCTCGAAGGTGCGCAGCGAGCGGATGCCGGGAAAGGAACGGCTCATCGATCTTCAAATCCTGCTTGATGATCCGTCGAGAAATACTCGTTTCTCCAGGCTTCGTCAAAGGTCGATAGTGGGATCACCTTGAAGATCCCCCAGAAAACAGTCGAGCAGAGGAAGCCAACCCCATGTCCGCCGCCATTCACCCCCATATCACCCAACGCAATGCCCAACCCGCCAGCGCCGACGACCTGGCGCCCCTGGCCTTCGCAGGCTACGCGCACTTCACCGCCATGCAGGTGCGCGGCGGCGGTATCCGTGGGCTGGACCTGCATCTGCAGCGCCTGCGCAATGCCTCGCAGCGGCTGTTCGGCCAGAGCCATGCCGACGAGGAAATCCGCGCGGCGTTGCGCGCCGCCCTGGAGCAGGCGCCGGACGATACTTCGCTGATGGCGACGGTGTACTCGCCTGCCGGGGAATTCACCGTCGCCGGTCCCGAGCACCGGCCCGAGTTGCTGGTGCGCACCGCGCCGCCATCGGATGGGCCGCTGGGGCCGCTGTCGCTGGCCATTGTCGGGCACGAGCGGGTGCTGGCGGAGATCAAGCACGTCGGCGAGATCGCCAAGACCTGGTACCTGCGCGAAGCGGTGGCCGGCGGTTTCGACGATGCGGTGTTCACCGACCACCGTGGCCGCTTCAGCGAGGCGACCATCTGGAACCTGGCGTTCTGGGATGGCGAAACGGTGATCTGGCCGCGGGCGAAGATGCTCACCGGCACCACCATGGGCATTCTCCAGCGGCAACTGGAACAGCTGGGCGTGCGCCAGGTCACGCGTGCCATCGACCTTCAGGACCTGCCCGGCCTGAGCGGCGCGGTGGTGATGAACTCCTGGACGCCGGCAGTACCGGTGAACCGCATCGGTGACGTGGAAATCCCCTCTGCGCCGGAATTCGTCGAGCTGCTGCGCCATGCCTTCGAGGCGGAGCCTCGCGTGAAGCCCTGAGGTTGGGTGGTTCGCGAGCAAGCTCGCTCCTACAAAAAGCCGCGTGCTTGACCCTGTAGGAGCGAGCTTGCTCGCGAACATAAGGTCAATCCAGATGCGCAGCGAAGCCAGTGGCGCCCTGATTGATCTCTTCCCGCAAGGTCAGCGCGGGAATCTCGTAGTCGCCGCCATTCTGCCGGCGGAAGGGAATGGGTGGGGTGGTCTGGAGGGTGTCCAGTCGCTCGCCCAGTTCCCGCTCGATCTGCGCGTAGCGCTCGGCATCCACGCGGCTGGTGCGATAGACCAGGTAGGGCGGCAGGACCTCGAAACCGGGGTAGTGCAGCACACCGTGGTGGATCGGGAACAGCAGGTCATCGATCGGCCCGTTGATGCCGCGCGCGCTGTAGTGCGACTCCCAGCCACCGGTGGTGACCACCAGCATGGCGCGCTTGCCGGCCAGGTTGCCTTCCCCGTAGCGGTCGCCCCAGCGGGCATCGGAGTGCTCGCCCACGCCATAGGCGAAACCGTAGGCGTAGACCCGTTCGACCCAGCCCTTGAGGATCGCCGGCATGCTGAACCACCACAGCGGGAACTGCAGGATCAGCGTGTCGGCCCAGCGCAGTTTTTCCTGTTCGGTGGCGATATCACTGCTCTGCCGGCCGGCGGCGTAGGCGAGCTTGGAGTCCAGCGATGGATCGAAACGCCCCTCGGGATCGCGGTCGAGGCTGTCGGACGCGTCCAGTGTGGCTTTCCAGTTCATCGCGTAGAGGTCGGATACCTGCACTTCATGGCCAGCGGCCTGCAGGCGGCGCACCGCGAAATCCTTCAGCGATCCATTGAGCGAGCGCGGTTCGGGGTGTGCATGGACAATCAGTACGTTCATGACGTTTCTCCTGCGAGCGGTGGGATGGACGCAGGATGCGTGTGAGCGAGATATAGTTGAAATGAATATCCAGTATTCCAGGCATATGAATGAATAATCTGCGCAGGCTCGACCTCAATCTGCTGGTGACCCTGGATGTGCTGCTCTCCGAGCACAACGTCACCCGTACGGCCGAACGGCTGAATTTCTCGCAGCCCTCGGTAAGCGTGCACCTGGCCAAGCTGCGCGACATCTTCGACGACCCGTTGCTGCTGCCTGGCCCGCGCGGCATGCGCCCGACGGCGCGGGCCGAATCCTTGCGCGAACCCTTGCGCATCGCCCTGGAGGCGCTGGAGCAGGCGGTGGCGCCCTCAGCGCCTTTCGACCCGGCCCAGGCGGACAACACCTGGCGCATCGCGGCGACGGACTACGGCGAATCGACCATCCTGCTGCCGGCCTTGAGCGCCATTCGCGGCAGCGCGCCGGGCACCCGCCTGGCCCTGCTGGAGCTCTCGCCGCTGCGCATCGCCCGGCAGGCGGAGCAGGGCGATATCGACCTGGCCTTCCATACCACCGAAGGCAGCCCGCCAGGCATGCGCCGCCGTACGCTGTTCAGCGAACGCTATGTGCTGGCCGGCCGCGCCGGGCACCCGAAGCTCAGGCGCAAGCCGAGCCTGGCGCAGTTCTGCCAGCTGGAGCATGTGATGGTGTCGCCCGATGGCGGCGGCTTCAGCGGCGTGACCGACGAAGTGCTGGCGGCGGTTGGCCTGAGCCGGCGCGTGGCCTTGTCGGTGCCGCATTTCCTCTTCGTCATTTCGGCGTTGGCCAGCAGCGACCTGGTGGCCATGGTGCCGGCGCGGCTGGTACGCAATAACCCGGCGTTGCGCGTGGTGGAGGCGCCGGTGGAAGTGCCGGGATACGAGATGTCGATGCTCTGGGACGAACGCTCGCACCGTGACCCGGCGCATCGGTGGTTGCGCGAGCAGATTGCGGCATCAGTCTGAGCGTTGATGCTTTGGTAGGAGCGAGCTTGCTCGCGAACCACCGCCCAGCACCGAAGTGGTCGGGGAGTTCGTGTTCGCGAGCAAGCTCGCTCCTACAGGTAGCTCCGGCGAAGTGCCGCGCTCTTCGGGAGGCGGCGCGTCAGGTCACTGGGTAAACCGCGTCCGCAACAGGTACTGCAGTGAAGCCTCCAGCGTCTGCCCATGACTCATGCCATCGAAGGCATGGAAACGGGCCTGCATGCCCGGCACCTTGGCGACATCTTCCACCAGTTGCTGGGCGGCGCGGGGCGCGCTGGGGGTGATGTCCTCGCGTGGCTTGAAGGGCTCCTTGCCGCCGCGCATCAGCAGCAGTTGCGCAGAGTGGCCGGCCAGCCGCTGGGCGAAGCCGTCCTGCTCCTTGAGGATGGCGCCGTCGCCCCACCACAGCGAAGGGCTGGCCGGAGCGTAGAAACTGAACTGTTGCGGCCGGGTGAGCAACGCGTGAAGCGTCAGCAGGCCGCCGTAGGAATGGCCCCAGAGCGTCTGCTGCGCACGGTCGATGGGCGCCTGCGCGGCCACCGCCGGCAGCATCCGGTCACGCATCAGGTCGAGGAAGGCGTCGGCGCCACCGCTGGGGTCGCCGGTGAGCGGGTCTTTCTGCTCCGCCAGCGGCGGGCGCGGCGGAGTGTAGTCGCGGGTGCGGCTCGCCCGGTCGATGCGCAGAGGCGTCTGGTAGCCGACGGCGACCAGCAGCGGGGCGCGGCCGTCGTTCAGGTCGGCCAGCAGTTGTTCGTCGAGTGCGCCGAGGGCGGCGTTACCGTCGAGCATCCATACCAGCGGGTAG
>NZ_AMZB01000056.1 GCF_000313755.1 Pseudomonas nitroreducens TX1 | reverse complement strand
TGGGAGTGGTGCGCATTATAGGGAGTTAAAATGGGTCGTCAACGACTTTTCGCAGAAAGATGACAAAGGACCTCCCCCCTCTATATCTATATCTATACAGAAGCTACACACCTTCCGCTGCGGCCTCATCGCACATCAGCAGCTGCCGAGCCGCTGCACCATTCGACCTGTATTAAAGAAGGCGCCATCGTAGCCCCCTCAAGGCAGGCTCCCCTGATTCATACGCGCGTTGCAGGTTACCGCCTCGGAAAACCTTCCTCCATCCTCCGCTCGTCACGGTCAATCCCGTGGCCTGATTTGACGACCTGAACTGAGATGGCGCGAAAGCGTTGAAAGCGCATGAGGGAAACAGCGACGGTTTCCGGCCCTTTCGCCTGTAGTTTTCACTACTGATACTATGACAAATCGCACGGAGACCCTCGAGTCTGCCGGCTCCATCTCCCGATCCGTCAATCCTACGCGGTCCGTCACCCTTAGCGGCTTCCGTGAGAAAGCGGAAGTCATCAACGAATCGAGCGCCTACAAAGCCCTCTACCGCTTCTGACACCCCGAACACCACAACACCACCAAATGGCTCAGCAACGAAGCCCCCCGCCACAACACCCAGCACACCCCAGACACCAATCCCCACCACGCCTTCACGACCCGGGTCGCCCAACGCATCGGCCTCTTCAAGTGGCAGAGCGAAATCCGGATAGCACGCAGCGACCTTCCGACCTTCCCGGCGGCGCAGGATTATTGGGCATTGAGGGATGCGCCGGGTTGGCGGTCGATATAGGTAAACCTTGCGGAAAGAGAAATGCAAAAAGGCCGACTCATTGCTGAGCCGGCCTTTTCAAATTTGGTCGGGACGGAGTGATTCGAACACTCGACCCCTTGCACCCCATGCAAGTGCGCTACCAGGCTGCGCTACGCCCCGACGTTGCTTTTGAGTTCCCTCAGAAGCGGATCGCACTATACCCCAAGCATTTGCTTTGGAGAAGTGCTTTTTTCATTTTTTTCAGTTACTTGCGCAGCACATGCAGTACGTCTTCCAATTCGGCAATCATCTGCCGGATCAGTTGCTTGTACTGGGTGGCGTCCTCGCGTGCTTCGTCGCCGGTGAGGCGCTGGCGAGCGCCGCCGATGGTGAAGCCCTGGTCGTAGAGCAGCGCGCGGATCTGGCGAATCATGAGCACGTCCTGGCGCTGGTAGTAGCGCCGGTTGCCCCTTCGCTTGACCGGGTTGAGTTGCGGGAACTCCTGTTCCCAGTACCGCAGCACGTGCGGCTTCACCGCGCAAAGATCGCTCACTTCACCGATGGTGAAGTAGCGCTTGCCCGGAATGGGGGGCAGCTCGTCGTTATGACTTGGTTCCAGCATAAGCCTCAACCCTGGCCTTCAGTTTCTGCCCTGGACGAAAGGTGACGACGCGCCGGGCTGTGATCGGGATTTCCTCTCCCGTCTTCGGGTTGCGTCCGGGACGCTGGCGCTTGTCGCGCAGGTCGAAGTTGCCGAAACCCGACAACTTCACCTGTTCGTTATGCTCCAGCGCCTGGCGGATCTCTTCGAAGAAGAGTTCCACCAGTTCCTTGGCTTCCCGCTTATTCAGGCCCAGCTCTTCGTACAGACGTTCAGCAATTTCAGCTTTCGTCAGAGCCCCCATACGCTACTTCCTTAACGTGGCGTTGAACCTTTGTTCCAGCGAGGCGACGATATTCTGCGTAGTCGCGTTCACCTCGTCATCGTTAAGAGTGCGTGATGGATGCTGCCAGGTCAAGCCAACCGCCAAGCTTTTTCTAAGCGGATCAATGCCTTTACCGTGGTAGACGTCAAACAACCTGAGATCCGTCAGCCATTCGCCCGCCATTTCACGGATATTGGCCAGCACGAACTCGGCCGGAGTATCCAGATCGACGATAAGGGCCAGGTCACGGCGCACTTCAGGGAAGCGCGACAGTTCGCTGAATTTCGGCAGACGACCCTTGGCTACTTCGGCCAGGACCAGCTCGAAGAGGTACACCGGGCGATCCAGGTCCAGCGCCTTGGCCAGCTCCGGGTGCAGGGCGCCCAGGTAACCGACCAGCACGCCGTCGCGCTCGATCTTGGCAGTCTGGCCCGGGTGCAGCGCCGGGTGTTCCGCCGGGGAGAAGGTGAAGGCATCGATGGCGCCGGCGTTACCCAGCAGCGCTTCGACGTCGGCTTTCACGTCGAAGAAATCGACGTTTTCGCGACCATTGGCCCAGCCTTCCGGCTGACGGGCACCGCAGACGACACCTGCGAGCATGTTTTCCTGCACCAGCCCTTCCAGCTGACCGACGAAGCGCAGGCCACTTTCGAACAGGCGCACGCGGGTCTGCTGGCGGTTGAGGTTGTGCTGCAGGGACTTCACCAGACCCGGCCAGAGCGAGGCGCGCATCGCGGCCATGTCGGCGGAGATCGGGTTGGCCAGCATCAGCGGCTCGACACCGGGGTGGAACAGCTGGAACAACTTGGGATCGATGAAACTGTAGGTAATGGCTTCCTGGTAGTCGCGGGCGACCAGCAGGCGGCGCAGCGCCGGCAGTTCGGCCTGGGACTCGGACTTGGTGTTCGGCGCCAGGCGAGCCTGCGGGTAGCGGACCGGCAGACGGTTGTAGCCGTACAGGCGGCCCAGCTCTTCGATCAGGTCGACTTCGATAGACACGTCGAAGCGGTGACTCGGCACACCAACGGTCCAGGCATCGGCACCGGCTTTCTGGACATCGAATTCCAAGGCGGTGAGCAGTCGCTCGATCTCGGCGTTTTCCAGGGTCATGCCCAGCATCTGGGTGACGCGCTCGGCACGAAGGGTAACCGGCGCGACCTTCGGCAGGTCGGCTTCGCTGACTTGCTCGACGATGGGGCCAGCTTCGCCGCCCACGATCTGCAGCAGCAGTTCGGTGGCGCGCTCCATGGCGCGACGGGCCAGCTGCGAGTCCACGCCGCGCTCGAAGCGGTGCGAAGCATCGGTGTGCAGGCCATAGGAACGAGCTTTGCCGGCAACAGCGATGTTGTCGAAGAAGGCGCTCTCGAGGAACAGATCACGGGTCTTGGCGCTGACGCCGCTGTGCTCGCCACCCATCACGCCGGCAATGGCCAAGGCGCGTTCGTGGTCGGCGATCACCAGGGTGTCGGCACGCAGGGTAACTTCCTGGCCGTCGAGCAGGACGAGCTTCTCGCCCTCCTCCGCCATGCGCACGCGCACGCCGCCTTTGATCTCGTCGAGGTCGAAGGCGTGCATCGGCTGGCCCAGTTCGATCATCACGTAGTTGGTGATGTCGACGGCGGCGTCGATGCTACGGATATCGGAACGGCGCAGGCGCTCGACCATCCACAGGGGGGTCGGCTTGCTCAGGTCGACATTGCGGACGACGCGACCGAGGTAGCGCGGGCAGGCCTTAGGAGCCAGCAGCTCCACAGTGCGTACTTCGTCGATCTGCGGCGCAACGGCGTTGACCACTACCGGCTTGACCTCGGCGCTGTACAGCGCGCCGACTTCGCGGGCGAGGCCGGTCAGGGACAGGCAGTCGCCACGGTTCGGGGTCAGGCCGATCTCGATGGAGGCGTCATCCAGCTCGAGGTAGTCGCGGATATTGGCGCCCACCGGCGCGTCCGCGGCAAGTTCCATCAGGCCGGCGTTTTCCTCGCTGATTTCCAGCTCTTTGGCCGAGCAGAGCATGCCGTTGGATTCAACGCCGCGCAGCTTGGCTTTCTTGATCTTGAAGTCGCCCGGCAGTTCGGCGCCGATCATGGCGAAGGGGATCTTCAGGCCCGGGCGCACGTTGGGCGCGCCGCAGACGATCTGGAAGGTCTCCGAACCGTTGCTGACCTGACAGACGCGCAGCTTGTCGGCGTCCGGGTGCTGCTCGGTCGACAGCACTTCGCCTACGACCACGCCGCTGAACTGGCCGGCAACCGGGATCACGGCGTCGACCTCGAGGCCCGCCATGGACAGACGAGCCACCAGCTCGTCACGGGATACCTGCGGATTTACCCAGCTCCGCAGCCACTGTTCACTGAATTTCATCCTGCTCTCCTAAATGCGTTGACGGTCGTGCGGGCTAGCGGAACTGGCCGAGGAACCGCAGATCGTTGTCGAAGAACAGGCGCAAGTCGTTCACGCCATAGCGCAACATGGCCAGGCGCTCGATACCCATGCCAAAGGCGAAGCCCTGGTACTTCTCGGGATCGATACCGGACATGCGCAGCACGTCGGGGTGGACCATGCCGCAACCCATGACTTCCAGCCAGCCGGTCTGCTTGCAGACGCGGCAACCCTTGCCGCTGCAGAGCACGCACTGGATGTCGACTTCCGCCGAAGGTTCGGTGAAAGGGAAGAAGGACGGACGGAAGCGGACGGAAAATTCCTTCTCGAAGAAGGCGCGGAGGAATTCTTCGATGGTGCCCTTGAGGTCGGCGAAGCTGACGTCTTCATCGACCAGCAGACCTTCGACCTGGTGGAACATGGGCGAGTGGGTCAGGTCGGAGTCGCAGCGATACACGCGGCCCGGGCAGACAATGCGAATCGGCGGTTTCTGGCTTTCCATGGTGCGGACCTGTACCGGCGAGGTATGGGTGCGCAGCAACATGTTCGCATTGAAGTAGAAGGTGTCGTGCATGGCACGTGCCGGGTGGTGGCCCGGAATGTTGAGCGCTTCGAAGTTGTGGTAATCGTCTTCGACTTCCGGACCCTCGGCCACTTCATAGCCGATGCGGGTGAAGCACTGCTCGATGCGTTCCTTGGTGCGGGTGACCGGATGCAGGCCGCCGGAGGACTGGCCACGGCCCGGCAGGGTCACATCGATGCGCTCGGCAGCCAGCTTGGCGGCGAGGGCGGCGCCCTCCAGCTCGGCCTTGCGGGCGTTCAGCACATCCTGAACCTTTTCCTTGGCGACGTTGATCAGCGCGCCGACCTTGGGGCGCTCTTCGGCCGGCAGGTCGCCCAGGGTCTTCATGACCTGGGTCAGCTCGCCTTTCTTGCCGAGGTAATGAACCCGGATCTGCTCCAGGGCGTTGACGTCTTCGGTGTTCCGCACGGCGTCCAGGGCCTGCGAGACCAGCGCGTCCAGGTTTTCCATGTACCAACTCCAGATACAAAATAGGGGAAGAGCGGTAAGGCTCTTCCCCTATCGGTGACGTTACGTCCGGACCAAGATCCGGTAACTGTCGCGGGGCTTAAGCCAGGCTGGCTTTCGCTTTCTCGACAATTGCGGTAAACGCCGCTTTTTCGTTCACAGCCAGATCGGCCAGGACCTTACGGTCGATCTCGATGGCCGCCTTCTTCAGGCCAGCGATCAGACGGCTGTAGGACAGACCGTTCTGACGAGCACCAGCGTTGATACGGGCGATCCACAGGGCGCGGAACTGACGCTTGCGCTGACGACGGTCACGGTAGGCGTATTGGCCTGCCTTGATTACCGCCTGCTTGGCAACACGGAATACGCGCGAACGCGCGCCGTAGTAGCCTTTTGCGAGCTTCAGAATCTTTTTGTGACGACGACGGGCAATCACGCCACGCTTAACACGAGCCATTTATTTATCCTCTACCAGAAATCAACGCAGACGCAGGGAGCGTGCTACACGGCGAACGTCGGAAGCAGCGAGCATCGAAGTGCCGCGCAGCTGACGCTTACGCTTGGTGGTCATTTTGGTCAGGATGTGGCTCTTGAAAGCGTGCTTGTGCTTGATGCCACCAGCAGTCACTTTGAAGCGCTTTTTGGCGCCACTCTTGGTTTTCATCTTTGGCATGTTTAGTACTCCGCATTCGTTAACAACTGATAACCATCAGGCCTGCCAGTGCCCGGGAGGTTATTTACGCTTCTTGGGAGCGATGACCATCATCAGCTGGCGTCCTTCCAGCTTAGGATGCTGTTCCACGGTGCCGAATTCAGCGAGGTCGGTTTCGACCCGCTTCAACAACTCCATGCCCAGTTCCTGGTGGGCCATCTCACGACCACGGAATCGAAGCGATACCTTGGCCTTGTCCCCTTCATTAAGGAAACGTACCAGGTTGCGTAGTTTTACCTGGTAATCCCCTTCTTCCGTCCCTGGACGAAACTTGATTTCTTTGATCTGTTGCTGGTGCTGGTTTTTCTTCGCAGCAGCGGCTTGCTTCTTCTTCTCGAAGAGATGCTTGCCGTAGTCCATGATGCGGCAGACAGGGGGCACCGCATCAGCAGAAATTTCCACCAGGTCCAGCTTGGCCTCGTCAGCCAGACGGAGTGCCTCATCGATGGAGACCACGCCAATCTGCTGACCGTCAGCACCAATCAGACGAACCTCACGGGCGGTGATGTTCTCGTTGATCGGCGGTTTCGGGAGAGCCCGCTTATCCTGTCTCATTTCACGCTTAATAATGATTACTCCGAGTCTTGGCGACCACGCCGGGAAACCGCCTGAGCGAGCAGCTCCGCGAACTGGGCGACCGGCATCGAGCCGAGGTCTGCCCCCTCGCGCGTACGTACGGCGACGGCCTGCGATTCAACTTCCCTATCACCGATAACCAGCAGATAGGGAACCTTGAGCAAAGTATGCTCGCGGATTTTAAAGCCAATTTTCTCGTTTCTCAAGTCAGACTTGGCACGGAATCCGCTTTGCTCGAGCTGACGCACCACTTCTTCGGCCCATTCGCCCTGCTTGTCAGTGATATTCATCACTACCGCCTGGGTCGGCGCGAGCCACGCCGGGAACAGGCCGGCGTAGTGCTCGATCAGCATGCCGATGAAGCGCTCGAAGGAACCGAGGATCGCGCGATGCAGCATGACCGGACGGGTACGGCTGTTATCTTCGGCGATATAGCTGGCATCCAGGCGCTCCGGCAGGTTCGGATCGTACTGCAGAGTGCCGCACTGCCAGTTACGGCCGAGGCAGTCCTTGAGGGTGAACTCGATCTTCGGACCGTAGAAGGCGCCTTCGCCCGGCTGGTATTCCCACTCCAGGCCGGATTCGTTCAGGGCATCGGCCAGCGCGCTTTCGGCACGGTCCCACAGCTCTTCGGAACCGACGCGCTTGGCCGGGCGAGTGGAAAGTTTCATGGAGACATCGCTGAAACCGAAGTCCGAGTAGACCTGCAGGGTCAGCTTGATGAAGTCGGCCGCCTCTTTCTTCACCTGCTCTTCGGTGCAGAAGATGTGCGCGTCGTCCTGAGTAAAGCCACGCACGCGCATGATGCCGTGCAGCGCGCCGGACGGCTCGTTGCGGTGGCAGGCGCCGAACTCGGCAAGGCGCAGCGGCAGGTCGCGGTAGGACTTCAGGCCCTGGTTGAAGATCTGCACATGGCACGGGCAGTTCATCGGCTTGACCGCGAAGTCGCGGCTTTCCGATGAGGTGGTGAACATGTTTTCGGCGTAATTGGTCCAGTGACCGGAGCGCTCCCAGAGGATGCGATCGACGACCTGCGGGGTGCGCACTTCCACGTAGCCGTGCTCGCGCTGCACCTTGCGCATGTACTGCTCGAGCACCTGGTAAACGGTCCAGCCGTTCGGGTGCCAGAAGACCATGCCCGGCGCTTCTTCCTGGAGGTGGAAGAGGTCGAGCTGCTTGCCGATGCGACGGTGATCGCGCTTTTCGGCTTCCTCGATGCGCTGGATATAGGCTGCCAGCTGCTTCTTGTCCGCCCAGGCAGTGCCATAAACGCGCTGCAGCTGCTCGTTCTTCGAGTCGCCGCGCCAGTAAGCACCGGAAATCTTGGTCAGCTTGAAGGCTTTCAGGAAACGAGTGTTCGGCACGTGCGGGCCGCGGCACATGTCCACGTACTCCTCATGGAAGTACAGACCCATGGCCTTCTCGTCCGGCATGTCGTCGATGAGGCGCAGCTTGTACTCCTCACCACGAGCCTTGAAGGTCTCGATGACTTCGGCACGCGGCGTCATCTTCTTGATGACGTTGTAGTCCTTGTCGATCAGCTCGGCCATGCGCTTCTCGATGGCCACCATGTCTTCGGGGGTGAAGGGGCGCTCGAAGGCAATGTCGTAATAGAAGCCTTCGTCGATCACCGGGCCGATGACCATCTTGGCGGTCGGGTACAACTGCTTGACCGCATGGCCCACCAGGTGAGCGCAGGAGTGGCGGATGATTTCCAGCCCATCCTCGTCCTTCGGGGTGATGATCTGCAGGGTCGCGTCGCTGTCGATGATGTCGCAGGCATCGACCAGGCGGCCGTTGACCTTGCCAGCCAGGGTGGCTTTCGCCAGGCCTGCGCCAATGGATTGCGCCACCTCGGTCACGCTGACCGGATGATCGAAGGAACGCTGACTACCGTCGGGAAGAGTAATGATGGGCATGGCGCCTCCTCTCCTAGTGGTGACCCCTACGAAAGGCCACATGGGTTGGGATGTGCCAGTAAGCGTCGCCCGCCGGGCAGGCCTGCCTCACAGTGGCAGGCGCCTTCTCGGCACCCTGCGCATTCGCGCGCGGACGTAGATCACTGGAAGAAATCGACTACCTGCCCGCAAACGATAGCGGGCAAGGCACGGGATGTTACTGCATGTTTGGGAAGCTGACGAGCGACAAGCCCGGCTTCGCTCAGTACTGCTCGACAAATTCCAGCACAGCACGATTGAAAGACGCAGGGCGAACCACATTCATGCCATGAGACGCTCCGGGAATCGTCACCGTCCGTGCATCAACCAGTGTTGCTTGCAATGCCTGAAGGATTCGCGGAAATGGCTCCGGACTTTTCACCCCGCCGATCAGCAACACCGGTGTTTTCAATTGCGATATCTGACCATGATTAATAGGCAAGGGATGATCGGCCACCTGTCCAACCAATGTCATCGCATTGGCTGTCGCCATTTCGCGAAACTGCCGCGAAGAGCGTGACCAGACTCCCGCCCCACTGACTGTATCAACGAAGAGTTGCAACCCCTCTTCCACCGCTCCGGCGCGAATCATTTCCAGAGCCTGCTGGCGAAACTGATTGCGCTCGACGGGAGATACCGGCGCCTCGATATTCACCGCAGTAAAAACATCATCGGCGAAATCTCCACCGGGATCCGCGAGAATCAATGAGCGCAATTTCTGCGGAGCGGCCTGCGCCACTCGCAGGCAGATATTCCCACCTCGCGAATGCCCCAGCAAATGCACCGGGCCAGACAACTGCTCTAGCAGGGCCAATAAATCCTCAACATGCTGCTGGGTCGTGAAACCAGGCCCTTCGCCATCCCATTGCTCCGGGAAGTAATGACGCAGACTCGGTGCTATCACCCGATAGCGTGCGGACAACGCCTCGACCTGCCCCTGCCAGTAGCGATAGTCGCAGAGCGAGCCATGCACCAGCAGCAATGGCACACCCCACCCGGCCACTTGGCACGTCAGTTCATGACCATTGATCCGATATCGCACTATCTCGTTATTCATTCAGCACTCACACGCAACGCACCACAACAAAGCACACAGACTCTGCAAGGACGATTGACCGACAAAAATCCAGCCTCCCTTTTGCCGGCACATTATCCCCATCAATCAACTAACCCACCCACCTTTCATCAGCCCTTAACATTTAAGGCATGCCTCCCCAATCGCAACAATTCATCTATTCAGTTGACGCGAACAATCAATAGATCACAGAATCACGCCTCACTAAATCACCCTGCATACGGGAGCACCCAGATGTCCAAACTTGCGGAATTCCGCGAAGCCGAGCGCAAACTCCAGGAACAACTCGCCCTGCTCGAAAAACTCAAGAGCGATGGCGGCCTGAAGAAGGAACTGGAGTTCAAGGATCAACTGCAAGCCTTGATGGACCAGTACGGCATGAACCTGCGCAATGTCATCGACATTCTCGACCCGCAGACCGTTGCCGAACCTGCCGCTGCACAGCAGCCGCGCCGCACCCGCCAATTGAAGGTCTACAAGAATCCGCACAATGGCGAGACCATCGAGACCAAGGGTGGCAACCACAAGACCCTGAAAGCCTGGAAACAGCAGTACGGTGGCGACACCGTGGAGTCCTGGCTTCAGTAAGACCGATCTTCCGCGGAGCGCTCCCGCTCCGCGGAATTTCTCCATCGCCCGGCGGCTTCTGACAGACGGCTGTATAAAAACTAGCCATCATTAGAAGAAATCCTTATACTGGCCGGCAGCGAACACCAAACCCAAGGTCGCCCCTCCCAGCACTCCCTACCTGATCCAGGGCAGAAGCTGGGCTCTACAGGGCCACGGCCAGCGCATCCTCCGCATCGATTCCAGAGCACGCCAACCGCGCCAGGAACATTTGCCCGAGCGATCAGCGCCCCACGTCAGACCCCCTGCTTTCACCCAACATCGCAGCCTGACGCGAACAGACCCTCAAGTTTCCAATCGCTGCCATATTCCGGTCACACGCCTTCTGCATTCTCAGATCGCAACCGGAGCTTTTGACGATTTCGACGGTCATAGGACCGTTACCTATTTGGAAAGACAAGACAATGAAAACCTCTCCGCAAATCCTGGAGGCGATCGGCACCCTCTCGGCGGCCTTCGCCCCTCTGAACTGCGTCATCCAGGCCAAGCGCAAGCATGGCTTCAGCTTCACCCTCGTGAACGAGCATGGCATCGCCAAGCACACCGAGCGTCTTTACCCCCAGCAATACCAGGGCGAGGCGCCGCTGAACGCTGTAATCCAGCGCGTGCAAGCCACCATCGCCGCGTGAGCCGGAAAAACGAAAAGCCCCGCCAAAGCGGGGCTTTTGCATTTCTGTCCCTCTATAAAAAAGAAACAAGGCGCTCAGTCCAGGCGGATACCCGCCTTCACCGACTCAATATCCCCAGCCAGCGCCGCATAGCGTTGTGACGGAGCCGCATAGGTCAGCGAATAGGCCGCACCCTCGCCCAGAGCAACCTGCACAGTCTGCTTGAGCACCTCCGTGCCGTTCTGGCTGACGCCGCAATGGACCTCAAGCCCTGCCAACCCACCCAACTTCGTCTCCAGAGGCTTGCTGCACGCCGCCTGAAACCCTTGGCGCATGAAGTCTTTCTGCAGTGTCTTGCGCATCTCGACGATGACGTTCTCGACACTGACCGCCACCCCGGAACCGAGCCGGCTGCGCGTGACTTCCATGACCAAATCCTGGGAGCCGTCCGCCGCCATACGCACGCCGCGCTGACGCACCACCGGCGCATTGGCCGTCGCATCCGCCGGCGAGCGTGAAACCTCCCACCCCTGCGGCCAGATCACCTGCATCTCCGCAAATGCCGGAAGCGGCAGCAGTACACCGAATAGCAACCCGTATCTCAGACCACCCATTATTTCCTCCGACACTCACCAGCACCGCCGGGCGCGCGAGTCATCCCACGCAACTCATGAACCAGTAAATACTGGCGCAACGCCATAAGCGCGCTACACTCACTCTACAGCCGACGGACCGGCTGGCTGATGTCCCGGTGTTAAACGATGTCCTGAAACCCCGCGCTGCAACGCGGGGTTTCTCGTTTCCGCAGCACCGCTCACCCTACGCCAGCGCGCGCCGAACACCTTCGTCAATCACTGCCGCCGTGTAGGGTACGCCGCCGTTCTCGTGATGAATGATGGCTACCACGAGTGCGCGCAGAATGTCGGGACGCCCCATATCCACCGGCTGATCGGGCCGGACACCCAAAGCGCGAGCAACATCCTCTATATAGGCTGCAGTGTCATTTTCACTGCCAGGCGCCCAACGACCAATGGCTTCACGCACGGTATCGATGCCCGCACCGCCCACGCCCGGCACTCCATCCCTAAGTCGATAGCCAATCAGCAGTTTTCCTAGCGCCCGGATGCCGTTTTCCGGCGAGTCGAAGCGAGCAAACCGAGGCTTCAACACTCCAACCTCCAGTCCGACCTGACCCTGCCAGCCATTGCGCGGACTGTAATCGATGTTGCCTGGATTATTGTTGCGGATGCCACGGGTAGAAGTGATCGCCATATTCATCTGCTCCCGGAAAGGATCCAACCCACCCACAACAGGTCGAGCACCTTCAGGCCAATGAGTTTCACCAGACCGACAGGCGCCAATCGGATGCAGGTAAAGGAGGGCTTCCCCGAACACCGGAGCTGGAGAACACTGCGCAGGGCAGTCTGGGGTAAAATTTCAGGCAAACAAAAAGGGCGAACCTTTCGGATCGCCCTTTAAGTACCGCCAGAAGCGGGTTTGTTTGGTAGGCACAATTGGACTCGAACCAACGACCCCCACCATGTCAAGGTGGTGCTCTAACCAACTGAGCTATGTGCCTGTCGTGTGGGGCGCATTCTACGCGACCAACTTGAAGCGTCAAGCACTTTTTTCGCTAAGCCACTGAAAAAGTGAATTTTTTTATGTTCGACCGTCCGTAAATTATTTTGCACGGGCAATTGCCGGGCAGATTCGACTCAGGTAGCATCCGCACATCTCGTAAAAAATAACAAACACAGGTGCATTATGCCGCACACTTCCTACCCCTCCTCCTATTATGCAGCTTCGGCCAACCCGGTCCCGGCCCGTCCTGAACTGCAGGGCGAGGTGGAAACCGATGTCTGCGTGATCGGCGCAGGCTACACCGGCCTGTCGACCGCCCTGTTCCTGTTGGAAAACGGTTTCAAGGTCACCGTGCTGGAAGCCGCCAAGGTCGGTTTCGGCGCGTCGGGCCGCAATGGCGGCCAGATCGTCAACAGCTACAGCCGTGACATCGACGTCATCGAACGCAGCGTCGGCGCCCAGCAGGCGAAGCTGCTGGGCGACATGGCCTTCGAAGGCGGCCGCATCATTCGCGAGCGCATCGCCAAGTACAACATCCAATGCGACCTGAAAGACGGCGGCGTGTTCGCGGCCCTCAGCGCCAAGCAGATGGGCCACCTGGAATCGCAGAAGAAGCTCTGGGAGCGCTTCGGCCACACCCAGCTGGAACTGATGGACGCCAAGCGCATTCGCGAAGTCGTCGGCACCGACAGCTATGTTGGCGGCATGCTCGACATGAGCGGCGGCCACATCCACCCGCTGAACCTCGCCCTGGGCGAAGCCGCGGCCGTGGAATCCCTGGGCGGCGTGATCCACGAGCAGTCCCCGGCGGTGAAGATCGACCGTGGCGCCAACCCGGTGGTGCACACCCCGAAGGGCCGTGTGAAAGCCAAGTTCATCGTGGTGGCCGGTAACGCCTACCTTGGCGGCCTGGTGCCGGAGCTGGCCTCCAAGTCCATGCCGTGCGGCACCCAGGTGATCACCACCGAGCCGCTGAGCGCCGACCTGGCCAAATCGCTGCTGCCGACCGACTATTGCGTCGAGGACTGCAACTACCTGCTCGACTACTACCGCCTGACCAGCGACAACCGCCTGATCTTCGGTGGTGGCGTGGTCTACGGTGCGCGCGACCCGTCGAACATCGAGGCGATCATTCGTCCGAAGATGCTCAAGGTTTTCCCGCAGCTGAAGAACGTGAAGATCGACTTCGCCTGGACCGGCAACTTCCTGCTGACCCTGTCGCGCCTGCCGCAGGTTGGCCGCATCGGCGACAACATCTACTACTCCCAAGGCTGCTCCGGCCACGGTGTGACCTACACCCATCTGGCGGGCAAGTTGCTGGCCGAGGTGCTGCGCGGCCAGGCCGAGCGTTTCGACGCCTTCGCCACCCTGCCGCACTACCCCTTCCCGGGCGGCCGCATGTTCCAGGTTCCGTTCTCCGCGATCGGTGCCTGGTACTACACCCTGCGCGACAAGCTGGGCATCTGACGCCCCGCTTCACACCGCACGAAAAACGGCGCCTCAGGGCGCCGTTTTCTTTTCCGGCATCTTCTCCGGCGGCGACGAGCTGTCGCTGCGGACCTGGGCGTGGCTCATCAGCGCAAAGATCAGGCTGCCGCCTACGATATTCCCCGCCAGCGTCGGCAGGGCGAAGTCGAGAATGTACCCCGACACCGGGACCTCCCCGGCGAACATCAGGTACCCCACTTCGCAGGTGCCCACCACGATGTGGCTGAAGCTGCCCAGCGCCATCAGGTAGGTGACCAGGAAGATAATCCAGACCTTGGCGTTTTCCGCGGCCGGCACCAACCAGACCATGGTGGCGATCATCCAGCCGGAAACGATGCCCTTGGAGAACATCTGCCAGTGGTCGTTCTCCATCACCTCGCGACCGATCTCGAGGAAGGCCTGGTCGGCCTTGGTATCGAAGATCGGCAGGTGCAGCATGCCGTAGGCGAACAACAATGCGCCGACGATATTGCCCGCCAGCACCACCGACCACAGCCGCAGCAACTGGCCGAACTTCGCCAGCGTCGGCTCGCTCATCACTGGTAGCACCGCCGTCAAGGTGTTTTCGGTGAATAGTTGCTGACGCGCGAGAATGATGGCCAGGAAACCGACCGGATAGCCAAGGCTGGTAGTGATCACCGCCATGTCGTGATCCGGCAGGCGCGCGCGGAAGAGCCCCATGGCCATGAGCGACAACCCGATGGTCAGCCCCGCCGACAATGCGGACCACCAGAGCGCCGCCAGCGTCCGGTCCAGCTCGTGGTTACCCTGCAGGCGGATGACTTCGTGCAGCACCAGCGGCCGCGGCGGCTGGCTCTTTTCGACCTTGCGTCGCTCTTCGGCGGAGAGGTCATCCGCCGTGTCGCTGTCCGCCTTGGATTTTCTCGCCTCGCCCTCCGCCGCGGCTTCGTGGCGTGTCTTCTGTTTATCAGTGACGGCCCGTCTGCGCGGCTGGGCTGCGCCGCGCGCCGATTGTTTTTCCGTAGCCATGCAAGGCACCTCGCTGGGGGCATTGCAGAGTTAGGCTACGCCCTTCCCGCTTCGGTTCAGGAAACCTTGCGCATCAGTTGGCGGGGCAGGCAGGTACTGCCTCGCAACTGGAGCCTACCTTCTCCTGGGCGCCCACTTTCTGCGAGAAGCGCGCATCGTCCGGCGCCAGTTGCCGCGCACAACTGGCCGCTGAATCGGCCTCCCGCGGGCAGCCGCGCTCGCCCAGCACGTTGGCCAGGTTGAACCAGCCCGCGGCAAATCCCGGCCTTGCACCCACACTGCGACGCAAAGCCTGCTCGGCATCACCCAGATTACCGTCCGTGTAGCGCGCATTGGCCAGCGCAAACCACCCCAGCGACTCCTGGGGCCAAGCGCGGGTGGCGGATCGATAGGCCTGCTCCGCCAAGGCCGGCTGGCCGGTTTCCTCCAGGTCATGTGCAGCCCGCAACCAGGCCGTCGGCTCCGCGGTTGCCGGCAGGCGATCCGCCGGTACGGTCAGCACTGCCCAGCGCTGGCTGCGTTTCCAGGTCAGGTCGAAGGCGGTGAAGTCGATCAGCAGACGCTTGGTGATCCCCGAACGCAGGATCAGCTCGTGACGGGTGCGGTCGAATCCAACGACCACCGCGAAGTGCCAGACCGGCAGCCAATCGAGCCCCTGGTTCTGCAGAATCAGCACCGGATTGCCCGCCGCCACTTCGCTGAGGATGTTCTCCAATCGCGGTTTGAGCGGATAGACCAGCATGCCCTTCTCACGCGCGGCCGCCACCAGCTCCACTTGCAGACTGCCCTCGCGCCCGGGAATGAACACCCGATCCTTCAGCTCGCGCGGCGTCACGCGAATGCCACGCTGGTTGAGCATGGTCGCCAGCGCAGCCGGGCCGCATTGGAATTCCTGCTGCGGGAAGAACTGTACCTCGCTCAGTTCCACCCGTTCCGGCAACGCGTCCACGCTGGATGGCAACTTCGGCGCCTGCGCACAGCCGCCGAGTGCCACGGCCGCCGCGAGCGCGACGGCCATGGCCCAACGCCTCAACGTTGGCACCTCACGAAGGTGAAGATGTGGGTGATGCAGAGCAGGTCGGTAATCACGAAGATCAACAGGAACAACAGGATGATGCCGATGATGCCGCCAGCAGGCGCCTGGTCCAGTTGCTGGTTGAACTGCGCCAGCTCCTCGTTGGACAGACTCTTGATGCGCTGCTCGACCTTGCTGCGCTCGACGCCCATGGACTGCAGCTTTTTCTGCACACCCTGGTCATCAAGCATCTTCAGCAGTTGCTCGCGGTCGACCTGTTGCTGCTGCGCCTGAAGCACCTCGCCAGTACCCACCATGGCGGCCTGGGCCAACGGGACTTCCGCAACCACACCCAACTGCGCGAACACCAGGACTGCTGCAAGGCTTTTTACCCGTCTTGTTATGGTCATTCTGGGTCACCTCATCATGGACTGCATGCACTAAGCAGGAGAGCGGGCCGCTCGCACGCGAGACAACCGACCGCCACGCTCCCGCCACATCGGCACCAACCGCAGGGCCGCTATCTAGTGAGATTACAGCTCAGGAAAAGAGTTCGAAGCGCAGTTGGCGCCAGTCGGCATCCAGATGCCCCAGGTAGACGCAGGCGAAACCACGGGGAAAGAGAATGTGCTCGGGGCCGACGCCCGGACCTTCGAGTCGCAGCAGGCGGCCCCAGGGGTGGTGGCTGACACGCCCGCGCACATCCTCGAGCGCGCCGCCGCGCCACCAGTGAATGGCGGCTTCGGCATCCTCGATGCCGTCGGGCTGCTCGACGCACACAGGTTCGTCGCGCCAGCCGATCACCCGTTGCGGGTCGAATCCAGCCTGGCGCGCCAGTGGCAACGGTGTGATCCACAGCGCGCCGTCACGCTGCTTGAGCGACACAGCCAAGGGGGACCACTGGGGCTGCTCCAGCGCCCAGAGCAGATCCCCATCGATCGCCAGCGAAGGTTCAGGCTGGGTCTGGATGCGAAAACCGGGGCAGACCAGCGCGCCTTCGTGCAGAGGAATCCGGAGCTCGCTCATGCCGGCTCCGGCAGACAATGGCAGCAAAGGAAGATCATAGCGCGGCGCACTTCATCCTCCCTACGGCTGGCGCGCAAACGGCAGCGGCGATTCTAGGGAATCCAGCAGCTCAGGGCGACTTCTGTTTGGCTTTCTGGCGTTCGAGGAAATCCACTTTCCATTGTTCGACGCCCAGGTGCTCGGAATCCAGATTCGACTCGACGCCGTACTTGGTCTTGAGCGCGGCCACTTCCTCGGCGTGATCGACGAGAAAGCGGTCGAAGCGCTCGACGAGCTCGCCCTGCTTCAGCGTGGAGAGATGGAAGGCGCTGCGCGTGTGCGGCAGCGAAGGATCGAACACCAGCGCCCCCGGTTTCGCGCGGATATTGTCCAGGTAGAAAGTGGCGACCACCACGTTGAAATAAGCGCCGTCGGCCTGCTTCTTCAGCGCGGCGTGGATCATCTGCTTGAGGTCGGCGCTGGGCGCGAGGGTAATCTGCCCCGACTGCACCGGCTGCTCGTAACCGCGCGGCGTCCAGCCCTCCACCAGCGCCAGGCGCTTCAAGGCAGCGAGACCCTTCCCCAGACGCTCCGGCGCCACCAGTACACCATCGACGTACTCGGCCACCGGCTGGCTGTAGCGCAGGGTCGTGCCGGCCTTTTGCCCAGGCGCCCAGTTGGGGTTGTCCGGGTACTTGAAATCGACCTGCCCGGAAAGCAGTGCCGGCAGTAGTGCATCCACCGGCAGCGGGCGGTATTGCAGCGTAATGCCGACGCTGCTGGCGAACAGGTCCAGCGCCTCGCGGGCGAAACCCTGGTAATTGCCCTGCGCGTCGGTGCTGTAGTGCGGTGCGAATGGCAGATTCTCGACGCCGACCACGTAGGTCTGGGCCATACCGACACCTGAAACACCGCTGAAAAGAATGCTGGCAAGCGCGCAGCCGAATGCCTTGAGCTTCAAACGACTCTCCTTGTTACCTGTTGTTCTTGTTCTGTCAGGCGGGTCGGGCGCCCGCCGTGGCGGACTCAGCCACCGGTCATGCTCATGAAGCGCAGTACCTGAACCTGCTGGTCGGCTTCGAAATGATGGCGTTCGGGTTTGAGCTGCAACGCCTGCATCAGCGCCTGGCGCAGGCGCGCGCTGTCGCCGGGGTGATCGCGCAGCAACTGGCGCAGGTCCAGTGCGCCTTCGTGGCCGAGACAGAGCACCAGTTTGCCCTCAGCGGTCACTCGCACCCGATTGCAGTCGCCGCAGAAGTTGTGGCTGTGCGGCGAGATGAAGCCGATGCGGCTGGTGTAGCCGTCGATGCGGTAGTAGCGCGATGGACCACCACTACGTTCAGGCGTGGGCAGCAGTTGCCAGCGCTCGGCGAGCTGCGCGCGAACTTCGTCGCTGCTGCACAGCGTCTGCTTTCGCTCATGGCTGCTGACGCTGCCCAGCGGCATCTCCTCGATGAAACTGATGTCGATGCCCTTCTCCAGGGCGAAGGCCACCAGGTCGCGGACTTCGTCGTCGTTGCGGCCCTTCTGGACCACGGCATTGAGCTTGATGCGCTCGAAGCCGGCCTCGCGGGCGGCGTCGATGCCGTCGAGCACCTGCTCAAGCTTGTCGGAGCGGGTGAAGGCGGCGAAGCGTTCGCGGCGCAGCGAGTCAAGGCTGATATTCAGCCGGCGCACGCCGGCTGCGCGCAGCTCGGTCGCGCGCTCGCGCAGTTGCGAGCCATTGGTGGTGATGGACAGATCGTCCAGCTCCGGGCGTGCGCCCAGCCTTGCCAGCAGACCAGTCAGGCCTTTGCGCACCAGCGGCTCGCCGCCGGTGATGCGGATGCGCTTCACGCCCAGGCCGATGAAGGCGTCGGCGACGGCTTCGAGCTCCTCAAGGCTCAACACCTGGTCGCGCGGCAGGAACTGCATGTCTTCGCTCATGCAGTAGGTGCAGCGGAAGTCGCAGCGGTCGGTGACCGACAGGCGCAGGTAGGTGATGCGTCGACCGAAGGGGTCGACCAACTGGGAATCGGACATGGGCAGTGGGAAGTTCCGGATGGCAGGCGCCGAACGAAAGTGCGCTAGAAATACCTTAGAACACCGCCGCTGTACACACAAAATCGACTCGCGAGTCAGGAAATTGCACGCCAGTACCGCGACAGGCCCCGAGTTGAGGGGCTCCAGAGCCCGGTGCTACCATGCCCGGCTCTGTTCTGTGACAACAGCAATAAAAGAAAGAAGACCAGCCAATGACCAGCATTCGCGAGCGTAACCGTCGCCTCATCCTTCGCGCAGCCAGCGAAGAATTCGCCGAGAAGGGTTTCGCGGCGACCAAGACCAGCGACATCGCCGCTCGCGCCGGGCTGCCCAAGCCCAACGTCTACTACTACTTCCAGTCCAAGGAAAATCTCTACCGCTGCGTGCTGGAAAGCGTCGTGGAGCCGCTGCTGCAGGCCTCCGCGCCGTTCCGCGAGGACGACGAGCCAAGCGAGGCGCTGCGCGCCTACATCCGCTCCAAGGTGAAGATTTCCCAGGAACTGCCGCACGCGTCGAAGGTGTTCGCCAGCGAACTGATGCACGGTGCGCCGCACCTGCCCAAGGAATACCTGGATGAGCTGAACGCACAGGCGCAACGCAATATCGCCTGCCTGCAGAGCTGGATCGACCGCGGCCTGCTGGCGCCGGTGGACCCGCACCACCTGCTGTTCACCATCTGGGCGGCGACCCAGACCTACGCCGATTTCGACTGGCAGATTTCCATTGTCACCGGCAAGACCAGCCTGAGCGACGCGGACTTCGAGGCAGCCACCGATACCATTACCCGCCTGGTGCTGCGTGGCACCGCGCCGGATGGCGGCGCCGAGCCGAGGCCACAGGGGCGGTTGCGGCCATTGTCGATCTGATCGCCCATCAATGCCGAGGACACTCGGCGCGAGACTTGCCCTCTCCCCCCGCCCTCTCCCTGAAGGGAGAGGGAGCTTTCCGCGACGGCTGACACCAAGGCCTCATCCTACTCCGTACGGTCCCCTCTCCCTTCAGGGAGAGGGTTAGGGAGAGGGAAATCGCCGTCACGAGATATCCAGTCCCCGTATTGCGCGCGAACCCGCCGCACACCTGAAGCTTCCGGCGTAAAGGGTGGTTCGTGGGCATGCCCCGCTCCTACAGGTAACGCCGGGCGCGGGCGCGCGATGAACTGCGCGCCCTTCCCTTCTGTGATCAGCCCGCGTCAGCCACCAGGCCCAGCGCCTGCACACCACGGATCGCGCATTGCTCGTCGATGTCCGAGGCATCGCCGCTGATACCGATGGCGCCTATCACTTCATTGGCCGAATTGCGGATCAGCACGCCGCCCGGCGCGGGCACCACGTTGCCCTGCGCCAAGGTGTTCACCGCGGCGATGAACGACGGGCGCTGCTGAGCGTCCGCCGCCAGCACGCGCGACGACTTGCCCAGCGCCACCGCGCCCCAGGCCTTGCCGATGGCGATCTGCGGGCGAAGCATGCTCGCGCCATCCTCGCGTTGCAGGCTCAACAGGTGCCCGCCGGCATCCAGCACGGCAATGGTCAGCGGTGCGGTGGACAACTCGCGGCTGGCGACCAGAGCGTGGCGGGTGATGTCCAGTGCGGTTTCCAGATTCAGGGTGCTCATGAGGTTTTCCTTTTCAAGTTGATAAGACCGATCAAGGTGGATAAGCCGGGGCAACGCCGCGCGTAGAGGTCAAAGCTGCGCACACGCGTATCAGAAATCTGTACGCAATCTAGTAGCCGAAGGTCTCACCCAAAGCAACTGAAAAGGACAATTCACATCTATTTTTGTATACATTTTTTCAAACGATAGTTTGACCCAGCGTTCAGGTTTTCATCGAAAGCCGCGAAATAGAAGGCTTTTAACAAAAAATGACCGCTCAGTCCCTCGTATACAACCCGTCTTGACCTTCATCGAATTGCCTGCCTAGAATCGCCTCAACTTTTGTACACAATCAATATAAGAACCGAGGAACAAAATATGGCCAGAATGAGAGCAATCGAGGCTGCCGTACTTGTCATGCGTCGCGAAGGCGTGGATACCGCCTTCGGCGTACCGGGCGCCGCCATCAACCCCATGTATGCGGCCATGAAGAAACTCGGTGGCATCGATCACGTCCTGGCCCGCCACGTGGAAGGCGCCTCGCACATGGCCGAGGGCTACACCCGCACCAACGCCGGCAACATCGGCGTGTGCATCGGCACCTCCGGCCCTGCCGGCACCGACATGGTCACCGGCCTCTACTCGGCGTCCGCCGACTCCATCCCGATCCTCTGCATCACCGGCCAAGCCCCCCGTGCGCGCATGCACAAGGAAGACTTCCAGGCCGTGGACATCACCAGCATCGTCAAGCCGGTCACCAAGTGGGCGACCACCGTGCTGGAGCCGGGCCAGGTGCCCTACGCCTTCCAGAAGGCCTTCTTCGAAATGCGTAGCGGCCGTCCCGGCCCGGTGCTGATCGACCTGCCGTTCGACGTACAGATGGCCGAAATCGAATTCGACATCGACGCCTACGAGCCGCTGCCGGTGAACAAGCCCAAGGCCAGCCGCGCCCAGGCCGAGAAAGCCCTGGCCCTGCTCAACGACGCCGAGCGTCCGCTGATCTGCGCCGGCGGCGGCATCATCAACGCCGATGCTTCCGACAAGCTGGTGGAATTCGCCGAGCTGACCGGCGTACCGGTAGTCCCGACCCTGATGGGCTGGGGCACCATCCCGGACGATCACCCGCTGATGGCCGGCATGTGCGGTCTGCAGACCTCGCACCGCTACGGCAACGCCACCGTGCTGGAGTCGGACATGGTGTTCGGCATCGGCAACCGCTGGGCCAACCGCCACACCGGTTCGGTCGACGTCTACACCGCGGGCCGCAAGTTCGTCCACGTGGACATCGAACCGACTCAGATCGGCCGCGTCTTCACCCCGGACCTGGGCATCGTTTCCGACGCCGGCTCCGCGCTGGAAGTTTTCCTCGAAGTCGCCCGCGAGTGGAAAGCCGCCGGCAAGCTCAAGGACCGCAGCGCCTGGGTGGAATCCTGCCGTGAGCGCAAGCGCACCCTGCAGCGCAAGACCCACTTCGACAACGTGCCGGTCAAGCCGCAGCGCGTCTACGAAGAGATGAACGAGTTCTTCGGCAAGGACACCTGCTACGTCAGCACCATCGGCCTGTCGCAGATCGCCGGCGCGCAGTTCCTGCACGTCTACAAGCCGCGCCACTGGATCAATTGCGGCCAGGCCGGCCCGCTGGGCTGGACCATTCCGGCTGCCCTGGGCGTGGTCAAGGCCGACCCGAGCCGCCAGGTCGTCGCACTGTCGGGCGACTACGACTTCCAGTTCATGATCGAGGAACTGGCCGCCGGTGCGCAGTTCAACCTGCCGTACATCCACGTGCTGGTGAACAACTCCTACCTGGGCCTGATCCGCCAGGCGCAGCGCGGCTTCGAGATCGACTACTGCGTGCAGCTGGCCTTCGACAACGTCAACGCCCCGGAACTCAATGGCTACGGCGTGGACCACGTCGCGGTGGTGGAAGGCCTGGGTTGCAAGGCGATCCGCGTATTCGACCCGAACCAGATCGGCGCGGCCTTCGCCCAGGCTCGCGAGCTGATGCAGCAGCACCGTGTACCGGTGGTGGTCGAGGTCATCCTGGAGCGCGTCACCAACATCTCCATGGGTACCGAGATCAACGCGGTCAACGAGTTCGAAGAGCTGGCCCTGAAAGGCGTCGACGCGCCGACGGCCATCTCGCTGCTCGACTGATCAGCCGGACCGAACGACTCCTCCCCTCGGGGAGGAGCTTGGGGGTGGACATTTCCTGGCGGGGAGTCCCCCACCCCCTGCTCTCTTTCTTGAAGAAGCCGAGCACCACGCACCACCCGTTCAACAGGAGTGACCCCATGCCCCGTTTCTGCGCCAACCTGTCCATGCTGTTCACCGAGGTGGACTTCCTCGACCGTTTCGAAGCCGCCGCACGCGCCGGTTTCAGCGGTGTCGAGTACCTCTTCCCGTATGACGTCGAGGCCGAGGTGATCAAGGCCCGCCTGGACGCCAATCAGCTCGAGCAAGTGCTGTTCAACCTGCCTGCCGGCGACTGGTCGAAAGGCGAGCGCGGCATCGCCTGCCACCCGGACCGCGTCGAGGAATTCCGCGCCGGCGTCGACAAGGCCATCGCCTACGCCAGGGTGCTGGGCAACACCCAGGTCAACTGCCTGGCCGGTATCCGTCCGCAGGGCCATGACTGCGCGACCATCGAGAACACCTTCCTGAACAACCTGGAGTACGCGGCGGGCAAGCTCGAAGCTGCGGGCATCAAGCTGGTCATGGAGATGATCAACACGATCGACATCCCCGGCTTCTACCTGCAGAACACCCAGCAGGCCCAGGACATCCGCGAGAAGGTCGGCAGCGCCAACCTGTTCCTGCAGTACGACATCTACCACATGCAGATCATGGAAGGTGACCTGGCGCGGACCCTCGAGAAGAACCTCGCCTCGATCAACCACGTGCAGCTGGCCGACAACCCCGGCCGCCACGAGCCGGGCACCGGCGAGATCAACTACCGCTTCCTGTTCGACCACCTGGACCGCATCGGCTACCGCGGCTGGGTCGGCTGCGAATACAAGCCCAAGACCACCACCGAAGCCGGCCTCGGCTGGCTGAAGAGCCACAACGTCATCTGATTCGCCGGCCGGCGCGTTGGGTACGCAGCGCGCCGGCCAGCCCAACAAGAACAACCAGGAGAATTCCTCATGGCCAAAATCGGATTCATCGGCACCGGCATCATGGGCCTGCCCATGGCGCAGAACCTGCAGAAAGCCGGTCACCAGATCTTCGTTTCCACCCACCACGATGCCGCCCCGGCGGCCCTGGTCGAAGGCGGCGCCGTCGCCCTGGCCAACCCCAAGGAAGTCGCCCAGGAAGCCGAGTTCATCATCGTGATGGTCCCGGACACCCCGCAAGTGGAAGACGTGCTGTTCCGCAAGGACGGCATCGCCGAAGGCGTGGGCCCGAACAAGGTGGTGATCGACATGAGCTCGATCTCCCCCACCGCCACCAAGACCTTCGCCGAGAAGATCAAGGCCACCGGCGCGCAGTACCTGGACGCCCCGGTTTCCGGTGGTGAAGTCGGCGCCAAGGCCGCGTCCCTGAGCATCATGGTCGGCGGCTGCCCGAATACCTTCGAACGCGCCCTGCCGCTGTTCCAGGCCATGGGCAAGAACATCACCCGCGTCGGCGGCAATGGCGATGGCCAGACCGCCAAGGTGGCCAACCAGATCATCGTCGCCCTGTACATCCAGGCCGTCGCCGAAGCCTTGCTGTTCGCCGCCAAGAATGGCGCGGACCCGGCCAAGGTGCGTGAAGCGCTGATGGGCGGCTTCGCCTCCTCGCGCATCCTCGAAGTGCATGGCGAGCGCATGGTCAAGGGCACCTTCGATCCGGGCTTCCGCATCAGCCTGCACCAGAAGGACCTCAACCTGGCGCTGGCCGGCGCGCGCGAACTGGGCCTGAACCTGCCCAACACCGCCAACGCCCAGCAGGTGTTCAGCACCTGCGCGGCCATCGGCGGCAGCAACTGGGACCACTCCGGCCTGATCAAGGGCCTGGAGCACATGGCCAACTTCTCCATCCGCAAGGACTGAAGAGCAGGACGTAGGGCGCATAACGCCAGCGGCGTTATCCGCCAAGGAGCAAGCTGACGGGCCAGGTTATGGGAGTGGCCTGGCCCGCCACGCTGCAAAGCGCTTCGAACACCCGGCCGTTGGGAATCACGGCCCCGCCGGCCGGGGTGTTCGATTCCATCGCTGAGTCTTCTTCAGAAAGAAGCCTGAGCCATGGAACACCACAACAAGAATCATCGGAGCCTGACATGAGCCTCGACCCACGCGCCTTCCTGCGCGAGCTGTTCGACACCGCCATCGCCGCCGCGCATCCGGCCCAGGTACTGGCGCAGCACCTGCCCACCGACAAGGGCGGCCGCACCATCGTGATCGGCGCCGGCAAGGCCGCCGGGGCCATGGCCGAAGTCGCCGAGAAGCACTGGAAGGGTGACGTCCAGGGTCTGGTGGTGGCGCCTTACGGCTATGGCGCCGAGTGCCGCAGCATCGAAGTGGTGGAAGCCTCGCACCCGGTGCCGGACGACGCCGGCGAACGCGTCGCCCGTCGCGTGCTGGAGCTGATCAGCGGGCTGACCGAGAACGACCGGGTGATCTTCCTGCTCTCCGGCGGCGGCTCCGCCCTGCTCGCCCTGCCGGCCGAAGGCATCAGCCTCGACGACAAGCGCAGCGTGAACAAGGCCCTGCTCAAGTCCGGCGCCGCCATCAGCGAAATGAACTGCGTGCGCAAGCATCTCTCCGCCATCAAGGGCGGCCGTCTGGCACGCGCCTGCTGGCCGGCCAGCGTGTACACCTACGCGATTTCCGATGTGCCCGGCGACGAGGCCACGGTGATCGCCTCCGGCCCCACCGTCGGCGACCCGACCACCTCGGCCGACGCCCTGGCGATCCTCAAGCGCTATGCCATCGACGTGCCGGCGAACGTGCGTGCCTGGCTGGAAGACCCGCGCTCGGAGACCGTCAAACCCGGTGACGAATGCCTGTCGCGCAGCCACTTCACGCTGATCGCCACGCCCCAGCATGCCATCGACGCGGTGGCTGCCAAGGCCGAAGCCGCCGGCATCCCGACACTGATCCTGGGCGACCTGGAAGGCGAGTCCCGCGAGGTGGCCAAGGTCCACGCCGGCATCGCCCGGCAGATCCGCAAGCATGGCCAGCCGCTGAAGGCGCCGTGCTTGATCCTCTCCGGTGGCGAGACCACCGTGACCGTGCGCGGCAATGGCCGTGGCGGACGCAACGCCGAGTTTCTCCTCAGCCTCACCGCCGACCTCAAGGGTGAACCGAACATCTGGGCCCTGGCGGGGGACACCGACGGCATCGACGGCATGGAAAGCAACGCCGGTGCCCTGATGAGCCCATGCAGCTACAGCCGCGCCCTCAAGGCCGGCCTGAACCCGCTGCACGAGCTCGACAACAACAACGGCTACGGCTTCTTCGCCGAACTGGGCGATTTGGTGATCACCAAGCCGACCCGTACCAACGTCAACGATTTCCGCGCGATCCTGGTCCTCGACAAATGACTCCTGACAAGAAAGTAAAAATTCTCGCGACCCTGGGCCCGGCGATCAAAAGCCGCGACGACATCCGCGCGCTGGTGGAAGCCGGCGCCAACCTGTTCCGCCTGAACTTCAGCCATGGCGAGTACAGCGACCACGCCCAGCGTTTCGCCTGGGTGCGCGAAGTGGAAGCCGAACTGAACTACCCCATCGGCATCCTCATGGACCTGCAAGGGCCGAAGCTGCGCGTGGGTCGTTTCGCCGACGGCGCAGTACAGCTGCAGAAGGGCCAGACCTTCACCCTCGATCTGAACGACGCCCCGGGCGACGACAAGCGCGTCACCCTGCCCCACCCGGAAATCATCCAGGCGCTGGAGCCGGGCATGAGCCTGCTGCTGGACGATGGCAAGATTCGGCTGCAGGTGCTCAACGCCCACAGCGACGCCATCGAGACCCGCGTGATGAACAGCGGCGAGCTGTCCGACCGCAAAGGCGTCAACGTACCCGAGGCCGTGCTCAAGCTCAGCCCGCTGACCGCCAAGGACCGCCGTGACCTGACCTTCGGCCTGGAGCTGGGTGTGGACTGGGTCGCGCTGTCCTTCGTACAGCGCCCCGAAGACATCGAGGAAGCCCGCGAGCTGATCGGCGACAAGGCCTTCCTCATGGCCAAGATCGAGAAGCCTTCGGCGGTGCAGTCCATCGAAGCCATCGCCAGGCTGTCCGACGCGATCATGGTCGCCCGCGGCGACCTGGGCGTGGAGATGCCCGCCGAGAGTGTGCCGGGCATCCAGAAGCGCATCATCCAGGTCTGCCGCCAGCTCGGCCGCCCGGTGGTGGTGGCGACCCAGATGCTCGAATCGATGCGCTTCTCCCCGGCGCCGACCCGCGCCGAGGTAACCGATGTGGCCAACGCCGTCAGCGAAGGCGCCGACTGCGTGATGCTCAGCGCCGAGAGCGCCTCGGGCCAGTACCCGCGCGAATCGGTCGAGATGATGGCGAAGATCATCCGCCAGGTCGAAGCCGAGCCGGATTACCAGGCGACGCTGGAGATCAACCGCCCGGAGCCGGACGCTACCGTTTCCGACGCCATCAGCTGCGCGATCCGCCGGATCAGCCGCATCCTGCCGGTGGCAGTGCTGGTGAACTACACCGAGTCCGGCGCCTCGACCCTGCGCGCCTCCCGCGAACGGCCCAAGGCACCGATCCTCAGTCTCACCCCGCAACTGAAATCCGCCCGCCGCCTGACCGTGGCCTGGGGCGTCCATTCGGTGGTCAACGCGCAGCTCGCCCACGTCGACGAGATCTGCTCCACCGCCCTGGACATCGCCCTGGCCCAGCGCATGGCGCGCCGTGGCGACACGGTGGTGATCACCGCCGGCGTGCCCTTCGGCCAGCCGGGCAGCACCAACATGCTGCGCATCGAGACGGTGGCGCCGGCGCTGGAGGTTTGATGCAGGCCTGAGAGCCCCTCTCCCCGACCCTCTCCCGCAAGCGGGAGAGGGAGCTTGAGCGGCAGCAGGCGAACGCCAGAGTCGCCAGCGATCCCGAACTATCCCCTCTCCCTTCAGGGAGAGGGGTAGGGAGAGGGGAGCCACAGGAAAAACCACCGAGTTCAGGAGCCACGCGCCACCGCGTGCCTCCGCACCGAGTCACTCCCGGACGGACGGGGCCGGGAATACGGGGCCGCGTCCCCGTCCGTCCGGGTTTGACCTTGTTCCTCAGTACATCAATACCGAATGCTTGTCGGTCCATGGCCCCCACGCAGCAACTCCCAATGCTGGCCATGGATTTTCGAGGTTGTTCGCGGCGATCCCGCGGACAGCCTCTTTTCTTTTTCCAGACCCGTGGCGCCGCCCCGTATGGCGGCGTCACAAGGTTCTCACGCAGCGCCCGCCGATGGGGCCTTGATGCCCTACAACCAACGAGGCGCTGCGGAGTCACTTTCAACTGCCCAGACCCAAAATGCCCCTGAACAAATTCGCCTCCACCCGGCTGATCGGCTTCGGCCAGATCTACCTGCAGGCCGACGCCCGTTTCGGCCTGATCCTGCTGCTGACCATCGCCTGGTCCGCGCCGCAACTGCTTCCCGGCGCGCTACTGGGTACATTGCTCGGCCCGCTCACCGCGCGCTTCGTGCGTGAGCCGCAGACAGACATCGACGCAGGCCTGCACGACTACAACCCGATCCTCATCGGCCTGTTGCTGCCCTTCCTGTTCCAATGGTCCCTGGGGCTGGTGATGCTCTGCGTCGCCGCAATCCTCACCAGCGTCGCGGTGCAGGCGGTGCTGCTGCGCCAGTCACGCCGACGCTTCGGCCTGCCGGCCTACACCTCGGCCTTCGTGCTGCTGGGCTGGGTGTCCGGCGCGCTGGGCAAGGCCATCGGCCTGGTGCCGGCGGCCGGCGCCAGTTGCCTGTCGTGTGGGGCAGTGAACCCGCTGCTGGACTCCTCCGCACTGGGCTTCGGCGAAGTGATCTTCCTTGGCGAGCCGCTCGCCGGCCTGACCATCGCCCTCGGCCTGCTGCTGGCAGATCGCCGCGCGGCGCTCTGGGCACTGATCGGCGCAGCAGGTGCACTGTTCATCGCTCCGCTGTTCGACCTGCCCGCCTCCTCCGCCCAGGCTGGCCTGCTCGGGTTGAATGGTGCGCTGGCCGGCATCGCCCTGTCGCTGCGCTTCCGCAGCCCGCTGGCTCCGCTGTGCGGCATCGTCCTGGCCGTGCTGCTGCAACCGTGCTTCGCGCTGATCGGCCTGCCCGCCTTCACCGCGCCCTTCATCCTCGCCTGCTGGCTGGTGATCCTCGGCCAGCGCGCGCTGCAAGCACTGCTGTCCGATCCGCGAAGGGAAAACAGCGGCCCGCGTGTATAGTCGAGGGCCCTTTTGCGGCGACGGATCGCACCGATGAACTTCGTGAAATACCAGGCCCTGGGCAACGATTACCTGGTCTACGCGGGCGACGCACCGTTCGCCCTCACCGCCGCGCAGATCGGCCGTGTCTGCGACCGCCACCACGGCGTCGGCTCCGACGGCATCCTGGTGGCGAACCACAGCGATGCCGCCTTCGGCCTGCGCATCCTCAACCCCGACGGCTCCGAAGCGGAGAAGAGCGGCAACGGACTGCGCATCTTCTCCCGCTACCTCTGGGACTGTGGGCTGGTGGCGGATAAAGCCTTCGACATCGTCACCGCCGGTGGCATCGTCACCAGCCAGGTGTACGACGAGGGCCGCACCGTGGAGGTGTCCATGGGCCGTGCCGAGTTTGCCTGTGCGCGGGTTCCGGTACTGATCGATGCCCCTGAGGCGTTGGACTACCCGTTGGAAATCGACGGCGTGGCGCTGAAGATCAACGCCGTCTCCATGGGCAACCCGCACTGCGTGGTGTTCGTCGAACAGACCAGCCGCGAGCTGGCCTGTCGCCTCGGCCCGCTACTGGAAAACCATCCACTGTTCCCCAGGCGCAGCAACGTGCAGTTCGTCCAGTGGCTGTCCCGCAACGCGCTGCGCGTGGAAATCTGGGAGCGCGGCGCCGGCTACACGCTGTCCTCGGGCACCAGCAGCTGTGCCGCCGCTTCGGTGGCGCGCAAGCTCGGTCTGTGTGACGAGCACATTGACCTGCACCTGGCCGGCGGTCGCCTGGAAATCCGCGTCGAGGACGACTTTAAGGTGACCATGCGCGGCGCCGTGCAGCGGGTCGCCGGCATCGACCTGGACCCGGAATCCTTCGCCGGCCTCGGCTGAGTTGCCGCCTTTTCCCAAGGCAACCGGCATGGATCAATGCCGGTCTGCCCACGCTCGCCCACACTGCGGCGTAACGTCCGCCGAGTAGCTCAATCGACGGGTAACCGCGCATTTCCCGGATGCAGACGGCATAATCCGCCCCCTTCCGCATCCGGCCACGGGTGCGTTCCCCTCATTTACGCAGCGAAAGACGTCATGACTCTTCCAGCTCCCACTCTCCTGCAGCGACTCCAGCGCACCAGCCTGGTCATGCGCATATTCATCGGCATGCTGCTGGGCATCGCCCTGGCCCTGGTCTGGCCGGAAGCAGCCCGCGCCGTCAGCCTGCTCGGCAACCTGTTCATCTCGGCACTGAAGGCTGTGGCCCCGGTCCTGGTACTGGTGCTGGTGATGTCCTCCATCGCCAATCACAAGCAAGGGCAACGCACGCACATCCGCCCAATCCTGCTGCTGTACCTGCTGGGCACCTTCGCGGCCGCACTGGTCGCGGTAGCCGCCAGCTTCGCCTTCCCTTCCACCCTGGTACTCAAGGCCGCAGCCACGGCGGACGCCACGCCCCCCGGCGGTATCGGCGAAGTGCTCAACACCCTGCTGTTCAGTATCGCCACCAATCCGGTGAAGGCGCTCCTGGAAGCCAACTTCATCGGCATCCTCGGCTGGGCCGTGGGCCTGGGCATCGCCCTGCGCTACGCACGCCCCGCTACTCGCGAGATGGTCGAAGACCTGGCCAACGGCGTGACACTGATCGTCCGCGTGGTCATCGCGTTCGCCCCGCTGGGCATCTTCGGCCTAGTCGCCAGCACCCTGGCCGAGTCCGGTTTCGATGCGCTGCTGGGCTACGTGCGCCTGCTCGCCGTCCTGCTGGGCTGCATGCTCTTCGTGGCCCTGGTGATCAATCCGCTGATCGTCTTCGTCAAGCTGCGCCGCAATCCGTACCCACTGGTGTTCACCTGCCTGCGCGAAAGCGGGGTCACTGCCTTCTTCACTCGCAGCTCGGCGGCCAACATCCCGGTCAACCTGCAGTTGTGCGAACGCCTGGGCCTGCATGAAGACACCTACTCGGTGTCCATCCCGCTGGGCGCCACCATCAACATGGCCGGCGCCGCCATCACCATCAGCGTGCTGAGCCTGGCGGCGGCCAACACCCTGGGCATCGCCATCGACCTTCCCAGCGCCCTGCTGCTCTGTGTCGTCGCCTCGCTGTGCGCTTGCGGCGCTTCCGGCGTGGCCGGCGGCTCGCTGCTGCTGATCCCGCTGGCCTGCGGCCTGTTCGGCATTTCCAGCGAAATCGCCATGCAGGTCGTGGCGGTGGGCTTCGTCATCAGTATCCTGCAGGATTCGGCCGAGACCGCGCTGAACTCCTCCACCGACGTGCTGTTCACCGCCGCGGCCTGCATGGCCGAGGGCGACATGGACGAGCCGCAGGCTGGCGAGCGCGCCTGACCCTCCCGCCGGGGCGAACTCCGCCCCGGCTCCCTCCCGCAGAGTTCACCGTTCGTCGGCCATCCCGGCGCGTCTTTTCCGCGCTCAACCCGTTCCTCCCGCCCGCTTCGTCATAAGCAGCATGGACGGGCGCCATGGTGGCGTTCCGCAGTGCCGGCCGCCTTCCAGGCCGCGAGGTGAGCACATGCCCTTTCGATTCCATCCTCTGATACTCGCCATGGCCGGCGCGCTGGCCAGCACCTCGCTGCTGGCCGCGCCGCAGGTGGCCGACAGCCGCATCAGCGCGGTCACGGTCTACACCGACCGCGCCATCGTCACCCGCACCGCCACCCTTCAACTGCCGGCCGGGCAACACGAGATCGCCCTGGAACAGTTGCCCCTGCGCATCGACGACAACAGCCTGCAGGCCTCGCTCAGCGCCAGCGCCGCCGCGACCCTGCTCGACGTCAGCAGCGCGCCGCAGGTTTCGCCGCCCTCCGAGGACAATCGCCTGCAACAGCTGGACACGCAGCTGCGCGACCTCGCGCGACAGGAGCGCGAGATCAGCGACCGTGGCAGCGTGCTGGAAAACCAGAAACAGTTCCTCGCCGACATCCAGGCCAGCAGCACCAAGCCGGGCAAGAACCAGGCACTGCCGAGCATTGACGAACTGAAGAACCTGCTGCAGATGAGCGAGGGCAACCTCGGGCGCATCCTCGACGAACAGCGCAAGCTCGACCAGCAGAGCGAGGAACTGCAACAGCGCAAGCAGGAGCTGGAGAGCCAGCGCAGCCATCTGGCCGGGGACGGCACCCACTACAAGCGCGCGATCCTTCGCGTGGCACTGGAGAAGCCGGCACAAGTCCAGTTGCAGCTCAGCTACACGCTGTACGACGCCTCCTGGCGCCCGGCCTATGACGCCCGCCTGCGCGACGGCGAGGACAAGATCGAGATGACCTACCAGGGCATCGTCCGGCAGAGCAGCGGCGAGGACTGGACCGACGTCGACCTCACCCTGTCCACCGCCCGCCCCAACCTGGGCAGCAACGTGCCGGCGCTCTCGCCGTGGTTCGTCGACACCTTCGACCCGCGCACGGTGATGGCCGCCAGACCCGCCCCGGCGCCAGCCGCACCGATGATGGCCCTGGAGGCTAAGAAGGCCCAGCGCTTCGCCGCCGACGAAATGGCCGTGGCCGGCTCGCTGGAAGAGATGCCCGTCGCCGTCGCTGAAGTCAGCGGTGCCACCACCAGCGCTTCCTTCCATATCCCGACCCGCGCCACGCTGAACAGCGACGGCAGCTCGCAGAAGGTCGCCATCGCCCAATTCAAGCTGCCGGCAACCTTCCGCTACCTGGCCACACCGTCGCTGCGTGAAGCCGCCTACCTGCAGGCCGACACCCGCAATGCCAGCGACTATCCGCTGCTGCCCGGCACCCTCAACACCTACCTGGGCAACACCTTCGTCGCCAGCGGCCAGTTGCGCGCGGTGATGCCGGGCGAGACCTTCGAGCTGGCCCTGGGCGGCGACGAGGCCATGTCGATCAAGCGCAAGCTGGTCAACCGCTACACCGACTTCACCGGCCTCACCGGCGGGCGCAAACGCGTCACCTACGAGTTCCGCATCGACGCCCAAAACAACCACAAGACCGAGCAACGCTTGCAGTTCAAGGACCAGTTGCCGGTCTCGCGCAATGAGCAGATCAAGGTGGCGCTGCTGGAGCCCGAAGGCCAATCCGTCGCCCGCGAGGACGACGGCAAGCTGCTGTGGGACTGGCAGCTGAAGCCGGGCGAGAAACGCAGCACGACCTTCAAGTTCAGTGTCGAGTATCCGAAGGAGCTGGAAGTCAGCGGACTGGACTGAGGCCGCAGGGGCAGTCATTGCGCAGGTTCATGAAACCCGGCGACAGAATTGAAAGCGGCGTGCGGGAGGGGATCGCGAGCCCTGCTCCCCGAATAAGCAAATAGCCTTTAAGTATTTAAGTGGCATATAACCTGTCGGCATAATCGACACCCAACAACACTGCCAAAAGGAACTGCTCGTGAAACGTCTGTTCAGCGCCTCGCTGCTGGCCGCCTGCCTCGCCCTGGCCTCCGCCGCCCAGGCCGCCCAGCCCCTGCTCAACGTCTCCTACGACGTGATGCGCGACTTCTACAAGGACTACAACGCCGCCTTCCAGAAACACTGGCAGGCCGAGAAAGGCGAGAAGATCACCCTCCAGATGTCCCACGGCGGTTCCAGCAAACAGGCCCGTGCGGTGATCGACGGCCTGCCGGCCGACGTCATCACCATGAACCAGGCCACCGACATCGATGCCCTGGCTGACAATGGCGGCCTGGTGCCCAAGGACTGGGCCACCCGCCTGCCGAACAACAGCGCGCCGTTCACCTCTGCCACCGTGTTCATCGTGCGCAAGGGCAACCCCAAGGGCCTGAAGGACTGGAACGACCTGGTGAAACCGGGCGTGCAGGTCGTGGTGCCGAACCCGAAGACCTCGGGCAACGGCCGCTACACCTACCTCTCCGCCTGGGGCTACGCGCAGAAACATGGCGCCGATGAAGCCAAGGCCAAGGAATTCGTCGCCCAGCTGTTCAAGAACGTCCCGGTACTGGATACCGGCGGCCGCGCAGCGACCACCACCTTCATGCAGAACCAGATCGGCGACGTGCTGGTGACCTTCGAAAACGAAGCCGAGATGATCGCCCGCGAGTTCGGCCGTGGCGGCTTCGAAGTGGTCTACCCGAGCGTCTCCGCCGAAGCCGAGCCGCCGGTGGCCGTGGTCGACAAGGTAGTCGACAAGAAAGGCACCCGCGCCGAAGCCGAGGCCTACCTGAAGTACCTGTGGTCCGACGAAGGCCAGACCATCGCCGCCAACAACTACCTGCGCCCGCGCAACCCGCAGGTGCTGGCCAAGTTCTCCGACCGCTTCCCCAAGGTGGACTTCTTCTCCGTGGTGAAGACCTTCGGCGACTGGCGCACCGTGCAGAAGACCCACTTCGCCGACGGTGGCGTGTTCGACCAGATCTACACCCCGAACTGATTGGGGATACCTGCTTCCAACAACGAAGCCGGAGCTGCCCAGCAGCTC
>NZ_AMZB01000055.1 GCF_000313755.1 Pseudomonas nitroreducens TX1 | reverse complement strand
CATATGCCGGGGCCTCTGCTTGGTAGGAGCGCGATTTCTCCTGCTCGATGTTTGCCGGCGGCTACTGTTCGCGAGCAAGCTCGCTCCTACAGTGACACCTGACGCCAAATCCAGAACATACGGGCGCTCTTTTGTAGGAGCGAGCCTGCTCGCGAACCGGGACGCTCGGCGCTGTCGGGAATCCTTCGCGGACAAGGTCCGCTCCTACGAAAGCAGGTCCAGCGCCGGGTATTGGCCGGAGCACTGCTCCCGTAGGAGCGGATCTTATCCGCGACTCCCGCAGGCAACTCCCGCTATCGAGGACGAAGACTCGGCTCCCCCGTCTCTCGTACTGGAGCGACTCTGAGCCTCCCGTCAGCCTCACTCCCAGCCCTTCACCCCGCTCATGTCCGGCAGGTGGTGGGCGATGCCCTTGTGGCAGTCGATGCAGGTCGCCGCGCCGGAGGCCAGGGCGGTGGAGTGCATCTGCCGTGCGCGCTGGCTCTGGCGGGTGAAGTCCATGAACTGGAAGTTGTGGCAGTTGCGGCACTCCAGCGAGTCGTTGGCCTTGAGTCGCGCCCATTCGTGCTCGGCCAGCTCGCGGCGGTGATCGAGGAATTTCTCGCGGGTGTTGATGGTGCCGAAGATCTTGCCCCAGACCTCCTTGGAAGCCTGCATCTTGCGCGCGATCTTGTCGGTCCACTTGTGCGGCACGTGGCAGTCCGGGCAGGTGGCGCGCACGCCGGAGCGGTTGCTGTAGTGAATGGTGTCCTTGAGCTCGACGAAGACGTTGTCGCGCATCTCGTGGCAGGAGGTGCAGAAGGCCTCGGAGTTGGTCGCTTCCAGCGCGGTGTTGAAGCCGCCCCAGAAGATGATCCCGGCGATGAACCCGGCCAGCGTCAGAAAGCCCAGGCTGTAGTGCACGCTGGGACGGCGCAGGACGTGCCAGTAGCCCGAGAGCCAGGCGAACAGAGCTTTCATGGCGCCTCCTCAGGGCTTGCCGGTCGACGTGCCGGCGGCCGCGTCGTGCTGGAGGATGGTGTCGATGTCCTCGAAGGTGTTGCCCACCAGCGGCTTCACGTCCTTCTGCGGCACATGGCATTGCACGCAGAAGTAACGCCGCGGAGCCACGGCGGCCAGTGGCTGGCCGTCGCGGTCCATGTAGTGGGTGATGCTGATCATCGGCGCCTGTACCCGCGCGCTGTTGGCGCGGCTATGGCAGGACAGGCACTTGTTGCTGTTGGTGTCGATGCGGTAACCGACGATGGTGTGCGGGATGGTCGGTGGCTGCTCGGGATAGTTGCGCTCGCGGCGGATGTCCTTGTTCTCGTCGGTGGCCAGCGGCGGCGCCGGGCGGTCCTGGGTGAGGGTGCCACCCGGGCGGCGGCCGTCAGGAGCTGGGGCATCCAGCGGGTAATTGACCTCGGCGGCCAACGCCGGGAGGGCGAAAAGCAGCAGGAGCAGGGCAGGCAGTGTCGGTTTCATCGCGCGTTCCTCAGGCCAGGCTGACCAGTTCGATGCGCACCGCGCATTTCTTGTAGTCGGTCTGCTTGGAGATCGGGTCGGTGGCATCCAGCGTGACCTTGTTGATCAGCTTGTTGGCGTCGAAGAAGGGCACGAACACCAGCCCCTGCGGCGGTTTGTTGCGCCCACGGGTTTCGATGCGCGCGCGGATCTCGCCGCGCCGGCTGATCACTTTCACCTCGCTGCCGCGGCGCATCTTCAGCTCGCGCGCGTCATCAGGGTGCATGTACACCACGGCGTCGGGCACCGCCTTGTACAGCTCGGGCACGCGCTGGGTCATGCTGCCGGTGTGCCAGTGCTCGAGCACGCGGCCGGTGGAGAGCCAGAACGGGTATTCCTTGTCCGGCGCTTCGGCCGGCGGCTCGTAGGGCAGGGCGAAGATGATCGCCTTCTTGTCCGGGTAGCCGTAGAACTGCAGGCCGCTGCCCTTGGCCACGTAGGGGTCGTAGCCTTCGCGGTAGCGCCAGCGGGTTTCCTTGCCGTCCACCACCGGCCAGCGCAGGCCGCGCGCCTCGTGGTAGGCGTCGAAGGGCGCCAGGTCATGGCCGTGGCCACGGCCGAAGCTGGCGTATTCCTCGAACAGGCCCTTCTGGATATAGAAGCCGAAGGCCTTGGCCTCGTCGTTCTCGAAGCCCTTGGCGATCTGCTCGCTGCCGAAGGCATCTACCTGGCCGTTCCTGAACAGCACCTCATAGAGCGTCTTGCCCTTGAGATCCGGCGCCTTGGCCAGCAGTTCGGCGGGCCAGACCTCGTCGGTGGTGAAGCGCTTGGAGAACTCCACCAGTTGCCAGAGGTCGGATTTCGCCTCGCCCGGTGCCTTCACCAGCTGGTGCCAGAACTGCGTGCGGCGCTCGGCATTGCCGTAGGCGCCTTCCTTTTCCACCCACATGGCGCTGGGCAGGATGAGGTCCGCAGCCTGGGCGGAGACGGTGGGATAGACGTCGGAGACGATCACGAAATTCTCCGGGTTGCGCCAGCCCGGAAGGACCTCCTGCATGATGTTCGGCCCCGCATGCATGTTGTTGCAGACCTGGGTCCAGTAGACGTTGAGCACGCCGTCCTTGAGCATCCGGCTCTGCTGCACGGCGTGGAAGCCGACCTTTTCCTGGATGGTGCCGGCGGGCACCTTCCAGATTCTTTCGGCGGTCTCCCGGTGCTTGGGGTTGGTCACCACCAGGTCGGCTGGAAGGCGGTGGGCGAAGGTGCCCACTTCGCGGGCGGTGCCGCAGGCCGAAGGCTGGCCGGTGAGGGAGAAGGGGCTGTTGCCCGGTTCGCTGATCTTCCCGGTGAGCAGGTGGATGTTGTAGATCAGGTTGTTCGCCCAGACCCCGCGGGTGTGCTGGTTGAAGCCCATGGTCCAGAACGACACCACCTTGCGCTTCGGGTCGGCGTACAGCTCGGCCAGTGCCTTGAGGCGCTCGGCCGGGACGCCGCTTTCCTTGGCGGTGCGTTCCAGGGTGTAGGGTTTGACGAAGGCAGCGAACTCGTCGAAGCCGATGTCGCTCCAGGTATTGGCCTTGTCCGCGTTCTTCGCCTGCTTCTCCAGCGGGTTGTCCGGCCGCAGGCCATAACCGATGTCCTCGGCGCCGTGGGCGAAGCGGGTGTGCTTGTCGACGAAGTCGCGGTTGACCGCGCCGCTTTCGATGATGTGGTTGGCGATGTAGTTGAGGATGTAGAGGTCGGTCTGCGGCTTGAACACCATGGGGATGTCGGCCAGATCGAAACTGCGGTGCTCGAAGGTGGACAGCACGGCCACCTTGACCTGACCTGCGCTCAGGCGGCGGTCGGTGACCCGCGACCAGAGCACCGGGTGCATCTCGGCCATGTTCGAGCCCCAGAGCACGAAGGTGTCGGTGGCCTCGATGTCGTCGTAGCAGCCCATGGGCTCGTCCATGCCGAAGCTGCGCATGAAGCCCATCACCGCCGAGGCCATGCAATGCCGGGCGTTGGGGTCGATGTTGTTGCTGCGCAGGCCGGCCTTGAACAGCTTGTTGGCGGCGTAGCCTTCCCACACCGTCCATTGCCCGGAGCCGAACATGCCCACGGAAGTGGGGCCCTTGGCCTTGAGCGCGGCCTTGAACTTCTCGGCCATGATGTCGAAGGCGGCGTCCCAGCTGATCGGCGAAAACTCACCCTGCTTGTCGAACTTGCCGTCCTTCATGCGCAGCAGCGGGCGCGTCAGGCGGTCGCTGCCGTACATGATCTTGGACAGGAAGTAGCCCTTCACGCAGTTGATCCCGCGGTTGACCTCGGCCTTGATGTCGCCGTGGGTGGCGACCACCTTGCCGTCGCGGGTAGCGACCATCACGCTGCAGCCGGTGCCGCAGAAACGGCAGGGCGCCTTGTTCCAGTCCAGGCGGGTCATGTCCGCCTCGGTGACCAGGTTGCTGGCGGAGCTCAGGATAGGCAGGCCGGCGGCGGCCGCGGCAATGGCGGCGGCGTTGGCCTTGGCGAACTGGCGGCGAGTCAGGTTCATCGGGCACCTCCGGCCTGGGCGAGAGCGGGTTGGGGTTCGACCTGCAAGGATTCGGGCCACTCGACGATCTCGTGGTAGATCAGCACCGCGTTGAGTACACCGGGCAGGTTCTGGATGGCATTGAGGTTGTCGAGGATGCTGGCCTCGTGTTCGGCCTCCAGCACCACCACCAGCTTGCCCTGGGCGCTCTGCTGGTGAACTTCCAGGTTCGGCAGGCGCGCCAGGTTGGCCTTGACCGCTTCGAGCAACTCGGGCCGCGTGTGGATGATCAGGCTGGCAATCTGGACGCTTTGCGGGTCAGGCATGGTGGGCCTCACGGTTGAGCAGGTGAATGGCGTGGCCGGGGCAGGGCGCAAGGCAGGCGCCACAGCCAGTACACAGGGCGGGATCGAGCAGGGGCAGGGACGGGCCGCCCAACTGCGGGCGGAAGCGGATGGCGCGCGGCTCGCAGGCGTCATCGCAACTGCGGCAATGGATGCCGGCGCGGGCCAGGCAGCGGTCGTCGATCTGCGCGCGCCAGGCAAAGGCCGGGCGGCCGAGGTCGAACAGTTGCGCATCGCAGGCCTGGGCGCAGTCGCCGCACAGGCTGCAACCGGCCCGGCTGAAGTCCAGCTGCGGATAGCCGCCATCGCCCACTGTCAACACCTGCTCCGGGCAGGCGTCGATACAGGCGTTGCAGCGCGTGCAGCCTTCGAGGAATTCGCTGGCGGGGGCAGTCCACGGTGGTCGCCGGACCTCAGGCACACCGCCCAGGCGCCGCAGCAGGGCGCGTCTTGCGAGCATGACGGCGGCCCTACGAGGGCGGGCCGGGTGGCCCCGCCACCAGCTGGTACATCCAGACGATGAAGCCGTAGCCACCGACGATGGCCACAGAGAGCAATGGGAACAGGCAGATCACAAGGAAAAGAAACAGTCGGGTTTCCTTGCCCTTTTCCGTGTCGGCTCCGGTCTTATCGGGCATTGGGTCAGCCTCCCGCCAACGTTTGGACATCAGCCTAGTCCTTGCTTCTTGTGTGGGCAAAATCCCACGTGCGTTATTCTTTTTTCATACAGCGTTTTCGTTCAGCGATGGTTCAGCGCGCCGACAGGTTCCGTTCAGAGCGCTCCTCGTAACCTTCTCCCCGTCAACCCATTACGCAAATCCTTGACGGGAGAGTCCCCATGAAAGCCATGAAGAAAATCGCCCTCGCCACCGCCATCCTCGGCGCCAGCGTCGCCGCTACTGCCGCCAACGCCACCGACACTTTCGTCGGCATGACCTGGGGCGAAACCAGCAACAACATCCAGAAGTCCGACGCGTTGAACCGCAACCTCGGCAACCCGAAATTCGACAGCGTGATCAATAACAGCGGCACCTGGGGCGTGCGCGCCGGCCAGCAGATGGAACAGGGCCGCTACTACGTCACCTACGAAAACGTCTCCGACACCGAGAACGGCCTGAAGCTGCGCCAGCAGAACCTGCTCGGCAGCTACGACGCCTTCCTGCCGCTGGGCGACCAGGGCACCAAGCTGTTCGGCGGCGGCACCGCCGGCCTGGTCAAGCTGGAACAGGACTCCAAGGGCTACAGCCGCGACAGCGATGTGGGTTACGCCATCGGCGCCCAAGCCGGTATCCTCCAGGAACTCGGCAAGAACGCATCCGTAGAAGGCGGCTACCGTTACCTGCGTACCAACGCGAGTACCGAGATGAGCCCGCACGGTGGCAGCAAGGTGGGATCCCTTGACCTGCACAGCAGCTCCCAGTTCTACCTGGGCGCCAACTACAAGTTCTGACCGGTAACGCAACCGGGCCCGCGCGGCCCGGTTGCCTGACTCAGGGAGTGCGCGCATGAAACTGCTGGTGGTGGAAGACGAGGCGCTGCTGCGCCATCACCTGTATACCCGGCTCGGCGAACAAGGCCATGTGGTCGACGCCGTGGCCAATGCCGAAGAGGCGCTGTACCGCGCCAGCGAATACCATCACGACCTGGCGATGATCGACCTCGGGTTGCCCGGCATGAGCGGCCTGGACCTGATCCGCGAGTTCCGCAGCCAGGGCAAGACCTTCCCCATTCTCATACTCACCGCTCGCGGCAACTGGCAGGACAAGGTCGAAGGCCTGGCCGCCGGCGCCGACGACTACGTGGTCAAGCCTTTCCAGTTCGAAGAGCTGGAAGCCCGGCTGAACGCGCTGCTGCGCCGCTCCAGCGGCTTCGCCCAGTCGAGCATCGAGGCCGGCCCGCTGGTGCTGGACATCAACCGCAAGCAGGCGCTGGTCGACGGCGAATCGCTGCAGCTGACCGCCTTCGAATACCGCATCCTGGAATACCTCATGCGCCATCACCAGCAGGTGGTGGCCAAGGAGCGGCTGATCGAGCAGCTCTACCCGGATGACGACGAGCGCGACCCGAACGTCATCGAAGTGCTGGTCGGACGCCTGCGCCGCAAGCTGGAGAGCGCCTCAGGCTTCAAGCCGATCGATACCGTGCGCGGTCAGGGCTACATCTTCAACGAGTTGTGTAAATGATCCGCTCGCTGCGCCTACGGCTGATGATCGGCGCGGCGATTCTGGCCGTGCTGTTCATGGCGGCGTTGCTGCCGGCGCTCCAGCGCGCGTTCAGCATTGCCCTGGAGAACGCCATCCAGCAGCGCCTGGCGGCGGACGTGGCGACCCTGGTGTCCTCGGCGCGCATCGAAGGCAATGTCCTGAGCATGCCCGAGCACCTGCCGGTGGAGGACTTCAACCTTCCCGAATCGAAGTTACTGGGCTTCATCTACGACCAGTCCGGCAAGCTGGTGTGGCGGTCCACCTCGGCCCAGGACGAGAGCGTCGACTACTCGCCCAAGTACGACGGCCTGATCGACGAGTTCACCCGCATCCGCGACGCCACCGGCCAGGAGTTCTTCGTCTACGACGTGGAGATCGACCTGCTGGGCGGCCAGCGCGCGGCCTACAGCATCGTCACCATGCAGCCGGAGAGCGAATTCCGTGAACTGGTCAGCGGCTTCCGCGACCAGCTCTACCTCTGGTTGGGCGGCGCGCTGTTGCTGCTGCTGGGCCTGCTGTGGCTCGGGCTCGGCTGGGGCTTCCGCTCCATGCGTGGCCTGCGTTCGGAGCTGGACCAGATCGAGACCGGCGACCGTGAGCGCCTGAGCGACGAGCACCCCGCCGAGATGCTGCGCCTGACCGACTCGGTGAACCGTCTGCTGGACAGCGAGCGTGCGCAGCGCGAGCGCTACCGCAACTCCCTGGGCGACCTTGCGCACAGCCTGAAGACGCCGCTGGCGGTGCTGCAGGGCGTCAGCGAAACCCTCGCCGACGAGCCGAAGAATCGTGAGCAGGTGCAGGTGCTGCAGACCCAGATCGAACGCATGAGCCAGCAGATCGGCTACCAACTGCAGCGCGCGACCATGCGCAAGAGCGGCCTGATCCGCCACCGCGCGGCCCTCGATCCGTTGCTGGACACCATCGCCGGCGCGCTGGACAAGGTCTACCGCGACAAGCGCGTGAAGCTGGAACGCGACATCCCGCCGGGCTTCTCCCTGCCGCTGGAGCAGGGCGCACTGCTGGAGATGCTCGGCAATCTGCTGGAGAACGCCTACCGCCTGTGCCTGACCACGGTGAAGGTCAGTGCGCGCAAGAATGGCCGGAAGTTCGAGCTGATCATCGAGGACGACGGCCCCGGCGTGCCGGCCAGCCAGCGCGAACGCATCCTCAAGCGCGGCGAGCGGCTGGACACCCAGCACCCCGGCCAGGGTATCGGCACGGCGGTGGTCAAGGACATCATCGACAGCTACGACGGCGAGCTGGCGCTGGAGGACTCCGCGCTGGGCGGGGCGTGCTTCCGGATTTGCCTGCCGGGCTGATCGCGAGTTGGCGGGGATCAGGTTCGCGAGCAAGCTCGCTCCTACAAAAGGCGAATCGTGCACAGGGTTGATCCCTGTAGGAGCGAGCTTGCTCGCGAACACTCACCGCACCGCAGCCGATGCAAGGAGCTCGCCATGCCCGTCACATGCGCTCATGACGCGTTCCTTCAGACAGAGGCTGTGCCTTCGTCTCACTCCCCCTGCTGCGCCCGGTAGGCCCCCGGTGTCAGCCCCGTCCATTTCTTGAACGCCCGGTGGAAGGCCGAAGGCTCGGAGAAGCCGAGCTGGTCAGCGATGTCCTGGATCGAGTGTTCGTCGCGCCCCAGGTAATAGATCGCCAGGTCGCGGCGCAGCTGGTCCTTGAGTTCCTGGAAGTTCGGCCCTTCTTCGCGCAAGTGGCGACGCAGGGTCTGCGGGCTCATGTGCAGTTGCGCGGCGACCTGTTCCAGGTCCGGCCAACTGCGGCAGTCGCGGCCGAGCAGGCGGCGGATCTGGCTGGTCAGGCTGTCGCCGCCGTCGGGGCGGGCGAGCAGGTCGGCGGGGGAATCCTTGAGGAAATGCTTGAGCGTGCGCTCATCCTGCAGCAGTGGCATGTCCAGGTAGCGCGCCTGCAGCAGCAGGCTGGTGCTGCTGGCGGAAAAGCGGCGAGGGCAGGGGAACAGCAGGTCGTATTCGGCCTGGTGCTCGGGCGCCGGGTAGCTGAAGGTGGCTTCTTCCAGGCGGATACGCTGGCCGATCAGCCAGCTGGCCAGGCGGTGCCAGATCAGCAGCAGGCTCTCGGCGAGGAAGTGATCCGGGTCGCGCAGGTGGGTCTCGTCCAGGGTCAGGCGGGCATTGTCGCCATCGCGCACCAGTTCGATCCGAGGGGCCTCCGGAAACAGCCCGTAGAACAGCGAGCCGCGTCCCAGCGCCTTCTCCAGCGTGCGGCAGTGGATAATCGCGTTGCACATCATGGCGAAGGTGCCGCGCTTGCTGGGCAGGCTGCCCAAGCCCATGTACTCGTCGTCCAGCGCTTCCCACAGGTGTTGCATCAGGCTGGTGAACTGCGAGGGATCGATCCGCGCGCGGGGTTCGTCGAGGATGACCGGGGCGATGCCGGCGTTGCGCAGCAGCGCCTGGACGTCCAGCCCCTTGCGCTGCGCCCCGCGTATGGCGGCGCGGACGAAATGGCTGGCAATGGTGCGTTCTCGCATGAGCGGTCCTTGTTGTTATGGCCGCGTGTCTAGGAATCGCGCGGTGAACCCGATCGAACCTGATCGGAGTTCTACAATCTACGGTACGAAGGCCGTGGCGGATACCCGCCAGAGGGTGGGAAACCCGCCAGCGAGAAGGCGGGAATCCGCCATTTCCAGGGTCTTCCGTGCCGCGACTTTTTACGGAAGACATTGAATTTAAAGGGATTACGTATTTTTTAAAGGTCTGGCACAGCACTTGCGATATGCGCTCAAGGCCTGCCGTCTGGCATGCCCTGAAAACAAATTCTCCCATTGCAGGGAGATAACGCGTTCGGTGTTGTGTTTCCTCCGGGGAGCACTCGCCCGTGAGGACAGAGCTGCCATGACCAAGCAACCCTTCTACAAAAGCCTGTACGTGCAGGTACTGATCGCCATCGCCATCGGTATCGCGCTCGGCCACTTCTACCCCGACACCGCCAAGCTGATGAAGCCGCTGGGCGATGGCTTCGTCAAACTGATCAAGATGGCCATCGCGCCGATCATCTTCTGCACCGTGGTCACCGGAATCGCCGGCATGCAGAGCATGAAGGCGGTGGGCAAGACGGGCGGCATGGCGCTGCTGTACTTCGAGATCGTTTCCACCATCGCGCTGATCATCGGCCTGGTCGTGGTCAACGTCGTCCAGCCGGGTGCCGGCATGCACGCCGACGTCGCCACGCTGACCGCCGAAATGAACAAGAACGCGGCGCTCACCGGCTTCATCGCTTCGGGCGAGAAGCAGAGCACCATCGACTTCTTCATGAACGTCATCCCCAGCACCGTGGTCGGCGCCTTCGCCAACGGTGACATCCTGCAGGTGCTGTTCTTCTCCGTGCTGTTCGGCTACGCGCTGCACCGCCTGGGTGACTACGGCAAGCCGGTATTCGAGTTCATCGATCGCATCACCCACGTGATGTTCAACATCATCAACGTGATCATGAAGGTCGCGCCCATCGGCGCCTTCGGTGCCATGGCCTTCACCATCGGCGCCTATGGCCTCGGCTCGCTGGTGCAGCTGGGCCAGCTGATGCTGTGCTTCTACATCACCTGCCTGCTGTTCGTGCTGATCGTGCTGGGCGGCATCGCCCGTGCCCACGGCTTCAGCATCCTGCGCTTCATCTCCTACATCCGCGAAGAACTGCTGATCGTGCTGGGCACCTCGTCCTCCGAGTCGGCCCTGCCGCGCATGATCGCCAAGATGGAGAAGCTGGGCGCGGACAAGAGCGTCGTCGGCCTGGTGATCCCGACCGGCTACTCGTTCAACCTGGACGGCACTTCGATCTACCTGACCATGGCCGCCGTGTTCATCGCCCAGGCCACCGACACCCCGATGGACATCACCCACCAACTGACCCTGCTGGTCGTGTTGCTGATCGCCTCCAAGGGCGCCGCGGGCGTCACCGGTTCGGGCTTCATCGTGCTGGCCGCCACCCTGTCCGCCGTCGGTCACCTGCCGGTTGCCGGTCTGGCGCTGATCCTGGGTATCGACCGCTTCATGTCCGAAGCCCGCGCCCTGACCAATCTGGTTGGCAACGGCGTAGCCACCATCGTGGTCGCCAAGTGGTGCAAGCAGCTGGACGAGAAGACCCTGTCCGCAGAATTGGCCGCCGGGCCGGGCAACTCCGCTGAGCTGCAGCCTTCCTGACGCGCTGTCCAACGAGCAATTCGGCCCGGCGAACGTGAAGCGCCGGAGCCTTTCCAGCCCGCTCATATGAGCGGGCTTTTTTATGGGCGGGTGCTTGGCGCGGCGGAGGTTCGTAGGAGCGAGCTTGCTCGCGAACGGGGCTTCCCGGCGGCTTCGGAGTTGGGCGGGTTCGCGAGCAAGCTCGCTCCTACAAGGTGAGGCAGGGCCCCGTCGCTAGGCGACGGCTCGCGGGCGGGCGCCGGCAATGGGCGTTACGCCTCTGTGCTCAACGGTGAGAGCGGGTTACGTCGCGATGGATTTCGCGGACAGGGTCCGCTTGTGTCTGCCGACTTCGATA
>NZ_AMZB01000054.1 GCF_000313755.1 Pseudomonas nitroreducens TX1 | reverse complement strand
TTTTTTCCGAATTCTGCGAGCCCCCCTCATCGACCTTGGCGGCCTGGGCGCCTGTGGCGACCAGCAGCGCGGTGAGCAGGCAGACGAAACGGCGTGATTGGGTGAGGTTAGGCATCACGCGAAACTCCTATTGTTGTTGGAATGGGAAGGCAGGCGGCGGTGCTTAGAAAACGTGTAGCAGGCGCAGATTGACCCGTCCCTGCTCCTTGAAGCCGTTGTCCACCGAGAGGTCGCGGCCGAAATTGACCAGCAGCTGGTCGCGCGGAGTGAATAACCAGCTGGCGCCGACGCTGAAGTTGCTGGTGTTGGGTTTATCGTCCATGTCTAGGCCGTCCACCTCGGTCTCGCCGCCCCACAGGCGCGAGACGCCGGCGCGCAGGTCGAAGCGCTCGTTGACGTGGTAGCGCAGGAACGCCTGGGCCTGGAACAGCGGCTTCTGCTTGAGAGTCTGGCTGGCGGGGCCGAAGTCGTCGTTCTTGCCGAAAAAGGTCACGTAGCCCACCAGGTCGAGGCTGAACTTGTCGCCCAGGCCCTCGATGTAGCCGGCCTGCAGCGCACCTTTCCAGCGGTTCTCGCCGAGGTTGATGGCGCGGTCGTTGTCGTAGCTGCCGGTGGGCAGCCAGAGGACGGGGGTGATGCCGAAGTAGCGGCGCTGTTCCGGCTGGTTCACCAGCCATACGGGGGCGGCCAGGATCAGGTCGCCGGTGCCGCTTTCGCTGCCCAGGGAGGACAGATCGTCCTTGGCGCGCACGTTGCCGAAGGGCAGGGTGACCCCCGGAGCGACGATATAACCGCCCAGTTCCATGAAGTGAACGCCGCGCAGTTTGCCCATGTCCGAGTTCAGGCCGGCGTCCAATGGCTGCTTGTGGCCGTTGGCGTAAAGGCGGTTGCGTTCGGCGTGCTGGTAGTGGAGCAGGCCTAGGTTGGTACCGGCAGGCAAGGCGGTGTAGTCGCCGGCATCGACCTCGAGGGCCGAGGCGTTGGCGGAGAAGCCGGCCAGCAGGCCGAACAGGGAGGAATGCAGCCACTGCCGGGCCAGTCTGGGCCGAGCCGCATCTGTGCTCATTTTCATGACATCACCTTTATTGTTTTTATCAACTGCTCGCAGTGGCGGGCCCTTGCGGACACGTTTTCGCCCTAGGTTCGAAGAAGAGATCTGTTGCAGCAGGTTATAGGGGTATCTTCGCACGAGACAAAACAATGGGATCAGGTATTCTGTTGTCAGCGGTGTATGGCGCTACCCTGAGCTCGGACTGACCAGAACTGGAACTTTCGAGTGTTTCACTTAGCTCAACACCAAGTACCGCTACAACTCAAGACAGATTGATATCTCTTCTATTGAGGTAGGCCTGCGAACTGCCCAAGGTTCAGCTCGCAGGCACACTTTGGTAAAACTCTACGAACAGAGTTAAGGTAGGACAAAAGTAGTCTCAGCTCAGCCCCTGTTACTACTACGCGATATCACCTCATCCTGCATTTCAGGTGATAGATCGTTGAAGTATGCCGAGTAGCCCGATACCCGAATCAGCAGGTTGGGGTGCAACTCCGGGTTGTCCCGTGCTTCAATCAGGATTTTCGGATCCAACATATTGGCCTGCACCTGCATACCGTGCCGCTTGAAGTACACCTTATACAAGCTGGCTAGCGCATCTCGTCCCTCTTCACAGTCGTAACTGGAGGCATCCAGCTTGATATTGAAATTAATACCATTGGCGAACTTCTTGTAGTCGATGCGGTTCATGGAATTCAACAACGCAGTGGTACCTCGCTTGTCCGCTCCGTTTTCAGGCGCAAAACCCGAGGCGAAGGTCTCACCAGCCCGGCGACCGTTGGGTGTAGCGCTAGTCAAACTGCCAAAATGCGTATGGGAAGTATTGGAGTACACGCCCGCCAGGTACTGGCCGCCACGGGTATTCTTGCCCAGCGCGTGAATGGAATCGGAGTAGTGATCACCGACCCACTTCATCCAGGCATCCGCCTTGGGAATGTCGTTGCCAAATTTATCGATGCCTTTCAGCCTGGTCCGCACAACCTCATCCGAGAGGTTGTCTTTCAGGTGCGCAACCAACTCCTCAAGGGTGAGCCACTTGTCCTCGAACACAGCACTCTCAATAGCCCTCAGGGAGTCGGCCACGACCGCCATACCGGTGCCCTGGATGCCGGAGAAATTGTACTTCGCGCCACCCTGCGTAGAGCAAACGCCCTGCTCCAGGCAGCCTTCGAGTGTAGCGCTGGTAAGAGGGGTGGGGTGGTGCTTGGCGTGAAAACGCTCTACCGCCTGCAGATCCCGATGGAGTTTGGCTAGCTGATGTTTTGTCTGCACATCGTAGGCGTCCAGTACATCCTGCATACATGTCATTGAAGATACTGGCGGAGTCTGCGCGCCGATTAACTTACCCGACCCAATTTGACACCCTTCATTGAGTGCCATTTCCAGAGCCAGGGCCAGGTTGTACATCCCGGCGTCGGTAGAACCCAGGGTCTTGCCCGGCGCCGTGGGCTCAACACAGCCGATGGCGACATAGTCCCTGGCATCCTCCAGGGAATAACCGACATTCATCATGGACTCGATGATGGTCTCGTCGTTATACATGGCGGGCGCCGAACCCGGGCCGAAGTTCACCCGGATGACCTCATCGTAGAATGCCTTGGGTGTGTTCTCGTGAATACGGACGTGGAAGTTGGGCTGACGCATGCGTAACTCATCGGCGAGCTCCAACATAATAAAACTCAGCTCATTGGTCGCATCGTTGCCCTCGGAATCCTGGCCCCCGATGGTAATGACTTCCCAGCTGGTCATACCGCCCAGCATTGCGCCGGCAGTTTCAGACCATACGGGAATCGTTTCACAAATTTTCACACAGAAAGCGCCAAGGAGTTCCTTGGCCTCCTCCCGGGTGATGACGCCATCTGCCAGGTCCTGCTCATAGTACGGATTAAGGAACTGATCTATACGACCCGGGCAGGTCGTCTCCCCAGTAGTTTCCTGGAATATCGCGATATGTACTAAGGTCATACATTGGACCGCTTCGTAAAAGCTGGAGGCTCCGTGACGAGGCACGCGGGTACAAACTTCCGCAATTTTTTCCAACTCCTGACGACGCACAGGATCCCTTTCATCGCTAGCAACTCGCGTGGCCTCCGCCGCATAACGGTCACCAAATTCACCTAGTGCCTCCATGGAGATCTTCACGCCACGGTAGAATTCGAGTTTTTCCGGATCAGTGGTTTGTGCCTCGAAGGCCTCCACCTCGGCGATGATGCCCTCAGCACCCAATCGAATAATCTTCTCGTAGCCAGGTGCCAGGTGCGCGATTCCTCCAGCCTCATACAATTGGTACTGCAGTGCCTCGCCCTGCTCTTTCGCAAAACGCGCACGATCTTCGTTGTTATCGAATGCAAGAACTGCTGTGTTTCTTGTGAGCCAATAAGGGATAGTTAATGCCAGTTTAATCCGATCAAGAAATTTGATATTGAGAGGGTTAACTCTGCGGGTGGGGATCTTGAAGATTTCCATCATCGGCGCAAGGCCGGCCATCTCGGGATAAATGATGCCGCCGACGCGATGGGCAGTGAAGTTGCCGACGACAAGCTCCTCCGGGTAGATTTCCACTGTCTTGTTTCTCAAAACATGGCGGGTAGCCTCGGCGATAAACACGGGGCGGGACTTCGCCTTATTGTTTTTGTTCTTGCTGAACTGTGTCCAGAGCATCGCGCGTTCAATACAGACTGCGTACTCCTCTGCTTGCACTGCCTTCTTCAGGTTCTGCACCCTTGTAACGGCCTTGGTAGTCGATTTCTGGGGATCCACTATCGCATTCATCTCGCTCTCCTCACATCTATGTCGGTTATCCAGCCTTAGCTATCCCACGGTCTGGCCCACAGGTAAATGTATACCGCCCTCAGCAGGCTGTCAGGGCAGAATGGCTTAAAGTTCCGGCGCCTGCAGAAACAAAGATGATATTTCTCCATTAATTTCTTTATTATCAATAAGATAGGACTGGCAAATTAGCTCAACACCAAAAACAATACATGGCTCTTTACGTTAGAATTGCCCCCTATTCTGTTACTGATACCTTTGCCTAAAATCCGTAAAACTGACCCCCGCCTCCTTCTTGAATAATCGGCCGAAGCTGTTTACATCACGAAATCCCAGCCTTTCGGACAATTCCGACATGGAACATTCCGTGTGGGCTGCCTCCCAGAAAGCCTCATCCATGCGATACATGGTGAGCTCACGGCTAAAGGAGGTACATGCCGCCTGCAGGTATCGTTTTAAGGTGGGAAGCGTCGTAAAGAGCTGTTGTGCACACTCCTCCTGCTTATAGAATCCACGGGAAAAGAGCGTCCGCAGTTCATTCAATCCGCCCTTGTTGGCCGGCAGCTGATTCAGTTGTGCCTGCAATACGCGCCGAGTTGCATTAGCCGACACCGGATCGGCATTCGGAATAGGCAATGCAAGAAGATCTTTGTGAATCCATATCTGGTCTGCATGTTGATTCCATTCTATCTGGCCATCAAAGAACTGCCGCCACTCTTCTGCATAATCCGGTGGCGAGCCTTGCACCCTCACAAATAGTGAACTGGTGTACTTCCGCGCCGCCTCGCCCCGAATCTGGAGTACAGACTGGAAAAACATTGAGAAATACGCTTCCAGCGAATGTCTCAGAATCGGGTCACGTGTGAATTCAGGATGGATAGTTAGGCAGCAATACTCGTGAGTATCTCGGCGCTGAACATAAAAGATTGGGGATACAAGTAATGGATAGTTCTCCTGGATATCAACCACCTGCTCCCAAGTCACGCAATTTAATGCAAGTAGACCGAGAAGCCCATGCGAAGCTACGGGAAGTCGAAGCCCAAACTGAAACCCCCAATCGCTTGCGATCCCTGCTACGACATCGGCGATTAGTCGATACTGTTGCCATGTAATGTGCAGATCGACATCATCGATATCTTGTAGACTGAGACCGGCGCCGTGTAGCAGTTCTTCTGCAGATAGCCCAAGTTCAAGCCCATACTCATAAAGATGAACTGGATGTAGCACCCAGGGAAATAGGGAGTCCTGGCCACCTATTAACTTTTTCATTTTTATTCAGGCCGCTATCAAAAC
>NZ_AMZB01000053.1 GCF_000313755.1 Pseudomonas nitroreducens TX1 | reverse complement strand
GCAAAAATCGCCTCTAGCGTTCCATTTCCAGAACGATTACAGCAGACCAACCCTCAAACCCCCGGCTCTCAAGGGCTGAGAGACACATACCATCACCCAGAACCCCGCCCCGGAGCCGCTCGATTGCACGCCCATCGGGAAACCCTCCTGCCGATGATCACGCGGGTCTTTACAAGAAATACTGTATTTACATACAGTATTTCCATCCACCCGAACCGGAGGCCTCCCATGCACGCCGCAACCTATAACCAGCTGTCCGCCCGCGTGAACGCCCTGCTGGCAGACCCGACCACCCTGAAGAACCTCGGCATCACCCTGCGCCGCGAACCCAACGACGATTCCGCCGCCTGGAGCCAACTGGTCACCGATCTTCGCCAGACGCCGAACCTCACCTTGCTGCCCCTGCAGGACGGCGCGATCCGACTGGCGTGGCACAGCTGGCTGGATTGAACAGCGAGGGGAAAGCCGCGACTGCGGCCGACAGGACGCGTCAGCAGGCAGCGCCCCACCTGCAGTCCGTCGGCTGAGGAAGCGCAACGCCACTACGCTTCTACGCTCACCTCTGAGGGTATTGCAGTGGAGCGACGCGTGATGAATCTCGACGACGATTTCGACCTCAGTGATTTCAACTTCGATGACCTGACCATCGATGAGCTCAGCCTGGTTCCCATGGAACCCGCCGCCCCGCCCGTTGCGGCGATGCCGGCCAAGGCAAAGGCCACGTTCCAGATCGACACCCGCCACGGCGAACGCCGTTGCAGCGCCGACCGACGACAATCCATCCGCTTCGAAGACGACCGCCGCAAGGGCGACCGGCGCGGTAGCAGCATCAGCGATCCCTGGGCGAAGACCGTCGACTTCTGAGCACCGCGATGCAGGTGAATTGCCGGGGCGCGGGCTGAGCTGTTAGAAAGCGGTATCGCATTCAGATTTCCGATACCGCCATGAGCGTTAGTGATAAATCCAATACCCGCCTCTTCGACCTCGACCTGCTCCGCGCCATCGTTACGGTGGCTGACTGCGGCAGTTTCACCACGGCCGCCACGCGCCTGCACTCGACCCAGTCTACGGTCAGCCAGAAGATCCGTCGGCTGGAGGAGATGGCCGGGCATCGCCTGCTCGAGCGCGGCAACCGCGATGTGCTGCCCACCGACGCGGGCGATACGCTGCTGGGCTATGCCCGGCGCCTGCTGGCGTTGAATGACGAGATGGTCGAGGCGCTGTCCGGCGCCACCGTGGCGCTGACGGTGCGCATCGGCGTGCCGGACGACTTCGCCACGGGGCGCACCACCGAGCAACTGGCGGCGTTCAACCGCCGTTACCCGCAGGTGAAGCTGGAAGTCACCAGCGGGTTGAGCCGCGACCTGTCCGCCAGCTACGACCGGGGCGAGCTGGACCTGGTGCTGCTCAAGCAGCGGCAGAACGCCCGCGAAGCGGTGGCCTGCTGGCCGGAGAAGACGCGTTGGGTGGACAGCGCGAAGAACGCCTGCATCGGGCTCGACCCGCTGCCCATCGTCACCTTCCCGCCGCGCGGGGTGTACCGCGACGAGATGATCGCCGCTCTGGAATCCATCGGCCGGCGCTGGCACATCAGCTTCACCAGTTCGAGCCTTTCCGGCATCCAGTCGGCCATCGCCGACGGCATGGGCATCGGCCTGCTGCCCCAGCGCGCGGTGACGGCGGAGCACGCCGTGCTGCCGAAGAATATCGGGCTTCCCTCGGTGGACGTGTTCGAGGTGGCGATGCTGCACCGGCCCGCAGTGGACCCGATGGTGAAGGAACTGGCGCGCGTACTGTCACGGGTCCTGGCGCAGGATACGAAAGGCTGAGCCACATTCAGAAACCGAATACAGCGGATTCCAACATTTAATTTGTGCATGAACACGCCGCTGGATATCGTGGTTTCCAGCGACGGCCAGCGCACCGACAAGCGCGCCGCTCTGCACGCATTGCTCACCACGGCGTCTTACGCGCCGGGCAGCAAGACAACAATGAGGAATTACCCCATGGCCAAATCCACTTATTACGCGCCGCACGGCGGGCACCCGGCACAGACCGAGCTGCTCACCGACCGCGCCATGTTCACCGAAGCCTATGCCGTGATCCCCAAGGGCGTGATGCGTGACATCGTCACCAGCCACCTGCCCTTCTGGGACAACATGCGCATGTGGGTCATCGCCCGCCCGCTGTCGGGCTTCGCCGAGACCTTCTCGCAGTACATCGTCGAACTGGCGCCCCAGGGCGGCAGCGACAAGCCCGAGCAGGACGTCAACGCCGAGGCGGTGCTGTTCATCGTCGAAGGTGAGCTGAGCCTGACCTTGCAGGGCGAAGTGCACACCATGAAGCCGGGCGGCTACGCGTTCATTCCGCCGGGCGCCGACTACAAGGTGCGCAACACCAGTGGCCAGCACACCCGCTTCCACTGGATCCGCAAGCACTACCAGAAAGTCGACGGCGTACCGCTGCCCGAAGCCTTCGTCACCAACGAGCAGGACATCGAGCCGAAGGTGATGCCCGATACCGAAGGCCGCTGGAGCACCACCCGCTTCGTCGACATGGCCGACATGCGCCATGACATGCACGTGAACATCGTGAACTTCGAGCCGGGCGGTGTGATTCCGTTCGCCGAGACCCACGTGATGGAACACGGCCTGTACGTGCTGGAAGGCAAGGCGGTGTATCGCCTGAACCAGGACTGGGTCGAGGTGGAAGCCGGCGACTTCATGTGGCTGCGCGCCTTCTGCCCGCAGGCCTGCTACTCCGGCGGCCCCGGTCGCTTCCGCTACCTGCTGTACAAGGATGTGAACCGTCACATGCGCCTGACCCTGAACCAGCCGCACTGAGTGGATGGTTCAGGCGGGAAGTCAGCCTGATTCCCGCAGCAGCAAATGGAAAACCGGCGCCCAGGCGCCGGTTTTTCTTTTTGTATCGCCGCGCAGCGTGACCCACCGCGCATGGCAAGAGGCGCCCGGTCTGCTAAAAAGGCAGGCTGAGAGAGGTTTCGTACTCGCCGAGGACAAACGCACATGGAAGTCCGGTTCCTGCCACAGACCGAGTTCGACAACGTCCATTTCTACCGCGCCTTCACCCTGCTGATCCTGCTGGCAATGGCCGTCTTCACGCTGATCAAGATGTTCAGTGGCGTGGTTGGCCTGTTCTCTGCCTTGCCGCTCTGCCTGCTGCTGTTGGTCGCGCGCTTCGCCGTGGAGTGGCGCCGCGTCTCACGCGCCGAGCCGGCGTTCATCGACAAGGGCGAACTGGTGCTGTGCGGCAAGGACAGCCACCGGCAGATTTCCCTGGAGAAGATCAGCTCGGTGCGCAGCCGCCACAGCCTGTTCATGGTACGGCGCTACCGTTCCTGGTCGGAGCACCTGGCGTTCGTGGAGTTCACCCTGGACAGCGGCGAGCGCGTCTCCTCCCTTGCCGAAAGTCGCGTCTTCGAACTTCCCGCGGCCTCGGGCACGCTGGCGGCGGTCGAGGCGGCCATTCTCACGGCAAAGGTGAAGCGCCAGGCCAGCGAGCCCGGCGGCGCCCGGTGACGGCTCAGGGCGAGCCGAACATCGCCGTCCAGTAGATGCCCGCGTCGCTCTTCGGGTCCGCCGCGTAGGCCGCGCCCAGTTCGCTGTATTGCGGGTTCATCAGGTTGGCGCAGTGGCCGGGGCTGGCCAGCCAGCTGTCCACCACCTTCTGCGCGTTGCCCTGGCCGGCGGCGATGTTCTCGCCGATGCGCTGGCCGGCATAGCCGTTGAGCTCCGCGCGGTCGCCCGGCGTGCTGCCATCGCGGCCCTTGTGATCGAAGTAGTTGTTGTTGGCCATGTCGCGGCTATGGGCCTCGGCGGTGCCGCCCAGGGTCGCATTCCAGCTCAATGCGCCAGCCGGGCCGAAGGCCTGCCCGCCGCACTGGCGGCCTTTGCCGCGGGCGGCGTTGATCGCCTGCAGCACTTGCTGGCCTTCGGTTTCCCAGGTCCCCAGCTTGCCCTGCAGCAACGGGCGGCCGAGCAGGACGCGCCAGTCATCGCCCTCGCGGACGATGCCGACATCGACGAACTGCGGGTCCAGCAGCACCTGGCAGAAGCTCTCCTGCAGCGCCTTCATGGCAGCCGTGACGTCGCGCGGGCCGGTGAGGCTGAGCATGCGCACGCTGCTCATCGGGTAGCCGGCCTGGTTCAGCGCGGCCTTCCATTCCCCTGCCGAAGCCGGCAGCGCCAGGCGCGGGTCCGGCGACAGCGGCGGTAGCACCTGGGAAGCCTGGCCCGCGCAGGACTGCACGTCGCCCCGGTAGGCGTTGATGGCTTCGAGCAGTTGGTCCTGGTCGGCCGCGCTGGCGCCGGCGGCGGCCAGCAGGCCAAGCGACAACAGCAGGCTACGCGGAACGAACGACTGGCTGGGCATGGAAGGCTCCGATGGTCGAAAAGGCTCAATGATGCGGGATTTCTCGGCGTTTGGCTGCGGCCGGCTCGAACAGGTTCCGTGGATGGAAAAACCCGGCAAAGAATGGCTGTCGCCCTGTACAAAAAATTCCTACGCGGCCTGACATAAGGCAAGGGTCCTGCCAACTACCGTTGTATGCCACCCGACATAACGGACAATTCAGGTAGCTGAACAAAGTCCGAGCCATAGCAGGAGAAGCGCAGTGCTCAAACCGATCCGAGTGTTCTGCCTTACCTTCCTGCTGGCGGTGCTCGCCTCGCTGCTTGCCGGCTGGCACATGCTGCAGATGAAGCAGGATGCGCTGGCCTACGCCCACGCCAGCGGCAAGAACACCCTGTTGCTGGTGGAGCGCGAATTCCACCGCGACCTGGACGTGCACGCGCAGACCCTGCTGACGCTCTCCAACGTGATCACCGGCCCGACGACTCCGGCGCTGTCGCAGCAAGTCCTGCAGGAACTGGTGGAAGGCCATGCAGCAGGCTCCGTGCAATCGGGCACGCTGGTGGTCACCGACGCACGGGGCGAATTGCTGGCGGATCTGAACCACGCCGGCGAATCCAGCCGCGATCTGTCCAAGCGCGAATACTTCACGTCAGCGCGCGAAAACCCGGGCCGGCTGCTGCTCAGCCATCCGTTCATGCCGTCCTATCCCCGTTCCTCGACCAGCACCGCGCTGAGCCGCGCCGTGCTGGACAAGGATGGTCAATTCGTCGGTGTCGTCGCGGCGATCAAAGAGCTGCAGCACCTGGAATCCTTCGTGCGCGACCTCGATCTGGGCAAGCATGGCGTCATCACCATCCGCCTGCTCGATGGCACGGTGCTCGCCCAATGGCCACGCGACCCGACCCGCGCCCCCGGGGATGAAGCCGATACCTTCCGCGAGTTCGTCGATAGCGGGCGCAACGACTATTTCCGCCAGCAGAGCGGCACCTCGAACGCTTACTGGCGCGGCTACCGGCGCATCGGCGACTACCAGGCGGTGGTGTCGGTGGAACTGTGCCGCGAGGCGATCCTGAACACCTGGACCGCGCGCACCCTGATCACCAGTGGACTGCTGGTGGCAATCAATGCCGCGACGATTTTCTTCGCCTACCGCCTGACCCGTGACTTGCGTCGCCGCGACGCCAAGGAAAGCCAACTGCGCAACCAGGCCGACACCGACCCGCTGACCGGCCTGCACAACCGCCGCTGGTTCGATGAAAAATCCCATCGCGAGTGGCACCGCCGCCGGACAGGCGACGGCAACCTGGCGGTACTGATGATGGATATCGACCAGTTCAAGGCCTACAACGACCACTACGGACACCCGCGCGGCGATCTGGCGCTGGTCAGCGTGGCACACCTGGTCAGCCAGGGCTGCCAGCGCGAGGACGACGGCGCTGCACGCTACGGCGGCGAAGAGTTCGTGGTGATCCTGCCTGGCTGCGACACCGCGGCAGCCACGACGGTGGCGGAATCGATCCGCCGCTCGGTGGAGGAAGCCGCGCTACCCCACGAGAAGGGTGCGCGCGGCATCGTCACCATCAGTGTCGGCGTGGCCAGCACGTCGAGCACGCACGCCGACAGCATCGAAGCGCTGATCGCCGCGGCGGACGCCAACCTCTACAAGGCCAAGGAAGGTGGACGCAACCGGGTGGTGGCCTGAGCGCTCAACGCGGCAACGGGTCAATCACCTCGACTTCCTGAATGGCGAAATCGCGGCGCAGGTACTCCATGCGCCGCTCATGGAACTCGCGCATATGCGGCAGCGCGGTGTGGATGGCCAGGTGCTCGCGGCTTTGCCAGACCTCGAAGAAGGTGAACAGGGTCGGGTCGTTCACGTCGCGCAGCATGTGGTACTGCACGCAGCCGTCTTCGGCGCGGCTGGGCGTGAGGTAGGCACGGAACAGGTCTTCGAAATCCTGGGATCTTTCGGGGCGGGTGTGGGCCTGGAGGATGAAGGCGTACATCGGATCGGCGCTCCTTGTGGTGGAAAGATTGCCTAATCCTGACGCAAATTAATCACTCATATTATTGATTCTCATGCACGGATCATTTGCCCGGGAACGGGTTTTTCCGCACCGGGCGGATCGATATTCTGCCGTCATCGACTTTCCATTCCCTTGCGGAGCCCACTCATGAAAAAGATTCTGCTGATCAATGGCGGCAAACAGTTCGCCCACTCCGACGGCCGCTACAACGCCACCCTGCACGAAGCCGCCATCGCCCATCTGGACCGTGCCGGTTTCGACGTGAAGGAAACCTTCATCGACGGCGGCTACGACATCCAGGAAGAAGTGCAGAAAATGCTCTGGGCCGACGTCATCGTCTACCAGATGCCTGGCTGGTGGATGGGCGCGCCCTGGACCGTCAAGCAGTACATCGACGAGGTGTTCACCGCCGGCCACGGCAGCCTCTACGCCAACGACGGCCGTACCCGTTCCGACGCTTCGCAGAAGTACGGCAGCGGCGGGCTGCTGCAGGGCAAGCAGTACCTGATCTCGGCCACCTGGAACGCCCCGCAGCAGGCCTTCGACGACCCGACCGACTTCTTCGAGGGCAAGGGCGTGGACGCGGTGTATTTCCCCTTCCACAAGGCCAACCAGTTCCTGGGCATGAGCCCGCTGCCGACCTTCCTGTGCGTGGACGTGATGAAGCGCCCGAACATCGAGAGCGATGTGCAGCGCTACCAGAAGCACCTGAGCGAGGTGTTCGGCGCCTGAGGCGAACATCTGTGTAGGAGCGGACTCCGTCCGTGATCGTTTTCCGCTGGCACCTCCTCTACCTGGGCGACGCCAATCGCGGATAAATGCGCTCCTGCGCTCATGCTGGGTATCGCCGCGCACCACGCCATCCTACGAAAAGGGGCAAGTCGCCCGGCGCCTGGCATTGGGTTCAGCCCTGGAATCGGCTAGGCTTCGCCCTTTCCTACTGCCTGTTCAGGAGTTATTCCATGGCCCGTGCATCCGCCCGTCACATCCTGGTTTCCAGCGAAGCCAAGTGCAATGAACTGAAAACTGCCATCGAAGGCGGCGCCGACTTCGCCCAGGTGGCGCGCGACAATTCGACCTGCCCGTCCGGCCGCAGCGGCGGTGACCTGGGTACCTTCCGCCCGGGCCAGATGGTTCGCGAGTTCGACCAGGTCGTCTTCAGCGCCCCGCTGAATGTCGTCCAGGGTCCGGTGAAGACGCAGTTCGGCTACCACCTGGTGGAAGTGACCAGCCGCGAAGACTGATCCCCTTCGCCCGCGCCGCGCCCATTTGCGGGGGCGGCGCGTCCCTTCCCTCTCCGGCCCGCCCCGGGCCACCAGCGTCACCCCCAATCCCACCAGAATCGAACCGCACAGCCGTCCACGCCCCTTGCCCGGCGCGCCGAGCAGCAGCGAGGCGAACAGCACGGCGAGCACGTCGGCGGTGGAACACCAGGTTGACGATCATCCCCAGGACGAAATGCAGGCCCACCGGCAGGCTGGCGGCCGGGTCGATGCACTGCGGCAGGAAGATCAGGAAGAACAGCGCCGTCTTGGGGCGAGCACCTCGACGATGATGTTGCCGGCGCGGATCATCACCGGCGACACCTCTGCCGAGCGCATCTCGAGGCCGCTGCCAGCGGCAGCCAACTGCTGCACAAGCCACAGGACACTCACCTGCTACGTGCCGCCAACGCCGTCAGTCAGGTAGTGACCAGCACCGTCTGAAACACGCACCAGGTCCTGATTCGTGGGGCTTACGCCGGTCCATCCGGGGCTAAAGTCGTGGCCGTGTCGGCCGATGCAATGGTGAAACGACCCGGCAGCAGTTTTTCGTGCCTCACCCCTAGAGAAAGCCCAGCATGTTCAACTCGCGTTTGAAGCAGGAACTGGCCGCCCTGCGTGAAGAGCTCGCCTCCATCGAGGAGATCCGCGCCAGCCTCGATCAGGAAATGCTCGTGCTGTTCCTCGACCCCCGCGGGCGCATCGAATCGGTGAATGCCAATTTCGAGAAGGAGATGCTGCACCGCGGCGACCAGCTCATCGGCCGCCCCCTGCTGGACCTGATCCCCGACCACGTACGCGGCCTGGACTTCCACCTGAAGGTGAAGCACGCCATCGAGCGCGGCGAGCATCTGGCCGGGGTGATCCGCCTGCTGCGTGGCGACGGCGAAGAGGCCTGGCTGCGCTCGATCCTGCAACCAGTGCACGACCGCACCGGGGCGGTCCAGCGCTTTTCGATCTACGCCAGCGACCTCACCCGCACCATCGAAAATTCCCGCGAGCACGAGAACCTGATCGAGGCCCTGCAACGCTCCACCGCGGTGATCGAATTCAACCTGCAGGGCGAAGTGCTCACCGCCAACGACCGCTTCCTCAACGCCATGGGCTACAGCCTGGCGCAGATCAAGGGAAAGCATCACCGGATGTTCTGCGAGCCTTCTGAGTACAACTCGTCGCAGTACGAGGCGTTCTGGGCCAAGCTGCGCCGTGGCGAGTTCGTCACCGGTCGCTTCAAGCGTATCGACAACCGTGGCCACGAGGTCTGGCTGGAGGCCTCGTACAACCCGATCATCGATGCCCACGACCGCCTCTACAAAGTGGTGAAGTTCGCCACTGTGATCACCGAGCAGGTGCACCGTGAAAACGCCGTGGCGCAAGCGGCGACCATCGCTTTCGACACCTCGCAAAGCACCGACAACAGCGCCACCAAGGGCGCCGCCGTGGTCCAGCAGACGGTTGAGGTGATGCGGGAACTGGCCGACCGCATGCAGGAGGCCACCCAGGGCATCGAGGCGCTGGACCGCCAGTCCCAGGCCATCGGCGCGCTGGTGCAGAGCATCCGCAGCATCGCCGACCAGACCAACCTGCTGGCACTCAACGCCGCCATCGAAGCGGCCCGCGCGGGCGACCAGGGGCGTGGCTTCGCGGTGGTCGCCGACGAGGTGCGCCAGCTCGCCTCGCGCACCAGCGCCGCCACCGAGGAAATCACACGCGTGGTGGAACAGAACCAGTACCTGGCCGGCGAGGCGGTGGCCATGATCGACCGCGGCAAGCAGCAGGCCGAACTGGGGCTGCAACTGTCCGGCCAGGCCGGTACGGTGATCATCGAAATCCAGGACAGCGCCCAGCGCGTGGTCAACGCCGTGGGTCAGTTCGCCAATCAACTGTCGACCTGAGGCGCTTCCCTGCGGCACGTCAAAACGGCGTGCCGCCGCCTCGCCTAGGCTCCCGTCCGGCATTGCAGCTAGGCTCAATGCAGATGCGCCCTCCCGCCCTCCCAGGACGACACCATGAGCAACACTCCCCTCCCCGACGTCATCCAGTACCTGCGCCTGCTGCCCGAGCGCGGCGGCTCGGACATGTTCTTCAGCGTCGGCGCGCCACCGCACCTGAAAGCCGAAGGCCACAGCCAGCCGGCGGATGATCGCGTGCTGGAGCCCGGCGAGGTGAAGACCCTGGCCTGGCAATTGATGTCGCCAGTCCAGGCGCAGGACTTCGAGCGCGACCTGGAGATGAACCTGGCGCTGAGCGTGCCGGACATCGGGCGTTTTCGCGCGAACATCTACTACCAGCGTGGTGAAGTGGCCATGGTGGTGCGCCTGATCAAGCAGGTGATTCCGGACGTCACCTCCCTCGGCCTGCCATCGATCCTCGACAAGCTGGCGATGCAGGACCGCGGGCTGATCCTGGTGATCGGCGCGGCCGGCGCGGGCAAGTCGACGACCCTGGCGAGCATGCTGGATTTTCGCAATCGCCACCGTTCCGGGCACATCGTCTGCATCGAGGACCCCATCGAGTTCCTCCACATGCACAAGAAGTCGATCATCGACCAGCGCGAGGTCGGCCTGGACACCCACAGCTACGAGGATGCCCTGCGCAACGTGCTGCGCGAGGCACCGGACGTGATCATGCTCGGCGAAATCCGCGACGCCGCCACCATGCAGCACGCGCTGCATTACGCCGAAACCGGGCACCTGTGCGTCGCCACCCTGCATGGCACCAGTTGCCGCCACGCCATCGAGCGCATCACCCGATTCTTCCCCGACGAGGCGCGCCCGCAGGTGCTGGCCGACCTGTCGCAGAACATCCTCGCGCTGATCGGCCAGCGCCTGGTGCCCGGCAGCCACCAGCGCCGCGCTGTAGCGGTGGAGCTGGTGCTGGGTACGCCGCACATCCGCGGCATCATCCAGCGCGACGAACTGCCCGAGCTCAAGGGAGCCGTCGAACGCGCACTGGAGAGCGGCATGCAGAGCTTCGACCAGAGCCTCTACAAGCTGCTGGAAGAAGGTCGCGTGAGCGTGGCCGACGCCCTGAAGTTCGCCGACTCGCGCACCGATCTTGCGCTGAAGATCAAGCTGGAGCGCGGCATGGACGACGACAGCATCGGGCCGGCGTTTGGCGGTTGAGCGGGCCTGTTCCGAACGTGCCGATATCAGTCCTA
>NZ_AMZB01000052.1 GCF_000313755.1 Pseudomonas nitroreducens TX1 | reverse complement strand
TCAGTAAAGCAACGTACTCACCACCGCAAAGGACTGCCCCCTCTCCCTTCAGGGAGAGGGTTGGGGAGAGGGAACGCCCAGCACAGTCGCCTGGAAATGATCAGATCGCCGTCGCCCCACCATCCACCGGCAGCGCGATGCCAGTGGTGAAGCCAGCGTTGTCACTGCAAAGGTAAAGAACGGCAGAGGCGATTTCCTCGACGCGACCGACTCGGCCCACCGGGTGCATGGCAGCAGCGAACTCGGCCTTCTTCGGGTCGGCCTCGTAGGCGCGGCGGAACATGTCGGTGTCGATCACCGCCGGACACACCGCGTTGACGCGGATTTTCTTCTTCGCGTATTCGATGGCGGCGGACTTGGTCAGGCCGATCACCGCGTGCTTGGAGGCCGCATAGATGCTCATCTTCGGCGCGGCGCCCAGGCCGGCGACAGAAGCAGTGTTGACGATGGCGCCGCCGCCCTGCTCCAGCATCACCGGAATCTGGTGCTTCATGCACAGCCAGACGCCCTTAACGTTGACGCCCATGATGGCGTCGAACTCGCTCTCCTCGCCGTCGGCGAGCTTGCCCTTCTCGATCTCGATGCCGGCGTTGTTGAAGGCGTAGTCCAGGCGGCCGTACGCAGCTACGGTGCCTTGCACCAGCGCCTTGACCTCGGCGTCACGGGTTACGTCGCAACGGATGAAGGTGGCCTCGCCGCCCGCCGCGCGGATCAGCTCAACGGTGGCCTCGCCGCCCTTGGCGTCGACGTCGGAAACCACGACCTTCACGCCCTGCTGGGCAAAGGCCTGGGCGGTGGCGCGGCCGATACCGTTACCGGCGCCAGTGACCAGGGCAACCTGGCCGGAAAGCAGCTGACTCATGAGCGAACCTCGAAGCGGGTTGGGAAATAACCGCTGCAGTCTAGCCAGCGCTCCAGCGGCGCGAAGCACTATCAGGCGGGGCGACGTCGCTGCATCCACCGCGATGATGATTCCGGCAAGCCCGGATCACTGTAACCGATGAGCGAACATTCCCCCGGCGGACGGAACTTGCCGTGGCGCGGCAGGCGGACTATCACCTAGGCTTTCCCCCTGACTGAGTCCACTGCCATGCCTGCCCAGATCAATCGCCAGTTCCAGCTCGCCCAGCGCCCGGTCGGCGCCGCCACCCGCGACACCTTCGCCTACGTGGAAACCCCGGTCGGGGAGCCCGGTCCGGGGCAGATCCTGGTGAAGAACCAGTACCTTTCGCTGGACCCGGCCATGCGCGGCTGGATGAACGATGCCAAGTCCTACATCGCCCCCGTGGCCATCGGCGACGTCATGCGCGCCCTGGGCGTGGGCAAGGTGATCGCCTCGCAGCACCCGGACTTCAAGGTCGGCGACGAAGTGAACGGCGCCCTCGGCGTGCAGGATTACTTCCTCGGCGAGCCCAAGGGCTTCTACAAAGTGGACAGCCAGCGCGCACCGCTGCCGCTGTACCTCTCGGCGCTGGGTATGACCGGCATGACCGCCTACTTCGGCTTCCTCGACGTCGGCCTGCCCCAGGCCGGTGACACCGTGGTGGTTTCCGGCGCCGCCGGCGCGGTGGGCAGCGTGGTCGGGCAGATTGCGAAGATCAAGGGCTGCCGGGTGGTGGGCATCGCCGGTGGCGCGGACAAATGCCGCTACCTGGTGGAGGAGCTGGGCTTCGACGGCGCCATCGACTACAAGGCCGAGGACGTCAACGCCGGCCTCAAGCGCGAGTGCCCCAAGGGCGTGAACGTGTTCTTCGACAACGTCGGCGGCGACATCCTCGATGCCGTGCTGGCCCGCCTGGCGCCCAAGGCGCGGGTAGTGATCTGCGGCGCGATCAGCCAGTACAACAACAAGGAGGCGGTGCGCGGCCCGGCCAACTACCTGTCGCTGCTGGTCAACCGCGCACGCATGGAAGGCATGGTGGTGATGGACTACGCCCACCGCTTCCAGGAAGGCTTCAAGGACATGGCGACCTGGATTGCCGAAGGCAAGCTGAAGTCGAAGGAAGACATCGTCGAGGGCCTGGAAACCTTCCCCGAAACCCTGGCCAAACTGTTCAGCGGCGAGAACTTCGGCAAGCTGGTGCTGAAGGTCTGACCGCCGCTGGCGTTGCCGGCATCTTCCGTAGGAGCGGACTCCGTCCGCGATGGCTTCCGGCGCGATGCGGACGGATCGCGGACGAAGTCCGCTCCTGCGCTTGGCCCCAGTTCCTGTAGGAGATTCTATGTCTACCCCG
>NZ_AMZB01000051.1 GCF_000313755.1 Pseudomonas nitroreducens TX1 | reverse complement strand
GTCAACGTGACCGATGGTGCCGACGTTGACGTGCGGTTTGTTACGTTCAAATTTTTCTTTAGCCACGAGAGTAACCTCTTACTAAAAGAGCTGAATCAAGCTTGTTTTTTGGCCAGAGCTTCGACGACGTTCGCCGGAGCTTCAGCATACTTGGAGAATTCCATGGAGTAGCTAGCGCGACCCTGGGACATGGAACGCACGTCGGTTGCATAACCGAACATCTCGCCCAGCGGAACCTCGGCACGGATAACCTTACCGGAAACCGAGTCTTCCATCCCCTGAATCAGACCACGACGACGGTTCAGGTCACCCATCACGTCACCCATGTAGTCCTCAGGAGTCACCACTTCCACCTTCATGATCGGCTCCAGAACCTTGCCGCCACCCTTCTGGGCCAGCTGCTTGGTCGCCATGGAAGCGGCGATCTTGAACGCCATCTCGTTGGAGTCGACGTCGTGGTAGGAACCATCGAAGACGGTCGCCTTCAGGCCGATCAGCGGATAGCCGGCAACAACGCCGTTCTTCATCTGCTCTTCGATGCCCTTCTGGATGGCCGGAATGTATTCCTTCGGAACCACACCGCCCACGACTTCGTTGGTGAAGACCAGGCCTTCAGTGATGTTGCCCTTCTCGTCCACGTCGGGAGCGGAGAAGCGGATCCAGCAGTGACCGAACTGGCCACGGCCGCCGGACTGACGAACGAACTTGCCTTCGATCTCGATGTTGTCCTTCGAGATGGTTTCGCGGTACGAAACCTGCGGCTTGCCGATGTTCGCCTCAACGCCGAATTCACGCTTCATGCGGTCGACGAGGATGTCCAGGTGCAGCTCACCCATACCGGAGATGATGGTCTGGCCGGTTTCTTCGTCAGTCTTGACGCGGAACGACGGGTCTTCCTGAGCCAGTTTGCCGAGGGCAATGCCCATCTTCTCCTGGTCAGCCTTGGTCTTCGGCTCAACAGCTACCGAGATCACAGGCTCCGGGAAGTCCATACGCTCGAGGATGATCGGCTTCTCGATATCGCACAAGGTGTCACCGGTGGTGACGTCCTTCATGCCAATCAGAGCAGCGATGTCGCCAGCGCGTACTTCTTTGATCTCGTCACGCTGGTTCGCGTGCATCTGCACCATACGACCAACGCGCTCTTTCTTGCCTTTCACGGAGTTGATAACCGAGTTACCAGACTCCAGAACGCCCGAGTAGACACGAACGAAGGTCAGAGTACCTACGAACGGGTCAGTGGCGATCTTGAATGCCAGAGCCGAGAACGGAGCGTTGTCGTCCGCCGGACGCTCGTCGTGGATTTCGTTCTCGTCAGTGCTGTCCGGGTGGACGCCCTGAATCGCCGGAATCTCGGTCGGAGCAGGCAGGAAGTCGATAACGGCGTCGAGAACCAGGGGCACGCCCTTGTTCTTGAACGAGGAGCCGCAAACAGCCGGTACGATTTCGCAGGCGATAGTACGCTGACGCAGGCCGGCCTTGATCTCTTCGATCGACAGCTCACCCTCTTCCAGGTACTTGTTCATCAGCTCTTCGTTGGCCTCGGCAGCAGCCTCGACCATGTTGTTGCGCCACTCGTTGGCCAGGTCAACCAGCTCAGCGGGAATCTCTTCCTCGCGGTAGGAGGTGCCCTTGTCGTCTTCGTTCCAGTAGATGGCTTTCATCTTCAGCAGGTCGACTTGACCCTGGAAGTCATCTTCTGCACCGATGGCGAGCTGGACCGGAACCGGGGTGTGACCCAGACGGTTCTTGATCTGGCCGATAACGCGCAGGAAGTTGGCGCCGGCGCGGTCCATCTTGTTCACGTAGACGATACGCGGAACGCCGTACTTGTTGGCCTGGCGCCATACGGTTTCGGACTGCGGCTCAACGCCGGAGGTGCCGCAGAACACCACGACAGCGCCGTCCAGTACGCGCAGGGAGCGCTCAACTTCAATGGTGAAGTCTACGTGGCCGGGGGTGTCGATGACGTTTACGCGGTATTTGTCGTACTGGCCGCGCGAACCTTCCCAGAAGGTGGTGATCGCAGCGGAGGTGATGGTGATACCACGCTCTTGCTCCTGCACCATCCAGTCGGTGGTAGCAGCGCCGTCGTGTACTTCACCCATCTTGTGGCTGAGACCGGTGTAGAACAGGATCCGCTCGGTAGTGGTGGTCTTGCCCGCGTCAACGTGGGCGCAGATACCAATGTTCCGGTAGCGGTTGATTGCTGTGTTACGAGCCATAAAGCCCTCGCAGAAGTAGTGTTGCCGTAATTAGAAGCGGTAGTGCGAGAACGCTTTGTTGGCCTCGGCCATACGGTGCACGTCTTCACGCTTCTTGACGGCGGCGCCTTTACCTTCAGCGGCATCCATCAGTTCGCCAGCGAGACGCAGAGCCATGGACTTCTCGCCACGCTTGCGGGCGAAGTCCACCAGCCAGCGCATGGCCAGTGCATTACGACGGGACGGACGTACTTCGACCGGAACCTGGTAGGTAGCACCGCCGACACGGCGGGACTTCACTTCGACCAGCGGAGCGATGGCGTCGAGTGCTTTTTCGAAGAGTTCCAGGGGGTCGCCTTTACCGCGCTCTTTGACCTTGTCCAGAGCACCGTAAACGATACGCTCGGCAACGGCTTTCTTGCCGCTTTCCATCACGTGGTTCATGAACTTCGCCAGAATCTGGCTTCCGTATTTAGGATCGGCCAGGATCTCACGCTTGGCCGCTACACGACGTCTTGGCATTGATAAGCCCTCAAACGGTCTTCAGGTTAGCCCGGGACGATGCCCGACCTTACTCTTATCGACTCAGAAAATAGGAAAACAAAATTACTTCGGACGCTTCGCGCCGTACTTCGAACGACCCTGCTTACGGTCTTTAACGCCGGAGGTATCCAGCGAACCGCGCACGGTGTGATAACGAACACCCGGAAGGTCTTTTACACGACCGCCACGAATCAGCACCACGCTGTGCTCTTGCAGGTTGTGACCTTCACCACCGATGTACGAGGAAACCTCGAAACCGTTGGTCAGACGAACACGGCACACTTTACGCAGTGCGGAGTTCGGCTTCTTCGGGGTGGTGGTGTATACGCGGGTGCATACGCCGCGACGCTGAGGGCAGTTCTGCAGGGCAGGAACGCCGCTCTTGTCTACCAGGCGCTTGCGCGGTTTGCGCACCAGCTGGTTGATAGTTGCCATCTATAGCTCCACTGATTGTCTTACGACACTTAAAAACGAAAATGGGCAGAGCATGCGCCCTGCCAATTTTCGGGGTACAAGATACTAAAGAGCTTACGGATTCCAGTCAAGACGAAGCCCCGGTTGTCAAGACAACCGGGGCTTCGTTTGAGGCTTAGTTACCGCTCAGGTTGAGCGCTTCGGCCAATGCTGCTTCGGCCTCGCTCGCGCTCACACGCTGCGGTTTGCCGAGTTCGCGCTGACGCTTGCGCTCGCTGTGGTAAGCCAGACCGGTACCTGCCGGGATCAGACGACCCACGACCACGTTCTCCTTCAGGCCGCGCAGGAAGTCGCGCTTGCCGGTGACCGCCGCCTCGGTGAGGACGCGGGTGGTCTCCTGGAAGGAGGCCGCCGAGATGAACGACTCGGTGGACAGCGAGGCCTTGGTGATGCCCAGCAGAACGCGCTCGTACTTGGCCGGGAACTTGTCCTGGGTGCCCAGTACTTCGTTCTCTTCCAGCACGTGGACCAGTTCGACCTGATCGCCCTTGATGAAGGACGAATCGCCCGACTCGGCCACTTCGACCTTGCGCAGCATCTGGCGCAGGATGGTCTCGATGTGCTTGTCGTTGATCTTCACGCCCTGCAGACGGTAAACGTCCTGGATCTCGTTGACGATGTACTTGGCCAGCGAGCTCACGCCCAGCAGACGGAGGATGTCGTGCGGGTTGCTCGGGCCGTCGGAGATCACTTCACCACGGCTTACCTGTTCACCTTCGAACACGTTCAGGTGACGCCACTTCGGAATCAGCTCCTCGTACGGATCGCTACCGTCGGTGGGAGTGATGACCAGGCGGCGCTTGCCCTTGGTTTCCTTGCCGAAGGAGATGGTGCCGCTGATTTCCGCCAGGATCGAAGGCTCTTTCGGACGACGAGCTTCGAACAGGTCGGCAACGCGCGGCAGACCACCGGTGATGTCGCGGGTCTTCGAGGTTTCCTGCGGGATACGCGCGATCACGTCACCAATACGCACCTTCGCGCCATCGTTGAGGTTGACCAGGGCGTTCGCCGGCAGGAAGTACTGGGCCGGTACGTCGGTACCCGGCAGCAGCAGATCCTTGCCTGCGGCGTCGATCAGCTTCACGGCCGGACGGATGTCCTTGCCGGCAGCCGGACGATCCTTCGGATCCATCACCTCGATGTTGGTCAGACCGGTCAGTTCGTCGGTCTGGCGCTTGATGGTGATGCCCTCTTCCATGCCCACGAAGGCCACGGTGCCGTCCATCTCGGTGACGATCGGGTGGGTGTGCGGGTCCCACTTGGCGACGATGGCGCCCGGGTCGACCTTGTCACCTTCCTTCACGGAAATCACCGCACCGTACGGCAGCTTGTAGCGCTCGCGCTCACGACCGAAGTCGTCGGCTACCGCCAGCTCACCGGAACGGGAAACCGCTACAAGGGCGCCGTCGGCACGCTCTACGTGCTTCAGGTTGTGCAGGCGGATGGTGCCGCCGTTCTTGACCTGGACATTGTCCACGGCGGAGGTACGGCTGGCCGCACCACCGATGTGGAAGGTACGCATGGTCAGCTGGGTACCCGGCTCACCGATCGACTGGGCAGCGATAACGCCGACAGCCTCACCGATGTTCACGCGGTGACCACGGGCCAGATCGCGGCCGTAGCACATGGCGCAGATGCCGTGACGGGTTTCGCAGGTGATAGGCGAACGCACGACGACTTCGTCGACGCTCATCTGCTCGAGGAAATCGACCCACTTCTCGTCGATCAGGGTACCGGCTTCGACGATCACGTCGTCGCTGCCCGGCTTGAACACATCGCGAGCCATCACGCGGCCGAGTACGCGCTCACCCAGCGGCTCAACCACGTCGCCGCCTTCGATGTGCGGGGACATGACCAGGCCGTGCTCGGTGCCGCAGTCGATCTCGGTCACGACCAAGTCCTGGGCCACATCGACGAGACGACGGGTCAGGTAACCGGAGTTCGCGGTCTTCAGTGCGGTATCCGCCAGACCTTTACGAGCACCGTGAGTGGAGATGAAGTACTGGAGTACGTTCAGGCCTTCACGGAAGTTCGCGGTGATCGGAGTCTCGATGATGGAGCCGTCCGGCTTGGCCATCAGGCCACGCATACCGGCCAGCTGACGAATCTGGGCCGCGGAACCCCGCGCACCGGAGTCCGCCATCATGTACATGGAGTTGAAGGACTCCTGGTCGACCTGCTTGCCCTCGCGATCGGTCACCTTCTCTTTCGAGAGGTTGGCCATCATCGCCTTGGACACTTCGTCGTTGGCCTTGGACCAGAGGTCGATCACCTTGTTGTACTTCTCGCCCTGGGTTACCAGGCCGGAGGCGTACTGGCTCTCGATCTCCTTCACTTCCTCGGTGGCGGCATCGATGATGCGAGCCTTTTCGTCCGGGATGACGAAGTCGTTCACGCCGATCGACACACCGGAGATGGTCGAGTAGGCGAAGCCGGTGTACATCAGTTGGTCGGCGAAGATGACGGTGTCCTTCAGACCCACCACGCGGTAGCAGTGGTTGATCAGCTTGGAGATCGCCTTCTTCTTCATCGACTGGTTGACCACGTCGAAGGGCAGCCCGGCCGGGACAACCTGGAACAGCAGCGCACGGCCGACAGTGGAGTCGACGATACGGGTGTTGGCGGTCAGGGAGCCGTCTTCGTTCTTGATCTTCTCGTTGATGCGCACTTTTACGCGGGCGTGCAGGGACACCTGGCCGCTGCGGTAGGCGCGGTCAACTTCCTGCAGGTCAGCGAAAGCCATGCCCTCGCCCTTCGCGTTGATCGCTTCACGGGTCATGTAGTACAGACCCATTACCACGTCCTGCGAAGGAACGATGATCGGCTCGCCGTTGGCAGGCGACAGAATGTTGTTGGTGGACATCATCAGCGCGCGTGCTTCCAGCTGAGCCTCGAGGGTCAGCGGAACGTGCACGGCCATCTGGTCACCGTCGAAGTCGGCGTTGTACGCGGCGCAGACCAGCGGGTGCAGCTGGATGGCTTTACCTTCGATCAGTACCGGTTCGAACGCCTGGATGCCCAGACGGTGCAGGGTCGGTGCACGGTTCAGCAGTACGGGGTGTTCGCGGATGACTTCAGCGAGAACGTCCCACACTTCCGGCAGCTCGCGCTCGACCATCTTCTTGGCGGCCTTGATGGTGGTGGCCATGCCACGACCTTCCAGCTTGCCGAAAATGAACGGCTTGAACAGCTCCAGGGCCATTTTCTTCGGCAGACCGCACTGGTGCAGACGCAGGGTCGGACCAACGGTAATAACCGAACGGCCGGAGTAGTCCACGCGCTTGCCGAGCAGGTTCTGACGGAAGCGACCCTGCTTGCCCTTGATCATGTCGGCCAGGGACTTCAGCGGGCGCTTGTTCGAGCCGGTGATGGCACGGCCGCGACGGCCGTTGTCCAGCAGGGCGTCGACGGCTTCCTGCAGCATGCGCTTTTCGTTGCGCACGATGATGTCCGGAGCGGCCAGGTCGAGCAGGCGCTTCAGACGGTTGTTACGGTTGATCACGCGGCGATACAGATCGTTCAGATCCGAGGTCGCGAAGCGGCCGCCATCCAGCGGAACCAGCGGACGCAGGTCCGGCGGCAGCACCGGCAGGACGGTCAGCACCATCCACTCGGGATGGTTGCCGGAGCCCTGGAAGGCTTCCATCAGCTTCAGGCGCTTGGACAGCTTCTTGATCTTGGTTTCCGAGTTGGTCTGCGGAATCTCTTCGCGCAGGCGGCCGATCTCGTGCTCCAGATCGATAGCGTTGAGCAGCTCGCGAACGGCTTCCGCACCCATGCGGGCGTCGAAGTCGTCACCGAACTCTTCGAGGGCTTCGAAGTATTGCTCGTCGTTCAGCAGCTGGCCCTTCTCCAGGGTGGTCATGCCCGGATCGATCACCACGTAGCTCTCGAAGTAGAGCACGCGTTCGATGTCACGCAGGGTCATGTCCAGCAGCAGGCCGATACGGGACGGCAGGGACTTCAGGAACCAGATGTGGGCGACCGGCGAGGCCAGCTCGATGTGGCCCATGCGCTCGCGGCGCACCTTGGCCAGCGCGACTTCCACGCCGCACTTCTCGCAGATCACACCGCGGTGCTTCAGGCGCTTGTACTTACCGCACAGGCACTCGTAGTCCTTCACCGGGCCGAAGATCTTGGCGCAGAACAGGCCATCGCGCTCCGGCTTGAAGGTACGGTAGTTGATGGTCTCCGGCTTCTTGACTTCGCCGAAGGACCAGGAACGAATCATCTCGGGCGAGGCCAGGCCAATACGGATGGCATCGAACTCTTCGATCTGACCCTGGTTTTTCAACAGATTAAGCAAGTCTTTCAAGGCCTTTCCTCCTCACGGACCCGGTGCGACCGGCCTTGACCAGCCGCACCGTCTGACGTCACGTGTTATTCGGTTTCCAGTTCGATATCGATGCCGAGCGAGCGGATCTCTTTGATCAGCACGTTGAAGGACTCGGGCATGCCGGCCTCCATGCGGTGATCCCCGTCCACGATGTTCTTGTACATCTTGGTACGGCCGTTCACGTCGTCCGACTTCACGGTCAGCATTTCCTGCAGGGTGTAGGCGGCACCGTAGGCTTCCAGCGCCCAGACCTCCATCTCCCCGAAACGCTGGCCACCGAACTGCGCCTTACCACCCAGCGGCTGCTGGGTAACCAGGCTGTAGGAGCCGGTGGAACGTGCGTGCATCTTGTCATCGACCAGGTGGTTCAGCTTGAGCATGTACATGTAACCCACAGTGGTCGTACGCTCGAACTGGTTGCCGGTGCGGCCGTCATACAGACGCATCTGACCGCTTTCCGGCAGGTCGGCCAGCTTCAGCATGGCCTTGATCTCGCGCTCCTTGGCACCGTCGAACACCGGGGTAGCCATGGGCACGCCGCCCTTGAGGTTGTTGGCCAGAGCGAGGATCTCGTTATCGTTCAGCTCGTCCAGGTTCTCCTGGCGGCCGCCGATCTCGTTGTAGATCTCGTTCAGGAACACACGCAGCTCGGCGATCTTGCGCTGCTCTTCGAGCATGCGGTTGATCTTCTCGCCCAGACCCTTGGCCGCGAGGCCCAGATGGGTTTCGAGGATCTGGCCGACGTTCATACGCGACGGTACGCCCAGCGGGTTCAGAACGATGTCGACCGGAGTACCGTTGGCATCGTGCGGCATGTCTTCGACCGGCATGATCACGGAGACCACACCCTTGTTACCGTGGCGGCCCGCCATCTTGTCGCCCGGCTGGATGCGACGCTTGATGGCCAGGTAGACCTTGACGATCTTCAGTACGCCCGGCGCCAGGTCGTCGCCCTGCTGCAGCTTGCGCTTCTTGTCTTCGAACTTGTCGTCCAGCATCTGACGGCGGTCGCTGATGTAGGCCTGGGCCTTCTCCAGCTGCTCGTTCAGAGCATCCTCCGCCATACGCAGCTTGAACCACTGGCCGCGCTCGAGGCCGTCCAGGTACTCGTCAGTGATCTCTGCGCCTTTCTTCAGGGCAGGACCGCCGTCGGCCTTGGCACCGACCAGAGCGGAACGCAGACGCTCGAAGGTTGCGCCTTCGACGATGCGGAACTCTTCGTTCAGGTCCTTGCGGATCTCGTCCAGCTGCATCTTCTCGATGGACAGGGCGCGGCTGTCGCGCTCCACGCCGTCACGGGTGAAGACCTGTACGTCGATGACGGTGCCCTTGGTGCCAGTCGGCACGCGCAGGGAGGTGTCCTTCACGTCGGACGCCTTCTCACCGAAGATCGCGCGCAGCAGCTTCTCTTCCGGAGTCAGCTGGGTCTCGCCTTTCGGGGTGACCTTGCCGACCAGGATGTCGCCAGCCTGCACTTCGGCGCCGACGTAGACGATACCGGCTTCGTCCAGCTTGTTCAGCGCGGCCTCACCCACGTTCGGGATGTCCGCGGTGATTTCTTCTGGGCCGAGCTTGGTGTCACGGGCAACGCAGGTCAGTTCCTGGATGTGGATCGTGGTGAAACGATCTTCCTGGACCACGCGCTCGGACAGGCAGATGGAGTCTTCGAAGTTGAAGCCGTTCCAGGGCATGAACGCAACGCGCATGTTCTGACCCAGAGCCAGTTCACCCATGTCGGTGGACGGGCCGTCGGCCAGGATGTCGCTGCGCGAAACCTTGTCACCCTTCTGCACCAGCGGACGCTGGTTGATGCAGGTGTTCTGGTTGGAACGGGTGTACTTGGTCAGGTTGTAGATGTCGACGCCGGCTTCGCCAGTCTCGACTTCGTCGTCGTTCACACGCACCACGATACGGCTGGCATCGACGGAATCGATCACGCCGCCACGGCGAGCCACCACGCAGACGCCGGAGTCACGGGCGACGTTGCGCTCCATGCCGGTACCTACCAACGGCTTGTCGGCGCGCAGGGTCGGTACAGCCTGACGCTGCATGTTCGAACCCATGAGTGCACGGTTGGCGTCGTCGTGCTCGAGGAACGGAATCAGCGAGGCAGCGACGGAAACGACCTGCTTCGGCGATACGTCCATGAGGGTGACGTCTTCCGGCGCCTTCACGGTGAATTCGTTCAGGTGACGTACGGCGACCAGCTCGTCGATCAGTTGGCCTTTTTCGTTCAGGGTCGCGGACGCCTGAGCGATGACGTGGTCAGCTTCTTCGATCGCGGACAGGAAGACGATGTCGTCGCTGACCAGACCTTCCTTCACCACGCGGTACGGGCTTTCCAGGAAGCCGTACTTGTTGGTGCGAGCGTAGGTCGCCAGAGAGTTGATCAGGCCGATGTTCGGACCTTCAGGGGTTTCGATCGGGCACACGCGGCCGTAGTGGGTCGGGTGTACGTCTCGAACCTCGAAGCCCGCGCGCTCGCGGGTCAGACCACCTGGGCCGAGTGCGGAGACGCGGCGCTTGTGGGTGATCTCGGAGAGCGGGTTGTTCTGGTCCATGAACTGCGACAGCTGGCTGGAACCGAAGAACTCCTTGATCGCGGCAGCCACCGGCTTGGCGTTGATCAGGTCCTGCGGCATCAGGCCTTCGCTTTCGGCCATCGACAGGCGTTCCTTGACCGCACGCTCTACACGCACCAGGCCTACACGGAACTGGTTCTCGGCCATCTCGCCGACGCAACGGACACGACGGTTACCCAGGTGGTCGATGTCGTCGACGATGCCTTTACCGTTACGGATGGCAACCAAGGTCTTGAGGACCTCGACGATGTCTTCCTTGCTCAGTACGCCCGGACCTTCGATCTCGGTACGACCAATACGACGGTTGAACTTCATGCGGCCAACGGCAGACAGGTCGTAACGCTCGGCGCTGAAGAACAGGTTGCCGAACAGGGTCTCGGCAGCTTCCTTGGTCGGCGGCTCACCAGGACGCATCATGCGATAGATCTCGACCAGCGCTTCCAGTTGGTTGCTGGTGGAGTCGATCTTCAGCGTGTCGGAGATGAACGGACCGCAGTCGATGTCGTTGGTGTACAGGGTTTCCAGACGCACGACCTGGGCCTTGGCGATCTTGGCCAGGGCGTCGACGGTCAGCTCGGTGTTGCACTCGGCGATGATCTCGCCGGTAGCCGGGTGCACGACGGCCTTGGCCACGGTACGGCCAATCAGATAGTCGAACGGCACTTCCAGCTGGGTGATACCAGCCTTCTCGAGCTGGTTGATGTGGCGTGCAGTGATACGACGACCCGCTTCGACGATGACCTTGCCGCTGCCATCCTTGATGTCGAAGCTGGCGATCTCGCCACGCAGACGCGACGGCACCAGCTCCAGGTTCAGGGTCTCGCCCTTGATCTGGAAGACGTTGGTGTCATAGAACGCGTTGAGGATTTCCTCGGTGCTGTAGTTCAGCGCGCGCAGCAGGACGGACGCCGGCAGCTTGCGGCGGCGGTCGATACGAACGAACACGCAGTCCTTCGGATCGAACTCGAAGTCGAGCCAGGAGCCGCGGTAAGGAATGATACGAGCGGAGTACAGCAGCTTGCCGGAGCTGTGGGTCTTGCCACGGTCGTGGTCGAAGAACACACCCGGGGAGCGGTGCAGCTGGGAAACGATGACGCGTTCGGTACCGTTGATGATGAAGGTACCGTTCTCGGTCATCAGGGGGATTTCCCCCATATAGACTTCTTGTTCCTTGATGTCCTTGATCGCTTTGTTCGACGATTCCTTGTCGAAAATGATCAGACGCACTTTCACACGCAGCGGGACCGCGAAGGTCACACCGCGCAGCACGCATTCCTTGACATCGAAGGCCGGCTCACCCAGACGGTAGCCGACGTATTCCAGGGCAGCATTGCCGGAATAGCTGATAATCGGGAAGACGGACTTGAAGGCCGCATGCAGGCCGATGTCTCGGACCTGGTCCTTGCTTGCACCCGCCTGCAGGAATTCGCGATAGGAATCCAGCTGGATGGCCAGCAAATACGGCACATCCATGACGTCCGGCAACTTGCTAAAGTCCTTGCGGATACGTTTTTTCTCAGTGTATGAGTAAGCCATCAGCGTTCCCCAGCTTGGTCACCTGCTTGTTTGGCCTCTCCCGCACAGGGGAGCAGCCCAAAAATCGTGCAAACCCTAGGTTTGCGCCGCCACTCGTGGCGGGATTTTCACGTTATGGGAGGCACCTACGGCACCCCACCCATAACGGAAAAAGGCCGGTGGCAATTGCCACCAGCCATCAGCCTGTCGCTTAACGCTCGGGCTGTCGACGCAAGGTACGAACTTACTTGAGCTCGACCTTGGCGCCTGCTTCTTCCAGGGCTTTCTTGGCAGCTTCGGCTTCTTCTTTCGAAGCGCCTTCCTTGACCACGCCCGGGGCGCCGTCAACCACAGCCTTGGCTTCTTTCAGGCCCAGACCGGTCAGTTCACGAACGACCTTGATCACGTTCACTTTCTTGTCGCCAGCTTCGGCCAGGACGATGGTGAACTCGGTTTGCTCTTCAGCAGCGGCAGCAGCCGGGCCGGCAGCAGCAACGGTAGCGGCAGCAGCGGTAACGCCGAACTTCTCTTCCATCGCCTTGATCAGTTCAACGATCTGCATGACGGACATTTCGGATACGGCGGAGATGATGTCTTCGTTGGTCAGAGCCATGACTCTAATTCCTGTATTGGGTGACGGCCTAAGGCCATCGAATTAAACAAAAAAGGTGAAAGCAGTTGCCGAGCCTTAGGCTGCGGTAGCTTCTTTCTGATCGCGAATTGCCGCCAGAGTACGAGCCAGCTTGCTGGTAGCGCCTTGGATCACGCTCATCAGCTGTGCAACAGCTTCGTTGTAGGTCGGCAGGGTCGCCAGCACGTCGATCTGATTGGCTGCGAGGAACTGACCCTCGAACGCGGCCGCCTTGATCTCGAACTTGTCCTGACCCTTGGCAAACTCCTTGAAGATACGAGCGGCAGCGCCCGGATGTTCGTTGGAGAAAGCAATCAGGGTCGGGCCCTTGAACGTGTCGTTGAGCACTTCAAACTGAGTGCCTTCAACGGCGCGCTTGAGCAGGGTGTTGCGTACGACTTTCACGTACACACCAGCTGCGCGGGCCTCTTTACGGAGTCCGGTCATTGCGCCGACAGTCACGCCGCGTGCATCAACCACGACAGCGGACAGACCGGCTTTGGCAGCCTCGTTGACTTCAGCGACGATGGCCTTCTTGTCTTCGAGTTTAATTGCCACGGGTTTACTCCTGGATGTTACCGATTCGTCCAGCCGAAGCCGGACGGCGTTTTGGTGTCTGATTCGGTAAACGAATCGGGAGCACCATCTGCGTAGGCTAGAGAGGATCGCCTCCCGGGTTTAAGGCTCGCGCCGCCTACGGTCTTGGATAGCCCCCGCCAGGCAGGGACCCCAATACCTGCGAGCAGCGGGCGAACCCACTGCTCGACTTAGTTCATCAGCCTTCCAGCGAAGCCTGATCGATCTGCAGACCCGGGCCCATGGTGGTGCTCAGGGTAACGCGCTGAACGTACACGCCCTTCGAGGAGGACGGCTTCAGACGCTTCAGATCGCTCAGCAGCGCTTCCACGTTCTGCTTCAGCTTGACCGGCTCGAAGTCGATCTTGCCAACGGACGCGTGGATGATGCCGTTCTTGTCGGTACGGAAACGTACCTGACCGGCCTTGGCGTTCTTGACGGCGGTAGCGACGTCCGGGGTCACGGTGCCGACCTTCGGGTTCGGCATCAGGCCGCGCGGGCCCAGTACCTGGCCCAGTTGGCCAACAACACGCATGGCGTCCGGGGAAGCGATGACGACGTCGTAGTTCAGGTCGCCGGCTTTCATTTCGGCAGCCAGCTCGTCCATACCAACCTTGTCTGCACCAGCAGCCAGGGCAGCTTCAACACCAGGACCCTGGGTGAAGACGGCAACGCGTACGGATTTGCCGGTACCGTTCGGCAGAACGGTGGCGCCACGTACGACCTGGTCGGATTTACGCGGATCAACGCCCAGATTGATGGCGATGTCCACGGACTCCTTGAACTTGATGGTCGACAGCTCGGCCAGCAGTTTGGCGGCGTCTTCGAAGCCATATTGCTTGCCGGCTTCAACTTTCTCGGCGATAGCCTTTTGACGCTTGGTCAGCTTAGCCATTACACACCCTCCACGTTCAGGCCCATGCTGCGCGCGGAGCCAGCGATGGTACGTACGGCAGCGTCCAGGTCAGCAGCGGTCAGGTCAGCCTGCTTGGCCTTGGCGATATCTTCCAGCTGAGCACGGGTAACGGTGCCCACTTTCTGGGAGTTCGGACGAGCGGAGCCGCTGGTGATGCCGGCTGCTTTTTTCAGCAGAACGGATGCCGGGGTGCTCTTGGTTTCAAAGGTGAAGCTGCGGTCGCTGTAAACGGTGATGATCACAGGAGTCGGCAGACCAGGTTCCATGCCCTGGGTCTTGGCGTTGAACGCCTTGCAGAATTCCATGATGTTCACGCCGTGCTGACCCAGAGCCGGGCCGACGGGCGGCGACGGGTTGGCCTGGCCGGCCTTTACTTGCAGCTTGATGTAAGCCTGGATTTTCTTAGCCATTTGCTACTCCAAATTCGGGTCAAACGCCCTGACGGGCTCCCCGGTTGCTTTCGCGTTTATCCCAATGACGACAAAACCCCGCAGCCTAGGGCTGCGGGGTGTGGGATTCATTGTGCCAGTTAAACTTTCTCTACCTGGCTGAACTCCAGCTCTACCGGGGTAGAGCGACCGAAAATGAGCACAGCGACCTGGATCCGGCTCTTTTCGTAGTTAACTTCTTCGACGACGCCATTGAAGTCAGCGAACGGACCATCGATCACGCGGACAGTCTCGCCCGGCTCGAACAGGGTCTTCGGCTTCGGCTTGTCGCCGCTATCGGCAACGCGACGCAGGATGGCATCTGCTTCTTTGTCGGTAATCGGCGCCGGCTTGTCGGCAGTACCACCAATGAAGCCCATGACGCGAGGAGTATCCTTGACCAGGTGCCAAGTACCCTCGTTCATTTCCATCTGCACCAGGACATAGCCCGGGAAGAATTTGCGCTCACTCTTGCGCTTCTGGCCGTTCCGCATCTCCACCACTTCTTCGGTGGGGACGAGAATCTCACCAAACCCATCTTCCATGCCGGCCAGTTTGACCCGCTCGATCAGCGAGCGCATGACATGCTTCTCGTAACCCGAGTAGGCATGCACAACGTACCAACGCTTAGCCACGGAACACCCTTAACCTACAATCATGGAAACCAGCCAACCCAGCAGGGAGTCGAGCCCCCACAGCAGCAGCGCCATTACCAGCACTACGGCCACTACGATCAGCGTGGTCTGAGTTGTCTCTTGACGAGACGGCCATACAACCTTGCGAATCTCGGCGCGAGCTTCTTTAGCCAAAGTAAAGAATGCACGCCCCTTGACGGTCTGCAGGGCGATAAAGCCGGCAGCAGCCGCCATCACGAGGATACCGAGAACGCGATAGAAGATCGGTTGCGCCGAGTAATACTGGTTGGCAACCACAGCCACCACCACCAGCACTGCAACCACAAGCCACTTCAAGAGATCGAGACGCGACTCTTTGGCTTCTACCTTCGCATTCATCTGCTAGGAATCCCGTTTAAAGAAGTGCCAGATCTTGATAAATCTGGCAGGCCAGGAGGGAATCGAACCCCCAACCTGCGGTTTTGGAGACCGCCGCTCTGCCAATTGAGCTACTGGCCTGGAACAAAGTCAGGCCGACCATTATGCCGGCCTGAGAGGGAAAGATCAATCGATTATTCGATGATCTTGGCAACCACGCCGGCGCCAACGGTACGGCCGCCTTCGCGAATCGCGAAGCGCAGGCCATCTTCCATGGCGATCGGGGCGATCAGGGTGACAACCATTTTTACGTTGTCGCCCGGCATGACCATCTCAACGCCTTCCGGCAGCTCGCAGTTGCCGGTCACGTCAGTGGTACGGAAGTAGAACTGCGGACGG
>NZ_AMZB01000050.1 GCF_000313755.1 Pseudomonas nitroreducens TX1 | reverse complement strand
AGCTTCACGATTTTTGCAACAGAGCCCGATAGCCAAAGCGGTTCTGAATATCGGTGGCATGTATCCAGCGGCGATGATCGCTATAGCGCTGGAGGCAGTCGGGGTCTGGAATCGCCAGTTGTCGGCAAAGCACCTGCAGGACTTCCACCGGCACGGCGGCGGGCTTGTCCGGCAGAACGCCAACGAAGCGGACGGTGGTCAGCAGAACGGCATAACCCAGACGGTTATGGTTACCCCGCAGCACCTGGATGGCTTCACGGTCTTCATCGCTCAGGTGGAAGTAACGTTCCAGCTCTTCACGGCTGGGCGAATCAACATAGCGGCCAAAACCGTCGCGTTGCTCTTGAGTCAGAAAACCGACCGGCATTGATCACAGCACCTCGACGCAGAACACGGCGGGCGTGACGATCCGCGTGCGTTCGATGTGCCCGCGTTGCAGCAGGCCGGCGCGGCGATCACCGGTTACCAGGTAGTCCGCATCGCCCGCCAAGGCCATGGCCAGCAAAAACGAGTCATCCGGATCATCGGCTTCGACCTCGATGGTCAGGCGCTCCAGTACCACAGCCCGTTGCAGGTTATTGATCATGGCGCCCACCTTGGCGGGCTGTAGGATGGCCTGAAGCTTGGGATAGCGGCTGGCTCGACGAATTTCATCGAGTTGCATCCGCGAGGTCACCACCTCGAAACGCGCCGCCCGCCAGGCACGGTAGATCGCATCGGGCGCGCCATGTGGCGAGATCAGGGCGCTGAACAGGATGTTGGTATCCAACACGACCCGCATCAGCGCTTACGTGCCCAGTCGAGCGCTTCGTCAACCGCGTTGGTCAATTCTGCCTCACTCAGATGGGCGTTAGCGGCCTTGGCCTGCTCAGCGCTCAGCTCCAGGATGTGTGCCCGTACCGCTTCTTCGATGAAGCGCGACAGGTCGCCCTTACGGCCGCCGCCCTGGCTGGCCAGAAACATCCGAAGCGACTGGTCGGTGTCGGCCGAGACGGCGACATTCCAGCGAATGGTATTCATAGCGTTCTCCGCTAATAGGTGTTTGTGTGTTTATACGCCAATCACAAAGGGCGATGCAATGGTTCGACAAAACGAAGGTTTTGCCGAACTCTATCGAGGAATGGCTCGGTTCGTTAAGCTCCCCGCGCTACGGTTCAAATAACTGGTACGCTTAATCAAAGTTCAACTATTACTAACGTAGTCGAGTAAACAGTACTTTTGATGAAGATCGGTTATGCGCGAGTGAGCACTCGGGATCAGAAAGCCGACCTACAAGTCGATGCCCTGAAACAGGCCGGGTGCGAACGCATCTACCAAGACATCGCCAGCGGCGCGAAAAGCGCCCGGCCGGAGTTGGACAAACTGCTGGCCAACGTGCGGCCGGGTGATGCCGTGGTGATCTGGAAGCTGGATCGCCTTGGGCGTTCCCTCAAGCACCTGGTCGAGTTGGTCGGCGAGCTGGCAGAGCGCAAGGTCGGCTTACAGAGCCTGAATGACCCCATCGACACCACCCACGCCCAAGGCCGCCTGGTGTTCAACCTGTTCGCCTCGCTGGCGGAGTTCGAGCGCGAGCTGATCCGCGAGCGGACTCAGGCGGGTCTGTCGGCCGCACGGGCGCGTGGCCGGATCGGTGGCCGTCCCAAGGGCCTGCCAGCCAAGGCTGAGGCCACCGCCATGGCGGCCGAAACCCTCTACCGCGAAGGTCGCCTGAGCGTCAGCGCGATCGGCGAGAAGCTGCACATCTCCAAGAGCACGCTGTACAGCTACCTGCGCCACCGTGGTGTCGAGATCGGCGCGTACCAGAAGAGCGCCAGGTCACGCGACCAGCAGCCTTCGGCCGCGTCGCCGGCAGAGCCGCCCGCCGCCGAGCGGGTGGCCACCGTCACCCTGCGCCTCGCGGTGGTGAATAACAGCAAGTTCGTGCGCGGCCGGAAGCGGGCCACGGAGAACATTGAGCGCTACTGCCTGGAGCCCTATGGCATGAAGCGGCTGGATGCCGGCCACTATGAGTTGACCATTCCGTATCGGAGCGACGATGAGCTGGACAAGAGCGTGCATGACCTGCTGACCGAGATCAGCCAGGAGGCCGACATGCGCAACTGTTTTGTCGAGATGGGCGCCTGGGAAGAAGACACCGAAAAGCGTTGGTAGGGCTTACGTTGGTTTTTGGTTCCATTGCTCCCCAAACCCCATTATCTGGAAGCCGAAGGCATTCTGGGTGTCGCTTCTGAAATCCGGGAGAAGACCAGCAACCCTTTCGCGCTGAACCTTTGGGTGTCTGATCACGATCCAGAGGCACGGGATTACTCCACTGATGCCTACGATCGGGCTTGGCGCCTATTTGAACCGCTTTATCGTGAGCTCAACCTTCCCAAACCAGAGCAACCGCCGCGGTTCCACCCCAGCTTTGAGGAGCAGGTGGAGGCAATCCTTGAAGCACAACCGGATGTGTTCAGCTTCGTCTTTGGAATACCGCCAGCCCGCGTGTTGGCAGATTGCAAGGCCCGGGGCATCACAACAGTGGGGGCCGCAACAACATTAGCCGAGGCGCAAGCGCTCGAAGCTGCAAATGTCGATGTGATCCTCGCCACAGGGTTCGAAGCGGGCGGGCACAGGCCGTCCTTTCTGGACCGGGCCGAGGACAGCTTGATGGGCACCATGCCGCTTACCCGTGTTATCTCAGAGATGTGTTCAAAACCGGTCATTGCGGCGGGTGGGATTGTGGATGCCGGGGGCATCGAGGCGGCGTTGTCCCTCGGTGCGGGGGCCGCGCAATTGGGCACGGCGTTCCTGGCCTGCGCGGAATCCGGCACGGTGGATCAACATCGGGCGGCACTGTATTCGGATCGCTCTGCCAGTTCAGAACTGACACGTGCCTATACCGGGCGACTTGCCAGGGGCATGTCCAACCGTCTGATCAAAGACATGCAGGCCGTGGCAGCTCAGCTCCCGCCGTTTCCAGTCCAGGCATGGTTCGTGGCGCCGCTGCGCGCAGCAAGCATCGCTGCAGGGGGTGATGAGTTCCTCTCGCTCTATGCAAATCAGGCCGCACCGCTTCTGAAGCACAGGAAGACCGCCGATCTGATGGCCGACCTGATCGTCGGCATCGCGTGAGGCCGTTCCCAGCTCAGTTCAACCCCTCTGAAATCATGGAGCCTAAAATGAAACTCTACTATTCCCCCGGTGCGTGTTCATTGTCCCCGCACATCATCCTGCGCGAGGTGGGCGCGAAATTTGAACTCGATCTCGTCGATCTTCAGACCAAGAAAACTCAATCCGGCGACGATTACCTCGGTATCTGCTTAAAAGGCTATGTTCCAGCGCTGGCGTTGGATACCGGCGATGTCATTACCGAAGGTGTGGCTATCATTCAGTACATTGCAGACGGCGTTCCAGAAGCCGATTTGGTCCCTCCGTCCGGAAGCATTGAACGGGCCAAGCTGCAAGGCGTTCTGAATTTCATTAGTGCCGAGCTTCACAAGTCCTTTTCACCTTTGTTCTCAGCGACAGCCTCCGAAGAACAAATCCAGGCGGCTCCTGCCAAGGTGGGCAAATGTTTCGACTATATCGAAGCGCGGTTTTCAGATAGCCGCACACACATCATGGGAGATACATATACGATTGCGGACGCCTATTTGTTCGTTGTGGCGCGGTGGGCGGGTTTTAAGGATATCAGCTTGGATGCCTGGCCTAAGTTACAGGCCTATCTGCAACGGATCGGAGATCGACCGGCCGTGAAGGCCGCAATTGAGGCCGAGACGTCCGGCTAGCGTAAAGCGGAGGCGGCTCAGCGTATGAGGCCTGGTGCGCGTTCGATCATGTGTTGATGGAATACGCTGATGTGTTTGCGCTGAGCCGCCGCACCCTTCTGGAGAATTCACTTGTCGGTGGGGTCGGAGCCGATCAATTTAGAAGAGAGCGGTAATCGCGGGAGAGAGTCAGCGGTTGCCTTGGAAGGGACCGTCAGCCGCACAAACCACTGGCTCCGCGGACTTAACGCTGTACTGCGTTTGCAACGGTTTACTGATTGCAACACTGCGTCAGTGTTCTGAGAGAGCTGACTAACTGTGAAGCACGTCTTCGTCGAGCGTTTGCGATTTGGCTTCGCGCCAGTCGCTGACCCGGACGGTGATTTTTCCAAATGGGCCGTGTTTGAGATGTGCGAATGCGTCTTGCACATCTTCAAAAGCGTATTCCTTATCGACTACCGGATGGATGTCATTGCGCTGAACAAAGCTGATCAATCGCTCAAGCGCGCGTCGATGTCCGACCGAGACTCCTTGCAGTCTTATTCTGCGCAGCATGAACGGAATCGCACTGATCTGCGCATCCATCCCGCCGAGGAAGCCGACAAGCGATATCTGGCCCTGTGGCGCAGCTGCTGTCAAAGATCGGGCAAGGTTATCGCCGCCGATCAATTCCAGAATGTGATCGACACCGGCACCGTCGGTCAGTTCGATAACTTCTTCGGGCCAGTTTGGGTGGGTACTCGTATTTATACCAGCCCAAGCACCGAGCTTGAGCGTCTGGGTGAGTTTGTTCTCACTTCGCGAAGTAACGATTACGCGTGCGCCGATCGCTTGCGCAATCTGCAATCCGGCAAGTGCAACGCCCCCTGTGCCCTGGACGAGAACGGTTTGACCCTCTCGGACATTGCCGGTTTCGGCGAAAGCGAACCATGCCGTCAGTGCTGCTACAGGGAGCGTGGAGGCCTCCGCATCCGTCAAATCACTTGGTACTTTGACAGCTGCCGCTTCCGGAATGACGATGTATTCAGCAAGCCCACCAGGCAGAGGTCCGCCCAAAGACAAACCATGGGTGAGCATCGACCGCGGCGGTTGACCGTCAATCCATTCGGTCCAGAAGTTACCAATCACCCGGTCTCCAGGCTCGACGCTTGAGACGTTGTGCCCAACGTCAACGACCGCACCACAAAAGTCCGAGACAGGAATGAATGGCATGTTAGGCCGTTCCGGCAAAAGTGCCCCATCGACCACCAATTTGTCGCGATAATTCAGCGAGACTGTTCGTACACGTATCAGAACTTCCGTCGCAGATGGAATCGGTCTGTGTGTTTCAACCATTTCGAGGTTGCTTAGGCCGAATTCCCTGAGCGCCCACGCCCTCATCGTTTTCTGTTTCATGAAATCTGCACCTCACGATTGCAGGTGATCTGTTGTCGATCACGTGACATCTGGGCACAGCCTATTGTATATTTCATATAGTTAGTTGGGAATTCTTATCCTATCATTTGCGAAAAAGGATCGTGAATTTATGCGTCTCCTCCCGTCTATCAGCGTCGAAGGCATTTCTGCGTTCGTCTACACGGTAGAGATGGGCAGTTTCACTGCAGCATCACAGGCCTTGGGCCTTTCAAAGTCTGCGGCAGCAAAGAGCGTGGCTCGGCTTGAAGAACGCCTGGGTGTACAGCTTTTGCTGCGCACGACGCGTTCGATCACGCTTACGGATGAGGGCAAAGTCTTTTTTCTGAAGAGCAAGGAGATTCTTGAAAACATTGAAGCTGCAGAGACGTCGATGAGTTTGCGGCGCAGGGAAGTGACGGGCGTTTTGAGAGTAAGCTTGCCCGTTTCTTTCGGGCGACTATGGGCTGCTCCAGCGCTTTTGGAGCTTACGACTCAATATCCGAGTTTGGTTCTCAACTTGTCTTTCACGGATCGTTTTGTCGATCTGGTTGAGGAAGGCTTCGACCTTTCTGTGCGGATCGGCGCGTCAGATGACAGCGCCACTATTCTCACCAGAATGCTGGCGGAGCAGACGTCGATCCTGTGTGCAGCGCCAGCCTACATCGCGCGTCACGGGACACCCGACAAGCTGGAGGATCTCGCTTCGCACCGATGTATCTTCTTTGAGCATGGTGGGCGCCTTCTCCCTTGGCATCTCGTTACTGAGGACGGTGACATGGTCGAGCAGTCATACGCTGGATGTTTGACAGTCAATCACGGTGAGGCTCTTCTGGATGCCGCCTTGGCAGGGCATGGCATTGCGCGGCTATCTACTTGGCTTGCCGGTGAACACTTGCGATCAGGCGCTCTTGTTCCAGTGTTGTCTTTTTCGGACATGGTAGACCGGAGCATCAACCTATTGTGGCCGCGACGACGTGACCATGCACCCAAAATCCGGGTCGCGATTGATGCACTGGTCGCGCGTTTCGCATCACCCGTTCCTTGGGGTAGATGACCGCGCCCCAAGGCTGGTTGAACGTCAAGCAGCGGCTGCACCGCGCACGAGGCTTGGCGCGCGTTCGATCAGGTGCTGATGGAACGCGCTGATGTGTTTGGGATAGGTCGCTGCACGGTTCCAAAGTGCGTCAATGCGGATCAAGGCTGGATGCTGTGGCGCCAGCATGACCCGACAAGTCTTATCCCGAAACTCCCTCGAAATGCGGGAGCCCGGCAGAATGGTGGACCCGATGCCCAAATCGGCCCATTCCTGCATGACGTGATAGCTCATCGTGTGCCCGGAATACTCCTTCAACTGAAGATCCGCGCTGGAGAAAAGGGATCGCGTTGCATTGGCCAGACCGCATCCGTCATAGGATAGAATGAACGTGTCATCTGCGATCTGTGAAAGTAGGACGGCACCCTCATCAACCTGGGTCATGGCAGACGACCGGGCTGGAAGATATCGCAGCTCTTCTGTGTAAATCTCGGTGCTGAAAGTGCTGCGCGCCGTGGGCTCATGCGGCAGAAACGGGCAGAGCATCACATCAATCTGCCCCTTTTCCAGACGGGCATCCAGATCATCCAGAAAGCACTCCTTAAAGAAGACATCGACATCGGGAAATTCTGTTCGATATGGAGCAATTACCTGTGTCAGGAGGCGCATGTCGATCAGCGGTGACAATCCAATACGAAGCAATTGATGTTGTGGATCGAAGAAGGCTTTTGCCCGGGCCTGCAACTCTCCTTGCGACTGAAGCACTGCATCGATCAGCGGTAAGACGTCTTTGCCAAAGGCGGTCAGGTTCACTTTGCGGGTTGTGCGATCGAACAGGGCTCCGCCGAGTTCTTCTTCTAACTGCGCAATCCCATTGGAAAGGGTTGGCTGGGTGACATGGCATCGTTCAGCCGCCTTGGTGAACGAAGCTTCGGCCGCAGTCGCTGAGGCATATCGGAGCTGGTTGAGGTTCATTTATAGCCACCAACTATTGGTCATATTCTGAGATGCAATTTCTCTATCAATAGCCTGACCGCTACAGTCCATGCAACCCTAGTCTAAATTTGAGGTCTGCCATGAAACTCTATGACTGCACTGGTGCAGTGAACCCACGTCGCATCAGAATTTTCCTTGCTGAGAAGGGGATCGATATCGACTGCGCTCAGGTCGATGTCTTCAAGGGCGAGCAGTACAGTGAGGGCTTCACCAAGCTCAATCCGCTCAAAGCCGTACCCTGCCTCGAGCTCGACGACGGCGCGGTCATCTCTGAGGCTGTTGCGATTGCCCGTTACTTCGAGGCTACGCAGCCTGAGCCGTCTTTGCTTGGCAAAACACCGAAGGACCAGGCTTTGGTCGCGATGTGGCAACGGCGGGTCGAAGAAGGCCTGGTCGGGGCGGCCACGACCTTTTTCCATCACGCCACTGACGGTTTGGGCGAGGCGGATCGCTATCGCAATAAAGAATGGGGCGAGGCGAACAAACCGCGCGTTGAAGAGACCATGCGCTGGTTAGACCAAGAGCTGGAGGGACGGGACTTCGTCGCTGGCGACACGTTCAGCTTTGCCGACATTACGGCGCTCTGCGGTGTCGATTTTGCGGGTCTGTTTGGCATTTCGATCCCGGCTGACTGCACGCATCTCGCGGCGTGGCACGCGCGCGTCTCTGAACGTCCGACCGCCAAGGCCTGAAACTGATCAAGGAGAAATAACATGAACGATTCACAACAAAAGAAATCTGCGATCATTGCCGGTATGGCGCCGGGCTTTGGAGCAGCGATTGCAAAGACGCTGATCGCGGATGGCTACAACGTGTACGGCCTATCCCGGAAAAGCAGCCTTGAGGGAGAAGACCTCGGCGCGTCTTACACCCACCTGCCTTACGACTTGAGCGATCAGGCGCGTGTCGAAAAGGCGATTGAGCTGATTGACGGGCAGGATGGCCCTGCAACGGTGCTGATCTACAACGCGATGCAGCTCATCCCGAAACCCTTTCTGGAACTGACACCAGAGGAGTTCCAGGCGTCTTGGGTGTCGACCTGCTTCGGTGCAATGATCACGGCGCGGGCCGTGCTGCCCGGCATGGTTTCTGCAGGTAGCGGCACAGTGATCTTCACCGGCGCAACAGCGGCTCTCAAAGGCAATCCGCGCTTTGCAGCCTTCGCATCAGCGAAGTTCGCGCTGCGTGGCCTGGCACAGTCCCTTGCCCGCGAATTTGGCCCGCAAGGGATCCACGTCGTGCATTCCGTGCTCGATGGCATCATCTGGGGACCCCAAGCCCAGGAACGCTTCAACATCAAGGAAGAAGATTGTCTCGACGCTGACGCGATCGCGACGGCCTATCTGCAGCTGATCAATCAATCCCCCAAAGCCTGGACACATGAATTCGACATGCGCCCTGCGACTGAGAAATTCTGAGGACTTCATCATGACGTACAGTGTACCAGAGAGTGTAAACACTGATCTTTCTCAACCGGCCATCGTTCATTCTGCTGAACAAGAGTGGTCGCCTTCTCCGACAGCCGGGGTTGACCGCCGCTTTCTGGAACGCGACGGGGCCGAAGTTGCCCGGGCAAGCTCGGTGGTCCGCTATGCGCCGGGAAGTGCGTTTCCGGAACACACCCATGACATGGGCGAAGAATATCTGGTGCTTGAAGGAGTGTTTTCTGATGGTGACGGGGATTTCCGCACCGGGTGTTACGTGCGCAACCCTCCGGGCAGCAAGCACGCGCCCTTCACGAAGGATGGATGCACGATTTTTGTGAAGCTGCGCCAGTTCCAAGAAGATGATCGCCAGACCGTCCACAAGCATATTGACGACCTCGCATATGAGCCAACCGGAACGGACGGTCTGACCCGCGCGCAGCTCCATCAGGATGTGTCCGAGACGGTCGTTTCAGAGAGGCTTGCGCCAGGAACCAATTGGGCTGACCGCGGCGATTTTTCCGGCGAAGAGATTTTCGTCATCGAAGGGGAGCTGCTTTACGGCGACACCCTATGCGGCGCGGGCACATGGCTGCGGTTCCCGGCTGGGGCAGAATTGCCCATCCAATCCCCGTCAGGCTGTCGCATCTGGGCCAAACGGGGCCACTTGGGGCATCTCACCTGATCGGCCGGAAAACGCGCCGCCCTGAAATCGGGTTGCTAGAGCGACCCGCATTTCAGGCTGATCTCGTCATCGAAAGGAAACAATAATGACTGAAATCCACTGGATGGCTGCAACTGGCCTCATGACTGCCCTGTTTTGGATGGTCTATGTCTTGAACCGCTTTGCCGTAATCGGGATACCAGCATCGCTGGGAAATCCGAACCCTGAGCATAAGCCCTTGTCGGACTGGGCGCAGCGCGCGACGGCGGCCCATCAAAACGCGATGGAAAACTTTCCGATCTTCGCGGCTCTGGTGTTGGGAGTCGTCGCCCTGAATTTGTCCTCTAGCCTCACGATCACACTCAGCATGCTCTACTTCTTCGCCCGTCTGGCGCACTTTGTCGTCTACACGCTGGGTATTCCGGTCGCTCGGACATTGACCTTCGTCCTTGGGTGGATAGTCCAAGTGGTTCTGGCCATGGTCATCCTCGGGGTCGTTTGATCGTGGCAGCGAAACTCAGAGCGCGCGCCACTCGCTCCGGTGACGTGGCGCATCTCCTAGCTAGAGTCGTCGCGTCCTGTCGCCCTCCCCAGTCGTGCAGCAACGGGGTGGAGTTAGTATTTGTTGCGGGATTGCATCGTGTCTCGACGCCTTAAATTAGGTGCAGGGGAACCGAGTTCTGGCATACCTCTTTGTATATCTGACTTGCAGTGTTTTCTGTCTGTCTGCGAGGCAGGTAGCATTCGTAAAGCGGCAGAGGCTATTGGCGTTGGCCAACCGTCTTTGAGCAGACGCATTCAGAAATTGGAGGAAATGCTTGGGTTGTCGCTCTTTGAAAGGCGTACGACAGGAGTGCGCCTGACGCCTTTTGGATGGCGTTTTATGTCACAATCCCGGATGCTTGTTGCCGGGGTTCAGGACGCTCTAGAATCCGCCTCTATGGCTGGGACTGCTATGACTGGAAAACTGGACGTTGGCATTACAGCCTGCCTTTCCGGCGGACCCGTGCGAAACCTGTTTTCGGCTTTTATCGAAGCCCATTGCGATGTCGCCATTCAGGTGATTGGAGCGTCCAGCAACGAACTCTCCACTCTATTGAACCAACGCCTCGTGGACGCAATCATCACTTCACGTGCGCCAAAGCCAAGTGTCGAAGACAGTGTTTTACTTTCGCGCGAGCGGATGCTTCTTGCGGTCTCGACGGACCACGAATGGTCTGAACGTCATCAAATACTCTGGGAAGAGTTGAATGAGGCTTCTGATGTTCTTTGGGTGACGGAGCCATTTACGGCTTTCGATACACACAGGCTAGGGCACGTTGCGGCTTTCGCAAAATCAGAACTCGTTCACCGAAATCGGCTGAGTCGCGAAGAGATCATGGGTTTGGTCGGTCTGGGGTTGGGCATCACATTTGTCTACGAGCACTGTAGAGGGATTACCTACCCTAATGTCACCTATGTTCCCATTGGGGGTGATGGTGAGCCAACTCCTTTTTCTCTGACATGGCTTCCAGAAAACGATAACCCGGCACTTCGACGATTCATCAGTCTGGCGAAGATCGAAGCAAAGACGAACGGTTCTCTTTCTTGAGCTTAGCGAACCCGCGATCGGTCTTCATGAAACGCTCCAGCATGGGCGCGATGAGCTTGGCCGGTTCGAGTTTGCGCCCGTTCTCAGCCGCAAGAATCTCCGCATAAGCTGTCAGATCCCGATGCACCTGCGCTGGTAGCTCGATCGTCAGCTTGACGGGCTTGTCGTCGCGAATGTCGCCTAGCTTCAACTTGCTCATCGGGCATCTCCTTGCGGTTCGAGGATTAGATCGCGCGTCACCATCACGCGTACCGGAAATCCTGGCCGGATCGTAAGTGTCGGCGGAATCTGAAGCTGGCGCTGGACGATGGCCTCGCCGGCGCGTCCGATCGTGTCCTGCGTGCCGTCTCTGATTGCCTTGGCGATCTCGTCGCCGCCATCTTCGCCGGTCTCAAGCCCAATATTGAGGATGGTCGCCAGACCCGCCGCGCGGAATAGTTGGCCCCAGTGATTGTCGACACCGTCTTCGAGCCCGGCGTATCCGGCCTGATCCGTGCCGGGCTGGCGTTCGAGGACGATGGAGCGACCGTCGGGTAGGATCAATCGGGTCCAGGCGAGCAGCAGACGACGCTGACCGGTTTCCACGCGGCTGTCATATTCGCCCAGCAGGCGCGCGCCTTGTGGGATCAGCAGGAATTGCCCGGTGGGACTGTCATAGACGTTCGCTGTGACCTGCGCGGTGATCTGCCCCGGAAGGTCGGAGCGCAGGCCTGTCAGCAGCGCTGCCTCGATGACCGATCCCGCTTGCAGGACGTAGGGGCTCGGCGGGGATTGTAGCCGATTTGCGGCGGTGGTTCGTCTATCGACCTCACGATCTAGGAAGGCTTCCTGTCGCTCCGTCGTGTCCGGCCTCCGTGCCTGATCGGCAGAAGCCGGGAAGAGACCTTGTAGCCCGGTGGCCGCGGCCGCAACGGGGGCTGCCTGTGGCCTTTCAGCCCCGGTGCCGCTCGATCTCGCGTCGGCAAAGAGCGTCGCGAGCCGCGCGGCTTCGGCCTCTTGCAAGCGCAGTTGTTCTTCCGGATCGACGGCAGGACCGGTCGCAGGAACGACGGGCACGGGCTCACCGCGCCGCTGCGCAGACAGAACCGGACGCCCGAGCTCACCCGGTAGCGGTGGGCCAAGCCGTGGGATCGACGCGTAGTCGCGCGGCAGCCCCAAAAGGCCCTCGGCCTCCTGGACTCGTTCGGTCGAGAACAGTTCGGAAGGTCCATCGCCTGGATCGGAGCCTTGCAAGGCTCCGATCAGGATCGCGCCGATGCCGAGCCCACCGGCGACGACCAGAACCGTGATCGCCTTGCGCGAGAGCCGCATGACACGCGGCGGATCGGGCCGTAGGCGGAGTTCCTTCGCGATGTCCTGTTCGGTGCGTGGCGGCTCTTCGGCGCGGTCGTCTTGTTGCTGATCTTCAGTTCCGGTCATGGGTCAGCGGTCCTCATCGGGACGCCAGGCGGACACCACGCGCTCTTCGCGTTGGGTGCTTCGCTGGACCCCGTCCGTCCGCACGATCCGCACCACCCGCTGGCGATCCCCAAGCCGCAGTTCGGCGGCGGCGAAGAGCCGATCGACGATCATGTAGTTGCGCCGGATACGGTAATTGACGAGCTGACCGTCCCCTTCAGGTCCGATCACGAAGAGCGGCGGCATCTCGCCCTGGCCAATCCCGCGCGGGAACTCGATGAAGACCTGCCGCCCGTCATCGAAGGCGCGGCGCGGCCGCCAGGGCGCGCGGTCGCCGGTGATCCGGTAGCGGAAGTTGAGATCGTCGAGATCGACATTGCGCCCGATGGGAAGGCTCGCCTCTGCACGATCGTTCTGGCGCCGAAGCGCGATCAGGTCGTCTTCGGGGTATTGCCAGGATACGGAGGCCATATAGGCCTGCGGCGTCGCGCGCAGTTCGAGGTGATAGGTGCGCCGGTCGGTGTTGATGACGAGATTGGTCACGAGATCGGGCCGGGTCGGTTTCACGAGCACATGGATGCGGCGGCTGTCGCCGGAGCCACTTTCGGTATCGCCGATGATCCAGCGTGCTGTGTCGCCCACGGCGATCGGGCCGGCGCCGACGAGACTCTCACCCGTCTGTAGCGCGATGTCCGTGACCTGGCCGGGTGAGGTGTAGACCTGATAGAGCGCCCCGGAGCTGTAGGGATAGAGCTGGACGGCGTTGATGAAGCCGTCGCGCACCGGTTCGATCCGGGCGGCGGCATTGGCGTTGGTCACGCGCTCGGTCGGTTCCGCAGCTTCTGCCGGACGGTCGTCGGCATCGACCCGCATGAGCTGGCCGGGCAGCGGTAAAGGCTCGGGTGTCTCGACGATCCGGACTGGGCGCGCCGGTTCAGCAACCAGCGTTGCGGCGACCGGATCATCGTAGCTGATCTCAGGCGGTTTGAAGGTGGCGCACCCGGCCAGCATCGAACCGGCGAGAAGTGTAGTGATGGAAAGTCTGGCGGGCATGCAGGTTTTGCGTATGATGCAATCATTCATTGGGCGTTCTCCCTTGACCAGTTGATGGCGTGGACGAAGACGCCGAGAGGGTTTTTGCGGAGGCGGTCGGCGTCGCGGGGTGGTTGGACGACGACGCTGAGTATGCCGGTCCAGCGTTCGGTGACGGCGAGCTGCCCGTTCACGTAGCGGCGTTCGGTCCAGGCCACGCGGAAGCTGTTGTCAGAAGCCACTTTCGTGGCGCAGCAAACCGGCCTGGACGAGAAGACGGTGCGCGACATCTTCAACGCCCGCGCCGAGTTCCTGGGGCGCTGGCACCGCTTCGAGACGCCCCGCATCCTGGGCATTGACGAGCTATACCTGAACAAGCGCTACCGCTGCATTCTGACCAACATTGAGGAGCGAACCCTGCTCGACCTGCTGGCCACCCGCCGCCAGGACGTGGTGACCAACTACCTGATGAAGCTGAAAGACCGGCAGAAGGTCGAGATCGTCAGCATGGACATGTGGAACCCCTACCGGGCAGCGGTCAAGGCTGTGCTGCCCCAGGCCCGTATCGTGGTCGATAAGTTCCATGTGGTGCGCATGGCCAACGATGCCCTAGAGAGAGTGCGCAAGGGCCTCAGAAAGGAGCTGAAACCGTCCCAGAGCCGGACTCTCAAGGGAGACCGGAAAATCCTGCTGAAACGCGCTCACGAAGTCTCAGACCGGGAGCGCCTCATCATGGAGACCTGGACAGGCGCGTTCCCGCAACTGCTGGCCGCCTACGAGCACAAGGAGCGCTTCTACGGCATCTGGGACGCCACCACACGGCTCCAGGCAGAAGCCGCCCTGGACGAGTGGATAGCCACCATCCCGAAGGGCCAAAAGGAAGTCTGGAGCGATCTGGTCAGGGCAGTGGGAAACTGGCGCGAAGAGACCATGACCTACTTCGAGACGGACATGCCCGTCACCAACGCTTACACGGAGTCCATCAACCGACTGGCCAAGGACAAGAACCGTGAAGGGCGCGGTTACTCCTTCGAGGTGATGCGGGCACGAATGCTCTACACCACGAAGCACAAGAAGAAGGCACCGACTGCGAAGGTCTCTCCTTTCTACAAGAAAACCATCGGTTACGGACTGCCGGACTTCGCAGAGGAACTCAACTACGGAGTCGATCTATCAACCATCTGATAATGGTATCAGGTTGGTGGGGTAAAGGTGCCCCATCAACCATTAAATCCGTATACCCAATAAAGTTTGCTGGCTTATACCCGTGGATCTCTAGCCAGTCTTCGAGCTGGATGAAACGTGCCGGCTTGTAGACCGAAGATCCTGGAGATTTAGTCGCCTCTTCGCAGACCGGCCTAGGCTCCAGGGCCGGTGAGTAGCGAAAGACACCCTCGCAGATAACGATATGGGGTACAGCGGCAGTATTCGCCGGTGCCCACTGGTTCGGTTTGAAATGCACATCGAGGTAGTCATCATCCGGCTCGTAGTCGGTACCCAATGCCAGATTGCATGCCAGCGTGGTGAAGGCTGCCAAAGCGGTGATAGGGATAATCTTCATCGTGACGTTTAAGCCTCTGCAAACAGGTGAGATTGAATAGGAGCTCAGGACTTGGCCGGGAAAGGAGGGATATTTTTTCCTTTCGGGTCAGCCGCGGCATTCCACGACCACCACCCTGCCCCGCCGTACTCCCGGTTGTACCAAGCCGTTTTGACGGCCTTCCGTTCCAGATAGGCAGGTGTGCTCATGCCGAACACTTCCAGGGGGTAGTCCTTACCCGTGTCCAAAAGCCAGAAGTCAGGGAAAACCTCACTTTCATCAGCGTCGTAGCGCAGAGGTTTGTCGAAGCTGCGGCCGGCGGCGTGGAGCTTGGCCTCAATCACCCCTTCGTAATCTGAGTCGACGGGAATCCAGCGCTCACTGACCTGCATCAGGGCCAGCTCAACGACATCTGCCTGCGAAAACAACTCGCCCTTCCGCGGCGTAACCTGAGCGATGGCGATAACTCGACTTCCGCGCTTCCAGGCGGAAAGTTCTCTCTCGAATCTGCGGGCGGCGGTTGCCCAGACTGCCGGGGGCAAATTCAGCATGGGCATCCCGAAAGGCCCGGACAGAGGCAATCTGCTGATGCCCCCAGAATGGCGCTCAGGGTTGTAGCGTGCCAGCGGCGATATCGCGACGAGTCGCAGATCCCGCGTGAGTGCAGACTTGGCGATCGCCTGATTGCGAATCGCTCCCTTGCTGTCCTTTTGAGCAGCCAGCAGCAGCACTTCGCTCAACTTCATTCGGCTGGCGGCGACCCGCTCAGCAGCCTGTAGAATCGCGTAGTTCACAATGCCGCTATTGCGCTTGCCCTCCATTGCTGGATACCAGGTAGAGAGACGGGACTCAGACCAAAGCAGGTGAAGAAGACCGAGCAACGTCATAGCCGGTTTGCTCTTCCCAGGCGATTTTGTCACCGGGATGCTTTCGCTTTCCTCGGATCGAGGAGCCTGGACTCGAATGCCTCGAGCCAGGCGCACGCGAATGCTGCCGTCTTCGCCCTCCTCGACTACGCCAACGGCATACCCTTGCATACCAGAACGCTCCGGGGCCGGTGCGTAGTACCGACAATCGTTTGAGTGCTCATGACCTGTACCGGCGAACCGCGCCAGGTGAAAACCATCGCTATCTTCACGTCGCTTGATCGAGAGTTTTCGGGAACCGCTGCTTGGGCACTGGCAGATTGCATGAGTGCCGTAGGCCTTCTCCAAAACGATTTTCCAGTTTTTTGCGTACTGCTGATCGGTCTGGAACTCCGGCGAGTAACGTTTCCCAGAGATCAGTACCGGATATCGACGGTTGAGCATGATCTTTTCTCTCCTGATTCGGGTCAGGCAATCGCCCGCTGCCGGCGGGCATAGGCTGCTTCAGCACGGTTTGCTTCGATCTGTATATGCAGCTTCACCAGCAACTCGTATCCAGACTTGGGGCTCATGAGCGCAATACCGAACAATTCGTCTGCTGGAATGCTTCCGCCCTCCCCATGAAACCGGCCCTTTCGCTCAATCATGGAAAATATCCCTTCGAGGTATCCGGTCTCAACGGCCTCAGCAGAAAGGCTGGGGTTTTTCAGGTCGAAGATCTCTCCGGCTGGCCACTCCAGCCCATCAAGTGGGGGGAGGTTTTCCAGCGCCCAGTGACCAGTACGCATGACTGCACGCGCTATCTCGTAATGTTCCTGGTCAGTCTGATACCAGCTATCGACGGATAGGAGCTGGTGGCGGGCTTGGTCAAGGCATTCGAGCTGCTTGGCGCGTGTAGCGCGCTCATCATCAGAAAGACTGTCGAAGCCATCGACCCATACAGGGAGGATACGCAGCGCCTCCCAGCGCAGCAGGCAACGCATCAGGGACGAGCGGGTAGCGCTCATGACTACCTCGCCTGGTTCCAGTAGCTGATTGTGGCTGTTGTGCAGGCCGACGATGCAGTTTGCATGGAGCCAGCGGTTTCTCTGGATGAAGTCGTGGATCGCTTCAGGCTCGTGCTCAAGCGGATCTACGCCGGCGGGAATGCTGAATGCCTTGGGCGAGAGAGTGACTTTTTGTCGGTCAGCGGAGTACGCCCTCATTTTGCCGAGGGCGCAAAGACTGCGGATTTTCATGAGAGCGAATCCTCCTGGTGTATTCGCTCAGGAGGCTATCGCGGGAAAAGGATCAGAAATTTCGTTTTCAGGACACTGGAGCGTCGGAATTACTTTCGATGAGGCCGGCCGGTTAGAGCCAGCGCAGGGGAGCCGGAAGCTCAACCGAATTATCAGCTGCTTCGATAGCGGAGGCCAGTGAAGGGCTGCCAATCTTTTCGGCACACTGAGCGATGGTCAGTGGCCGGACGGGAGGTTGGTTTAGCGGGACTTCAGACGGCCCGCGCAGGCACTGCCGGTAGCGATCCACTGCCTCTGCCTCACCTGGATTCGATTTAGACCAGGCCAGGATCGCAGATTCACGTGCTTGATCCACAGCCTTAAATGTTGTGAAAAACTGGGTACCGACAAGCGCTATAAGTCCGAACAAACCCACCGCTACGGTTCGAGTGATGTACTTCAATTTCATGCGAGGCTTTCCTTGATTTGCTGTTGCGGGGTCGGCATTCCATGGATTGGAAAAACTCCCACCCACGGACTGCTGGTGGATGAGCCAGAACGCCACGTCCGGCTCAACTGATCAGGGTGATCAGCTCCGGAATTTCACCGGCTGTGTTCTGAGCTCGCGGACCACCACTGTTCCGGCGAGCTTGTCGTGCCACCCCTGCTTACGGCGATCGAATGCCGCCCAGAAGAAGCCAAGCCCCAGCGGTAGGGTCGACACCACATAGCCGAGGTACCGGCCGATGCACTGTCGAACGCTTGCGGTGTTGCCGCTTTCAGCGTCGAGCACCCGCAATTTCAGCGCCATTTTTCCCGGTGTTGCCTGGAGTCGACGCCACAGAACCACCGTCAGGATCGCCGGCAGGACAAAGTTGATTGCGAGATCCGCAGGCCCTTGGATCAGCTTTTCGCTGCTGAAATAGCCCGTGCCATAGATCATCATCAGGAGCGGCAGGGAAACCAGGGTGAAAAGAATGCCGTCAACGATGCATGCCCCCGTTCTCGCCCAGAAACCTGCGTATTCAAGTTGTTCGTTCTGCATGAAAAATATTCCCTGTGATTGATTGGCAAGCCACTTTGGCTTGGCCTGATGCTATCGGGCAGGGAAGCAGACCGGGCGCGTTTTCACGCTGGATTTGTGCCTGAAATGGAGGTCGTCCAACAGCCTGTTGGACAAATTCGCCTCGGCCATCGGAGTTGGGTTTTCTGGGGACGCATTCACCCTGAAGGCTATCCAGTTCAATCGAGTCATTT
>NZ_AMZB01000049.1 GCF_000313755.1 Pseudomonas nitroreducens TX1 | reverse complement strand
CCCCCCCCCCAAAGAGCCACTGACCTTCATCGCTCGCTTGGTGAACTCCCATCACGGTTTTCAGGATTTCGATATCGACGGCCATCCCGTGGTGCGGCGTGCCTGTGTTCCGAACTCGATCAAGAAGGGCGAGCACTTCAACGTCTATCACGGGGAAAGCTCGAAGTCGGGCGCTGTATGGACGGGGACGCTCGGTGACTCCCTCCGCAAATTTGCGCTCACCTGAGGGGGGGGTTATGTGTTTCCCTCGCAAACCCAGTCTGGGCCGGTACAGCGCGACCAGGGCTGAATGGTGTCAGTCTTACCGGCAAGCCCGCATTGCCGCTGCCAGAGGCTTAGACCCCGACCCCAAGTCATCTGGTATCGCCTGGAAGGCCCAGCTCATCGTTGCTTTTGAACGCCGAGGCCACGACCCTCTGGCGTATCCCGCCCAGTGTCGGCTCAATGCTCATCGGATCATCAACGAAATTCGAGCCGAAGAAATCTCCCTGGAACATGTGAAGGACTGACCTATGACCCTGTATTTCGAGTGGATCGGAAGCCTCTGTGGCGTCCTCGGCGCACTGATGATCTCGACCAATACCCGTGTGTCTCCGTGGGGGTGGTGGCTATTCCTCGTATCGAGCTTGAGCCTCTGCTGCTACGCCGTTCTTGCGCAGGCCTGGGGATTGTTGCTGCTGAATGGGTGTTTCGTTGCTACGAACATTACCGGGTTGATCCGCTGGTGGTACCCCGCTGTGTCGGCCACGCGCTCAGCCAGCCTTGCCTGCGTCGAGGGGTAAGCCGCTCGCTCGGCCTCTGGGATGAGGCCTTGGGTTTTGGAGGATGGCCGGCATGCTGGGGGCATTCGTCACTGGGAGCCACCACATGCAACTATTCAACCCGATCCACAAGGCAGAGCTGATCTCTATCGTTGAAGAAGCGTCAGCAAAAGCAGCGAAGAATGCAGGTGTTGTCCAGGAGCTAGTTTTCCCGCACATCTACTTCGTTCTCAGCAAACGCCTCAGCGTAGTAGACGGGGCATCGGCTACTGCGGATGCCAAAGATTCTGCTCTGTTGGCTGCTCTCACTGAGGCAAAAAAAGCGCTTCAGGATTGCGTGTCGGTGATGAGCAACGACCTGGGCGGCTTGAAGCTGATACAGCCAGAGCTTGACGGGGCTCGCCAAGCCTTGGCGGCAGTTGAAGCGGTGTTTGTTAGTCAGTGACTCACCGTTTCTATGAAAACAAAAGCCCGGTGATGAACCGGGCTTTTGCTAACTGAGACATGCACCTCCAGCGTCAAGGATTGGACGCTTTAGCCTCGCGAGGCTGCGCATGTGCTGCTATAAGCCGCTTGGCTGTTTTCTTGGGTAGCAACATGAGTCCAATAGAAACTGCGGCTACTCCACCAACGGCAAGGGCATCGAGAAACGACTGAGGCTGGCAAACAACTTCTGTCGCCATAATAGAAACGAATCCGGTCATAAAAGCTAGTTGGAGCACAGCTGCCCTTTCTTGAAGGTAATCAAGCCGCTGCCGTTCGGCATCGTTCAACTCCCTTTCCCTGCTGGCTTCGGACAGAGAGCGATATTCAGCAAACATTTTTTTCATCGGGGTTCTCCGGGGGTGTTATTCGGTGCTGGGATCGGTGGACACTTGGAGTGGTGGCCACCTTGGGTTTCAGCAGGGCTATCAATTTCCCTACCAGGATGAGCAACGTCTCAACGTACCTCGAAAAAATCCCCCCTAATCCCGCTTTCAGACGTGATTGGCGTCTGAAATAACCGGCACGGCTTGGTGCTTGGGTTTTCCCGAATATGGGTGAAGCTGAACTCATAGCAAACACGGAGTTTAGCCAAGTGAATCAGCAAGTAGCCCAAGTCCTCCCCCTCGGCCGTATCCGCCGCAACCCGCAAATCGACCCGCGTAAGGGCCGGAAGAAGTCCGCTTACGAGCAACTGGTGCGCTCGATCAGCGCCAAGGGCATCATCCAGCCGATTCTCGTCAGGCCTGTAAGCGATGACCCGAACTACGACCATGAGGTGGTCGCTGGCAACCGGCGCTGGACGGCTGCCCACGATGCGGGCTTGATCGAGGTTCCCGCCCTGATTCGCGCTATGAGCGATCAGGAGGCGCGGTTGATCGCTGCGCTGGAGAACCAGGTGCGGGCTGACCTGACGCCAATCGAAGAAGCCCAGCATGCCGTAATTTTGCTGGAGGACATGGCCAACGACCACTTGGCTGTGATGAAGGCCTTGGATTGGTCTAGAACCAAGCTCGATAGCCGCCTGCTGCTCGCTCACGCCTGTGATGCGGTAGCCGAGGCCCTGCTGGAGGAGCAGATCAAGATTGGCCATGCTGAATTGCTATGCCGTCTCCCTGCACCCGATCAGGCGGGCATTCTGTCGAAGATCATCGAGAAGAACTATTCCGTCGAGCAGACCAGGGCGCGTCTGCTGGAGTTGACTCGGGACGTTTCGACAGCACGCTTTGATACCACGGAATGCCGGAGCTGCATCCACAACTCGGGAGCTAATGCCGATTTGTTCGAGGCAAGCCTTGGGGCGTCTCGCTGCCAGAACTCGGTCTGCTGGAACCGGAAAACCGAGCAGCTAATTTCTGTTCGGTTGATCGAGGCGCAGGAGGAGCACGCGGTGGTTCATAGCGAGCTGAATCTCGCCAAGGACTCATACGTGAAGCTCGTCGCACGGGGCGAGGATGGTGTGGGGGAGCAACAGGCAGCGGCGTGCGCTACCTGTGCAAGCTTCGGCGCAGTGGTCATGGTGTCGAGAGGGCGCGAAGGCGACGTTATCGGCGGCATGTGCTTCAACAAGCCATGCCACAAGGAGAAAACCGCCGCCTACAAAACCGCCCTGGCCACCGTAACGAACACCGCGCCAGCCACCGTTGCCGGGAGCGCTGTTGGAACGGCCCCGGCCAAGCCGAAGGCTGCAAGCGCCAAGCCCACCCAGGTGAAGAAATCGCTACGCCGTGAAGCCTTCGACCTTTACGCCCGTATGAGCAAGCAAGTCGTGCTCAATGACCGCTCGCTAGCGCTGGCAGTGGCCATCGTCAGCATGTATTTCGAGATGCGCAGCGAACTCAAGAGCGAGCTGCGGGCACAGATGGAAAAGGCCATGGGTGTCACAAGCGCCCTGATGACCACGGCTCGCGCCGATGCTGAAATTCGGCTTGCGCAACTCGGGGAGGAAAAACTCCTCACGTTCATGGGCAGCATGGCTGCCGCCTCGCTATTCCGCACAGATAGCGCTGACGCATTCGAGAAATCCGTGTCGGGTGCTCAGTCGCTCAAGTTTATGGAGTACGCCAACGTCGATCCGGCCAAAGGATTCGTGATGAACGAGAGCTACCTCAAGGCTCAGGTCAAGGCGGGCATTATCGAAGATTGCAAGCGTTCAGGCTTTGCCGCCGCCTACAACGAGGCGAAGGGCGAAAAGGCTTTTGAAGGGCTGACCACCGGCAAGGCAAGCGCTCTTATCGACGCCATCTTGGCTTTCAAAGAGTTCAGCTGGTTGGGTTATTTGCCGCCTGCGTTACAACTATCGGCACAGGGCGGGAAGAACCCCGCTCCCCAGCAATCCGAATCGACCCAAGCCTGACAGGGAACATCATCATGCAATCCACGTTTTTTTCCGTAATGGCTGCTGCACTGGCGGGCACTCAACACCGCGTCAATGTGGCAATCGAAACCGCCTCCGCTGATGCGCTGAAGGTGATGGTTACCGCTGACCTCGGCCCGACACCTGAGAAGGCATCCGAACACGAAGTGCAGCTTCGCGCCGCCATGTGCCGCCCGCTGATCCTGGTAGGGAGTGCTGTTGAGATTGAGGGGGCGCTGATGAAGCGCCTGACACAGCATGTCCAGGCGCTGAATGAGGGGATGAGCCTGCTGGATGAAATCCGCTCGATTGGTGCGACGGTGCAGGCGAAAGCCGCCACACCAGCTACTGAGCAGTCTGCAACGCCTGCCCTTGATGCCGATGCCGATGCCGATGCCGATGCCGAGGATGGTGACGCTGCGCAGGCAAATGGTGGTTCGGATGAACCCAATCTGAACCTTGCGGCCTCTTTCTAGGAATTGCATTCATGGCACTTGTTGAAATCTCTCTTGCCCGCGTTTTTCGTTACGCCGGTCGCGATCTCCCCGACCCGCAGCCCGAAATGTCCGTGGCTGATGTGCTGAAACACTATGCCCGTCAGTTCCCAAAGCTCAACGGAGCGAAAATCATCGACCCCATTGTGGAGAATGACAGCTATGTCTACGAGTTCCGAGACGGCGGATTCGGCGCAAAAGGTTGACCCGCTTGAAGTCCTGAAAGCGTGGGAGCGTGGCGAACTGGATCGCCACCTCCCGTCCGGTACCGAACCTGATTGTTTAGACCACCAGCAGAGACAAAGGCTATGGAAGTTGCTCTCCTCCCCCGCCAACCCCGGCACTATCGACTTCCACCTGCCGCGCTGACACCTCTTAGCCTGCCGAATGTTGGGCCTATGATGCGTGACGCACAGGCCAAACTGTTCAGCCGGGACTATGCAGGGGTGGTCGACCACCAGGCTCATAGCATGCTGTGCCGGGAAGCCCTGGAAGCTGGTCTGGTAGCTGAAAGTTCAATCGAATGGCTTCGGCAGTACCCAAACAGCTATGGGCTGCACCGCCTCACGGGCGAGGTTGTACAGCGCCTTGGTGCGTCATTTGCCATCAACGATGAAGGCCTCTTCCCGCAACGCGCCAGCCTGCTGAACCGGCTGAACACCCCCTACGTCGATCCAGTTGCGACGGCATCCTACGCAATAGGCGCTGTAGAGGCAGGGTTGATCGGTCTTGATGCGCTCGCCCCTCATGTCGAGGCAGGCCCTGATGGGGCTGGCAGGATAATGGCGGAGCTAGAGCGCTCGTTGATCAGTCGAGTCAAGGTGCCCACAGCCGTCGAGGACGCCTACACCTTCGGAATCCAGGACGGCCATTTCATTCTGGAGTCGAGCTGCTTCGCTTCCTTCACGGTTCAAGCGCCAGCAAGCTTGGAACTGCGAGTGCTTCTTTTCAAAACACTCGACGCGATGACGCGCCATCTGCTGCCGTTCCACACGCCAATGACCTTCCTGGGGCCGCATAGCTACCTCAACCACGGTCTATCGGAGGCTTTCGAGGAGCTGTCTCCGCGCTTGGCAACCCACTCTAGAGAGGAACTGTGCGCCTTCCTGCTGGATGATTCGGTCGAGCATGATGATTACATCGCCGAATATCTCTACTGCCATGGCCAAGACGAGGACTCTGTAAACAGCCTGCTTGACGCCATCTACGAGATGGATGAGCTGAAACAGATAGCTGGAGCCACGCTTGGCCAGGGAGATCGGTGTGAGATCGAGGAGCTGTTCGATCAAGCGCGGCAAATCTGTGAGCGTGATGATGCACACGCCCCGTTGGTTCAAGTGCTGGCGGAAGCCTTGCAGCACTGCCTGGAGCATGAGGCCAGTGGATCGCTCAAAGAGTTCAACCCCCACGATTTCCCAGGCACAGCCGGTGATGGGGTTTCTCTTTTCGAGAGCATTCTGGTGTGCCTGACTAGGGATTTTCCAAATCTAGAGCAGAGTAGCTATGACGGTTTTGACGGCATTGTCAGCGGCTCTGGCTTCCCTGCAATTGGGTTACCGCTGAGTCCTGATCAACTGCGCACCGTCACCCTGCCAGTTCTAGATGCGCTTTCGCTGACGCTAGGTCTGTTGCAGCGAATCGCCGACGCTTTAGAGGAATGCGGTAATGCTGAGTGAAAAAGTTTCGAGCAAGGCCATGCTGATACACCACCACAGCCAGACCGGTGTGGTCACGGTCACCAGTCACAGCGTCATCGCGCTGGAAGATGGTAAGGCCGGCTTCACGCTGGGCGCTGGGAGGGCATTCAGCGCCTACGACAAATCCGAGCTGGCGGCTCTGCTGCTGAATGAGGATGCAGGGGCGGAATATCTCCCTGAGCATTACCTGTTCAGCTCACGCTCCGTCTTGGCCTGGTACCGTCGCCCCGGTCTGCACGATATCCCCATCCTTGGCGAGCGCCTACGCGCCCCGCTGCCAGGCTTGGTCTTCATCGCTGCGGCCAACCAATCCTTCCGTTGCTTTGCGTTCAAGGGTAATCAGCGCCCGACGCCGGAAACGGAACTCTTCTATGCCCCGTTGGGGAATGTTTACCAAGGTGGAACCTTCTGCACTGGCAGCGGCCACGTTCCTCGCGATGTTCGACGTGAGAATATCCCGGCCTGGGAAAACTTCGTGCTGGAAAGCGACAATACCCACAGCGGCACGGTTGAGCCGGTGGCGGGCTGCCGCTCGTTTGAAGCCTTGAAGGAGTTCTATCGAGCACTGAGTGAGAAAGGATCGAAGCGGTTCCCAGCCTCGAAACTGGTTTCAGCTGGGTCGTACAGTGGCCCGCTAACGCTGGCACAAGCTATCAAAGGGGGTGCGCGATGAGCGTTCATCCGATCACGGCTCAGCAATCCCCGATCTACAAGACGCCAGCTTCGTGGGTTGAACGCGCACCACGCATTGTGGTTATCGGGGCCGGTGGCAATGGCAGCGAGGTGGTTGATGCGCTGGCCAGCTTCCACCATGCGCTTCGCTCCCTCGGCCATCCAGAGGGTCTGGAGGTCACGGTCATTGACGATGCAATCGTGCGCGAGCCGAATCTCGTACGTCAGCGTTTCTGGCCGTGTGACTTGGGCCAATTCAAAGCAATCAGCTTGGTGAATCGCTACAACCTCATGCTGGGTACGTCCTGGGAGGCCCTACCCTTCCGATTCCCAAGCAGCGAGACGACAGAGGTGATGCGCGCCGCCGACTTGATCATTTCCGCTGTTGACCTTTCTTCGGCACGGCGTGCAATTGCCAGCAGCTCGGTGCTTTCCAAACACTGCATGTGGCTTGACCTCGGCAACGAGGCCAGACATGGGCAGGTTGTGTTCGGGGCTGCGCATAAAGGGGTCGCCTCAGAAAACGGAAAA
>NZ_AMZB01000048.1 GCF_000313755.1 Pseudomonas nitroreducens TX1 | reverse complement strand
AACGAGCTGTTCTTCGACAACCTGGAACTGCCGGCCAGCAGCCTGATCGGCGAGGAAGGCAAGGGCTTCAAGTACATCCTCGACGGCCTCAACGCCGAGCGCACGCTGATCGCTGCCGAGTGCATCGGCGATGGCCGCTGGTTCACCGAGAAGTCCGCGCAGTACGCCCGCGACCGTGTGGTGTTCGGCCGCCCCATCGGGCAGAACCAGGGCGTGCAGTTCCCCATCGCCGAGGCGCACATCGAAATCGAGGCCGCTGACCTGATGCGCTGGCGCGCCTGCCAGGAATACGACAGCGGCAGGAACGCCGGGGCGGCCGCCAACATGGCCAAGTACCTCGCCGCCAAGGCCAGCTGGGAAGCGGCCAACGCCTGCCTGCAAACCCATGGCGGCTTTGGCTTCGCCAACGAATACGACGTAGAGCGCAAGTTCCGCGAGACGCGCCTTTACCAGGTGGCGCCGATCTCCACCAACCTGATCCTGTCCTACGTGGCCGAGCATCTGCTCGAGCTGCCGCGCTCCTTCTGACATCAGGGACGACAAGCGATGAACAATACCCACGCCCTTGCCGAGTTCCTTGCCGGCCTGCGCTACGAAGACCTGCCTACGTCCGTGGTCGAGTATACCGAGGAGCTGTTCCTCGATTGGCTCGGCTCGGCCCTGGCCAGCCAGAACCGCCACCCGATCCCGTTGTTCCAGCGCTACGCTCAGCGCATGGGCCCGGCGAGCGGCAAGAGCCGCGTGCTGGTGGACGGCACCGCGAGCTCCGCTTACTTCGCTGCGCTGGTCAACGGCGCCAGCTCGCACCTGGTGGAGCAGGACGACCTGCACAACAGCTCCGTGCTGCACCCGGCCACCGTAGTGTTCCCGGCGGCCCTGGCCGCTGCGCAGGAGCTGGGCAAGTCCGGCCGCGAGCTGATCCTCGCCAGCGTCGCCGGCTACGAGGCAGGCATCCGCATCGGCGAGTTCCTCGGCCGCTCGCACTACCGCATCTTCCACACCACCGCCACGGTCGGCACCCTGGCTGCTGCAGTGGCCGTGGGCAAGCTGCTGGAGTTGGACAGCAGGCAGTTCGTCAACTGCCTGGGCAGCGCCGGCACACAGGCCGCCGGGCTCTGGGAATTCCTGCGGGATGCTGCTGACTCCAAACAACTGCACACTGCCAAGGCAGCGGCTGACGGCCTGCTCGCCGCCTACCTGACGGCCGCTGGGCTGACCGGCGCGCAGAACATCCTCGAAGGCGAGCAGGGCATGGCTGCCGGCATGTCCAGTGACGCTGATCCGAGTCGACTGGTGGACGGGCTGGGTACCCGCTGGGCGCTCTGCGAGACCTCCTACAAGTTCCACGCCTCCTGCCGCCATACCCATCCTGCCGCCGATGCGCTGCTGGGCCTGATGCAGCGTGAAGGGCTCAAGCACGGCGACATCGTCAAGGTCACCACCCGTGTGCACCAGGGCGCCATCGATGTGCTGGGCCGTGTAGTCGTACCGCAGACGGTGCACCAGGCGAAGTTCTCCATGGGCACCGTGCTGGGCCTGATCGCCGTGCACGGCAAGGCCGGGCTGGTGGAGTTCGAGGAGTTCTCCCTGAGCGACACCGAGGTCTCGGCCTTCCGCGAGAAGGTCAGCATGCAGCTCGACCCTGAAGTGGACGGCGCCTACCCGCAGCGCTGGCTCGGCCGCGTCGACGTGCTCACCACCGATGGCCGCCAACTGCACGGCGCCATTGACGAGCCCAAGGGCGATCCGGGCAACGGCCTGAGCCGGGCAGAGCTGGAAGACAAGTTCCGCCGCCTGCTGGCCTTCGCCGGGCAGCGCAGCGAGGCTGAAGCGGATCGTCTGGTGCAAGCCAGCTGGCGTCTGCACCAGTTGCCGAACCTCGACGCCTTTCACTGACGGCGAGTTGCACTGACCGTGCTCCGGGCGGCGTTGCCGCCCGGTCCCACCGAATCATCGCGTCGGCCAGCCGGCCGGCGTCTGGAGTTGCCCATGAGTTCGCGTCCCCTCGATGGCATCACCGTCATCAGCCTGGAACACGCCATCGCCGCGCCGTTCTGCACCCGCCAGCTGGCCGATCTCGGCGCCCGCGTGATCAAGATCGAGCGCCCCGGCGTCGGCGATTTCGCCCGTGGCTATGACGAGCGCGTGCGCGGCCTGGCTTCGCACTTCGTCTGGACCAACCGTTCCAAGGAAAGCCTGTGCCTGGACCTCAAGCAGGAGCCGGCGCAGACCGTGCTGGAGCAACTGCTGGAAACCGCCGACGTACTGGTGCAGAACCTCGCGCCGGGCGCCGCCGCGCGCCTGGGCCTGTCGTTCGAAGCGCTGCACGAGCGCTTTCCGCGGCTGATCGTCTGCGACATTTCCGGCTACGGCGAAGGCGGCCCCTACGAGCAGAAGAAGGCCTATGACCTGCTGATCCAGAGCGAGAGCGGCTTCCTTTCAGTGACTGGCGGGCCAGGCGCGGACGAGATGGCCAAGGCCGGTTGCTCCATCGCCGACATTTCCGCCGGGATGTACGCCTACAGCGGCATCCTCTCGGCGCTGCTGCTGCGCGGGCGCACGGGGGAGGGCAGTCGCGTCGAGGTGTCGATGCTCGAAGGCATGGCCGAGTGGATGGGCTTTCCCATGTACTACGCCTTCGAAGGCCAGTCGCAGCCGCCGCGCGCCGGAGCCGCCCACGCCACCATCTACCCCTACGGGCCTTTCCCCACCGGCGATGGCGGCAGCGTCATGCTCGGCGTGCAGAACGAGCGCGAGTGGAAACTGTTCTGCGAGATCGTCCTGCAGCGTCCGGAGCTGGCGGCCGATCCGCGCTTTACCGCGACCAGCCTGCGCGTGGCCAACCGCGATGCCTTGCGCACGCTGATCGTCGAAGCGTTCGCCAGCCTCGGCGCCGAGCAGGTGGTCGAGCGCCTGGAACAGGCACAGATCGCCAACGCCCACGTCAACGACATGCGCGGCTTGTGGCAGCATCCGCAGCTGGCCGCCCGCGACCGCTGGCGGGAGATCGACAGCCCGGCTGGTCGCCTACCGGCGCTTTTGCCACCGGTGAACAGCAATGTCTATGCGCCGCGCATGGACGCTGTGCCGGCTTTAGGTCAGCAGACGGATGACCTGCTGCGGGAACTGGGCTATACCCCCGGTGATATCCAGCGCCTGCACGAGCAGGGCGCGGTATGACCCAGGAGAACCCAATGATCCAGCAAAGCCCGGCGGATTCCATCGTACGAACTGCGCTGTTCGTTCCCGGCAGCCGCCCGGAGCGCTTCGCCAAGGCCCTGGCCAGCGGCGCCGACGCGGTGATTGTCGACTTCGAGGACGCCGTCGAGGCATCGCTAAAGGCCCAGGCCCGGGACAATCTGGAAGCCTTCCTCGGCGCCAACCCGGAGGCCCGCGTGCGGGTGCGGGTCAACGCCGCTGGCGATCCGGAGCAGGCGGCCGATCTGGAGCTGTGCCGACGCCTGCCGGGTGTCATCGGCATCCTGTTGCCCAAGGCCGAGCGCGCCATGCAGGTGCGCATTGCCGCGTCCTGCGGCAAGCCGGTCTGGCCGCTGATAGAGAGCGCCCGCGGCCTGCTCGCACTGGGCGAAATCGCCGCTTGCGAGGGCGTGGAACGCCTGACTTTCGGCGGCCTCGACCTGGCGCTGGACATCGGCATGAACAGCGGCACCCAGGCTGCCGCCGTGGTCTATGACCAGGTGCGCCTGAACCTGCTGCTGCATTCGCGGGTGAACGACCTGCAACCGCCGCTGGACACGGTTTTCCCGGCGTTCGATGACGCCGAGGGCTTCGCCGCGACCATCCGCCATGGCCGCGACCTGGGCTTGCTGGGGGCGTTGTGCATTCATCCGAAGCAGGTGGGCATCGCCCATGCGGCGCTGGCCCCGAGCGCCGACGAACTGGACTGGGCTCGACGGGTGGTGACTGCGGCCGAGAGCGGCGCGGCAGCCTTCCAGGTCGACGGACAGATGGTCGATGCGCCGGTGCTGAGTCGTGCTCGACGCCTGCTGGCGAGCGCGGGTGATTGATCGGTAAATCGCCGTCAGGCCCCGCTTCTTGCCGGGCCGGGCGGCAGCGCAGAACCGCGTTCTTGACCGGGAGCACCGCCAGCCGGTGGATGGCTGATCTACGCTAGGGAACGGGAAGGCCCCCTTCGCACGGGGGGCTTTCGCCGCCATCGCCCGGAGCCGTCACCCTCATGCCCGATACTTCGCCACGGAAACCTTCCGGCTTCGACTGGCAGCGCTGGCTGCCGGGGCTCGTCAGCCTGCGCAATTACCAGGCGAGATGGCTGCCGAAGGACTTCGCCGCCGGCCTGGTGCTGACCACCCTGCTGGTGCCGGTGGGCATCGCCTACGCCGAGGCTTCCGGCGTACCGGGCATCTACGGCTTGTACGCGACCATCATCCCGCTGCTGGCTTATGCGTTGTTCGGTCCGAGTCGAGTTCTGGTGCTCGGCCCCGATTCGGCGCTGGCCGCGCCCATCCTCGCGGTGGTGGTGCAGTACGCGGCGAGCGACCCGCACCGAGCAATTGCCATCGCCAGTCTGATGGCGCTGGTGTCCGGTGCGGTGTGCATGATTGCCGGGCTGTTGCGCCTGGGCTTCGTCACCGAACTGCTGTCCAAGCCGATCCGTTACGGTTACATGAACGGCATCGCGCTTACCGTGCTGATCAGCCAGTTGCCCAAGCTGTTCGGCATCAAGGTCGACAGCGAAGGGCCGCTGCGTGATATCGGGAATCTGGGCCGGGCTCTGCTGGAAGGACGCGCCAACTGGACGAGCTTTGCGGTGGGAGCGGGCAGCCTCGTGCTGATCCTGCTGCTCAAGCCGTACCAGCGCATTCCGGGTATTCTCATCGCGGTGATCCTGGCGACGCTGGCGGTCAGCCTGTTCGACCTCGGCAGCCAGGGGGTCAAGGTGCTCGGGCAGTTGCCGCAAGGATTGCCGTCCTTCGCCTTCCCGTGGGTGAGCGATATCGATCTGCTGGAAGTGGTGCTGGGCGGCGTCGCGGTGGCGCTGGTGTCCTTCGCCGACACCAGCGTCCTGTCGCGCACCTATGCCGCGCGATTGAAGAGTCCGGTAAACCCCAACCAGGAAATGTTTGGCCTCGGTGTGGCAAACGTCGCTTCCGGGCTGTTCCAGGGTATTCCCATCAGCAGCAGTTCCTCGCGCACGCCGGTGGCCGAGGCGGCGGGGTCGAAAACCCAGCTCACCGGCATCATCGGCGCGCTGGCGGTCACCCTGTTGCTGCTGATGGCGCCGAACCTGATGGAGCACCTGCCCAACAGCGCGCTGGCTGCCGTGGTCATCGCCGCCGCGCTGGGCCTGTTCGAATTCGCCGACCTCAAGCGCATCTATCGCATGCAGCCCTGGGAGTTCTGGCTGTCCATCGGTTGCTTCGCCGGCGTGGCGGTGTTCGGTGCCATTGCGGGTATCTGCATCGCCGTGGCGATCTCGGTGATCGAGTTCCTCTGGGATGGCTGGCGACCGCACCATGCCGTGCTTGGCCGGGTCGACGGGGTGCGCGGCTATCACGACGTAACGCGTTACCCGAATGCCCGGCGCATTCCCGGCCTGGTGTTGTTGCGGTGGGACGCGCCGCTGTTCTTCGCCAACGCCGAACAGTTCCAGAATCAGGTGCTGGCTGCGCTGGACGAGTCACCGACGCCGGTGCAGCGGCTGGTGATCGCCGCGAGCCCGGTGACCAGCATCGACATCACCTCTGCCGACATGCTCGCCGAACTGGACAAGCAGCTGGAGCAGCGCGGTGTCGAACTGCAGTTCGCCGAAATGAAGGACCCGGTGAAGGACAAGATGAAGCAGTTCGAACTGTTCGAGGGCCTGGGCGAATCGGCTTTCCACCCGACGCTTGGCGCGGCCGTGGATGCCTACCTGGCCGACTCCGGGGTGGACTGGAAACCCTAGGTCGTGCGGGCCTGCGCGCGGCGGCCATCGATCCAGATGAGCATGCCGCTGGCGTACAGCGATACCGCGAGGTGTCGGGAGTCTTGCTTGGCGGCCGGCGTAGCACCGGCAAGAACGCCGCTTGCGCCATCGTCTTCAAAGCGGCCGCCCGGCTCGTCGTCACGACCCTGGCGATGCAGTTCGAGCAGCGATTGCGCTTCCTGCTGCTGGTAGCGGCGTACCCAGGTGGCGGCCTGCTGTTCGCAGACGCCCAGTTCGATGAAGGCCCGGCGGGCCATCTCCAGGCTGGAGTGGAAGGTTTCACGAACCGGGGTGGCGCCGCGGTCGAGCAATTGCAGGACCTGCTGACGGTTGAGCGCGCGAGAGATCACGCGGGTCTTCGGGTGAAGGCGGGCAAGGGCATCCACGGTATCCAGGTTGATCTGCGGGTCGTCCGTGGCGACTATGACCAAGTCCGCCTCACCGGCCTTGGCGGCATGAAGATTTTCCGCGCGCGTCGGGTCGCCGTAATAGACCGGCACGCGACCCTCCTTGCGCTGACGCACCAGGGCGTGCATCGAGATATCCAGCGGCACCACCGTCTGGCCAGGCCCAGCCCGGCCGGGCCGATCAGGATGCCGGCCAGCAGGTAGCCCGGCACGGCGCCCAGCTTCAGGCGCTGCGTCAGGGGGACGAGAATGACGACTGTCAGCTGGAAAATTACCGTCGCCTGCAGCAGGCTCCCGTCATGTGGCATGGATCAGCCCTCTTGTGATGCCTTGCGGGCCATTGGGGCCCTGCCCATTGCGTCCGACGTGGATTTCTCCCGCCGGCTGATTTCTGGCTGCCACGTCACCCGCACTGCCTGAAGGCTTGAACGAAAAGAGAGCAGGGGGCTTGTATCTGTACCGAACCGGTCAGGCACTCGCTGCAAACGGGCGCCTGCCTGAGGGCCCCGTCATGTGGTGAAGGCGTGAGCTGAGTATGGGCGATTCGTAGCTTTCTGCCGGGCGGGGAGAGTCAGTCGATCTCGCTGCTGAAGAAACACAACATCAGCAGATTCAAATACTTACGAGGGTTAGAACTTCCAGATCGGGCCGTAGGTGCCGAAGCAGGCATTCGATAGCGCTTGCGGACGAACACCGTGGGTTTCGTAGCCACCGTATTCGTTGATTTCCAGGGTCAGCTGGGGTGTGAGTTCTCGGCCGCTCTTGAGGCGGACGCTATCGAAGACCTGCAGCTTCTTTCCGGTATTGACGACGCTGGTTTCCATCCAGGCATCAGGCGTGCTGGCTTCGTCCAGACGCGCGAGCAATGCGTTGTAAAGAGGCAGGTAGCGACCGTCGGGTGCCTTGCAGTCGATGTTGATCTTCTTGACCAGGGCTTCGGCCTCGGTAGAGCTGAAAAACAGTCGACCACCGAAATCGCGTTGCAGCTTGCCGACATAGGTCTCGTCGCTGGCCGGGATGCTTTTGGGTATTTGGGCCGCAATCTCCGCCAGGCAGGACTGCCGCGCTTTATAGAAAGTGTGCGAAACCCGAACACCGGTGGGCTTGTAGATGGCCGAGGTGATCAGCACATCGCCGTTTGCGCTCATGTGTTCGCCATCGGCAACGTAATCGCCGCTGTTTCCCCAGACGCCATCCGGCAGCCCGTTGGGCCATTCGACGCAGCTCGCCGGAGAAGTATCGCGGCGCAACTCGAAAACCGAACCTTGGAGGAAGGCCTCCGGGCTTTGGGCAAGAACGAGAAATGGAGTCAGCGACAGGCAGGAAGCAATCAGCAGGCGAATCCGATTCAAGAAGCGTCTCCTTGTTGCCTGGAGGAGTTCCGGCAGGCGCTACGCAGCAAAGGATAGTCGGGCTTCAGCCAGATGCTGTTCGAAGTTGGCGTTTCTGCAGCTGATGCGCAAGCCGGCTTGGAAGTGGTGGCTCAAAAGCTCCGCTTCTGGCCGATGGCTGCCTGCCCCGGGGAGCTTGCTGCTTCAGGTCCCTTCCATTGGGTTCGCCCAGCGACTAGTCTCGGCCATCCGTTTGGCGGTAGTAAGCCAATATCTTCCAGGAAGTCTGATGCCGCACTCATTGAAGTTCGAACAAGTTGATGTATTTGCTGAGCACCCTTACGAAGGCAGCGCCCTGGCAGTGGTGGTGGATGCCGATGAACTGACAACCGATCAGATGCAGGCGTTTGCCCGGTGGACACAACTCAGTGAGACGACTTTCCTGCTCAAGCCCCAAGCACCGGAGGCGCATTATCGCGTACGCATCTTTACCCCTCTGCGAGAGCTGCCCTTCGCCGGCCACCCCACTCTGGGAAGCTGCCAGGTGTGGCTGAACCAACAAGACAACCTGGAGGCTCACGAGATTATCCAAGAGTGCTCGGCGGGTCTGATTCGTGTACGCAAGCAGGGCCTGCGCTTAGCCTTTTCCGCTCCGCCCCTGCTGCGCAGCGGGCCGCTGGATTCGATGACGTTGCACCTCATCGAGCAGGGGCTGGGTCTCCATGCGGGACAGATTCGCGCTAGCCAATGGGTGGACAATGGTCCCGGCTGGGCGGGCGTGTTGCTGGCAAGCCGCGATGAAGTGCTGGGAATCAGACCCGATTACGCCGCGCTACAAGGATTGAATGTTGGAGTGATTGCTCCTTGGGCTGGGCCGGGGGCCGAAGCAGACGTGGAAGTTAGGACATTCATGGGCGAAGAATGCAACGAGGACCCTGTCACGGGAAGTCTGAACGCAGGCCTTGCTCAGTGGCTGATCGGTGCCGGAGTTCTCAGCAATCTCTACACGGTCAGCCAGGGGACCATAGTCGGGCGCTGCGGGCGACTACAGATCGAAAGCGTCAAGGGGACAATCTGGGTCGGCGGAGAGGTTCAACCCTGTATTTCCGGCATAGCCGTCTTCTGACGAGTGATCGAGAATCGCTGGCGGAGCTTTTTCCGATTCTGCATGTTTACTTGTGCTCGGCTGCTGCCCCTGAGGAAGAGGCAGCCACCGACCCATGGCGGACGTTCACCCGACTTTATCAAGGCGCAGTGGCGATCTCCGGAGGAGTTGCTCGGCGCGCCCAGCGCCAATGCCCCAATGCGCTCTATTTCGCCAGCATGTATACGGCCTGCCGAGGGCGCGAGCCAGGGCGATCTTCATAAATTCAATAATCAGCGGGTCGAGCATCTTCGTTGACCGCGTGGCATCGACGAGACTCCCTGCATGGCTGCATGGCTGCATGGCTGCATGGCTGCATGGCGACTACTCGGTGCACCCTGGTGCCGATAGAGAACAGGTGATGCACGTCATGACTGTTCCGCGCTGCCAGGTGGCAGCCTAGGATGGCCGGTTGTGTCCGCTCCGACGGCCAGCATGCTGCCGGACATGCGGTACAGCAAGCGTTCGGTGGTGCTGCCCAGGATGCGGTCCAGGCCCAGCCTGCTCTGCATACCCATGACCACGACATCGATCCGATGGTCGTCCATGAAGTTGGCAATGCCCTGGGTGGCAGGGCCGAGGACGAAATGGCGGTGCTCCATGGGAACGTGCCAGCGGTCAGCCAGATGGTTGAAGGTGCGGTAGAGCGAGATGCGGACCTGCTCGGCATAGCTGGAATCCCAGCTGCTGCTCAGCGTGGCCGAGTCGTAGTCGATGGCGCTCGGCAGGTCGCAGGCGTGGAGAAAATGCAGTTCTGCGCCGCACAGGCTTGCCAGATTGCGCGCGGCTTCGATGATCCCTTCATTCAGCCCGCTAACCAGCAGCTCCGGTCTGGCGACATCCAGTGCGGCGGCCACCTTCAGCGGCAGCGGATTGAGTGCTTCTGCCACCAGATGCAATGGAACCTGGCAGGCTCTGAGCAGGCGATAGTCCAGCGGTGTGACAAAGACCCTGCGTAATGCCGCCTCGTGATGAACGTTCTTGATCACCAGGTCCGCCTTGAGCGTCGCCACGCGATCAAGAATCTCCCGGCAGGGCTCGGCGCTCCAGAGGGTTTCGCAGGTGACATCCACCCCGGTGTTGCGCAGCTCCTGCGCGTCACGCTCGACGTCGACGCGGCATTGCTCAAGCAGTTCGTCGCGCAGATGATCAGAAAGAAACGGCATGCCCAGGCGTGGTTCAAGGAACATGCCGATATGCAACGCGGCATGACTTCGACGGGCAATGGCCAGGGCACGTCGATAGGCGGCCGATTGCCGCCAGCGAGGGGCGGCGATGAAGAACACTTTATGGTACTGGTCCATGGTCTTCGCCTCTGGCGCGGCCCACTTCAAGTGCAGGCTGGAACGAGGTGCGTTGTGCGACTTTGATGCCCATCAAACTCTGCGATTGCGCCCCGATCCGTGATGTCTCGTCATGCCCCCACGGCCAGCACGCTGCCTGGAATCTGGTCGAGGACATGCTCCGTGGTGCTGCCAATCAATCGCTCTACGCCGGTGCGGTGCACGCGGCCCATCACGACGACATCCATCTCGTTTTCCTGGGCGAAGCGTGAAACTCCGCGCAGTGGCGTACCCATCAGAAAGTGGCGTCGCTCCTGCGGCACGCCATGATCGTCCGCCAGGCGGACGAAGGCCTGGTGCAGGGAGGCGCGCATGTCCTCCACCAGATCGACCCAGGCCACCGCGCCTTCCGCACGGTTGGCCATGTAGGCGGGCATGCAGTCATAGATGTACAGCAGGTGCAGTTGTGCGTTGCATTGCAGCGCCAGGCCATTGGCCGCCGCAATGATGCGATCGTTGATACCGTTGATCAGGGTTCGTGGATCTGCCGGGTCGACCGCCGCAACGATGCGCCGGGGCAGGGGATGCTGCGCGCTGTGCACCAGGTGCAGCGGTTGCTGGCACTTGCGTAACAGGAACCAGTCCAGCGGAGTAACGAAGGAGCGCTTGAAAGCAGACTCATGCTGGATGTCCTTGATCACCAGATCCGGCTGCAGTTCGCCCATGGCCTGTAGCAGATCGGTACGCAGATCGGTCGTCCACAGGACGGACGAGGTCATCTCCACGCCCACGCCGCGACCACGTTGTAAACGGCATTCGTTTTCCCAACGCTCGCGCTGGGCTATCAGCATGTTCTCGCGCGCATCGTTCTGTACGTGCCTGGCCAGCAGACTGAAGGTGGCGAACGGCTCCACGCAGGCAATGACATGCAGGCTGGCCCCGCATTGCCCTGCCAGGGCGGTGGCGCGCTGCAAAGCCGGGGTATCGTGACGGTCGGGATGGGCGATCAGCAGCAGTTTCTGGATCTGGCTCATGGTGCACCTCGCAAGCATGAACGGGCAGGATCGAGCGGCGGAGACCGGCACCGTCGCCGCGCAGCCCCACCCTGAATGGGGTGGTATCGCCCCGGTTCTTATGCCGTCAGGGAGAGGGCGCTCCCGGCGGGAGCGCCAACGCATCACTTGGCGGTCTTGACCGGAATGATCTTCTCCGGATGCACTGCTTCCGCCCGCTTGGGCAACTGAACCTGCAATACGCCCTTGCTGAAGCGTGCCTGGATCTTCTCGGGGTCCACTTCGCGGGGGAGGCGGAACACTCGCTCGAAACTTCCGTAGCGGCGTTCCGAGAGGTGGTATTCCTTGCGAGTTTCGTTCTTCTCTTCCTTCTTCTCGCCCTTGATGATCAGGCTGCCATTGGCCAGCTTGACCTCGATGTCCTTCTCGTCCATGCCGGGCAACTCGGCGTTGATTCGGAACTCATCCGCCTGCTCGCTGACGTCCACTGCGGGGAGGCCATGGGAGAAAGGTTCGCGGCGCCAGAACTGGTCGGCATCGAACGGGCTATGGCTGAAGGGGAGTCTTAGCGGCGCGCGGCCGAAGTCGTCGAAGAGGCTGTCGATCTGGCGGCGCAGACTGTCGAAAGGACGCCATGGGTGAAACGGGTTGGCGGGCGGCTCCGAAGGCTTGGTCGGTTGTTGGGGAACGGCGCTGACAGGTACTTTTTTAGCGGGCTCGGACATGATGAATTCCTCCGCAGGAAAAAGGGTCGCCTCACTGGCGAGGCCGTTCGATTCTGCGATCCTGAGGTCTACCGACTTTGATGCCGATCAAATGCGGCACCGGCAGTCGTATTGATTTCCCGGACGCAACTTGATGGTGATCAAGGTAATTGGCCTGCCGCTTCTTAGCCTGAGTCAAAGCCGGCGCATCTTGCCGGTGACGGCCGTGGAGGCGCGGCATGGAATGGCAGACGATTGGCCGCGCGCGGGTGCTGGAGGAGCTGTCCATCTCGGACTCGACGCAATGCCTGCGCGTGAAGCTGGACGATGACGAGACACAGTCGATCATTCCTGGCCAGTACTGCTTGCTGGATGATCGAGTACAAGCTGCCAGGGCCTTCAACTACGTCAGCCTGCCGGGGCGTGATCGTCTCTGCATCCTGGCGGCCAGCCAGCGCGGAGTGCCGCTGCGCACGGATGGCCCGCTGCTTTATCGCGGCCCACTGGGGGTGGGCTGGCCGTTGCCGTTTGGCGTTTCCCGCCTGCTGGTTTTTGCCTGCAATGGTGGAATCCTGGCCGTGGCAGCCGCCATCGACGAATTCGCCTGCTGGCTGCCCTGGGTACAACTGGTGCTGGTTGAGGACGCATCCAGCCAGGCGTGCCTGCCCGACGATTGCCGCCGTTGGCTGCATTCGCTGGGGTTGCTGACCTCGCCAGTCGAGGATTGCCCTCTGGAGCGGTTGAGAGCGCAGCTGAGCCGGCAGTTGCCCGACCTGGTCTACTGCTCCGCGCCTGCGCCGCTGGCGCTGAAGGCCGCCCGTCTTTGTCTATGGCATGGCGTCCCGGCGTATCGAATCTGGGTACGGACCGAGTGCGCGCTGCCGGGATCGGGAAGCACGTCCCTGCCAGCTGCAGACGGCCCGGTACTGCGCTTCGATCGCTTGAGCGGGCGCATTTGATCGGCATCAAAGTATGACCTCCTGGGCAAGCACAGGCTCATAGCGACACGTCCAACCGCCATGCGCCGGAGGCCTCATGAACGCCTATGCTCGCTTACTGCTGATCTGCGACCCTGATCTCCACTATTCCCCGGCGCTGGCGCGCGCTCAGGCACTGGCGGGCGCCTTCGACGCGCGCCTGCACATCGTGGTGTTGGGAAGCCTGCCAACTGGTCTGTCAGTGCTCGATTACAACGCCCGGCAGAGAGTTCGCGAAGATATCCAGGAAAGTCAGCGCACCTGGCTCGACGATCAGTTGGAACTGTTGCGTGGTCATGGGATCGATGCCAGCGCCGAGGCCGTCTGGAGCGATGATCCGCTGGAGGACATCATTGCGTTGGTCCGGCGGCATCACATCGATCTGCTGCTCAAGGACACGCGCTATGAGCCCGCGCTGAGCCGTGCGCTGACTCATCCGCTGGATTGGCAGCTTCTGCGCCAGTCGCCTGTGCCACTGCACCTGGTCAGCCAGGCGACCCATCCTCTGCCGCGCAAGGTGGTCGCCGCCATTGATCTCTCCCAGGATGATCCGGAGGTCGACCAGTTGAACCAACGTATCGTCGAAATGGCACAACAGTTCGCCGGTCAATGCGATGCCGAACTTCACTTGCTGCAGGCTTACGACGTCAGCGCCGGCTTCCTGGCCTATGCCGCCGGACCGGTGGCCTGGACGCCGGATGTTGCGGAGCTGGCCGCGGGACGCTCACGCCAGCAGATGGAGCGCATTGGGAGCCAGTTCAACGTGGGGCGGATTTGCCAGCATTTCGTCAAGGGCAGCGCCACCCGCGTGATCGCCGAGTTCGCAGAGCAACAGCACATGGATGTCGTGGTCATGGGCACGCTCTATCACGCCGGGCTGGCGAAAATAATCGGCAGTACCACGGAGCAGGCGCTGTACCGGGTGAACTCCAGCATCCTGGCAGTCCGACCCTGAGGCTGGATCATGAAAGTGCTGGCGTTTCTCGTCGCGCTGTTCACCGTCTGGGCGATCGCCTGCGTCGCCTGGATGGCTCTGCGCTACACGCCTGCCGGTGGCGACAGCGAATACGTGTTTCTCTGGGATCGCTGGGAGAACCGTGTGTGTCTGGTGTCAATCAGCGAGCCAGCGCACATCATCTGCGACCTTCGTTCGCTCTGGGTCGAATCCCCAGCAAAGAGCGGGCCCATGGTTCGGCGACCATGACAGCGGCCCGGTGAGTACGCTCAGCCGGCGCGCCGGCGTTCGGGGTCCGAGCGTTGAACCTGAGGCCATGCATGGGGCGCCGCGAGGCGCTCATGCAGCCGCTCCAGATAGTCGCGGGCCTGACGCTCATCGGCAAATGGCACCCGGTATTGATCGAGCTGGACGTAGCAGCGGCCGTCGCTGGTGCAGAGAAGTTGCGTGCGCATCGTTGCCTCCCCGCCTCACGGCGCTGGCTGCAGTTGCAGGGTATGAATGGTCTGGGTGGAGTCCATCGGGTCAGGGTGGCTGGTGAAGCCCAGGAAGTGCGCCAGTTCGTGCATCGCGCTGTTGGCTGCTGCGTCGACCGAATACATCTGCTGTAACCCTTGCTGCCTGGCCGTTTCGATCAGATGGCGCATCAGCGCCACGGCCAGCCCGCGATGACGCCAGGCATCCGCCACGGTGACCGCACATTCGCACTGGTGAGAATCGGCACAACGTGCGTACCGGCTGATGCCGATCTCCATCAGTTCTCCATCCTGGTGCGAAAGGGCCACGTAGGCGACGCTGTCCTTGAAGTCCACCGCCATTAATTGGTTCAGCAGTGAAGGACTGACCTCTTTCATGGTGCAGAGAAAACGGAAGTGGCGCGCTTCTGGTGACAAGCGCGCGATGAAATCCGCTTCACGCTGGCGATCCTCCGGCCGCAACGGGCGGATCAGTACGTGGGTCCCGTCCGACAAGGCCTCGACCCAGTGTTCATCGAGACCATCGTCTTTGGCTTGGGGGTGGCTGGACATGAAATCCTCCTGGCGCAGTGCCGTTAAGCGGGTAAGCCGCTGACTCACTTGTACGCCGGGAGGTTTGGGTGAATTTGACCGCGATCAAATGGCGGTAATCTCATCGCTCCTGGCTGCCGACCGGCCGCCGAAGAGCACACGTTAACCGTTCACCGGCTTCAGTGGTGGGACGTGCTTTTTCTCCTTTCTGGAAGTGGTCAGCCGGTCCAGCAGCGCCGCCAATACCGTCTGCGCCCCGTGCTGGGCTTCCGTCCTGGCTGAGAGCCACCCGTTGATCAGTGGGCGAAGCGGCCGGTCCTTGTCGCTGCTGGCGCACCACAGACTCAGGTCATGTTCATTGCCCAGAATTGACTGGGCGCGCTTGAGATCGTCCAGCAGCGCATCGTCTGGCCTGATCCAGTTGGCATAGCTCTCGCACAGGTAGCGCACGCGCTTGATGCGCAGACGAATGGCGTGCCAGTCGCGGGGACTATCGTGGGATTGTTCCAGTACCTCCCGAAGCTGCTCCAGATCGCGTTTCGCCCGCCGCCTGACGAGCTTGCGAATATGCTTGAGATCGCTGCCGGAGCGAATCTTGCGAAACGCGGCGGGCCACCGCTCCAACTCACCGAGCACTCGTTTGGCAATTGGCTTGCGCAAACACAGCCGGACGCTTTGGTCCACATGCGCCCGGCGTCTGCTGGCTTCTGCTTGCCAGCCCAGTCGCTCCAGCTCCTGGGCTAGTACCTGGGTATCTCGTAAACCACTGGTGCTTGTCAGCAGCGCCGCGGCGGCCTGATCCAGGACCGCCAGCTCCGGCCGCTGGCGTAGCGGACGCAGCAAACTGCGCACACCTCGCAGCGTGATGCGCAGGTCGTGCAGCGCCTCACCGTCACTGGCGCTTTCGATGCATTGTGCGGCGTACAGATAATCCACTTGCAACCCGATGAGCCGGGCAATCAGAAAGTCGGTGCTGCTGGCTGGCATACGGGATGTTGCTAGGGGGGACGCTCTGTCTGGGCGCATATTGACCTCCGGCGGCGCCAGCACCAACTGGCACGCTCGGAGCAGCCTCCGCCGAGGAAGTCCGCGGTGCTTTGATGCGAATCAAACAAGCGTTCTGGCAGCTGAAGGGCAGCTCCAGGTGAGCAGACTCAGCGATTTTCGGTTGCGGCGCCTTGCCCTTCGATCCCGCTCAATCGGCAAAGCTCTTGGTGGTTGAGCAAATGTACCTCCCGTCCCTCGCATTCGATCAGGCCCGTCTGCGCGAAGCGAGTGAACAGCCGGCTGATGGTTTCCAAAGACAGATCGAGGTAATTGCCGATATCGCCACGCGTCATACATAGCGTGAAGCGGTCCTGGCGCAGTCCCCGCTGCTGGTAGCGCGCCGACAGGCTCAACAGGAACTGGGCCAGCCGCTGCTCGGCACGCTCGCGGTTGCAGCGAATGTGTTCGTGCTCGCCGTGGATCCCCTGGCTGAGGATATGCAGTAATTGATGGCGCAGTCCGGGAATGCGTCCGGAGAGATCCTCCAACTGCTCCAAGTCGATGGCGCATACCAGCGAAGTCTCCAGAGCCACAGCGAACCCTCGGAAGGAGGGCGCCCCGATTGCATCCAGCCCAATCATCTCGCCGGGCAGGACAAAGCCGGTCACCTGCTGATCACCATTAGACTCAATCAGGTAGGTCTTCAGAGCTCCCGAGCGCAAGGCGAAGACCTGCCGCATCGGTTCGCCAGCGCGAAACAGATACTCCCCTTTGTGCAGCGGCCGGTTGCGGCGAACTATGCGGTCCAGCTCCGCTACTTCACCTTCGGTCAGGCTGGCTGGAAGGCAAAGGCGGCTCAGCGAACAGGCAAGGCAACTGACCTGGAAGAGCTGGGATGGGCGTTGACTGTTGGTCATCAGGTAAGCCCCGGCATACGGGCGTTCCAGTCATTCTAGCGGTTTCGCTTCGTGGCCATGCAGCCTTCGACAAACGGAAGAGGAATCCCCGAGGATCTAACCGCCGCATTGCTCAGCCGCCCCTCCCATCCAACCGCGATATCGGCGGCAGACGGGCTATTACCTTGCTCGATGGATCTCCGGCCCGTGGCGAGTCAGTTTGACGACTGACTAGTTTCTTGCGAACTGTTCACAGATTGAAGGAAATGAAACTCACCTAAAACCTATCTTTGCCACAAAAACTGTGCGGCTTTTTCCGACTAATCCTATCTTCGTAGGATGTTACTTACGGAAGATCTCTGTCATGGCAGCATCCGGCAAGAAAATGACGCTGACGGGTCTCACCACCTTGGTCGCGGTCAATATGATGGGATCGGGCATCATCATGCTGCCCACCAGCATGGCGCAGTTGGGGGCGATCTCCTTACTGTCTTGGATCATCACTGCCGTCGGTTCCATGGCCATCGCCTACTGCTTCGCCCAGTGCGGCATCTACTGCCCGCGTTCGGGCGGGATGTCGGCCTATACCGAGGAGGCCCACGGCAAGTCGGCGTTCTTCCTCTGCTCCTACCTGTACTTCCTTTCGCTGGCCATTGGCAACGTAGCCATCGCCATCTCCGCGGTGGGTTACCTGACGCCCTTCATTCCCTGGCTGGGCACCGGCGCCATGCCGCTGTTCATCGGCAGCGTCGGGCTGATCTGGCTGACCTCCCTGGCGAACTTCGGCGGGCCCAAGGTGACCGGGCAGATTGGTTCCATCACCGTGTGGGGCGTGATCATCCCGGTGGCGGGGCTGTCGATCATCGGCTGGTTCTGGTTCGACAAGCAGGTGTTCGACGCCGCCTGGAACCCGAACAGCATCGCCATGAACGACGCCATCACCCAGAGCATCCCACTGACCCTCTGGGCCTTCCTCGGCATGGAGTCGGCGGCGCAGAACTCCGACGCCGTGGAGAACCCCAAGCGCAACGTGCCGCTGGCCTGTCTGCTGGGCACCTTGGGCGCAGCGGTGGTCTACGTGCTGTCCACGACGGTGATCATGGGCATCGTACCCAATGCCGAGCTTGCCAATTCCAGCGCGCCGTTCGCTTACGTTTATGCGCAGATGTTTAATCCGGTAGTGGGCAACATCATCATGGCGCTGGCGGTGATGGCCTGCGTGGGCTCGCTTCTAGGCTGGCAGTTCACCCTGGCGCAGACCGCCAAGGTTACCGCCGAACAGCGCATGTTCCCGCGTCTGTTCAGCAAAGTGACGCTGCTTGGGGCGCCGATTCTCGGGCTGGTGGCCAATGCTGCGCTGCAGAGCGCGATGGCGGTATCGACCATTTCTCCTAACGCGTCGGAGCAGTTCGGCAAGCTGGTCAGCCTGGCGGCGGTGACCAACATCGTGCCTTACATCACCGCGCTGTCGGCGTTGCTGGTGATCATGCAGAAGGCCGGCGTGACCGGTTACCCGCACCACCGCAATGTCGCGGCGCTGCTGGTCGCCATGGCGTACAGCTTCTACGCGCTTTACGCGTCGGGGATGGAAGCGGTGTTCGGCGGCATGCTGGTCACGGCGGTGGGTTACCTGATGTTCGGCTACATCGCGGACCGTTTCATCGGTCCGCAGGCCAAGCTCAACGCGGAGGGTCGGTCATGAAGCGCTGGTTCCCTCGTATCTTCGTCATGCTGGTCGCCGCGCTGCCGTTGGTGGCTCCGGCCCAGACCCTGGAACGCATCCGCAGCAGCCATACCCTGACCCTGGGCTACCTGCCGGAGCGCCCGCCATTCTCCGCCAGCGACGGCGAAAGCGCCGTCGGCTACGGCATCGACCTGTGCCAGAAGGTGGCAGACCAGTTGCGCACCCAGCCAGGCCTGGCTCAAATGCAGGTGCGCTTCGTCCCGCTGAGTGCGGATAAGGCTGCGGAAATGCTGGGAGCCGGTGGCGTCGATCTGCTCTGCAGCCCGATGGTGGAAACCCTCAAGCTGCGGCAGAGCCTCGATTTCTCCCTGCCGGTATACACCGCCGGCCTGGGCGTGGTGGTGCGCAAGGATGCGCCGTTCTTCCTGGTGCGCTTGCTCAACGGTGAGGTAGACAAGAGCGGCCCGACCTGGCGTGCCACCCTGAATCGCGGCCTGGCAGCCTACACCTTCGCGGTGCCCGCTGATACGCGGGTAGAAACCTGGGTGCGGGAAAAGCTGCGCCTGCTCAAGGTGCTGGTTACGCTGCAGAGCGTGCCCGGCGCGGCGGAAGGCATCGAGGCGGTGGCCGGCGGCAAGGCCGACGCGTTCTTCTTCGACCAGATGACCCTGCGCAGTCTGGTTGAGCGCAGCAGCGGCAAGGCCAGCCTGATGGTGCTCACCCGGCGCTTCGACTATGCGCCGGTGGCCCTGGCCATGCCCCGCGGCGACGAGGACTTCCGCCTGCAGGTGGATACCGCATTGAGCGAGCTGTATCGCTCCGATGCTTTCTTGCCCCTCTACAGCAAGTACTTCGGCGCGCCGAGCGAGCTGGACCAGAACCTGTTCAAGGTCTATTCGCGGCCTTAGAGCGATGCGATTGGCAGCCTCGGCCAGCGCCCACACCCCCGAGCTCAGCCTGTCTGACCTGAGCTGAGATGCGGCTTTCCAGTTCTGCCCCTATTGGTTCGCTCTCATTGGTGCGCCGATGGTGGCTATTTGCTATATATATCCTTACGTAGAATATGGTCATGCGGGACGCGATCCATCAAGGCGACCGCGGTGCGATTGGGCATTGGGACAGAAATCAATCATTCGCTCCTGTCAACGCTCACATATGGTTCCCTTCATGCCATCAAGGCCAATCCCGCGAATCAACTTACGCACGCTAACCTTGCTCTTGGCGCTGTTAGCAATCCTGGCGACGTTGTTGAACGATCTCTATGCCACATACCGAATCCAGCGAGCGACGTTGATTCATAACTCTCTGGAGGCGAATAGAGCCTATGCGGCCAAGGTGGCGCTGACCATCGGTCAGAGCCTGGGTGATGACCTGGACCGGTTAGCCTTCAGTTCACGTGCCATTGGTCAAAACTTTCAGCGTGAGATCGAGCGAGGCGCTGAAGTCCGCCGGCTGGCTGAGCAAGACCACAGCTTCAACACCGTAGTGGTCGCTGATGCTCGAGGGCGAATAGTGTCGTCTTTCCCTGCATCGCTGAGCATCAATGGTCAGACTCTTCGTTCCAGAGCTCCCCTGGACGAGCGCAAACCCATGATCAGCCCCGCGTTCAGCTCTTTGGTTGGAAACCTGATCGTTTTTGTTTCTCAGCCAATTTGGAGTGATGAAGGTGAATTTCTAGGGCTGGTGGGGGGGACTATTTACCTGCACAAGGAAAACGCCCTAAACCAGATTATCAGCATGCATTTCCAGCAGGATTCTTCGTTTGTCTATCTCGTGGACGAGCAGCGCCATGTGCTGTTTCATCCGGACTCCGACCGCATCGGCGAAGAGGTTGACAACCCTGTCGTTGACGCAGTGTTACGCGGCGAAAGTGGAGCCTCACTTGTAAGCAATACAACGGGAGCTGACATGCTCGCCGGCTATGCGTCGGTCCCGCACAGCGGTTGGGGGGTGGTATCTCAGCAGCCCCTGAGCGTTCCGCTCAGCACGCTCTGGAATCTCATGTTGCAGGTTGTGCTCGGCATCATCCCGATGAGTCTGCTTGGATTGCTGCTGCTCTGGTGGGCCGCATCGCGCATTAGCCGTCCCCTCAGTCAACTGGCCGAGTACGCGGGCCAGCACGCTAGTGAGGAGGGGATTCGTAAGGTTCAGGCATGGTACGTCGAAGCGTGGCAGATACGCCGCGCGATGATTATTGGCGCGTTGCTGACACAAGAGCGCATAGGCAAGCTCAATCACCAAGCGCTGAGCGACCCCCTTACGGGGCTCGGCAATCGCCGTGTGCTGGAAAGCGCACTGCGCGAATGGCATCTCCTCGGTAAGCGCTACGCAGTGATCAGCATGGATATTGACCACTTCAAGCGCGTGAACGACGAGTTTGGCCACGCGGTGGGAGATAAGGTCCTGCAGTCCTTTGCGGCGTTGCTCAGTCAGAGCTGTAGGGAAGGCGACCTAGCGTGTCGGGTGGGAGGTGAGGAGTTCATCCTGCTGTTACCCCAAACGAGCTTGCCTGCGGCAATCGAAGTCGCTGAACGCATCCGTCAATCACTGGAAATGTCGTCTATTCCTCCTGTCGGGCGAGTCACGCTATCGCTCGGAGTAGCTTGTTCCGAGGGCGCGGTCATAGACCCAACCAAGGTGCTGGCTCGCGCCGATGCGTTGCTTTACCAGGCCAAGGAGTCGGGTCGTAATCGTGTTATTGCATCTCATGAGGGAGTCGCTGGAGCACAGGTTTGACATGCGCATTCGTTATAGCGGCAGTCGCTTTACTGGAGAACCAATCCCATTGCCTTGCCCAGGAGAGAAAGCACTCAGCGGGCTGGGGCGGAGCAATGCCATAAGCCTTGCAACGATAGCGCAGCCAATACGTTCCAGCAGGGCAGCATGCTGCTGCGTTTCCACTACCTCGAGAGTACTTTTGACAGAATCGGTAGCGGGTGAATAATCGCTGAGCGCCTTAACTTCAAAGACAGATCATCCCTCAGATCTAGTCATCGTCAGCGGCCGCTTCTGGCCGGTTGCTCGCCCATGGCGAGAGGCTGCAACCGAATAGCGGACTTAAAGGTTCAGGGCGTAGGTACGATCCTCAGCGTTGCGCGAAGCCCGCCGGTAGAGAGATTGCTCAACTGCACACTGCCCCCAAGCCGCTCCATGATCATCCCGACAATGGACAGGCCCAGTCCGGCGCCGTTCTCGGAACCTTTGCTGTAGAAGCGTTCGAAGACACGCTCCAGGTCTTCCGGGTCGATGCCTGGCCCCTGGTCTTCTACGTTGAGTACAATCCCATGACCTTCACGGTGCAGCGTGATATTGACTCGACCGCCAGCTGGCGAGTGATTTACTGCGTTCGCCACCAGGTTCTGCAGGGCAATTCCCAAAGCGCCCGCGTCGCTTTGAAGCTGATAATTGCCCTCGGAAATCTCCAATGACGGTTCCTGCCCCTGATTCAAAATCCAGGGTGTCATCTCTGCCATGGTCTCCGTAGCGACTACCGCCAGATCTACCGTTGACCAGTTGCGCTGCCCTAGCCGCGGCTCGATTCTCGCCATGGTCAGCAGCTGATTTACCACTCGACTGAGACGATCCACGCCACCAACCAGAAACTCCAGGGCTTTATCTCGCTCGGCATCGCTCCTGGCCTCGAGCGCGTTCTGCGCATGCAGCCGAAGAATTGCCAGGGGCGTACGCATCTCGTGCGCAGCGTCGGCAATGAATCGGTGCTCTCGACGCAGCAGTTCATCGATCTGCCCCAGCAGTCGATTCAGCGCCGCCTGCATGGGTTCCAGCTCCCGGGGTAGAGGCACGAGTTGCAGTGGCTCCAGTGACTCTGCATGCCGCGCCCGGATGACACGAGCCATATTCTGCAGCGGTTGCAGCCCCCAGCCGATGGCCAGCCATACCAGCAATGCCAGCGCGAGACTTCCGATCAGGAAGGGAAACAGCGTGTGGCGGACGATACGACCGATCAGGTCGTCGCGCACATCGTTGCGCTCACCGACCCAGATCACCAACTGGCGCTCTGGCACGGGAAGCACGAAGCTGCGCCATCGCTGCTCCCCCACCATGATGTTGGAGAAGCCCGGCTCGGTCAGAGGGCGAGTGAAGCTCGGGGCACTGACCGTATGCACCAGGACTTCACCGTTGATGCGCCACACCTGGAAGGCGAGTTTGCTCTCGTAGGGATGGCCGACGCGATGCTTGCCCGCCTGGCTCAGTGCTTCATTGAATGCCAGGTACAACGCATGGCGATCCTTGTCGTCCAGGGGCATGCTCATGACGCCTTGCAGGAGGCGCGCGTTCTGCGCCAGATGGGCGTCGTAGATCTCGTCGATCTCGTGGCTGCTGTCGTGATAGTTGTAGAGCGCGAGCAGGCCGGTACCGACCAGCAACAGCAGCATGACTCGCCAGAGCGTGCGTTGGCGCAACGAACTCATGCTTTGCCTTCCACCAGGTAGCCAATGCCGCGCACCGTGCGGATCAGATCGTTGAAGAGCTTCTTGCGCAGGTGGTAGACGTTCACCTCCAGCGTGTTGCTCTCGGGCTCCTCATCCCATCCGTAGAGGAGCTGAGTGAGCCGCTCGCGGGTGAAGACCTTGCCGGGTTGGGACAGCAGCTCGTGGAGCAGCCGATACTCTTTGGGGGTCAGCACGACTGGATGCCCCTGGTAGCTGACTTGCCGAGTGGCCGGGTCGAGCGTCACCCCGGCATGCTCGATCAGTACCTTGGCGCGACCTGCGCTACGTCGAAGCAGCGCACGCAGACGAGCTTTCAGCTCATTGAGGTCGAACGGCTTGACCAGGTAGTCGTCGGCGCCGACATCGAGTCCGGCGATGCGATCATCGGTCGCGTCACGGGCGGTCAGGATAAGCACGGGCACCGCATCGCCCCCGGCACGCAACCGGCGCAACACCTCGATGCCATCCAGGCGCGGAAGTCCCAGATCCAGCACGACGAGATCGAATGTCTCCTGCTGCAAGGCGTGCAAGGCACTCACCCCGTCCTGCAGCCAGTCGATGGTGTAACCCTCCTGGCGCAGACCGTTGCAGATACCTTCCCCCAGCGCGGGATCGTCTTCGACTATCAGCAGCCGCATGCTCAGTCCTGCTTGTCCTTGATCGTCTTGAGTAAAGCATCGATTTCGCCGCGCCGGCCCTGGTCGGCCAGCTCACGGCCGGGCCGTGGCGGTGCCTGCAGGGCTTTCTGCAAAGCCGCGCGCGCTTCGACGTAATGCCCTTGGCGATAGAGATGGTCACCCCAGAAGTAGTTGCTGTCGATGCCTTCTGGATTCAACCGCAGCGCCTTGCGCAGCATTTCATCTGCCTTGTCCGAGTCACCGAACCCGATGGGCCAGCCAGGCACTCGATCATAGAGTGCGCCAAGGCTGGTATAGGCGGACCCCTGCAGAGCGTTCGGATCGAGTGCCAGCGCCTTCTCCAGGCTTGCCCTGGCGGCTTTGACCTTGCCCAGCGCGCCAAGCCCGCCTGTGGCGCCGGCCCAACTGCTGGTGACGATTCCGTTCCAGATCCAGGCTTCCGCAGCCTGGGGCTGCTCGCGGGTGAAGGCCTCTGCGTCGCTCGCCAGCTTTTCGAAAGCGGCTGCGCGTTGTTCTTCGGGCAACTGGTACTGGATTTGCGCCCAACGTTGCTGGATCGCGCCGAGGTGCTGGCTGCCGGCCTGATCGAGTGCCCAGGTAAGCGGAGAGAAGGCAATGAGGCTGGCGAGTATCAGGTGTTTCATTTGCTGTGCTCCTTGGCGTTGGCATCGCTGTAACGGCGGATAAGCGGGAGCTGCTTGCGCAACGCGCGGTCGACCAGGCCGGGCAGCATGCCGTTGAGGCGCACGAAGAGTTTTTCCGGCCATCCCAGATACAGCTCGCTGCGTTGGTTCTGCACCGCATCAAGCACTGCTCGCGCTACATCGACCGGATCATCCATGCCGACTTTCAGCGCCTGGTTGAGGGCGTTGGCTGCCGAAGTGTTCATCGAAGTACGGGTGGCACGTGGTGCCGCGTAGAGAACGTCGACGGTGGTATCAGCCAGCTCACGTCGAAGCGCCTCGGAGAATCCGCGCAAGGCGAACTTACTGGCGCTATAGGTCGCGTAGCCGGGATAGCCGATGGAGCCATAGATGGAGCCAACGTTCACCACCAACGCATGAGGCTGCTCGCGCAACAATGGCAGCAGCAGACGGGTCAGCTGCAGCGGGGCCTTGATGTTGAGATCCAGCAGGTCGTCCAGCGTGTCCTCATCGATCTGCTCCAGCAGGGCGAAGCGGTTCACACCTGCGGCGTTGATCAGCACGTTCACGCCGCCCATGGCCCAGGCAGCGGTGGCTACTTCCTGCCGGCCACTTTGGGTACGAAGGTCGGCAGAGTGCCAGCGCAACTGATTGGGATAACGGTTCATGAGCACCGCCAGACCGCCAAGGTTCCGGCTGATGGCCAGCACTCGAGCGCCGCCAGCACACAGTTGGCTGGCCAGTTCCAGGCCGATGCCGCCGCTGGCACCGGTCAATACCACCACCGACTCACGCAGACGCATGCTGCACCTCTGGCTGCTGGGCGCGCGGCAGGCCCCGGAACATTTCGGTGTACAGCTGGTAGACGACCTTGGCGGAATGAATCACCGCCTCTTGATCTTCCGGATGATCCAGGCGGTTCATCAACCCGCGATAGGTCGCCATGTGATCCTGGTCGAGCGCGCCGTGGGAGCTCAGGTAGCTGAATGCCGTCGGCGGCAGGCCAAGTCCTTGCTGGATGCTGCCTGCGGCCTGGGTAGCCAGGGCGATACTGGTGCCTTCGAGGACATTGACCATGCCGAACAGGCCGACGGGATTGTCGCGGGCAATCAAGTCATAGAGGAAGGCCACCATCAGCTCGATCGGCAGGCTGGGGCGACTGTTACGCACCTGCTCCGCATCGCCTCCGCAGGCGGCAATATCATTGAGAATCCACTGCTCGTGGCCGTATTCCTCCTCGATGTATTCGCAGACTGCACCGCGCAGCCATTCAAGTCGGCTGGGCAGACGAGCGCCGCACGCCATCATCAGTGGCACGGTATGGCGAACGTGGTGATAGGCCTGAGTGAGGAAGGCGATGTAGCCCTCCAGGCTGACAACGCCACCCAGGGCGTCGCGAATGACAGGGACGCTGAACAGCGCCTGGCGTTCCTGGGTGGTGGCGGATTGGAGCGTGTCGAAGAAGTGCATGGCAGACCTCAGGATTGCGAGAGTTCAGTGATGAGGGGCTGGTGGCGGCGGAGGATTTCCTGGCGGCGCGGCCGGCCGTTACTGGTCAGGGTTCCGTCAGCACCGCTAAAGGGGCCGGGTAGGCGTCTCCAGGCATGAACCCGTGCGTAATCGGGTAAGCCGGCGTTGCAGTGCTGCACGGCCTGCTCGATGGCTTCGTCGCTGATGCCTGGGTCGATGGGCCAGAGCAGTGCGAAGTTGCGCGGCAGCCCTTCGCCGTGGACGAAGGCCTGGAGGATTACGCCCGTCTGGGAAAGCTCGGCCTCGATCCACTCCGGATTCACGTTGCGACCGAAGCTGGTGATGAACTGGTTCTTCTTGCGGCCCGCCAGGTAGAGGAAGCCCGCAGCGTCGAAATGACCGAGATCGCCGGTTGGCCACCATTCCCTGTCGAAAGCAGGTTCGCCCAGGTAGCCCAGCAGGGTTGAACCGCGAACCAGTACTTCCCCGTCATCCGCGATACGCACCTGGACGTGCGGCAGAGGACGCCCCACGCTGCCTGGATGTTGATCGCCGGGGCGGTTCAGGCAAACCACGGAGGCGCATTCGGAGAGCCCGTAGCCTTCGAAGACCGGAAGACCCACTGCTTCGGCGCGCTCCAGCAAGCTGCTCGCCACTTTGGCACCCCCCACAGCGACAAAACGCAGGGGGCCGGCTTTCATCATGCCGCGCTCGATGGCGGTGACCAGGCCAAGCAGGAGCTGTGGCACCAGAATCAGGCTCTCGGCGCCGCTGAGTGCAATGATGCCGAGGAAGCGTTTCCAGTCGACCTGACTGGCGCCACCGATACCCATCTGTGCTTGCGGATAGAGCGTGATACTGGCTCCCGCCAGCAGCGCTGCATAAATACCGAGGTTCTCCAGCAGGACAGCCAGCGGAAGTACTGCGAGGTACCTCGTGGGCTCGGTGGGACGGCTCGCTGCTTCGAGCTCCTGTGCAACGCGCAGCAGTGACGAGGCGCTCAGGCATACGCCCTTGGGCGACCCGGTACTGCCGGAGGTGTAGGTGATCTTGGCAGTGCCTGCCGGTAGGTCGGCGTCGACAACGGCCGGCCGCTCCCAGAAGCGCTCGCCTGGTGTGAATCCGGCTGCTCGCAGATCTTCTGCAAAGGCGTCGTTGGCGACGGCAAGCGTCGCCTGGGTCTGCATCAAGCAATGCAGGCGCTGGGCGGCACTGAAAAAGGGCGGAAGGATGACGCAAGGGCGCTCAGCGAAGAGGGCGGCCAGATCCCAGAAGAGCGCTTCGGGGTCGTTCTCCAATGCAAGGGCAAGCGGCCCTTCGGGTTGCTCTCGTAGCCAAGCTTCGCGACGTTCAATTTCAGCCAGAAGCTGGGCATAGGTGACGTTGCCAGTGATTCCGCGTATAGCCACTGTCGACGCATGCTTCGTAGCGTGCGTCTGCAGCACTTCACGAAAGGCGTTCAGTTCATGCGGCATGGCCGGCCTCCTGCAGCAGCATCGGGAAACCCATGCGCTTGTACACACCCGCGCGCTCCAGCTCGTCATGGCCGTAACCGATGTTTCCTGCATAGACCAGGGGATGCTGCGCGTAATAGCTGCCCCAGCTGGCCAGCTCGCCATTCAGGCGGCATGGGTCGGCTTCGGCGATCACGGTCGGCTCCAATCCCAATCGGTGGAAGCTGTTGACCAGGGTGGAGGCGCCGGTAAAGGCGACCCATTGCAGGTCGCGTGCAGCCAGCAGCCAGGTCACGGCGGTGATGATCACGCGCGCACTGCCAGCACTCAGGGCGGCAAGGTTGCCTACCTCGACCAACTGATCACGCCCGACGGCACGCCCTGCAAGCCGCGACACAACAGCCTCCAGCGGCTCGTCCAGGTAGCGCTCGAGAAACAGCGACCCGTGACTGGCCGGACGAATGCCAGCGGCTGCGATCAAGCGCCCGTGGCTGTCCTGAAGCCCGATGAGCTCCGGCAGATAGTGGTGCACGTCAGCGTGGTGGATGGACTCGAAGCGCTCGTGGATGAAGGCTTCAAGCTCCTCGCGGTCGGAGTCGCCCTCGCGGCGCAAGGTCAGACGGGCTTGTCGCTCGATGACAGAGCCAAAGTGGAATGGAAACAGGCCGCTCCATTCTTGCTGGGTCATGGTGATCCCCCCAGGGGTCGTTCGATGAGGGGAGTATCGGCGGCGAATCTGAAAGGAGTCTGAAGTCGCTGAGCGTCAGGGACATCTGGGCCATCAGAGTTCGACTGGAAATCGCCAACAAGGATCGTGATCTGGCGCTGTTCAATATCGCTGTCGACAGCACGCTACTGCCGCGATCGGCATCAACTGTCCAAAACGACGCGCCTTTTGCCTGAGATTGTCAGGGACAATGCGTTGCTCAATCACGCGGGTCCAGCGCCGAACCCCTGCGGCACGGCTTCAGGGATTGCTCCGCCGTTTCGATGGGCCCTCCGTTGTCTATCGTGGTCAAAGGAAGCAAGCGGAACGGCGGTAGATTCGGCCAGCAGTAAAGATCCGCTTCCGCCCCATGGCGGACGTTCAGCGGTTGACTTCCGGGTATCGACGGGGATCGCGGGGCGAGTTGCTTGGCGTACTGAGTTCCAATCGCCAATAGCCCACGTCGTGCCACTGGCCCAGCTTGAAACCGACCTGCGGGAAAGTGCCGACGTGCTGGAAGCCCAGATGTTCATGCAAACCGACGCTTCCAGCGTTGGGCAGCGCAATGCCGGCATAGGCTGCGTTGAACCCCTGTTTCGCGAGGGCGGGAAGCAACTCGCAGTAGAGCCTGCGGCCGACACCAGAACGTCGCTCGCCATCCGCGATGTAGACGGTCACGTCGACTGCCCATCGGTACGCGGCACGCGCCCGGTGTTGGCTGGCGTAGGCGTAGCCAACCAGGCGCCCATCGCGCTCCGCGACAAGGTATGGGTAGGTCTGCTGGGTTGTGACGATGCGCTCCCGCATCTCCTCGATGGTCGGCGGTACTTCCTCAAAGGAGATCGCCGTGCCGGTCACGATAGGGGCGTAGATCGCCTGGATCGCTGCAGCGTCCTCCGGGCGGGCTTCTCTGATTTCGATGGCCATGGCGACCTCAGATCGAGCGCTGATTCACGCGGGCGGAAAGCTGCTCGGCGCTTTCCTTGCGCTCCGAATAACGATCCACCAGGAACGCCTGGCGGTCACGCAGCAGGAGGGTGAACTTCACCAGTTCTTCCATCACGTCTACCACGCGATCGTAGTATGCGGAGGGCTTCATGCGTCCCGCGTCGTCGAATTCCAGGTAAGCCTTGGGCACCGAGGATTGGTTGGGGATGGTGAACATGCGCATCCAGCGGCCGAGCACGCGCAGCTGGTTGACCACGTTGAACGACTGCGAGCCGCCGCAGACCTGCATCACCGCCAGCGTCTTGCCCTGGGTGGGGCGCACGGCGCCGAGCGCCAGGGGAATCCAGTCGATCTGCGCCTTGAACACGGCAGACATTGCACCGTGACGCTCCGGCGAGCACCAGACCTGGCCTTCCGACCACTGCACCAGATCACGCAGCTCCTGCACCTTGGGATGCTCTACCGGCACGTCGTCAGGTAATGGCAGACCGGAAGGATTGAAGATGCGTGTTTCGGCGCCGAAGTGCTGCAGCAGGCGCGCGGCTTCTTCCACCAGCAGGCGGCTGAATGAACGCTCGCGAGTCGATCCGTACAGCAGCAGGATGCGCGGCTTGTGCTCGCTGGTACGGGTTGCCGCTGGCGGCATGTCGAACAGCGAAAGGTCGAGGTTGGGCAATTGCTCGGACATGGTTCCTCCTGCTCACAGAGCGCCGATGCGATCCAGCTCGCGCTTGAGTTCGTCGCGGCCGAGGGTGTCGAAGGGAAGGGCGAAGAAGGCCCGGCAACGCCGCTCGATGCGAGCCAGCGTGGCGCGGAAGGCGGCGTCAGTGGACGCCTCATCACCTACAACATCAGAGGGGTCTTCCAGCCCCCAGTGAGACTTCAGCGCCGGACCGAAGTACACCGGGCAGGCTTCGCCGGCGGCCTTGTCGCAGACAGTGATGACGACGTCCGGCGGATTCCCTTCGAAGGCGTCGTTGCCTTTGCTGCTCAGGCCCTCGATGGATATGCCGGCCTGCTGCAGGGTGGTGAGGCTGCGCGGCAGCACTTGGCCCTTGGGGAAGCTGCCGGAGCTGACCGCCTCGAAGCCTTCCGGCGCCAGGTGGTTGAACAGGGCTTCGGAGAGGATGCTGCGGCAGCTGTTGGCCGTGCACATGAACAGGACTCGCATGGAAGTCTCCTCCGCTACGTAGCGGACGTCAGAGGCTCAGGCGCAGCGCCAGGGCCGAAAGAGTGATCAGCAGAACGGGCAGGGTAAGGAGGATGCCGACCTTGAAGTAATAACCCCAGGTAATGCGCATGCCCTTGCGCTCCAGTACATGCAGCCAGAGCAGCGTGGCGAGGCTGCCGATAGGTGTGATCTTCGGGCCAAGGTCGCAGCCGATGACATTGGCGTAGATCATCGCCTCGCGCACCAGGCCTTCCGCGTTGCTGCCTTGGATCGACAGGGCGCCGACCAGCACGCTGGGCATGTTATTCATCACCGAAGAGAGCAGCGCTGAGAGCAGGCCGGTGCCGATGGCGGCGCTCCATAAGCCCTGTTCGGCAAGGCGGTCGAGCAGGTGAGTGAGGAAGTCCGTAAGGCCGGCGTTCTTCAGCCCGTACACCACCAGGTACATGCCGAGGGAGAAAACCACCACCTGCCAGGGCGCTTCGCGCAGTACGCGGCGGGTGGAGATGCGGTGTCCGCGAGCGGCGACGGCAAACAGGATGGCTGCACAGATGGCAGCGACGGCGCTGACCGGAATGCCGAGCGGCTCCAGGGCGAACAGGCCAACCAGCAGGACCAGCAGTGTCCACCAGCCGATGATGAAAGTGGCGCGGTCATGGATCGCAGCGTTCGGCTCCTTCAGTGCGTCGAGTGCGTATTGCCTTGGGATGTCGCGACGGAAGAACAGGAACAGCACCAGCAGGGTGGCGGCGACACTGGCAAGGTTCACCGGCACCATCACCGACGCGTACTCAGCAAAACCCAGGCCGAAGTAATCAGCCGAGACAATGTTCACCAGGTTGGAGACCACCAGCGGCAGGCTCGCTGTGTCGGCGATGAAACCGGCCGCCATGACGAAGGCCAGGGTCGCCGCGGGTGAAAAGCGCAGGGCGAGGAGCATCGACATGACGATGGGGGTAAGGATCAGGGCAGCCCCATCGTTGGCGAACAGCGCCGAGACGGCCGCCCCGAGCAGCACGCAGAAGGCGAACAGGCGATAGCCGCTGCCGTTTGCCCAGCGAGCCACGTGCAGCGCCGCCCACTCGAAGAAGCCGGCCTCATCCAGCAGCAGGCTGATGATGATGACGGCGATGAAGGTGGCGGTGGCATTCCAGACTATGGCCCACACGGCCGGGATGTCGTGCAGGGAAACCGCACCGGCGGCCAGTGCAATGATTGCCCCCAGCGCGGCGCTCCAGCCGACGCCAAGGCCCTTGGGCTGCCAGATGACCAGGACGAGGGTGAAAACGAAGACAGCAATGGCGACCAGCATCGGAAATTCGCTCGGAAAGGTTCAGCAGCAGGCGGCATCACGGACGGGGCGACCATCCATGTTCTGCAGGCGGAGGGTGTTGTCGGCCAACCATTGCGCGTTGGCTCGCAGGGTGACCTGCAGCATCTCGTGCACCCAGGCAGGCAGCTCGGGGTTGAGGCGGTAATACACCCACTGGCCCTGGCGACGATCCAGCAGCAGGCCGCTGCCGCGCAATTGCGCCAGGTGGCGGCTGACCTTCGGCTGGCTGTCGTCCAGCGCGCACATCAGCTCGCAGACACAGAGTTCGCCCAGGCTGGCGATAAGCAGGGTGGCGCGAACACGGGTCTCGTCGGCCAGGCTCTTGAAGGGGGGCTCGCAGAATTCGGAAAAAA
>NZ_AMZB01000047.1 GCF_000313755.1 Pseudomonas nitroreducens TX1 | reverse complement strand
GCCATGGATTCCTCCTGCGCCGATCAGCCCCCTCTCCCCTCAGGGAGAGGGAGCCATCCGAGCCGACTGACGCCATGGATTCCTCCTGCGCCGATCAGTCCCCTCTCCCTTCAGGGAGAGGGTTAGGGAGAGGGAGCTGCTGACTGACGGATTGGCTTCTTTCTGCACCCAAAGCGCCAACCTGTAGGAGCGCGCCATGCGCGCGATCGCGGGAATGGCCCGCTCCTACACGGTGCTCCTCATCAGCTCGTAGCCGCCAACCGACGCATCGAGACCGCGTGAATTCTCAGGCCAGCAGCGCCACCGATTTGATCTGCGCCCACACCGACTGGCCGGCATGCAGGCCGAGCTGGTCGTGGGAATAGCGGGTGATCCGCGCCAGCAGCGGCGTGCCGGAAACGTCCAGCTTCACCAGCAGGTGCGCCGGATTGTCCGTCGGCACCATCTCGACGACGGTTGCCGGCAGCACGTTGAGGATGCTGCTGTGGGCCGCCGGCTCCAGGCTCAGGCTGACGTCCCGCGCCTGCACCTTGATACGCAGCGCCCTGCCCTTGTCCATCGGCGCGTGTGCCAGGCGGATGCGCTGCTCGCAGTGCGGCAGCGCCAGGGTCAGCAGGCCATAGCCGGCGTCATACCCCAGCACCTGGCCGTCGATCACTACGCCAGCATCTTCCAGGTGGGAAATCGGCAAATCGGTGCGCGCGAGGGTTTCCACCACCGGGCCGCTGGCAAGGGAACGGCCCTGGTCGAGCAGCACCAGGTGATCGGCCAGTCGCGCCACTTCGTCGGGCGAGTGGCTGACGTAAAGAATCGGGATATCCAGCTCGTCGTGCAGGCGCTCCAGGTACGGCAGGATTTCCGCCTTGCGCTTGAGGTCCAGCGCCGCCAGCGGCTCGTCCATCAGCAGCAGGCGCGGGCTGGTCAGCAGCGCGCGGGCGATGCCGACACGCTGGCGTTCGCCACCGGACAGATGCCCCGGCATGCGCTCCAGCAGATGACCGATGCCCAGCAACTCCGTGGCCTGCTCCAGCTCGACACGATGCTGGTCACGCGGCACGCGCTTCATGCCGTAGGTGAGGTTGCGCTTCACCGACAGGTGCTCGAACAGGTTGGCGTCCTGGAACACGTAGCCCAGCGCCCGCTTGTGCGGCGGCAGGAGCACACCCGTGGCACTGTCCTGCCAGACCTCGCCGTTCACCACCAGGCGGCCGACAGGCGCACGTTCCAGGCCTGCCACGCAGCGCAGGCAGGTGGTCTTGCCGGAGCCGGAGTGGCCGAACAGCGCCGTCACACCCTTGCCCGGCAATTGCAGGTCGACATCCAGGCTGAAGCCCGAGTAGGCAATCTGGAAGCGGGCCTCGATGGCGCGTGCGGAAAGCTCTTGCGGCATGCCCACCTCAGGCCCAGGCCGAGCGGCTGCGGCGGCTCGCGTGGAGCGCCAGCAGGACGAAGAAGGAGAAGATCACCATGCCGCCGGCCAGCCAGTGCGCCTGGGCGTACTCCATGGCCTCGACGTGATCGAAAATCTGCACCGACACCACGCGGGTCTTGCCCGGGATGTTGCCGCCGATCATCAGCACCACGCCGAACTCGCCCACCGTGTGGGCGAAGCCGAGGATGCTGGCGGTGATGAAGCCCGGCCGCGCCAGCGGCAGGACCACCGAGAAGAAGGTATCCAGCGGGCTCGCGCGCAGCGTCGCGGCGGCCTCCAGCGGTTTGTTGCCGATGGCCTCGAAGGCGTTCTGCAACGGCTGCACCACGAAGGGCAGCGAATAGAACACCGAGCCCACCACCAGCCCGGCGAAGGTGAACGGCAAGCGCCCCAGGCCCAGGCTCTCGGTGGCGTGACCGATAAAGCCGTTGGGGCCCATGGTGATCAGCAGGTAGAAGCCGATCACCGTCGGCGGCAGCACCAGCGGCAGCGCCACCACCGCTCCCAGCGGACCTTTCAGCCAGGAGCGGGTGCGCGACAGCCACCAGGCGATCGGCGTGCCGATCAGCAGGAGGATCAGGGTGCTCAGGGCGGCCAGCTCGATGGTGAGCCGGATGGCCAGGAAATCCTCCTGCGTGAGGGGCATTGCCTGTTCCTTAGAGTCAGAGTTCGTAGCCGTAGGACTTGATCACCGCAGCGGCCTCAGGCCCTTTCAGGTACTCGACGAGCGCCTTGGCGGCGGCATTGTCCTTGCCCTTGTTGAGGATCACCGCATCCTGGCGGATCGGGTCATGCAGGTTGGCCGGGACTATCCAGGCAGAACCGCTGGTCACCTTGCCATCCTTGTAGATCTGCGACAACGCAACGAAACCCAGCTCAGCGTTGCCGGTGGAAACGAACTGGAAGGCCTGGGTGATGTTCTGGCCTTCGACGATCCTGCCGGCGACCTTATCCTGCAGACCGAGCTTGTCGATCACCTGGGTGGCGGCCAAACCATAGGGCGCGGCTTTCGGGTTGGCAATCGACAGGTGCTGGTAGTCGTTCTTCTTCAGCACGTCGCCCTTGGGGTCGACGTAGCCGTCCTTGGCCGACCACAGCGCCAGGGTGCCGATGGCGTAAGTGAAGCGCGAACCGGGGACGATTGCCTTCTCGGCCTCGAGTTTCTTCGGCGTGCTGTCGTCGGCGGCGAGGAAGACTTCGAACGGCGCACCGTTCCTGATCTGGGTATAGAACTGGCCGGTCGCGCCATAGACGGCCACCAGCCTGTGGCCGGTGGCCTTCTCGAAGCCCTTGGCGATGGCCTGGATCGGCGCAGTGAAGTTGGCAGCGACGGCCACCTGCACTTCATCGGCCAGCGCCGAGTGCAGGGTGAAACAGGAAGCAACCAGCAAGGACAGGCTTGCGAGGCGGTGTTTCATCGTGAAGCTCCTGTGACTGTTGTTTTCAAGCGTCGATCCGGCCGATGGCAGCACCCGCACGCCCGCTATAACAAAAATTACATAACGATGACGGCGACTCTGCAATACCCCTCAAGGGATAGCAATATCAGTACGAGAAATCAGGGTGCGACAGGTTCGCCATCCGTCGGCGATAGCAACGCAGCATTCTGCATTTCCTGACCGAAAGGTCAAATACTGTCGTCGACCTTCGGCGCCTGGCGGCGAGGCCACATCAGCGTGAAGCAGGCACCGCCCAGCACTTCGCTTTTGGCGATCTGCGCACGGCCGCCGTGCCAGTGGATGATCCGCCGCACGATGGAGAGCCCCAGCCCGTGCCCGCCGGTCACCCGCGCGCGGCTGTCATCGGCGCGGAAGAACGGCTGGAACAACCGGTGCCACTGCGCTTGCGGCACACCGGGGCCGTCGTCTTCGACGTCCACCTGGCAGCGGTCCACGCTCACCCGGTAACTGATCCGCACCCGCCCTTCGGCGTAGCGCAGCGCGTTGGTCATCAGGTTCTGCAGTGCGCGATGCAGGTAGCGCGGCTCGGCCTCGATCCAGCTTCCCTGGTCGAACGGCACCAGCGAACCCGGCTCGCAGGTGACGGTGATTTCCTGGCGCAGCGGGGCGATCTCCGACACCACCTGCTCCACCAACGCGCCCAGTTCGATGCGCTGGTAGCTCAGCGCCGGCGAGCCCTGCTCCAGCCGCGCGTAGGTCAGCATCTCGTCCACCAGCTGGTCGAGGTCCTGGATGTCGCCGTCCATGCCCTCCATGTACTTGCGCCGCGCTTTGTCGGTCTCGGCCGACTCGATCATCTCCAGACCGAAGCGCAGCCGCGCCACCGGCGTGCGCAGTTCGTGGGACACCGCGCGCACCAGTTCGCGCTGCACCGTCAGCAACAGGTGCAACTGCTCGGCCATGTGGTTGAAGGCCCCGGCAAGACGCCCCACGGAGTCCGCGCCGCGCACTTCCACGCGGGTATCCAGGCTGCCGCGGGCGATGCGCGTGGCGGCGGATTCGAGGCCGCGCAGGCGCTGTTCCAGGCCGCTGATGAGCAGGTAGAGCGTCAAGCCGATCAAGGTCAGCGCGACCACCACAATGATCGTCAGCAACTGCGGCGGATAAGGGTTCATCTGGTAGATCGGCCCCAGCTCCAGCACCCAGGGCGTGTCGAGGATGCCCGAGAGCACGCGGATCGAATCGCCGCCCTTGCCCAGCGCCATCACCGTATCGCCCTCCTCCACCCGACGGCTCTGGTCGTCGTCCAGGTCGACCTCCTTCAGGCGCAGCAGATGCACCTCGAAGCCGAAACGCTTGTCACGGACGATGCGCGCCAGGTGGTAGGGCTGCTCGCTGGCCGGGTAGCGCTTGAGCTCGTCCATCAACAGGTAGATGGTGGCGCGCGCCAGTTGCTCGCTGACCTGCTCCACCTCGCCGGCAAGGACCAGCCCCTCCGCCGCGCTCACCTGGGTCATCACCTGCACTTCATGGGGCGCCCTGGCCTGCACCAGCACCTGGTCGTTCATCAGCCGCGCCCGGCTGCGTCCTTCCATGCCCAGGGCGTCCAGGCTGGTGAGTTTCAGCGGTATGCCCAGCAGGCGGCTCCATTGGCTCAGCGCACGCTTGCGGTCCACTTCGCTCATGGGCAGCAGCTCGTCCGCCATCAGGCGGAAGGTGCCGCGCGCCAGGTCCTCGCGGTAGCGTTCGCCGCGCACGTCGTTGACCAGGTGCAGGGTCAGCACCGCCAGCGCGGCGACCGCCACCAGGGTCAGCAGCATGCCGCCGTAGATGCGCAGGAAGATGGATTTCATCGCAGGGTATTCCGGATGACTGGAGCGCTGGCGAAGAGCTCCCTCACCCCAGCCCTCTCCCAGAGGG
>NZ_AMZB01000046.1 GCF_000313755.1 Pseudomonas nitroreducens TX1 | reverse complement strand
ATCGCCGGTGAGGTTGATGTGCTCCCAGCCCAGCGGCGACAGGAATTGCAGCAGCTCGCCGTCCACCGGCTTGCCGGCCTCGACCAACCCCTGGGTGGCGCGCTCCAGGTACACCGTGTTCCACAGCACGATAGCCGCCGTCACCAGGTTGAGGCCGCTGGCCCGGTAGCGCTGCTGCTCGAAGCTCCGATCCCTGATTTCCCCAAGGCGGTTGAAGAACACCGCCCTGGCCAGCGAGTTGCGCGCCTCACCTTTGTTCAGGCCGGCATGCACGCGGCGGCGCAGCTCAACACTTTGCAGCCAGTCTAGGATGAACAGCGTGCGTTCGATCCGGCCCAGCTCGCGTAGGGCGACAGCCAGGCCGTTCTGGCGCGGATAGCTGCCGAGCTTGCGCAGCATCAGCGAGGCGGTGACGGTGCCCTGCTTGATCGAGCTGGCCAGGCGCAGGATGTCGTCCCAATGAGCGCGC
>NZ_AMZB01000045.1 GCF_000313755.1 Pseudomonas nitroreducens TX1 | reverse complement strand
GTCGTCCCAATGGGCGCGGACGTGCTTGATGTTCAGGGTGCCGCCGATCAGTGGGCGCAGCGTCGGGTAGGCCTGCACCCCCTGCGGCACGTACAGCTTGGTTTCGCCGAGGTCGCGGATGCGCGGCGCGAAGCGAAAACCCAGCAGATGCATCAGGGCGAAGACGTGATCGGTGAAGCCGGCCGTGTCGGTGTAGTGCTCCTCGATCCGCAGGTCGGACTCGTGGTACAGCAGGCCGTCGAGCACATAGGTGGAATCGCGCACGCCGACATTCACCACGCGGGTGCTGAACGGGGCGTACTGATCGGAGATATGGGTGTAGAACAGCCGCCCCGGCTCGCTGCCGTACTTCGGATTGACGTGCCCGGTGCTCTCGCCCCGGCCGCCCGCCCGGAAGCGCTGGCCATCGGAGGATGAGGTGGTGCCGTCGCCCCAGTGAGCGGCGAAGGCATGCCGGTACTGGTGGTTGACCAGCTCGGCCAGGGCTGCCGAATAGGTTTCGTCGCGGATGTGCCAGGCT
>NZ_AMZB01000044.1 GCF_000313755.1 Pseudomonas nitroreducens TX1 | reverse complement strand
CTCGATTTGCTTTCAGTGGGTGCCGGCCGGGCCGGAAGGTTTGGACTCGTCGTGCAGTGCGTCACTGCATGGAGCAAAGATTAATTTCGACACCCTTGCTCCACTAGACGGCAAAAATTGCCTCTATCGTTCCATTTTCAGAACGGTCATAACACGGTATGGCAGGAAGAACTATCCGGCGTGTCGCCAGGTGGATTCGCTTGTCTCGTCGAAGAAGCGTCGCTGCCAGCCCAGGGGGGTGATGCCCTCGATGCGGTAGAAGATCCGGCAGAAATGCGCCTGGTCGCAGAAGCCGCATTGCAGGCCGATCTCCGCCAGGGCGAAGGTCGATTCACGCATCAGCTGCTTGGCCTTTTCCACCCGCTGGAGTCGCATCCAGGCCTGGGGCGAATGGCCGGTGGTGACCTTGAACTTGCGGGTGAAGTCGCTGCGCGACAGCGCGCAGGCCGCGGCCAGTTCGCTCACCGAGATCCCCGTGTCCAGGTGCTGGAGCAGCAGGCCCTGGGCGCGCTCCTTCTGCCAAGGGGCCAGGTCGCGCTTGGGGACCTCCCCTGGAATCTGGCCGATAAGTCTGTGCAGCATGCTCGTCCCTCCCCTGCGAACTGGAGGCAATTCTTTCGAAGTGCAGGAAGGAGAGCGAGTTAGAGCTTGTTAATCGTTATTAGCTCGGGCGCTTATGCTGGTAGCTGCTTCAGGTGAAAGGTAGCTACCGACCCATAGCGGACATTCAGGCGCTGGAAAAAGGCGGCCCCCACTAGTACTGGGCAGCCCGTCACCGAATGAGTTTTGTATGATCAGCGAGTTCGGCTGATTTCAGCCTGGAGGGCAGTCAGCTCGCTGGATCGATGACCGCTACGCCACACGAGATGGGTGCGGCTGCGTGCGAATGGCCCGGGGAGGGGAAGGACTCGCACCAGGTGCTCGGCCTGCACTGCTCGCAGGACAGAAAGAGGCATAATAGAGACCCCTGTCCCCGCAGCGACGCAAGCAGTGATCGCGTGATAAGAGGCCAGCTCCAGGACGCGTGCAGGGGCAATCTCGCAGGCAGCCAGCCACCCCTCCATTACGCGTCGATAGGAGCATCCCTCGGAAAAGGCAATGATGGTCGTACCCTGCAGATCTCGGGCGTTGCTCACCGGACTGCTGCGGGACACGATCAACGCCAGTTCTTCGACAAATGCTTCCTGACAATCGAGGCCCAGGGCGTTGAAGGGATCAGCAACGAAAGCGGCCTCGATATCACCCCAATGCACTTTGCTGATCAAGACGTCCGACGATCCTGAAATGAGTTCAAGCAGTACGTCCGGAAAGCGTTCGTGATAGCTCGACAGCAACGGAGGCAATCTGGCTGCTGCCGTGCTTTCGAGTGTTCCTATACGCAACGTGCCTCTCAGAGCTCCGCTGCGAAGGGCGGCCTCAGCCTCCGCAGAAAGGCGCAGCAACTTTTCCGCATACTCGTACAGCAAGTTACCTTCCGTGGTCGGAATCAGCTTGCCCCCAGTACGGTGGAAGAGCTCGACGCCCAGGCGTTGCTCCAGATTCTTCACACGGGTTGTGATGTTGGACTGCACCCTGTTGAGCTGGGCGGCGGCGTTGGTGATGCCGTTGAAGTCCACCACCGCCTTGAATATCTGCAGGGAGTCGAGATCCAGGTTTCTCAAAACAAGAACTCCGTATTTCAATAATTCATTTTTTGAGAATCATACGTCAGCCTAAACTGCCTCTCCATCCACAGGCGACAAGCGATGCAGGAGACTCGGGTGCGAAAAATTGGGCTTATAGGTGGCATGAGCTATGAAGGCTCGGCGGTGTACTACCGCGAACTCAACCAGGCAATCAACCAACGGCTCGGCAAGCTGCATTCTGCGCCTGTACTACTGCACTCCGTCGACTTTCAAGACATTGTCGAGCTGCAGCGATCTGGCCGTTGGGATGAAGCTGGTCGACAGTTGGCAGGTGTAGCCAGAAGCCTGGAACTGGCTGGTGCCGAATGCGTGATGATTTGTGCGGTGACGATGCATCTGGTCGCGGAAGAGGTCGCCGCAGCCACTTCGTTACCTTTCATCCATATCGTCGATGTGATGGCGGATAAGCTTAAAAAAAATGGCTACAACAGGCCCTTGCTGATCGCTACCCGCTACACAATGGAGGGCGACTTCTATCCAGCCCGGATGCGCAACCGTGGGATCGAAGTGATGGTACCGGCGCAGCCAGATCGCGAGCGCATTCATGACATCATTTTTGACGAGCTCAGTTTGGGTAGAATTCTTGAGTCGTCTCGCTCGGCTCTGGTCGAGATTGTAGAGCGCGCAAAGGCAGGGGGAGCTGACTCAGTAATTTTCGGTTGCACCGAGATTTGCTTGATTCTCCATCCAGATCGATTGCCGCTGCCCGGCTTCGACTCCACAGCCACCCACGTTGAAGCCGCAGCGGAATTCGCCCTCGGCGATTGAACTCCCGATAGCACTTCTGGCCACCTGAACGCGAATTCGCGGCAAGGGCAAGCTGAATGGCCAAGCCTCAGGTCTCTCCATGCAAATTCATTCAATCCTGCTGCTGCAGGTAGGTACTCCGCCGGCGGAGATACGCGATGTCCATGGCGATCTCTGCGACTGGTTCAGTCGGCTGCTCGCCGTTCCTCTGGATGAAATGATGGTAGTGCGAGTGTTTGAAGGCGATCCTCTGCCACCACCTGATCCAGATCGAATTGCCATCATCACCGGCTCCTGGGCGATGGTCACAGAACGGCTGCCTTGGAGTGAATTGACGGCTCAATGGATTCGCGATGCCTTGGCTTTGGAAATGCCGTTGTTCGGTGTTTGCTATGGCCACCAACTCATGGCCCACGCCTTGGGTGGTCGAGTCGACTACCACCCTGACGGACGTGAGCTGGGGTGCAAGCGGGTTCTGTTACTGTCGGACGCCAGCGATGATCCGTTGCTGGAAAGCTGTCCCCAATCGTTCTTCGCTCAACTGACGCATGAGCAGAGCGTTCTCGAAGCGCCTCCTGGGGCGACAGTTTTGGCGCGAACGGAGCATGATGGACACCAAATCATTCGCTATGGACGAAACGCGATTTCGGCGCAGTTCCATCCGGAATTCACCCCTGAGATCTTGTCGGCTTGCATCCGGCGTCGGGCGCCGTTGCTCCGATCCGAAGGGTACGATCCTCAGCAGATGATTGATGCCATCGTGCCTGCGCCGGAAGCAGCAGAACTGCTCAGAAGATTTGTGGCGACACATCGTGAGCAGCAAGTATTGAGCTAGGACTCGTCGAGCCGGTTTCCGCTTATGGTCAACAGACGCCCTCCGTGGAGGGCAGCCATTGAACGGGGTCGGTTATCGGAAGGGGAAGGGCAATACCTACAGAGGCGAGCTTGCTCCTCGTAGTTCTTCGCACGGGTTTGAGACCGGGCTCTCTCCTGTGGCGGCCGGTACGTCAAATCATCGGATCCCAGCGCTGTGACCAGTCCGGGTCCTGCGACACCACCTCGCGCAGCAGCTCGAACGCCTGCTGCAGCGCCTGCGAATCGCGGTCCCGCGAATACACCAGATAGGTCGGGTAGCTGAACTCCGGCGCCTTGGGCACCCGGCGCAGCACCTTGCGGTCCAGGTAACTTTGCACCACCCGCGTGCGGAAATAGCCCGAGCCACCGTTCTCCAGGATGTACTGCAACGCCAGCGGGCCGAGGTTGAACGACACCGGCGCCTTGGACAGTTCCGGCAGGGCACTGTCGTGTTGCTGGCGGAAGCCTTCGCCCCAGTCGATGTAGACGTAGGGCTCGGGGTTCTGCGCACGCACCAGGATCAGTTTCTCCTCCAGCAACTGCTCCACCTGCATCCCCGGCCAGTAGGTTGGCTGGTAGACCAGGGCTGCGTCGAGCACCCCCAGCTCCAGCTGGCGCAGCAGGCTGTGGCCGTCGCCGATCTCGGCGCGTACCGCGTGGTCGCCGATTGCCTGGCGGATACGGCTGACCCAGCGCAGCATCAACGGGTTGCACAGGCTCACTTCGCCACCGATGTGCAGCACGTTGTGGATGCCTTCGGGCAACGGCAGGTCGCGCTGGGCCGCCTCCCAGGTCTGCAGGATCTGGTTGGCGTAGGTAACGAAGGCCTCGCCGTCCGGGGTCAGGCGTGCACCGGCGCGGTTACGCACGAACAGCGTGCAGTTGAGATGCGCCTCCAGCTTCTGCACCCGTGCGGTGATCGCGGTTTGGGTGACGTGCATGCGTTCGGCGGCGGCCACGAAGCTGCCGTGGCGGACGATTTCCAGGAAGGTACGGGTGAGGTCGATGTCCATGCGGAGGCTTCTGCGCGATTCAGTCGGCCAGTGTAACGGAAAGGTCGGTCAGCCCAGATGACTGAGCAGGTCGCGCTCCAGGGCGGCGATCAGGTCGGTCTGGGTGATCACGCCTACCGGTTCGCCGCGCTCCAGTACCGGCAAACAGTGCAGACCGTGGTCGGAGAGCAGCGGGATCAACTCCACCGCATGGGTGTCGGCATCCACGTGCAGCACCGGGCTGGTCATCACCTCGCCCAGCAGACGGTCGCGGCGCAGGCCGATGCCGCTGAGCAGTCGCTTCCACCAGACGCCCCTGGGCACTAGGAGGTCGATCAGGCTGACGATGCCCACCAGCCGGCGCTCCTCGTCAAGGATCGGCAAGGCCTTCAGGTGGTGCTTCACCAGCAGGCGCAGGGCGTGACTGAGCGGGGTTTCCGGCGAAGCGCAGATCAGGTCGCGGGACATCACCTCCCGCGCGCGGGTCTCGCCCATGCTGCGGCGCAGGGCATGTCGCTCGGTACTGCGCACCAGGCGTTCCAGGTCGTCGCGGGTGATGTCGACGAAGGAGCCCAGTTCGTCCAGCGCCTGGTCGAGGTCGGCGGCCTGGATGCCGACTCGCGCGCCGGGCGCTGGGTCCTGGGTCTGGTGGTTGTCCGGCGCAAAGCTTCGGCGGCGCGGGTAGGGCATGCGCGTGAGGTTGTTGAACAGCAGGGCCAGGAGCACCAGGCAGAGGCCGCCGCTGATGGCCGGCAGCGGCGCCATCCAGCTGGGATCGCCGGGCAGCGGCGAGGCGAACACCATGCAGAAGGCCAGCGCGCCGCCCGGCGGATGCAGGCAGCGCAGTGGGTACATCAGCAGCAGGCTAAGCCCAAGGGCGAGGGCCGCGCTGGCGATGCCGGCGGGCAGCCAGAAACCGATCAGCAGCGCCACCAGTGATGCGCACAGGTAGCTGCCGATCACCGACCAGGGCTGGGCCAGGGCGCCGGAGGAAACGGCGAACAGCAGCACTGCCGAAGCAGCCCAGGTTCCGGCGAAGTGCAGGGCCACCGCGGAGCCGAACAGCAGGCCGCAGGTGGCGGCACTGAGCAGGAAGCCCAGGCTGGCGCCTAGCGAGGCGCGCAGCCATTCGCGCGGGCGGGTGTGGGGAATGTCTGGCAGGTACGCGGCGGCGCGGTGCCGCCAGCCGGTGAGGGCGGGCATCGGTAGGTCCGTGGAGCGAAGTTTGAAAAAAACGGGCTCTCGCGGGGAAGAGCCCTGCAAGGTGCCAACATCGGCACTCGGGGAGGCCCCGTCCATGGGGCTGGGAAACCAGAAGGCTGGAAAACAGGAGCGCTGGAGATCAGGCGCGCATTCGGTACGGTGGTGGTGGTTCCGGCAGGGGCTGGACGATCCGCTCGCAGTGCCGGCCGGTGGCCGCGCTCATGCGCCGCGCGGCATCCGGGTCGTCGGCGAAGGGCAGCAGCGCCGCTTGTTCGCCGGCGCTGCGGCAGGTCCGCCAGCAGGCGGCAATACAGGCGATCAGGCTCAGCAGCAGCATCGTCGAGTCCTCAGGCCGCAGCCGCTGCGAGGTTCGACACCGGCTTGCCGGAGCGCACTGTGGCCCAAGTGTTCCACGCCATCAGCAGCATGCCGCTGGCGAAGGTGGAACCGCCGATCAGCCGCACGATGTAGCCCGGATGGCTGGCAGCCAGCGCTTCGACAAAGGAGTAGGTCAGCGTACCGTCCTCGTTCACCGCGCGCCACATCAGGCCCTGGGTAATGCCGTTGACCCACATCGAGGCGATGTATAGCACGGTGCCGATGGTAGCGAGCCAGAAGTGCGCGTTGATCAGCCCGACGCTGTGCATCTGCTCGCGGCCGTAGAGCTTGGGAATCATGTGGTAGAGCGCGCCGATGGAGATCATCGCCACCCAGCCCAGGGCACCGGCATGCACGTGGCCGATGGTCCAGTCGGTGTAGTGCGACAGCGAGTTCACCGTCTTGATCGCCATCATCGGTCCTTCAAAGGTCGACATGCCGTAGAAGGCCAGCGACACCACAAGGAAACGCAGGATCGGGTCGGTGCGCAACTTATGCCAGGCACCCGAGAGGGTCATCATGCCGTTGATCATGCCGCCCCAACTGGGCGCCAGGAGGATCAGCGACATCACCATGCCCAGGCTCTGCGCCCAGTCGGGCAAGGCGGTGTAGTGCAGGTGGTGCGGGCCGGCCCAGATATACAGGGTGATGATCGCCCAGAAGTGCACGATGGACAGGCGA
>NZ_AMZB01000043.1 GCF_000313755.1 Pseudomonas nitroreducens TX1 | reverse complement strand
GGGCGGCCTTGCTTCGTGGATGGCGGGATATCAGGCCATCGCTTCCTGGGGTTTGCCCAGCAGACGGTCGATCACCACCATCAAGGCCAGCATGACGACGGAGGGGATCAGCCAGGCGAGGCCCTGCTCGGCCAGCGGCAGGTGCTCCATCCAGGCCGGCATCCAGGCGTCCAGCTTGGCGCCTTTCAGCGCATCGATGATGCCGAAGACGAAGGAAATCACCATCACCGGGGCGACGATACGGGTCTGCGAACGCCACAGGCTGGCGCAAAAGCTCAACGCCACCAGCACGATGCACGGCGGGTAGATGGCGGTCAGCACCGGAATCGAGAACTGGATGAGCTTGGTCAGGCCCAGGTTCGACACCAGCAGCGAGAAGCCGGCCAGGATGACCACCAGGCTGCGGTACGACA
>NZ_AMZB01000042.1 GCF_000313755.1 Pseudomonas nitroreducens TX1 | reverse complement strand
TGCGGAGCCCGCGGCCAGGTTGGTCAGGCGGCGTTCGGCGCCGGAACTGCCGATGGAGACTTCACTTCCCGGCGCGGTACCCGACAGAGCGCGGCTACCTGGGTTGTAGCCTGCGGCACCCAGGTTGGCGGTGGTGGTCGAGCTTGAGCCCAGCGCTACGGAATTGGCAGTAGACGCAGCAGCTTCGAAGCCCAATGCCAGGGACCCGATACCGCCGGTGGATTGCGCACCCTGCCCCAGAGCAATGTTGTACGAATGAGTGGATCGCGCGCCCTGGCCCATGGCGATTCCGCCGTTTCCGTAGACGAAGGTACCATCGCCCATGGCAATCGAACCGGCGCCCAGAACCCCTGAGTTGCCCCCAATATCGCTGATAACAGCGTTACGGCCGATGACGATGGCGCCATCGCCGGTATTGTTGTTCACGGCACCGGAGCCAATCGCTATGTTGCCATCTGCCGTACCTGCGATGGACGACTGCGCGCCGTTACCAATGGCAATGTTGTTCTGGCCTTGGGCAACAGCCGCCGGGCCGATGGCCAGGGCATTCGCGCCGGTGGCGCGGGAGTCGCCCAGGGTGGAGTTTGCGTGGAAATACTTGATGCCACCGCCATTGGTGATGTTGGTGATCGCGGTGGTGTTCTGGGCGGTACGGCCATCCAGGTTGGTGAGTGCGTCCCCAACGTTGTTGACGATGGTGACCGTGCCATCGGGATTGGTCACGGTGTAACTCGGGCCCGTGATCGAGCCGTTCGGATTTACGACTGCTCCACCACCAAAGCCACTTGCCAGCCCTTTAAGCTGGGAAATATTCACGGCATCCGTATCTTGCGTACCTGCAGCAAGATTGACGAGCTGACGTTGGCCGGTACTGCTGCCGATCGACACGGTCGATGAACGATCAGCCACTGAATTCACGCCCAACGCCACGGAATTTCCAGCACTCGCGCTCGAGTATGCTCCGATGGCAGTTGAATGCCAGGTGGCATATGAATGGGCTCCAAACGCCGACGCGACTTCGCCATCTGCCGTTGCTCTATAACCTGATGCGGTGGCGTAGGGACCACCGCTGGCGATGGCGGCATATCCCAACGCTGTAGAGCCATCGCCTGCCGCGGAGCTGTCGCCCCCGATTGCCACACCATAGGCTCCCGAACTCAACGCCTGCGAACCAATCGCAATACCCGGCCCGCCATCGTTGGTATTGGCCGTTACCTGAGCGCCATCGCCAATTGCGATCTGGGTAGATTTCACGACCGTTCCACCGTCCAGCCCCGAGGCTGAAGCGACGTCAACATACCCCAGAGCGCTCAGGCCCAACGTCGCTGCAAGAGCAGCAATACGCGCTGTCGGCGACTTCGTCTTGCCTTTGGCCAGCTCCGACGCAGCCACATAGGTGCCAGTCTTCTCGCACCAGACGCTGCGATACACAAAATTCATGAATGAAATCTCCAATTAACAGTTGGCTTCCGCAGCAGCCGAGACCCGGAATAGGGTTTGGTGGGCGGGTGCGCAAATGCTATGGAGCGAGGGAATTCGGCGAATTCAGGGCACTCTTAACACCGCGTAGGGGTTTTCCGAAGAACGGAAATCGGGGTCAGAGAAAGGTTCGAATTCGTACGACCCTAATGGATACCCCGGACACGTTGGAGGCCTCTGAAGTGCAGGGCCACAAAGGATCTCCACCCGTTTCGCAGGCAAGGGCGTACGCCTGCCTGAGCAATCGCTGAATGAGCAGTGGAATCGCATGAATCGCAGGATTGAGCGCAAAAACATGAGCAGCCGGAGACGAATCGGCTGACGTTCAGGTCGCAGAGCGAAGGCGTAGCAGAAGAAAGAAAGGAAAAAAGGACGGGGTGCAAACCCCGTCCGGGAGGATCATTGCGCAGCGATGGCCTTTGTTGCGGGGGGCGCCACAAAGGCCGCCTGGACCCGGTAGTCGGTGCCCTGGATAAGGCCACGGCCCAGCCACATCTGACCGTCCTGCTCAAGCGTCATACCGCCAAAGCTCGTTGCGCTGTAACGTGTACCTTCGTCACTGTCGAAGCTCAGGTTGAAACCATCCAGTTGGTTCAGGCGCAGTGTCGCGCTGGGCGCCGGCAGATGCTGCTGCACCAGTTTCAGGTAGCTCGGAGCCAGGCTCGCAAACAACTGCCGAGCCTGGTCGCCATACTGCGCCACGCTCAGGCCCGGCTGTTCGGACAGACGCTGGGCGATATAGGCGAAGATGTCCGCGTCGGCCCGTGCGTGGGCCAGGCGCAACGGCAGGAATCTGTTCAATGCCTGCGGATCGATTTCCCGCGTGGGCTGGGCCGCCGCAACGGTCGGGCTTTCCGCGCGATCCTTGGACGCATGCCCCTTCTCTTCCTGCGCGGGCTTCTCGGCCACCTTGGCCTTGGGCGGCACGTCACGCATCAGCTCCTGCGGATTTAGCGGCACCAGTGCCGAACTGGCCAGGTATGCCGCACAGGCGGTGGCCTGGGCTGCCCGGTCACCATTCACCAGCAGCGCCAGCGCATCGCGTCCCTTCTGGTCAATCTTGTCGGGTGCCAAACCCAAGGCGGCAAGCTGAGTGCGGTTCTGCTCAGGCGTAACCTGTCCCTGGGCCAGGGCACACAGCTGGTTGACCAATACCGGAACACGTTTGCCATTGAAGGTTGGCGACAACGAATGGATAGCCTCTTTGATGATCGGCAGGGCGGGAGTCGCGACCAGCCCGTTCTGCACCGGACGCTTTGTCGGCAAAACCTGGTCGCAACCGGCCAGAACCGCGACCGCAGAGATCGCTACGACTAGAACACGGAGTTTCATTTTCACACCCTCGAAAGCAGCTGGAGATTCCTGCAGGCGACGGCCTGCGGCACCGGCGGAATTCTAGGGAGCCCCCTAGGGAAGTACGGTCGTTAGATTCTTAGGTTCCTGTCGGAATAATCCTATCCATCAGCCCTGGAAGAAGAATGATTCCAAAGCATCGTCTTTCCCAGACAGATTACGCTGACGTCCCGGCACTGCAGTAAGGGGCAGCACCTTCAAACCGGCGTTGCAGCGCATCGGATGGGCCGCAGGGGTTCAAAGCCCGGAGGCCGATCGGCTCGTAGCAGGTAGGCGCGCCGCCGCAGGCCGGAATTGCCGGACGCTTCCAGATCGAGCGCCAGCCTTGCGGAAAATGGATAGAACGCCAGCCCGCTCCAGCCGACACTAGCCTCGCCTGGCAGCCCCCGCTGCATGTGCATTCACTACAAAACCAAAAAAACCGAGGCTTGTATGACCACCCCCGCCGAGCAACTGGAGCAACGGCTGAAGCAACAGAAAATCACCGAAGTCGAATGCGTGGTGAGCGATCTCACCGGCATCGCCCGCGGCAAGATTTCCCCCACCAACAAGTTCCTCGGCGAGGGGGGCATGCGTCTCCCCGAAAGTGTTCTGTTGCAGACCGTCACCGGCGATTTCGTCGACGACGACGTCTATTACGACCTGCTCGACGAAGCGGACATCGACATGGTCTGCCGTCCCGACCCGGACGCCATCTTCCTGGTGCCCTGGGCGCTGGAGCCGACCGCGATGGTCATCCACGACACCTTCGACAAGGTCGGCAATCCCATCGAGCTGTCCCCGCGCAACGTCCTGAAGCGCGTGCTCAAGCTGTACGCCGACAAGGGCTGGAGCCCGGTGGTAGCGCCGGAGATGGAGTTCTACCTGACCAAGCGCAGCAGCGACCCGGACTTCCCGCTGGAAGCCCCCGTGGGCCGCTCGGGTCGCCCGGAAAGTGGCCGCCAGAGCTTCTCCATCGACGCCGCCAACGAATTCGACCCGTTGTTCGAAGACGTCTACGACTGGTGCGAACTGCAGGGCCTGGACCTGGACACGCTGATCCACGAGGACGGCCCGGCGCAGATGGAAATCAACTTCCGTCACGGCGACGCGCTGAGCCTGGCCGACCAGATCATCGTGTTCAAGCGCACCATGCGCGAAGCCGCGCTCAAGCATGACGTCAGCGCCACCTTCATGGCCAAGCCGATCACCGACGAGCCCGGCAGCGCCATGCACATCCACCAGAGCGTGCTGGACATCGCCACCGGCAAGAACATTTTCGCCGCCGAAGACGGCTCCATGAGCCAGCTGTTCCTGCACTACATCGGCGGCCTGCAGAAGTACATCCCGAAAGTGCTGCCGATGTTCGCGCCGAACGTGAACTCCTTCCGCCGCTTCCTGCCGGACACCTCCGCGCCGGTGAACGTCGAATGGGGCGAAGAGAACCGCACCGTGGGCCTGCGCGTACCCGCCGCTCCGCCCGCCGCCATGCGCGTGGAAAACCGCCTGCCGGGCGCCGACGCCAACCCCTACCTGGCGCTGGCCGCCAGCCTGCTCTGCGGCTACCTGGGCATGATCGAACAGGTCAACCCCAGCGCTCCGGTACAGGGCCGCGCCTACGAGCGCCGCAATTTGCGTCTGCCGATCACCATCGAGGATGCGCTGCAGCAGATGGAAGACTGCGCCGTGCTCAAGGAATTCCTCGGCGAAAAATTCGTGCAGGGCTACGTGGCGGTGAAGCGCACCGAGCACGAGAACTTCAAGCGGGTGATCAGTTCCTGGGAGCGCGAGTTCCTGCTGCTGAGCGTCTGATCCCTCTCAACCGACTTCACAACAACAATTCGGGAGTCCCCATGAGACTGCTGCGCACCCTTGCGCCCTTCGCCCTGGCCATGATGGCCTCGGCCGTGCATGCTGAACCCACCGTCAGCATCTACAACTGGACCGACTACATCGCTCCGGACACCCTCGCCGGCTTCCAGAAGACCACCGGGATCAAGCCGGTGTACGACGTCTTCGACTCCAACGAGACCCTCGAAGGCAAGCTGCTGGCGGGTCGCTCCGGCTATGACGTGGTGGTGCCGTCCAACCACTTCCTGACCCGCCAGGTGCAGGCCGGCGTGTTCCTCGAACTCGACCGCAGCCAACTGCCGAACTGGAAGCACCTGGACCCGACGCTGCTCAAGCTGCTGGAACAGAACGACCCGGGCAACAAGCACTCGGTGCCCTACCTGTGGGGCACCAACGGCATCGGCTACAACGTCGCCAAGGTCAAGCAGGTGCTGGGCGTCGACAAGATCGATTCGTGGTCGGTGCTGTTCGAGCCGGAGAACATCAAGAAGCTCAACGCGTGCGGCGTGGCCTTCATGGACTCGCCCGACGAGATGATCCCCTCGGTGCTCAACTACCTGGGCCTGGACCCCAACAGCACCAACCCGGCGGACTATCCCAAGGCCGAGGCCAAGCTGGTGGCGGTGCGCCCATACGTCACCTACTTCCACTCCTCGAAGTACATCTCGGACCTGGCCAACGGCAACATCTGCGTGGCCTTCGGCTATTCCGGCGATGTGTTCCAGGCGGCCGCGCGAGCCAAGGAAGCCAGGAACGGCATCGAGATCGCCTACGCCATCCCCAAGGAAGGCGCGAACCTGTGGTTCGACCTGATGGCGATCCCCTCGGATGCGAGCCATCCGGAACAGGCCCTGGCGTTCATCAACTACATCCTCGATCCGAAGGTGATCGCCGGCATCAGCGAGTACGTCGGCTACCCCAGCGCCAACGCTGACGCCAAGACCCTGCTGCCCGATGAGATGCAGAACAACCCCGAGGTCTACCCAAGCCAGGCCGTGCTCGACAAGCTGTACATCGCCAAGGCGCCGCCACCCAAGATCATGCGCCTGATGACCCGCAGCTGGAGCAAGATCAAGTTCAACCAATGAGTCGAGAAAGTCCCATGAAGCACACCGAGGAGCACGCCGCGTCCTATTACGCCGCGACCGCCCGCGATCGTCAGCAGTACCCTTCCCTCACCGGGGATGTGCGGGCAGACGTCTGCGTGATCGGCGGCGGCTTCACTGGCGTGAACACAGCCCTGGAGCTGGCCCGCCGCGGCCACTGCGTGGTGCTGCTGGAAGCCCGGCGCATCGGCTGGGGCGCCAGCGGGCGCAACGGCGGCCAATTGATCCGCGGCATCGGCCATGACGTCAGCGGCTTCGCCAAGTACGTCGGCGAGGAAGGCGTGCAGTACCTCGAGCGGGCGGGTGTCGATTCGGTGGCCCTGGTCGCCGAACGCATCCAGGAACTGGGCATCGAGTGCGACCTGCGCTGGGGCTTCTGCGAGCTGGCCAATACCCCGGCGCAATACGCCGCCATGGTCCGCGAGCAGGAGTCGCTGAGCACCTCGGACTACCCGCACGAGACCCGGCTGGTGCCACCTGAGCGCATGCGCGAAGTGGTCGCCAGCGATTGCTACGCCGGCGGGCACATCGACATGGGCTCGGGCCACCTGCACCCGCTCGACCTGGTGAAGGGCGAGGCCCGTGCGGCCAAGTCCTTCGGTGCGCAGATCTTCGAACAGAGCCCGGTGCTGCGCATCGAGCACGGTGCGACCGCCGTCGTTCACTGCGCCCAGGGCCGCGTGCTGGCGAAGACCCTGGTGCTGGGCTGCAATGCGCACCTGGAGGAGCTGGAGCCGAAGCTGACGGGCAAGGTACTGCCCGCCGGCAGCTACGTGGTGGCCACCGAGCCGCTGTCCGAGGAACTGGCGGCACAGCTGATCCCGCAGAACATGGCGCTGTGCGACCAGAAGGTGGGGCTGGACTACTACCGCCTGACCGCCGACCGGCGCCTGCTGTTCGGCGGCGCCTGTCACTACTCCGGTCGCGACCCGGCCGACATCGGCGCCTACATGCGGCCGAAGGTGCTCAAGGTGTTCCCGCAGCTGGAACAGGTGAAGCTCGACTATCAGTGGGGCGGCATGATCGGCATCACCGCCAACCGCTTCCCCCAGGTCGGCCGGCTGAAGTCGCATCCCAATGTGTACTTCGCCCAGGGCTATTCCGGCCATGGGCTGAACGTCACGCACTGGTCGGCCAAGCTGCTGGCCGAGGCCATCCACCAGGGCGAAAGCAAGGGGCTGGACCTGTTCAGCGCCGTGCCGCACCTGACCTTCCCCGGCGGCAAGCTGCTGCGCTCGCCGCTGTTGGCACTGGGGATGGCGTGGTATCGGGTGCGGGAATTGATCGGCTGATCGGCGAGCAACCGGGCAGCGGCGTTGCCGGAAGCCAGTCGCGGACAGAGTCCGCTCCTTCGCTCGCCGGTGACGTAGGAGCAACTGTCTTTCTCTGAAA
>NZ_AMZB01000041.1 GCF_000313755.1 Pseudomonas nitroreducens TX1 | reverse complement strand
AAAGCGGCGCCCGAAGGCGCCGCTAAAGGCCTCTTTAGCAGCAAGAGTTAACCTTTGTTTGAGCTGCGCCCGATAACTTCATCCTGCATTTCCGGCGACAGATCGTTGAAGTACGCCGAGTAGCCCGATACCCGGATCAGCAGGTTAGGGTGCAGCTCCGGGTTGTCCCGCGCCTCAATCAGAATCTTCGGATCCAGCATATTGGCCTGCACCTGCATACCGTGCCGCTTGAAGTACACCTTATACAAGCTGGCTAGCGCATCTCGTCCCTCTTCACAGTCGTAACTGGAGGCATCCAGCTTGATATTGAAATTAATACCATTGGCGAACTTCTTGTAGTCGATGCGGTTCATGGAATTCAACAACGCAGTGGTACCTCGCTTGTCCGCGCCGTTCTCCGGCGCAAAGCCTGAGGCATACGTTTCACCCGCCCGACGGCCATTAGGCAAGGCACCAACCAGGCCACCAAAGTGGGTGTGTGAGGTGTTGGAATACACGCCCGCCAGATGCTGGCCGCCACGGGTATTCTTACCCAGGGCGTGAATGGAATCGGAGTAGTGATCACCGACCCATTTCATCCAGGCATCCGCCTTGGGAATATCGTTGCCAAACTTATCGATGCCCTCCAAGCGGGCCCGAACAACCTCATCTGAGAGATCGTCTTTCAGGTGCGCAACCAGCTCTTCAAGGGTGAGCCAGCCGTCGTCGAACACTGCGCTCTCAATGGCCCCCAGGGAATCGGCGACTGTCGCCATACCACAGCCCTGGATACCGGAGAAATTGTATATCGCGCCTCCACTGGTCGAACAAACACCCTGCTCCACACAGCCCTCGACCATGCTGCTAGTCAGTGGGGTGGGATGATGCTCGGCGTGGAAACGTTCGATCGCTTCCAGGTCACGGCGTAGCTTGCCCAGCTGATGCTTCACCTGGGTATCGTAGGCGGCAACAAAGTCGTCCATCGAGCGCATTTCACTAACCGGAGGAGTCTTCGCTCCTATTTGCTTCGAGCTGTGGAACTGTTTGCCTTCGTTAAGGGCCATTTCCACCGCCAGAGGCATGTTGTACATCCCGGCGTCGGTAGAAGCCAGTGACTTGCCCGGCGCCGTGGGCTCAACACAGCCAATGGCCACATAGTTTCGAGCGTCCTCCAGTGAATATCCCACGTTCATCATAGACTCGATGATGGTCTCGTCATTGTACATCGCGGGAGCGGACCCAGCACCAAAGTTGATGCGAATCACCTCGTCGTAGAATGCCTTGGGTGTGTTCTCGTGAATACGCACATGGAAGTTGGGCTGACGCATGCGCAACTCATCGGCGAGCTCTAGCAGAACGTAGCTCAGCTCATTGGTCGCATCGTTGCCCTCGGAGTCCTGGCCACCGATGGTAACTACCTCCCAGCTGGTCAGCCCACCGAGCGTGCTGGTAGCGACGTCTGAATGCATAGGGATGGTTTCGCACAACTTGACACAGAACGCCCCCAGGATTTCCTTGGCCTGCGCACGATCGATACGCGCTTCTGCAAGGTCCTTTTCATAATAGGGTCTCAGGAACTGGTCAATACGGCCCGGGCAGGTCGTTTCGCCAAACGTTTCCTGAAAGATGGCAATATGGGCAAGTGTCATGGACTGCACTGCCTCGTGGAAGTTCGTTGCTCCCTGCCGTGGTACACGAGAGCACACCGCTGCAATGTCCAGAAGCTCTTGCTTTCGTACCGGATCGCTCTCCTGCACCGCCATTGCCTTGGCCTCTGCCGCATAGCGGTCGCCGAATTCCGCCAGTCCACTCATGGCGATCTTGACTGACCGGTAGAAATCCAGCTTTTCAGGATCGCTGGTTTGAGCTTCCATGGATGCCACTTCATCGATAATACCTTGCGCACCAACCTTGATCAGCTTTTCGTAGTCGGGAGCGAGGTGAGCAATGCCACCAGCTTCATAGACCTGGTATTGGAGCGCTTCACCCTGCTCTGCAGCGAAGCGGAAGCGATCTTTCATGTTGTCAAATGCGCGGTAAGCTGCGTTCTTATTGAGCCAATAAGGTACCTTGGAGGCCAGTTTGAACCGATCCCAGAGGCTGATCTCGAGCGGATTAACTCTGCGCTTGGGTAAACCGAACGCCTCGACCATTACCTGAATACCGGCGAGCTCGGGGTAGCAGAACCCTGCCACGCGCTTGGAGGTGAAATTTCCGACAATCAGTTCACGGGGGTAAATTTTGACACTTTTGTGATTCAGTACATGGCGGGTGGCCTCTGCGATACGAACAGCAGGGGTCTTGCCCCTATTGCGCTTGTCCTTGTCGTACTCCGTCCAGAGCAAGGCGCGCTCAATACAGGCGCCATTGGTTTCGCTCTGGACTGCCTTTTTTAGGGCTTCAGAATGGCTTAAAGTTAATGCCTATTTTGTGATGGATAGACCAAGTATTAGTTTTTTTGTATATATATCAAAATGTTAAAAACTACATTTTGGCTCACGCACTCACGCAACGCTCTTGTAATATCGTTCGGATATTCGGATATTCTGGTGCAATTCAACTAAAATTAGCATTCGTAGCGCAGCTCGAGGGCTGCATTACCAAAATGGATTCTTAAGCATTTCGAATCCTATATGGGTTACTCAACGTACCAGAACTAACTAGTCAGAAGCTATGATTGTCCAACTCTCTATTTCTCATGATCTCAGTCGATGGCTGGGGATGGATTTGCCAAGGCTCATGCGCAGGGGGAGTGACGTTATCGGCGCGCAGCGGATCGCCAATACTGAGGATGTGGTGAGCTGGCAATGTCATCTAATCACAAGTAGTCAAAGCCATAGTCCGTACCACACGGTAGTGGCAGTGCAACCCGTTAGTCATTATGCGTTATTGATTCCTTACCTACACCGCCCTACTCAAGACCAGTTCGCCGGCGATCTGATTTATCGCTGGGGCAATGAACTAATGCATAGGATGGTCGACACCAGAGCTATCCAACAGTCTGACGTAGTAACTGTCGCCGAGCAGTTCAAGACCAGTCCCCGTAGCATCGAATGGTACCTAAATAGCGATCAGGACCTGTTGGAGCGGGCCAGCTCCACCGAGCAGTGGATAGATGGTTACCTGGACGCTTTTGAACTGAACTATCTAGAGGAGGACCATGCAATCGACGTGGGAGCTCACATCAATAGTCAATCAGTGACCAAGGATGGCATGCAAGATGATGACTCTGCGGTTGTGGGCTTCGTAAATGACGGGCTGTATCGCTTTGCAAATGGCCTCTGCACCAGATTGTTTAAGAACACTATAGAAGGCAACTATCCCTACCCATGGACGGAGGCTCCACCCTGTGAGGTTATCCAAGAGCCTGTCGAAGAAGGTGGCGCCGAGCTCTTCTCGATTGACCATCTAAGCACTAAGTAGGGATCCATCGAACTTTCGATCGTGCCATATGGATATTCGACATGAACAAGTCTAAAGCACTGGATCCAACAAGTGCCGCATTTCTCTTCACCGAAAAGAGAACTACGCCTATGCACATCGCCGTGCTTGGCATCTATAAGATACCGAAAGGTTCCGATGAGGCGAAATTCCTGCAGCGCCTGGTAGATACCGTTGGTGATATCGAACGCTTTCGTTTCCCTTTTGGCAGCCGCCTGCATTCATCCCTAACAGGGCCAAGCTGGATAGCCGATGACGACATCGATATTTCCTACCACTTGCGCCGGTCCGGCCTCGCAACGCCTGGTGACTTTGAACAATTGTTTACGCTTGTATCTAGGCTTCACGGAACATCTCTGGATCGCGAGAGCCAAATATCATTACAGCCAGCGACTTGCC
>NZ_AMZB01000040.1 GCF_000313755.1 Pseudomonas nitroreducens TX1 | reverse complement strand
ACCCGGCACTTTGCCGGGTCTTTTTTTTGCCTCGATTTTTTCCTCTGCGCGGCGACTTCCTGTCCACCGAAAAATTCTTCGGATAGTGCGAAGAAAAGGTGTTGACTCTCAAATGATAATGGTTATTATTACACCACTGGCTGCGAGGCCAGTAGGATAAGCTCGAGAGACCACGCAGTCGGACTCTTCAGATTATCTCCT
>NZ_AMZB01000039.1 GCF_000313755.1 Pseudomonas nitroreducens TX1 | reverse complement strand
CCTCACCCCAGCCCTCTCCCAGAGGGAGAGGGCTGGGGTGAGGGCCAGCCCGAGAACCAAACTCACCCGGCCACGCCTCAAAGCTCCCCGACGAACAGGTAGCCCTTGCTGCGCACCGTCTTGATCAGGCGCGGGTGCATCGGGTCGTCGCCGATCTTCGGGCGGATGCGTGAGATGCGCACGTCGATGGAGCGGTCCTGGCCGTCGTACTCGATGCCGCGCAGGGCGTTGAAGATCTCCTCGCGGGAGAGGATGCGACCGGCGTTGGCCGCCAGCAGCCAGAGCAGGTCGAACTCGGCGCTGGTCAGCTCGATGGTCTGCTCGTCCAGCCAGGCCTCGCGCATGGCGTTGTCGATCACCAGCTTGCCGAAAGTCAGGCGCTTGCCTCCCGGCGCCGGCGCGGCCTCGGCCGGCTCGCTGCGGCGCAGCAGGGCGCGAATTCGCGCGAGCAACACGCGCGGGCGCACCGGCTTGCACACGTAGTCGTCGGCGCCCATCTCAAGGCCTTGTACCTGGTCCATGTCGTCGGTGCGTGCGGTGAGCATCAGGATCGGCCCGTCGTAATCCGGGCGCAGGCGCTTGCAGATGGACAGCCCATCCTCGCCCGGCAACATCAGGTCGAGCACGACCAGATCCGGCCGCTCGGCCAGCACCCGCTCCACCGCCTTGCCGCCATGGGACTCGATGGACACCGCCAGGCCGTTGCTCTCCAGGTAGTCCTGGGTCAGCTCGGCCAATCGCTGGTCGTCCTCGACGATGAGAATGCGCGCTTCTTGTTCCACCTTGCCTCCTGATGCGCCATGAGCGAGCACGGGCCCCACCCTACTATAGAGAGCGACTGTAGAGAGCCCGCAAAAGCGGCCGGCATTGTAGCCAGATTGCCAGCGCGGCCGCACGCCAGCGGCGTAAACCGGCATTGCGCAAAAAGGTCAAGGGTTGCTGCGATAGAAACACTACATATTGTGGTAGTGTTCTTCCCCGCGCAGTGCCCCTGTCTCGTGTGAAAAATCTGTCACCAACCACGACGAACGGTGAAAGGCAGTCAGCATCAGGGATAGCGCGAGTTACCCCGCTTCACCCACATTCCATGCACATTTTATCCACAGCTTTTCCCCGACCTCCCGCCTTGCAAACACCCCCTTAGCGCATTATCTTGTATCCCCGTTGCGGTAGACCCCTACATCTTGGGGTTACAGCAGCGAACCGGACACAAGAAGAAAGTCGAAATCCCGAGCCTGTTCCACGGCTCCTCCGGTTCCACCACAGCGTATTCCAGACGGTCTGATGTGCCACGCGGCCCCGCCCGCAAGGAGCGATTCATGTCGATGGAAATGCGGTACGGGTGTTGCAACGTAACGTTCAACACCACTAGGTATTGTGGTCCCGGCCCGTAAAGCCGGCACCCGAGTCGGGCCAGGGAGGCGCTTCGGGTCATCTCCCCCTGTTCCAGAAGAATTCCAGCTTGCGGCTGCATCCGCGGGCGACTGCTCTTTTTGTTCTTTATTTCGCTCCTTGCTTTTGAGATGGCGCCCCTGGCGCCGGCAACAAACCCATTACGAGAACGTGGAGACAACCACCCATGCAAATCGACACCACTCGCGAGAACCCGCAGGCCAACGCGCCGCAGGCCGCCGAATCCGCCCAGGATCTGGCTGCCACCGCGCCCGGCCAGCTGCGCGTGATCAAGCGCAACGGCACCGTAGTTCCCTACACCGATGACAAGATCACCGTAGCCATCACCAAGGCGTTCCTCGCCGTGGAAGGCGGCACCGCCGCCGCCTCGTCGCGCATCCATGAGACCGTGCGCCGCCTGACCGAACAGGTCACCGCGACCTTCAAGCGCCGCATGCCCTCCGGTGGCACCATCCACATCGAAGAAATCCAGGACCAGGTCGAACTGTCCCTGATGCGCGCCGGCGAGCAGAAAGTCGCCCGCGACTACGTGATCTACCGCGAAGCCCGTGCCAACGAGCGCAAGACCGCAGGCAGCGCCAGCGACATCGCCCAGCCGCACCCGAGCATCCGCATCACCAAGGCCGACGGCAGCACCCAGCCGCTGGACATGGGCCGCCTGCAGACCATCATCCGCGAAGCCTGCGAAGGCCTGGCCGAAGTCGATGGCGCCCTGATCGAACGCGAGACCCTGAAGAACCTGTACGACGGCGTGGCCGAGAAGGACGTCAACACCGCCCTGGTGATGACCGCCCGTACCCTGGTCGAGCGCGAGCCGAACTACTCCTACGTCACCGCCCGCCTGCTGATGGACACCCTGCGCGCCGAAGCGCTGGGCTTCCTGGGCGTGGCCGACAGCGCCACCCACCACGAGATGGCCGACCTGTACGCCAAGGCCCTGGCCGCCTACGTCGAGAAAGGCGCCGAGTTCGAGCTGATCGACAGCAAGCTGAAAGAGTTCGACCTGGCAAAGCTGGGCGCCGCGATCAACCACGAACGCGACCAGCAGTTCACCTACCTCGGCCTGCAGACCCTGTACGACCGCTACTTCATCCACAAGGACGGCATCCGTTTCGAACTGCCGCAGGTCTTCTTCATGCGCGTGGCCATGGGCCTGGCCATCGAAGAGAAGGACCGTGAAGCTCGCGCCATCGAGTTCTACAACCTGCTCTCGTCGTTCGACTACATGTCGTCGACCCCGACCCTGTTCAACGCCGGCACCCTGCGTCCGCAGCTGTCGTCCTGCTACCTGACCACCGTGCCGGACGACCTGTCGGGCATCTACAACGCGATCCACGACAACGCCATGCTGTCGAAATTCGCCGGTGGCCTGGGCAACGACTGGACTCCGGTGCGCGCGCTGGGCTCCTACATCAAGGGCACCAACGGCAAGTCCCAGGGCGTGGTTCCGTTCCTGAAGGTGGTGAACGACACCGCGGTGGCCGTAAACCAGGGCGGCAAGCGCAAGGGCGCCGTCTGCGCCTACCTGGAAACCTGGCACCTGGACATCGAGGAATTCCTCGAGCTGCGCAAGAACACCGGTGACGACCGTCGCCGTACCCACGACATGAACACCGCGAACTGGATTCCGGACCTGTTCATGAAGCGCGTCTTCGACGACGGCAAGTGGACCCTGTTCTCCCCGTCCGAAGTACCGGACCTGCATGATCTGACCGGCAAGGCCTTCGAAGAGCGCTACGAGTATTACGAAGCCCTGACCGAGTACAACAAGATCAAGGTGTTCAAGGTCGTCCAGGCCAAGGACCTGTGGCGCAAGATGCTCTCCATGCTCTTCGAGACCGGCCACCCGTGGCTGACCTTCAAGGACCCGTGCAACCTGCGCAGCCCGCAACAGCACGTGGGCGTGGTCCACAGCTCGAACCTGTGCACCGAGATCACCCTGAACACCAACAAGGACGAGATCGCGGTCTGCAACCTGGGCTCGATCAACCTGGTCAACCACATCGTCGACGGCAAGCTGGACACCGCCAAGCTCGAGAAGACCGTGAAGACCGCCGTTCGCATGCTCGATAACGTTATCGACATCAACTACTACTCGGTCCCGCAGGCTCGCAACTCGAACCTCAAGCACCGTCCGGTCGGCCTGGGCATCATGGGCTTCCAGGACGCGCTGTACCTGCAGCACATCCCGTACGGCTCGGACGCTGCCATCGAGTTCGCCGACAAGTCCATGGAAGCGGTGAGCTACTTCGCCATCCAGGCCTCCTGTGACCTGGCCGACGAGCGTGGCGCCTACGAGACCTTCGACGGCTCCCTGTGGTCCAAGGGCATCCTGCCGCTGGACTCCCAGCAGATCCTCATCGAGGCCCGTGGCCAGAAGTACATCGACGTCGACCTCACCGAATCCCTCGACTGGGCTCCGGTCCGTGCCCGCGTACAGAAAGGCATCCGCAACTCGAACATCATGGCCATCGCGCCGACCGCGACCATCGCCAACATCACCGGCGTCTCGCAGTCCATCGAGCCGACCTACCAGAACCTGTACGTGAAATCGAACCTCTCCGGCGAGTTCACCGTGATCAACCCCTACCTGGTTCGCGACCTGAAAGCGCGCGGCCTGTGGGACCCGGTCATGGTCAACGACCTGAAGTACTACGACGGCTCCGTGCAGCAGATCGAGCGCATCCCGCAGGACCTGAAGGACCTGTACGCCACCGCCTTCGAAGTCGAGACCAAGTGGATCGTCGACGCCGCCAGCCGCCGCCAGAAGTGGATCGATCAGGCCCAGTCCCTGAACCTCTACATCGCCGGCGCCTCGGGCAAGAAGCTGGACGTGACCTACCGCATGGCCTGGTACCGTGGTCTGAAGACCACCTACTACCTCCGTGCCCTGGCCGCCACCAGCACCGAGAAGTCCACCATCAACACCGGCAAGCTCAACGCCGTGTCGGCCGGTGGCAACGATGGCCTGCAAGCTGCCGCCGCCGAGCCGCAACCGGCTCCGGTTCCGCAAGCCTGCTCCATCGACAACCCGGACTGCGAAGCCTGCCAGTAATGGAGTAGGCGGTCCTCGGAACGGTCCGCGCTCCGAGGCACCGCCAGAACTCCGCAGCTTCAACGTCCCCTCTCCCTTCAGGGAGAGGGTTAGGGAGAGGGGCTTTCAAAAGCCCTCCCCAAGTATTCAAAGCTTTCGCGTGCTCCATCACGCAACCAGACACCAGGCCGCCACAGAGTGGCCCACCAGGAGAGGACCCCCATGCTGAGCTGGGACGAATTCGACAAAGAAGACGCCACCGAAGCCAAGGCCGCCCCGGCCGTCGCCCAGGCCGCCGCGCAGAACGCTGACAAACTCGACGCCGACGCCGCTGGCTCCGTCGAAGAAGCGCGCGCCGTATCCGCCGACGACTCCGACGCCGTCGCCCGCGCCAAGCAGGCCCTCGACGCCCTGGACATCCAGGAAGGCCTGGACGATCTGGAAGGCTCCGCCGCCCGCGTACAGGTCGGCGACAAGCAGATGATCAACGCCCGGGCCGACCTCAACCAGCTCGTACCCTTCAAGTACGACTGGGCCTGGCAGAAGTATCTGGATGGTTGCGCCAACCACTGGATGCCCCAGGAAGTGAACATGAACGCCGACATTGCCCTGTGGAAGAGCAAGGACGGCCTGTCCGAAGACGAGCGCCGCATCGTCATGCGCAACCTCGGCTTCTTCTCCACCGCCGACTCCCTGGTGGCCAACAACCTGGTGCTGGCCGTGTACCGCCTGATCACCAACCCCGAGTGCCGCCAGTACATCCTGCGCCAGGCCTTCGAGGAAGCGATCCACACCCACGCCTACCAGTACTGCATCGAGTCGCTGGGCATGGATGAAGGCGAAATCTTCAACATGTACCACGAGATTCCTTCGGTCGCGAAGAAAGCCTCCTGGGGCCTGAAGTACACCCGCTCGATTTCCGACCCCGAGTTCAAGACCGGCACCCCGGAGACCGACCGCCAGTTCCTGCGCAACCTGATCGCCTACTACTGCGTCCTGGAAGGCATCTTCTTCTACTGCGGCTTCACCCAGATCCTCTCCATGGGCCGCCGCAACAAGATGACCGGCACCGCCGAGCAGTTCCAGTACATCCTGCGCGACGAATCCATGCACCTGAACTTCGGCATCGACGTGATCAACCAGATCAAGATCGAAAACCCGCACCTGTGGGATGCCCAGATGAAGGACGAGGCCACCCAGATGATCCTCCAGGGCACCCAGCTGGAGATCGAATACGCTCGCGACACCATGCCGCGTGGCGTACTGGGCATGAACGCCGCGATGATGGAGGACTACCTCAAGTTCATCGCCAACCGCCGCCTGACCCAGATCGGCCTCAAAGAGGAATACCCGGGCACCAGCAACCCGTTCCCGTGGATGAGCGAAATCATGGACCTCAAGAAGGAAAAGAACTTCTTCGAGACCCGCGTGATCGAGTACCAGACCGGCGGCGCGCTGAGCTGGGACTGACCTGAGCAGTAGAGGTAGCAACACCCAGTAAGAAGCTGTACAGTCAAGACCATTAGAGATCGCTGGACCTGATAGGATGTTGGGGGTAGCGGATAGAAGACCCCGACATGTTCGGGGTTTTTTATTTGAGCAGGAGCGAACAGATGGCAGGCGAAAGGAAACCAATCGAACAACAAAAATGGATTTACCATCTTTCCAGTATGGAAAATCTAGAGAGCATCCTTTCTCACGGACTGATTTCTAGATCGAAACTTAGATCTGCCTCCCACACTTTCTGTGATGTTGCCGATCCAGAGATTCTAGAGGGAAGAGCACAAAACGGATTGGACCAATACGTTCCATTCCATTTCTTCTCGAACAACCCATTTGATGGAAGAGTACAAAGCTCTCGGCGTGACGAAGAGTTCTTCTACATCTGCGTCACGCGAGAAACGGCCAAGAACTCAGGATACTCAATTTTACCAACCCATCCTCTTGCGAAAGAGCACCCTCAGCTTTTCGACTATGAGAATGGTTTTCAGCGAATTGACTGGCAGCGAATGAATACTAGAGACTACAAAGACCAAGAAACAAAGCTAGTATGCATGGCTGAATGCCTGTCGCCCGCAACAGTTCCACCTCAAGACTTCGACACATTATTATTCAAAAACACTGCCCAAGAAGCCCAAGCGAAAAAGATAGCCTTAAAGATAGGCATCAGAATCAGCACTTGGGCCAAACCTCAGTTTTTCACTAAGTTTTGAATATGATACGCCTAACCTCTGGAAACATACTCGAAGCCAGCTCCGAGGCAATAGTCAACACAGTAAACTGTGAGGGCTACATGGGGAAAGGTATTGCATATCAATTTAAACTAGAGTACCCAAGAAACTTCGAAAGCTACGCACTTGCTTGCAAAAGAGGCGAACTTCGCCCTGGACTTCTGCATATATTCTCTGAAGAAGGGAAGCTTATTGTAAACTTCCCCACCAAAGACAAATGGCGTGCAAAGTCGCGATACGAATTTATTTCAGACGGCCTAAGAACCCTTAGATCCGAAATATCAAATAGATCTATAAAATCAATTGCCATCCCCCCGTTAGGCTGTGGAAATGGAGGGTTAGAGTGGGCAAAAGTCAAGGAACTGATCTCTTCAGAACTTTCGGGACTTGATGATGTTGAAATAAATCTATATGAGCCAAGCAAAAGCTATAAGAGCCAACCTAAAAGAGAGCCAAGCCTTTCTTTGTCTCACTACTTGGTAATGGAAATAAAGCCATACCTACATCGATTCTCCAGATTCAGGCTACAGAAAACTGCATTCCTGATCGACTATCTAAATAACTCCGACTACTTCAAATTTGAGGCCCATCACTACGGCCCATATTCCCACTCCTTAGACATTGTCACAAAGGAAATTGCAGAATACCAAAGCTATCACAAGTCAGAGACGAGCGACGCAAAGAGAATTTTGGAGAAGAAACTACAAAGTGAAAACTTCTATCGCTCAGTAAAAAATCAGGAGCAGTTAATCCTGAACGCCGCTGACTTTGTGAATAAAATCGAAGACAATCAAGACCTAGAACTTTTCACCACTATTCTTTTTGTTATCCATAAAAAGAATGCGACTACACAACAAGAAATCATAAACACCATCGCAAAATGGTCAGATCGGAAGAACCGCCTATTTAGCGAGCAGGACATCATCAAGAGCATTCAAACTCTTGAAAGAGACGACATAATTAAAACCGATTTCCTGCACAACATAACAAAGAGTCAATCTGCGTAGTCAAGCTATTGACCCTACAACCATGACCCCTTACCCTCGCGCTCGGCGCCTAAGAAACGCCTCAACCAGAGCGGTCCACCGCACCCGATAGCTTTTGCGGCTTTTTTGCGCCCGTAGGTCTAACCACGTCCGCAGAAAAGGTCACTCGCGCTGTCGGGAGTGGGCTAATACAAGACCCGCAAGGGGAATACGTCCGGCCCGTCTCTGGTGGGTTTCTTAGCTCCCGACTCCAATTACGCCCTAAGAAGCGACCAGAGGTAATGGAAATGCCTTTCACCCCTAGCCTTCGCCCCGAAGGCGCTTCGCTGTACCCGCCCTCTTCGCCCTCCTTCCCGGAGGTGCGCCATGTCTGAAGAGTTCCTGATCCCCACCGAATTCATCCGCCACAAGCGCCTGCTGCGCGCCGTGCTGCTGGAAGACCAGTGCTGGTTCTGCGCCCACGACCTGGGCCGGCTGATCGGCGTGCCCTGGTTGGCCGAGCGCGTGGAGCGCAACCTGGACGACGACCAGTCCCGCCGCGCCTGGGTGCGCGATGGCAGCGGCGAGTACGTCGATGAGCTGCTGATCAGCGAGTCGGCGGTGTATGCGGCGTTGATTCACTACTTCCACCCGGAGAATCGCAGTGTGCGGCAGTGGTTGTCGCAGCAGGTGATTCCGACGCTGCGCGACCAGCACCGCACCGACCTGGGCGAGCCGCGCCGGGAAATGCTGCGCGGGCCGACGGAGTCGTTGTCGGTGTTGAAGTGGCAAGGCGTGTTGTGGGTGCCGTATCGGCAGTGGCCGGAGCTGAGCGCCCGGCTGGAGGGTGGTGCGTAGGATGGTGTGGAGCGGAGCGATACCTATCGCTCTGCTCTTCCCTTCCCTTCCCTTCCCTTCCCTTCGCTGATCTTCCGGAGCGGACTTTGTCCGCGATGCTCTTGCCTGTGGTTAGGTGTTCAGCGCCGCCTCGGCGTGCGCGCGGACTTCTCGTTTCGCCCCCTCGGGCGAGTTACTTTCTCAAACGCCAGAAAGTAACCAAAGGGCTTGCCCCTACATCCGGCTTTTCGCTTCGCGAAAAGTACCCTCGGTTCTTCGGAGTTTCAGGGGCCCGCGGCGAAGGGCCGTCCCTGGCCCATCGCCGCTCTCGCGACATCCATGTCGCTCAACCCCTGAAACGCCGATCACCTTCGGCCTACTGAAAGGGGCATTCGGAGTATGCGGATATTTTTCTGGAAGACTCAAAAAAGCCAAAGCGAGAGCCGGGGCCGAAGCCGGCAACTTTGTAGGAGCGAGCTTGCTCGCGAATCGCACTCTGCCGCCGCCCCGGCAATGGCTGATCGGGCGGCGCTCTGCGTGCTTGCAATGCTCATGCTGTGGGTGCGAGGGCATTGATGGGTATCGCTGCACTCCACGCCATCCTACGTTCGCGCTCCGGCGTGATTGCGAAGTGGATGGACACTCTGCGGCAGGCGAAATCCGATGCTGCGAAGAACGCGACTGCACAGATCTGGCTCTAGCTCTGGCTCCAAAAAGTCTTCCAGAAAAACACCCGCGCACTCCGAACGGCCCCGTTCAGGAGGCCTCGTTGAATTGGAGTTTCAGGGGTTGAGCGGCATGGATGCCGCGAGAGCGGCGATGGGCCAGGGATGGCCCTTCGCCGCGTGCCCCTGAAACTTCGATTCAACGAGGGAATTTTTCGCCTAGGCGAAAAACCGGATGTCCGGGGCAAGACCTTTGCCTCCTTTGGGGCGTTTGCTAAAGGTCGCCCGAGGGGGCGAAACAGGAAGTTCGCGCGCACGTCGAAGCGACGCGGGAAACCAAGGCGCGAGGCAGGCACATCGCGGACGGAGTCCGCTCCTAGAGTAAGCACCGTGCCACGCGGTTCGCGAGCAAGGTCGCTCCTACGAAAAGCAAAAAACCGGAGCCTCACGAGAGGCTCCGGCTTTCATTTCAACCGGCTGTTACTTGCCAGCGGTGAGCGCGTTGTAGCTGGTCATCAGATTCCGGTAGTCCGGAATGTGGTTCGAGCACAGCGCCGCCAGGCCTTCGATATCGTTGCGCCAGTCACGGTGCAGCTCACAGGCCACGCCGAACCAGGTCATCAGTTGGGCGCCGGCCGCTTCCATCCGGCGCCAGGCGGCGTCGCGGGTCATCTCGTTGAAGGTGCCGGAAGCATCGGCCACCACGAACACATCGAAACCTTCCGCCAGGGCCGCCAGCGCCGGGAACGCCACGCACACCTCGGTCACTACGCCGGCGATGATCAGTTGCTTCTTGCCGGTGGCCTTCACTGCTTTCACGAAGTCCTCGTTGTCCCAGGCGTTGATCTGGCCG
>NZ_AMZB01000038.1 GCF_000313755.1 Pseudomonas nitroreducens TX1 | reverse complement strand
TTCAGGGAGAGGGCGGGGGAGAGGGAGGGTCAGCGCAGTAGTTTCCTAGTCGGTAAGGCGCATAATCTGGAACAGGTTATCCGCCGTCGATGGTCGGCGGACAACGCTGGAGCGTCATGCGCCCTACGGAAGCGCAGGGCGGCGCGTTCCGTGGCTGTCAGCCGGCTCGGCGGGCGTCGATCGCCGGAATGGCCACCAGGCTCAGCAAGCGCTCATCGAACAGGCTGAACTGCCCGGCGATCTCCTTGCCGTGGTGCCATTCCTCCGACAGGTCGGTGAGCAGGCGCAGGCGGGCTTTGCCGCCGGCGCACCAGCTCAGCAACTCGGCATGCTCGAAATAGAAGCGCTTGCGCACCAGCGGGAAGAGCGCCTTGAACAGGCTCTCCTTGAGGGAAAAGGTGAGGGTGACCTGCAGAGCCGCCTGCCGTGGATCGAGGCGTGCGAGCTCATCTGGCGTCAGGATTTCCCCGGCCAGCCGTTCCGCTCGTGCGCTTTCCAGGCGGTTCTCCACGTCCAGGCCCAGCCCGCGCCAGTGGCTGCTGCGTGCGACGATGGCCGCTGCCCAGCCGTCACCGTGGGTGATCGAACCGCAGAAACCCGCCGGCCAGATCGGGGCGCGTTCCTCGTCCGTTCCCGGCACCCAGGCCGCCGAGCCCGCCGCCAGCAGCGCCGCGCGGGCGCAGAGGCGCCCGGCGAGGTATTCGGCCTTGCGCTTGGCCACGGAGCGCTGGATGTTCGCTGGCGCCTCGATGCGGCTCAGGGTGAAGTCCCCGGCCTGCAGGCGCTGGCGGTCGAAGCGGGTACTGCGCAAGTGGCAGCCCGCCAGCGGCGTGGGCAGGGGCCAGTCGGCGTCGAGTGGCGTACAGAAATCGGGGAGGGCGGTCATGGGAGCATTCTGCCGCGCCAGAACGTGGCTCACCAGTCACGCGGCACTTACATTCGTTTGCAAACCTTCACCAAAGGCGTACGGATTCGTCTGACCAGCTTTGTCACACTGCACGCCGCGTTCCCAAGGGGACGCAGGTGAGGTTGTTGTTGGAGTGCCGCCAAGGCGGGCTCTGACCTTAGACACTTGATTGAGTGCGGGAGCCCGAATGGGCTCCCGTTTTTTATTGCGCGGCGTTTTTAAGCGCCCTCGGGCTTCACGTCGAAGATTTCCTTGAAGAACGCCTGCAGGTCAGCCCAGGACTTCTGGTCGGCGGTCTTGTCGTAGCCCACGTCCAGGCCATGGCCCTTGTGCTTGTCGGCGTCCGGGCTGGTGAAGCTGTGCTTGGCGCCCGGCTGGATGACCAGCTTGTAGTCGGCCTTGGCGTTGTCCATCTCGCTTTTGAAGGATGCAACGCTTTCCGCCGGTACCAGGGTATCGGCGCCGCCGTGTTCGACCAGAATTTTCGCCTTGATCGCCCCCGGCTGCGCCGGCGTCTGGGTCGCCAGCACGCCGTGGAAGCTGGCCACGCCGGCCAGCGGCAGGCCGGCGCGGGCCATGTCCAGCACTACCTTGCCGCCGAAGCAGTAGCCGATGGCGGCAATCTTGCTCGGGTCGGTCTGCGGCTGTTTCTTCAGCAGTTCCAGGCCAGCCTGGAAGCGTGCCTTGGCGGCGTCGGCGTTCTTCAGTGCCTCGGCCATGAACGCCTTGGCGTCGTTGGGGTGTTCGGTGTGCTTGCCACCGCCATACATGTCGATGGCCAGGGCGCTGTAGCCCAGTTCGGCGAGGTCGCGGGCGCGGCGCTTGGCGTAGTCGTTCAGGCCCCAGAACTCATGGACGACGATGACGCCGGGACGGATGCCGGACTTGGCGTCGTCGTAGGCGAAGTAGCCGATCATTTTCGTGCCGTCAGTGGATTCGTAGGGTATTTCCTGGGTCTTGATCGCGGCGGAAGCGCTGGCTGCGAAGGCAAACAGCAGCAGGGCGGTGAGCAGGCGCATGGTGTCTCTCCGTGGCATTGGCGGTGGCGATGGCGGAATCCAAGAAGATAGCCGGTGATGGGGAAAACGCCCGCGGGTTTTGCCCGCAGCCGCTCAAGGGCGCACTTGTCGGTCGAGATTCGGATAGCTGGATGAGTGAAAAGTCCGACAGCCTCGTCTACCCTTGCGTCCATGTCCTGACCCGCGAAGCGATAGGCCGATGTTGGACCTGAGCACCTGGAATCTGACCATTCCCCAACGCGGCCCGGCCGCGACCATTTCCACGGCAAAACTCCGCCGTGACTACCAGAGCCCGTATTTCCGCCGTAGCGCCGATGGCGTGGAGTTCTGGGTGCCGGTGAACGGAGCCCATACCAGCGGCAGCGAATATCCCCGTACCGAGCTGCGCGAGACCCGGGCCGATGGTCGCCTGGTAACCTGGCGCTATCCGCTGGCGGAGAACCTGATGGTCGCCACCCTGCGCGTGGAGTCCGTGCCCTCCAGCCGGCGCATGGTGATCGGGCAGATCCACAGCAACGGCGGCGGCAGCGCCGAGGCCCTGCCGCTGGTCAAGCTGGTCTACCAGCAACGCCTGGACAAGGCGCGGGTACAGGCGCTGGTTCGCGATCGTCCCGACGACATCACCACGCGTACCTACACCGTCTATGACGGCATCCCCCTGGGCGATACCTTTACCTACCGGCTGGGCGTATCCAGCAGCGGAGTGCTGAGCGTGCAGGTCGAGAACGGCCAGGTCAGCCAGCAACTGGATACCCAATGGGCCTACCAGGGCCTGTACTTCAAGGCAGGCCTCTACCTGCAGGACAATCGCGGGCCCGCCAGCGAAGGCGGGCGTGCCACCTTTACCGATCTGAGCATCCGACACCAATGAAGACTTCTTCCATCGCGCGCCGCGCTTCCCTGGCCTTGTCCCTGCTGTTGCCGGCGGCACTGGCGCAGGCAGCGCCGGGCGACGATTTCGGCTCCTGCCTGAACCGCCTGCAGGGCGCCGCCCAGGCCAAGGGCGTCAGCGCCGCCAGCTTCGCGCAGTTCACCAAAGGGCTGCAGCCGGACATGAGCGTGCTGCCGCTGCTCGACGCCCAGCCCGAGTTCACCACGCCGATCTGGGATTACCTGGCCGGGCTGGTGGACGAGCAGCGCGTCGCCGACGGCAAGGCGCGCATGGCCGAACATGCCGACCTGCTGCGCAAAGTCGCCGCGCGTTACCAGGTCGACCCGGCCACGGTGGTCGCCGTGTGGGGCGTGGAGAGCGATTACGGCCGCATCACCGGCAAGCGCCCGCTGCTGGTGTCGCTGTCGACGTTGTCCTGCTACGGGCGGCGCCAGTCGTTCTTCCAGGGCGAATTCATCGCCACCCTCAAGCTGCTGCAGCAGGGCGATATCCGCGACAGCGGCATCACCGGCTCCTGGGCGGGCGCCTTCGGCCAGACGCAGTTCATGCCGTCGACCTACGCGCGCATCGCCGAGGACTTCGACGGCGACGGCCACCGCGACCTGGTGGGCAGCACCGCCGACGCCCTGGCGTCCACCGCCAACTATCTGCGCAAGGCCGGCTGGCGCGAAGGGCAGCCCTGGGGCTACGAGGTGAAGCTGCCGGCGGGCTTCGATGCCTCGCTGGCCGGGCGCACCAAGCGCCGCGCGCTGTCGGACTGGACCAGCCGTGGCGTGCAGCGCATCGATGGCAAGCCGATCCCGAGCATCGATTCCAAGGCGGCCATCCTGTTGCCGGCGGGCGCCAATGGCCCGGCCTTCCTGGTGCTGCGCAACTACGACGCGATCTATTCCTATAACGCGGCGGAAAGCTATGCGCTGGCCATTGCCCTGCTGTCCGACCGTCTGCGCGGCGAGCCGGGGCTGCGCGCGCCATGGCCGACAGACGACCCGGGCCTGAGCCGGGCGCAGCGCAAGGAGCTGCAGGAATTGCTGATCCAGCGCGGCTATGACATCGGCCAGCCCGACGGCATGATCGGCGACGTGACGCGCAAGGCGATCCAGCAGGAGCAGAACAAGCGCGGCCTGACGCCGGCGGACGGGCGCGCGGGGCAGAAGATTCTCAAGGCGTTGCAGGGCGGTTGATAGGCGCCGTCTCTTCATGCGTAAGAGGCCCCGGCATATGCCGGGGCCTCTTACGCATGAAGAGACGGCGCCTATCAACCGCCCTGCAACGCCTTGAGAATCTTCTGCCCCGCGCGCCCGTCCGCCGGCGTCAGGCCGCGCTTGTTCTGCTCCTGCTGGATCGCCTTGCGCGTCACGTCGCCGATCATGCCGTCGGGCTGGCCGATGTCATAGCCGCGCTGGATCAGCAATTCCTGCAGCTCCTTGCGCTGCGCCCGGCTCAGGCCCGGGTCGTCTGTCGGCCATGGCGCGCGCAGCCCCGGCTCGCCGCGCAGACGGTCGGACAGCAGGGCAATGGCCAGCGCATAGCTTTCCGCCGCGTTATAGGAATAGATCGCGTCGTAGTTGCGCAGCACCAGGAAGGCCGGGCCATTGGCGCCCGCCGGCAACAGGATGGCCGCCTTGGAATCGATGCTCGGGATCGGCTTGCCATCGATGCGCTGCACGCCACGGCTGGTCCAGTCCGACAGCGCGCGGCGCTTGGTGCGCCCGGCCAGCGAGGCATCGAAGCCCGCCGGCAGCTTCACCTCGTAGCCCCAGGGCTGCCCTTCGCGCCAGCCGGCCTTGCGCAGATAGTTGGCGGTGGACGCCAGGGCGTCGGCGGTGCTGCCCACCAGGTCGCGGTGGCCGTCGCCGTCGAAGTCCTCGGCGATGCGCGCGTAGGTCGACGGCATGAACTGCGTCTGGCCGAAGGCGCCCGCCCAGGAGCCGGTGATGCCGCTGTCGCGGATATCGCCCTGCTGCAGCAGCTTGAGGGTGGCGATGAATTCGCCCTGGAAGAACGACTGGCGCCGCCCGTAGCAGGACAACGTCGACAGCGACACCAGCAGCGGGCGCTTGCCGGTGATGCGGCCGTAATCGCTCTCCACGCCCCACACGGCGACCACCGTGGCCGGGTCGACCTGGTAACGCGCGGCGACTTTGCGCAGCAGGTCGGCATGTTCGGCCATGCGCGCCTTGCCGTCGGCGACGCGCTGCTCGTCCACCAGCCCGGCCAGGTAATCCCAGATCGGCGTGGTGAACTCGGGCTGGGCGTCGAGCAGCGGCAGCACGCTCATGTCCGGCTGCAGCCCTTTGGTGAACTGCGCGAAGCTGGCGGCGCTGACGCCCTTGGCCTGGGCGGCGCCCTGCAGGCGGTTCAGGCAGGAGCCGAAATCGTCGCCCGGCGCTGCCTGCGCCAGTGCCGCCGGCAACAGCAGGGACAAGGCCAGGGAAGCGCGGCGCGCGATGGAAGAAGTCTTCATTGGTGTCGGATGCTCAGATCGGTAAAGGTGGCACGCCCGCCTTCGCTGGCGGGCCCGCGATTGTCCTGCAGGTAGAGGCCTGCCTTGAAGTACAGGCCCTGGTAGGCCCATTGGGTATCCAGTTGCTGGCTGACCTGGCCGTTCTCGACCTGCACGCTCAGCACTCCGCTGCTGGATACGCCCAGCCGGTAGGTAAAGGTATCGCCCAGGGGGATGCCGTCATAGACGGTGTAGGTACGCGTGGTGATGTCGTCGGGACGATCGCGAACCAGCGCCTGTACCCGCGCCTTGTCCAGGCGTTGCTGGTAGACCAGCTTGACCAGCGGCAGGGCCTCGGCGCTGCCGCCGCCGTTGCTGTGGATCTGCCCGATCACCATGCGCCGGCTGGAGGGCACGGACTCCACGCGCAGGGTGGCGACCATCAGGTTCTCCGCCAGCGGATAGCGCCAGGTTACCAGGCGACCATCGGCCCGGGTCTCGCGCAGCTCGGTACGGGGATATTCGCTGCCGCTGGTATGGGCTCCGTTCACCGGCACCCAGAACTCCACGCCATCGGCGCTACGGCGGAAATACGGGCTCTGGTAGTCACGGCGGAGTTTTGCCGTGGAAATGGTCGCGGCCGGGCCGCGTTGGGGAATGGTCAGATTCCAGGTGCTCAGGTCCAACATCGGCCTATCGCTTCGCGGGTCAGGACATGGACGCAAGGGTAGACGAGGCTGTCGGACTTTTCACTCATCCAGCTATCCGAATCTCGACCGACAAGTGCGCCCTTGAGCGGCTGCGGGCAAAACCCGCGGGCGTTTTCCCCATCACCGGCTATCTTCTTGGATTCCGCCATCGCCACCGCCAATGCCACGGAGAGACACCATGCGCCTGCTCACCGCCCTGCTGCTGTTTGCCTTCGCAGCCAGCGCTTCCGCCGCGATCAAGACCCAGGAAATACCCTACGAATCCACTGACGGCACGAAAATGATCGGCTACTTCGCCTACGACGACGCCAAGTCCGGCATCCGTCCCGGCGTCATCGTCGTCCATGAGTTCTGGGGCCTGAACGACTACGCCAAGCGCCGCGCCCGCGACCTCGCCGAACTGGGCTACAGCGCCCTGGCCATCGACATGTATGGCGGTGGCAAGCACACCGAACACCCCAACGACGCCAAGGCGTTCATGGCCGAGGCACTGAAGAACGCCGACGCCGCCAAGGCACGCTTCCAGGCTGGCCTGGAACTGCTGAAGAAACAGCCGCAGACCGACCCGAGCAAGATTGCCGCCATCGGCTACTGCTTCGGCGGCAAGGTAGTGCTGGACATGGCCCGCGCCGGCCTGCCGCTGGCCGGCGTGGCCAGCTTCCACGGCGTGCTGGCGACCCAGACGCCGGCGCAGCCGGGGGCGATCAAGGCGAAAATTCTGGTCGAACACGGCGGCGCCGATACCCTGGTACCGGCGGAAAGCGTTGCATCCTTCAAAAGCGAGATGGACAACGCCAAGGCCGACTACAAGCTGGTCATCCAGCCGGGCGCCAAGCACAGCTTCACCAGCCCGGACGCCGACAAGCACAAGGGCCATGGCCTGGACGTGGGCTACGACAAGACCGCCGACCAGAAGTCCTGGGCTGACCTGCAGGCGTTCTTCAAGGAAATCTTCGACGTGAAGCCCGAGGGCGCTTAAAAACGCCGCGCAATAAAAAACGGGAGCCCATTCGGGCTCCCGCACTCAATCAAGTGTCTAAGGTCAGAGCCCGCCTTGGCGGCACTCCAACAACAACCTCACCTGCGTCCCCTTGGGAACGCGGCGTGCAGTGTGACAAAGCTGGTCAGACGAATCCGTACGCCTTTGGTGAAGGTTTGCAAACGAATGTAAGTGCCGCGTGACTGGTGAGCCACGTTCTGGCGCGGCAGAATGCTCCCATGACCGCCCTCCCCGATTTCTGTACGCCACTCGACGCCGACTGGCCCCTGCCCACGCCGCTGGCGGGCTGCCACTTGCGCAGTACCCGCTTCGACCGCCAGCGCCTGCAGGCCGGGGACTTCACCCTGAGCCGCATCGAGGCGCCAGCGAACATCCAGCGCTCCGTGGCCAAGCGCAAGGCCGAATACCTCGCCGGGCGCCTCTGCGCCCGCGCGGCGCTGCTGGCGGCGGGCTCGGCGGCCTGGGTGCCGGGAACGGACGAGGAACGCGCCCCGATCTGGCCGGCGGGTTTCTGCGGTTCGATCACCCACGGTGACGGCTGGGCAGCGGCCATCGTCGCACGCAGCAGCCACTGGCGCGGGCTGGGCCTGGACGTGGAGAACCGCCTGGAAAGCGCACGAGCGGAACGGCTGGCCGGGGAAATCCTGACGCCAGATGAGCTCGCACGCCTCGATCCACGGCAGGCGGCTCTGCAGGTCACCCTCACCTTTTCCCTCAAGGAGAGCCTGTTCAAGGCGCTCTTCCCGCTGGTGCGCAAGCGCTTCTATTTCGAGCATGCCGAGTTGCTGAGCTGGTGCGCCGGCGGCAAAGCCCGCCTGCGCCTGCTCACCGACCTGTCGGAGGAATGGCACCACGGCAAGGAGATCGCCGGGCAGTTCAGCCTGTTCGATGAGCGCTTGCTGAGCCTGGTGGCCATTCCGGCGATCGACGCCCGCCGAGCCGGCTGACAGCCACGGAACGCGCCGCCCTGCGCTTCCGTAGGGCGCATGACGCTCCAGCGTTGTCCGCCGACCATCGACGGCGGATAACCTGTTCCAGATTATGCGCCTTACCGACTAGGAAACTACTGCGCTGACCCTCCCTCTCCCCCGCCCTCTCCCTGAA
>NZ_AMZB01000037.1 GCF_000313755.1 Pseudomonas nitroreducens TX1 | reverse complement strand
GCCGTCAACGACTAATTTAAACTTTCTTCAATTAGCTGCCAGGCGGCCTCTCAGCAGCGGCAGACGACGGGCCACCGGCGGCGTTCGCAGCAGCATCAGGATCAAGCCTATGGCTGCATAGATCACCCAGCGCTCCAGATCGGACCGCACGACCCACAGCATATGCAGTAATCCCAGACCGAGGATGCCATATATCAGGCGGTGCAGCTTCTTCCAGCCCGCCCCCAGCTTTCGCATGCTGTAGCGGTTGGAGGTAACGGCCAGCGACAACAGCCCCAGAAACGCAGTGACCCCGACAATGATGTAGGGCCGCTTGCGCAATTCGATACCCAGCTGCGCCCAGTCCAATCCCAGGACAAACACCGCATAGGCACTCAGGTGCAGCACTATATAGGTAAAGCACCATAGCCCTAGTTGCCGCCGGACCTGTATCCAACCACCCCAGCGAGTGATCTTCTGCAGGGGAGTCATGGTCAGGGTAATGAGCAACAGGATCAGCCCCCCCTGCCCCAGCCGGTCGACCAATGCCTTGCCCGGGTCCGGCCCGAGATCGAAGACCCAAGCTTGATACAGCCAATAAAGCGGCGGCAGCAGCGCAGCCAGAAAAACTCCGGTCCGCCAGAACGGATAGCGCATCAGTAATCCTTCCTCAGGTCCATGCCCGCATAGAGCGAAGCGACTTCATCGGCGTAGCCATTGAACATGAGAGTAGGACGAACATTGGGGCTGAATAGTCCACTGGGTAAACGACGCTCGCGCGCCTGGCTCCAGCGAGGGTGGTCCACCGTAGGATTCACATTGGCATAGAAGCCGTATTCGTCCGAGGCAAGGCTCTGCCAGGTAGTCTTGGGCTGCTCCTCAACGAAGCTGATCCGCACGATGGACTTGGCCCCCTTGAATCCATACTTCCATGGCACCACCAGGCGCAGCGGTGCACCGTTCTGATTCGCCAGTACCCGGCCATACATCCCGACGGCCAATATCGCCAACGGATGCATTGCCTCGTCCATGCGCAGCCCTTCTACGTAGGGCCAGTCGATCAGGGCGAAGTTGGACTGCACGCCCGGCATGTCCTTGCGATCCACCAGTGTTTCGAAGCGTACGTACTTCGCTTTGCTGGTCGGCTCCACCCGCTTGATCAGTTCGGAAACAGGGAAGCCAATCCAGGGAATGACCATCGACCAGGCTTCGACACAGCGCAGCCGGTAGATACGCTCCTCCAGTTGATAAGGCTTGATGAAGTCCTCGAGCCCATACCTTCCGGGCTTGCCCACCTCTCCATCGATCACCACCGACCACGGCTCGGTCTTCAGGGCACCGGCATTGGCAGCGGGATCGCCCTTGTCGGGGCCGAATTCGTAGAAGTTGTTGTAGGTGGTCGCATCCTTGAACGGCGTGATGGCTTCATCTTTCACCGTTACGGCCTCCCACCGGGTAGCAGATAGCTTTTCGGCCAGCCAGGACGGCGCAGGCGCCTCAGTGACATCGGCATAGCGACCGCTTTCGGCAAGACTCAGGCGCGGCAATCCGGACAAAGCGGCAGCCGCCATCGCACCGCCGAGGAAGTGGCGACGAGACAGATAGAGGGATTGGGGAGTGACTTCCGATTCGTGGCAATCGGACAGGCGGGACGACTTGATCAGCATGACGGGCTCCGCAACGACTGGCTGTTATGCGCCAGTAGACTGCGGAGCCCGCTGGAAATTACACGGCAGGCGGCTGCTTGCGACGGCGCAATTGCAACAAGTATTGCACCGGGCCGGACGTGGCGTATGCAAGGAATAGCAGGAGCAGGATGCGCGGCGGATCGGTGAAGACCACGGCGAATGCCAGCACCACCACCAGAATCGCCATGAATGGCACGCGGCCACGCAAGTCGAGATCCTTGAAGCTGTAGTACTTGATATTACTGACCATCAGCATGCCGGCGGCAGCGACCATCAGCGCAACCAACAGGGAAACCTTGGCACCCTGCACATCGAAATCGGCGAACGCCCACACCGTGCCGGCAACCAGCGCCGCTGCAGCCGGGCTGGCCAGACCGATGAAGTAGCGCTTGTCGGCCTTGCCCACCTGGGTATTGAAGCGCGCCAGACGCAGTGCAGCACCCGCCACATAGATGAAGGCGACCATCCAGCCGACCTTGCCCAGGCTGCTAAGCGCCCACTCGAAGGCAACCAGCGCCGGAGCGACACCAAAGGCAACCATGTCGGACAACGAGTCGTACTCGGCACCGAAGGCACTTTGGGTATTGGTGAGGCGGGCCACGCGACCGTCAAGGCCGTCGAGGACCATGGCGACAAAGATGGCGATGGCGGCGTTGGAGAAATCGCCGTTCATGGCATTGATGATGGCGTACAGGCCGGTGAACAGTGCCGCAGTGGTGAACAGATTGGGCAGCAGGTAGATGCCCCGATGACGAACCTTGCGACCCTCTGCGTCATGCCCCTCCTCGATGTGCTCATCGATAGGCAGCAGACTTTCTTCGGTGTCGGAAGCCTTGTTCGGCTCCTCGTGACCTTCACTCATGGACGATTCCTTGAGAACTCGTTGAGGCTGAATTTCGCCGGAACACGCTAGTGCGTAGAACCATTCGGCGCCCTCGCTTTATACCAGATCACCGCCCCTAAACGAAAAAACGCGGCAAGCGCCGCGTTTCCTCGTTTGTCGAAAGGACCTTAGTTCTTGGTCTTGTCGACGATCTTGTTGGCAGCGATCCACGGCATCATGGCGCGCAGCTGCTCGCCGATGACTTCGATGCCGTGAGCGGCGTTGTTGCGGCGCTTGGCGGTCATCGACGGGTAATTGGTGGCGCCTTCGGAGATGAACATCTTCGCGTATTCACCGTCCTGGATGCGCTTCAGAGCATTGCGCATGGCCTGACGGGATTCGGCGTTGATGACTTCCGGGCCGGTCACGTACTCGCCGTATTCGGCGTTGTTGGAGATCGAGTAGTTCATGTTGGCGATGCCGCCTTCGTACATGAGGTCAACGATCAGCTTCAGTTCGTGCAGGCACTCGAAGTAGGCCATTTCCGGAGCGTAGCCCGCTTCGACGAGGGTTTCGAAACCGGCTTTCACCAGTTCGACGCAACCGCCGCACAGAACGGCCTGCTCGCCGAACAGGTCGGTTTCGGTCTCGTCCTTGAAGGTGGTTTCGATGATACCGGTACGGCCGCCGCCGACGCCGCAGGCGTAGGACAGGGCGACGTTCTTGGCATTGCCCGAAGCGTCCTGGTAGATGGCGATCAGGTCAGGGATGCCGCCGCCCTTGACGAACTCGGAGCGAACGGTGTGACCCGGGGCCTTCGGCGCGATCATGATCACGTCGAGGTCAGCGCGCGGAACGACCTGGTTGTAGTGGATGGAGAAGCCGTGAGCGAAGGCCAGGGTGGCGCCCTTCTTCAGGTTCGGCTCGATCTCGTCCTTGTACAGGCGGCCCTGGAATTCGTCCGGGGTCAGGATCATGACCAGATCGGCAGCAGCAACGGCTTCGGCCACTTCGGCAACTTTCAGGCCGTGGTTCTGAGCCTTGGCAACAGAAGAAGAACCCGCACGCAGGCCGACAGTAACGTCGACGCCGGAGTCTTTCAGGTTGCAGGCGTGGGCGTGGCCCTGGGAACCGTAACCGATGATGGCAACTTTCTTGCCCTGAACGATGGAGAGGTCACAGTCTTTATCGTAGAAAACGCGCATTTGGGTAATCCCCTGTCAGTTGGCCTCGTGGGCCGTATTTCAAATCAGATGCTGAGAGTCTTGTCGCCACGGGCAATGCCGGTGACGCCGCTGCGGACGACTTCAAGGATCGACGCGGTGCCGATGGCCTGGATGAAGCTGTCCAGCTTGTCGCTGGTACCGGCCAGCTGCACGGTGTAGACGCTGCTGGTGACGTCGACGATCTGGCCGCGGAAGATGTCGGTAGTGCGCTTGACCTCGGCGCGCTGGGCGCCGGTGGCTTTCACTTTCACCAGCATCAGCTCGCGCTCGATGTGCGCGCTCTCCGAGAGGTTCACCAGTTTTACCACCTCGATGAGCTTGTTGAGGTTCTTGGTGATCTGCTCGATGACTTCATCCTGACCGGCGGTGGTCAAGGTCAGGCGCGACAGCGTCGGGTCCTCGGTCGGGGCGACGGTCAGGCTTTCGATGTTGTAGTTGCGCTGGGAGAACAGGCCGACGACGCGGGACAGCGCGCCGGGTTCGTTTTCCAGCAGCAGGGAAATGATGTGTCGCATGATCAGGTACGCTCCGTCTTGCTCAGCCACATGTCGCGCATCGCACCACCGCGAATCTGCATCGGGTAGACGTGCTCGCTGGTGTCGACCTGGATATCGAGGAAGACCAGGCGATTCTTCATCGCGAAGGCTTCTTCCATCATCGGTTTCAGGTCCTTCAGGTCGGTGATGCGCATGCCGACGTGGCCATACGCTTCAGCCAGCTTGACGAAGTCCGGCAGCGATTCCATGTAGGAGTGCGAATAACGGCTGTTGTACTGCATGTCCTGCCATTGGCGGACCATGCCCAGCGCACCGTTGTTCAGGTTGACGATCTTCACCGGCAGGTCGTACTGCAGGCAGGTGGACAGCTCCTGGATGTTCATCTGGATGCTGCCTTCACCGGTCACGCAGGCGACGTCGGCCTCGGGGAAGTTCAGCTTCACGCCCATGGCAGCCGGGAAGCCGAAGCCCATGGTGCCCAGGCCACCGGAGTTGATCCAGCGGTTGGGCTTGTTGAAGCGGTAGTACTGCGCCGCGAACATCTGGTGCTGACCCACGTCGGAAGCGACGAAGGCATCACCGTGGGTGACTTCGCAGAGCGTCTCGATCACGGTCTGCGGCTTGATGATGCTGCCGTCGCCCATGTTGTACGGGAACAGGCCGCGGGTGCCGCGCCATTCTTCGATCTGCTTCCACCAGGCAGCCTGGGCTTCCTTGTTCGGGGTCTCACCGATTTCCTTGAGGATCGCGACCATTTCGGTCAGGACGCTATCCACCGGGCCAACGATCGGGATGTCGGCCTTTACAGTCTTGGAGATCGAGGCAGGGTCGATATCGACGTGAATGATCTTGGCGTTCGGGCAGAACTTGGCGGCGGTCTCGCCGTTGATCACGCGGTCGTCGAAGCGCGCGCCGACAGCGAAGATCACGTCAGCGTGGTGCATCGCGAGGTTCGCGGTGTAGCTGCCGTGCATGCCGAGCATGCCGACAAACTGGCGATCGGTACCCGGATAACCACCCAGCCCCATCAGGGTGTTGGTGACCGGCACGTTGAGCATGCGCGCGACTTCGGTCAGCGGCTCGGCAGCATTGCCCATGATCACGCCACCACCGGCGTAGATGATCGGGCGCTTGGCGGCCAGCATCATCTCGGCGGCCTTGCGGATCTGGCCGGAGTGGCCACGAACCGCCGGGCTGTACGAGCGCAGCTTCACTTTTTTCGGGTAGTTGTATTCGAACTTCTGGGTCGGATCGCCCATGTCCTTCGGAATATCGATCACCACCGGGCCGGGACGGCCGGACTGGGCGATATAGAAGGCCTTCTTGATGACCTCAGGGATCTCCGACGGGTGCTTGATGATGAAGCTGTGCTTCACGATCGGACGCGAGATACCGACCATGTCGGTTTCCTGGAATGCGTCGGTGCCGACCATGTTGCTCGCCACCTGGCCGGAGATCACCACCATCGGGATGGAGTCCATGTAGGCGGTAGCGATGCCGGTGACGGCGTTGGTCGCGCCGGGACCGGAGGTCACCAGCACCACGCCCGGCTTGCCGGTGGCGCGCGCATAGCCGTCGGCCATGTGGGTGGCGGCCTGTTCGTGGCGAACCAGGATGTGGGTGACTTCGTTCTCTTTGAAGAGAGCGTCGTAGATATGCAGGAGGGCACCGCCCGGGTACCCGTAGATGTACTTAACGCCTTCGTCACGCAGGGAGCGGACGACCATTTCAGCGCCGGATAAAAGTTCCACGTTGTCACCTCTAGAACGCTATATACGGAAACCCCCAACGTGGGGGACCGACTTGGATGGCTGCCCGGCAGACATGGGCGAATGTAATCGCCGGCTACGTCGACTGCCGATAGAGCAGAACCTGGAGACGCTCCTGTTTGTGTTACGGAGAGCCTCCACCCAGCGCGAGGTAACGCGAAACAGGGTGAAACTTTGCGGCGCGGGTAGCACCTCTTGTCTGCCGAGTAAAACCAGCTTGCGGCCGGCCCACTGCAGCGAACCTTGGATTCTTCTGAAACGAGGCGGGCAAGTCAAGCCATATATGGCTTTGAATGACGCGGGGATGTGAACTTTCTCAGAGTGAATACGCGCACGTTTTGGTTATAGTTACCGGCAGACTCCGCACCCCAAGGACCGACAACGCATGCGACGGACGATTTTCATGGGCAGCCTGCTGCTCGCACTGGCACCGACCGTGATGGCCGCGCAGGTCTACAAATGGGTCGACGCCCAGGGCGTCACCCACTTCGGCGCTCAGCCGCCCGAAGGCGCCGATGCCGCAACGGTGAACACCAACTCCGCACCACCCAAGGCCAGCAGTAACTTCCCGCCGCCTGCCGCCACCAGGCCGACGCTTCCGCCCAGCGCGGACGAAAAGCAGAAGGCCGCCGATGAAAAGGTCCGCCAGGAAGTGGCGCAGCAGGAAGCCGAGCGTCTCAAGCAGTGCGACAAGCTGCGTAACGATGTGGCCCAGTTGAAGAACAACCCGCGCATCCGCGTGGATGACGGCAATGGCGAGCTGCGCCGGATCACTGAAGAAGAGCGCCAGGCGCGCATCGCGGGCAGCGAGAAGAGTATCCGCGAGAACTGCAACTGACGCCCCTCAGGGCGCCGGGCTGATCAACTGATCGAAGGCGCCCAGCGCGTCCAGCAGCGCAGCAACGCGCGCGCCTTCGTTGGCATACGCCATTTCCGCGATGGCGCGGATGCCCGAAGCACTGGGCAGGTCTGCGCCGCTCTCGATGATCAACTTCATCCGCGGCAGGAAGATCCACTGCAGCCATTCCTCCAGCGCCAGCGTATCCACGCAGAAGGGCTCGACGCTGGAAAGCCTGTCCGTCGACGGGCTTTCGCTTCCCCACATCCCGATGGCACGCAGCTCCCGCTCGATCAGCAGCAACTGGTCGGCAATGGCAAGCACGCGCCCATCCATCAGAGGGTCACCTTGGCTTTCTGGCGCGCTTCGGCGGCACCAGCGGCGTTACCCTGCTGTTCACGGCACTTGGCGATCAGGTCCCACAGGCTGGCCTGCATGGTCGGGCGACCGTTGGCCAGCGACAAGCCACGCAGCGCGACCTGTTCGGCTTGCGCGGCATCGCCCTGGGCCAGACGAACCTGGGCCAGCTTGTAGAGCACCTGCGGCTCCCGAGGAGCGATGCGCTGGGCACGCTCCAGGCTGGCGGCCGCGCCGTTCAGGTCGCCGCCGCCCTGCTGCTGCGAGGCGGAGGTCAGCAGCGCGAGCACAGGACCATCCAGTTGCTCGTCCGCCGCCAGGCCGGAATTGCTGGACGGAATCCCTGACGGCCCCTGGTAGCTGCTGCCCTGTTTCGCCGGGGCGGTCTGTTGCGTCTGATAGACCGGCTGCTGGTAGGTCTGCGACTGGAAGCCACCGCTGGAGGTGATGCCGCCGCTGGTAGAGATCGGCTGCTGCGAAGCATAAGGCGAGCCGGTGCCGCCCGGCGCCGTGGTCATCGGCGTGGTGCTGATGGGCGCGGCGCCGGTCTGTGCCGGGAAGGTCTGGATCGGCGCCATGCCGGCATCCTGCGGGACCATCACGGTCACGCCGGAGTCACCCTGGGGGATGCTCTGGCCTGCGCCGGCACGCACCGGTGCCTGGGCGTTGCCACCGCTGCGGCCGACACGTTCCGAGTTGGAAACGGAGGTGCCGGAGTCCTGCACGGGAATCGCACCGTGCTGCGGAGTCGCACAACCGGACAGAAGCGCCAGAGTCGCCGACGCTGCAAACCAAGCTTTTCTCACTTCCAATCCTCTTGCATCAGTTCAGCCAGCCGCGCACCCAGTCCATGACTTCGCCGGCCGGCGTCTGGTTTCCGCAACCTGCGCCAGGCGCAGGCTCGCTTCCACGAATATAAGGCATCTGCACGGCCCCTGGGCAGCTGGCATCAGTGCCCTGGCCGGTATGCGGATCAACCCAGGCCTGTACGACGTTTTCCGGCATCGGCATGTCCAGCGGCGCGGGGTCGGCCTTGCGCATGAAACTGGTCCAGATCTGCAGCGCGCCGGTGGCACCGGTCAGCGGCGTCTTGCCGTTGTCGTCGCGGCCGATCCACACCACCGCCAGCAGGTCCTGACCGAAACCGGAGAACCAGCTGTCGCGGGAATCGTTGGTGGTACCGGTCTTGCCCGCCAGCGTCAGGGACGCCGGCAGCTGGTTGTAGACCGAGCGACCGGTACCTTCGCGCATCACGCGCTGCATGGCGCTCTGCAGCAGGTAGATGGCACCCGGATCGAAGCGCTGCTGGACCTGGAACGGATAGCGCTTGAGCGGCTGCCCGTCGGCCGCCAGCACGCTGCGAATACTGCGCAGCGGCGTATTGAAACCACCGCTGGCGATGGTCTGGTACATGGTCGCCACCTGCATCGGGCTCAGCGCCCCGGCACCCAGCAGCATCGACGGATAGGCCGGCCAGTTCGGCGACACGCCCAGGCGCTCCAGCGTCTTCAGGACGTTCGGCACGCCCAGGTCAAGACCCAGTCTGGCGGTGGACAGGTTCAGCGAACGGGCCAACCCCTGGTAGAGGAAGATGGTGCCGTTGGCGGTACCTTCGTAGTTCTTGGGCGTCCAGACCTGGCCATCCTTGCCCTTCACCTGGAACGGCTGGTCCTGGATGTAACTGGTCAGGGTGTACTGGCTCGGTCTCTCCAGAGCGGTCAGGTAGACCGCCGGCTTGACCAGCGAGCCGATCGGCCGCACCGCGTCGATGGCTCGGTTGAAGCCTGCAAAGCGCGGGTCGCGGCTGCCGAGCAATGCCTGAATCTCACCGGTTTCCGGATTGGTCACGACCATCGCGGTTTCGGTTTCAGCGACGCCCTTGCGCCCTTCCAGGCGCTTGAAGGTTTCGCTGACGGCGGATTCGGCCTTCATCTGCAGGATGGGATCGAAGCTGGTAAAGATGCGCAGGCCTTCCTCTGTCAGGTCCTCGTCGCGGTAATCCTCGCGCAGCTGACGCTTCACCAGGTCGAGGAAGGCCGGGTAGGAGCTGTTGGCCATGCTGCCCTGGCGGGTCACGCCCAGCGGCGCCTGCTTGGCGGCAGCGGCTTCGTCGACAGTGATCACGCCCTGCTCGGCGAGCACGTCGAGCACCACGTTGCGGCGCTCCAGCGCGCGCTCCGGGTTGCGTCGCGGGTTGTAGTAGGAAGGCCCCTTCACCATGCCGACCAGCAAGGCCACCTGCGGCAGCTTCAGCTCCGACAGTGGCTGGCTGAAGAAGTATTGGCTGGCGAGGCCGAAGCCGTTCACCGAACGCTGGCCGTCCTGGCCGAGGAACACCTCGTTGAGGTAACCCTCGAGGATTTCGCGCTTGTCGTAATGCAGCTCCAGCAGCACCGCCATCATGGCTTCGGTGAGTTTGCGCGACAGGCTGCGTTCGTTGGTCAGGAAGAAATTCTTCACCAACTGCTGGGTCAGCGTACTGCCGCCCTGGCGCAACTGCCCGGCGCTGGCGTTGACCCACACGGCACGGGCAATGGACTTGATCGAAACCCCGTGATGGCTCCAAAAGTCGCGGTCTTCCACGGCAACCAGGGTATCGATCAGGTACGGCGGCACCTGATCGAGCTTGATCAGGATGCGGTCTTCATTGTGCGCCGGGTACAGGCCGCCGATCAGCAGCGGCTCCATGCGTGCAACCGCCAGGTCGCCGCCGTTGGCGCGGCTCAGGCCGGCGACGTAATTGCCCGAGAAGCGCACACGAATGCGCTGTGCGGGCTCGGCACCTTCATAGAACTGGAAGCCGCGGGTGTTGAGGTCGACCGCATTGCCGGCCACCGATACGGCGCCGGGTCCGGCTACGGTGGCTTCGCGGCGATAGCCCAAGGCGTCCAGTTCACGCAGGAAGTCGTCCTTGCCCAGTTTCAGGCCGACGAACAGCTCCAGCGGGCGGGCGTACACCTTGGCGGGAATGGTCCAGCGTTTGCCGGAGAATTTCTCCTGGACAACCGCATCGAGGTACACGGCAAAACCGGCCAGCACCACCACGCCAACCAGGCCGAGCTTGAGTGCCCAGCCCAGCCACTTGCGCATGGCAGGCGACGATTTGCCGCTTTTCTTACGGGATTTGGAAGATCGGGGACGCGTCATGGCGGCGCATTATACGTACTTTATCCACAGGGGACAGACGCCGCTCCAGCGGGCGTCCGGGCTTGATGCGAACTGCCGCGCATCTCACGGAAACGGCAGTGGCCGAGCTATGACCCCGACATGGCCATTTGGTTGCCGGGGGGCCGCAGAGTTTGCACCTGCCGACCCAGCCGCCATAATGCCCACCTCAAAAAATCGACCGGAAAGGACATCACGTGAGCCAGACCTTACTCGCAGCCCTGCAGAACCCCGCCCTTTTCCCCCATCCGGTCGACGGTTTCCGGGTCATCGAAACCCACATTTCCTGGGTGCTCCTCACGGGTGCCTACGTCTACAAGATCAAGAAGCCGGTGAATTTCGGTTTCCTCGACTTCACCGACCTCGCTCAACGCAAGCACTTCTGCGAGGAAGAACTGCGCCTTAACCAGCGCCTGACCGATGGCCTGTACCTCGACGTGATCGCCATCACCGGCAGCGAGTCCGCTCCGCAACTGGGCGGTGACGGTCCGGCCATCGAGTACGTGATCCAGTGCCGCGAATTCCCGCAGAGCCAACTGCTCAGCGAAGTGCAAGCCCGCGGAGAACTGGGCGCCGAACATGTCGACGGCCTGGCCAGGCAGATCGCCGACTTCCACCTGCGCACCCCGGTAGTCCCCACCGCGCACCCGCTGGGTACGCCCGAAGCCTGCATGGCGCCGGTGCGGCAGAACTTCGAACAGATCCGCCCGATGCTTTCGGACAAGGCCGACCTGCTGCAACTCGACGCCCTGGAGGCCTGGGCCGAGTCCAGCTTCGAGCGCCTGCATGGCGTGTTCGAGCAGCGCAAGGCGAACGGCTTCATCCGCGAATGCCACGGCGACATCCACCTGGGTAACGCCGCGATCATCGATGGCAAGGTCGTGCTGTTCGACTGCATCGAGTTCAACGAGCCGTTCCGCTTCACCGACGTCACCGCCGACTACGCCTTCCTCGCCATGGACCTGGAAGACCGCGGCCTGAAGTGCCTGTCGCGACGCTTCGTCAGCCAGTACCTGGAATACACCGGCGACTACCAGTCACTGGCACTGCTCAACTTCTACAAGGCCTACCGCGCCCTGGTCCGCGCCAAGATCGCGCTGTTCAGCCTGGCGCACCAGACCGACGCCGTGCAGAAGGCCGCCACCCTGCGCCAGTACCGCAATTACGCCAACCTCGCGGAAAGCTACAGCGCCATCCCGTCGCGCTTCCTGGCCGTGACCCTGGGCGTTTCGGCGGTCGGCAAGAGCCAGGTCGCGTTGCGCCTGGTGGAAGCGCTGGGCGCCATTCGCCTGCGCTCGGACGTGGAGCGCAAGCGCCTGTTCGGCGAGCAGAAAGTCGACCAGCAAGGTCAGCTCAAGGGCGGCATCTACGACCTCGATGCCACCCGCGCGACCTACCAGCGCCTGAACGAGCTGGCGGTGGACATCCTGCGCGCCGGCTACCCCGTCGTTCTGGACGCGACCTTCCTCAAGCGCGAGCAGCGCGCTGCCGCGTGGGAAATCGCCGAGGAAACCGGCGTGCCCTTCCTCATCCTCGACTGCCAGGCACCTGAAGCGGTGATCGCTGGCTGGCTGGCGCAGCGCCAGAGCGAAGGCAGCGACCCGTCCGACGCGACCCTGGAAGTCATTCAGGCGCAACTGGCCAGTCGCGACGAGCTCAGTACCGAGGAGCAGCAGTACAGCAAGCGTGTTGACACGCCCGACGCTGCCAGCCTCGATGCCCTGGTCGCCAGCATCCGCCAACGCCTGCCCGGCCTCTGATCCACCGCCTATTGGCCGGGATCGCCCTGCGCGACGCCTGGCCAATGGCTACACCGACCGGCCGACTTCCACGACATTACCCTGCCCCGCATTGTCGGCGATATCACAAAGCCACGTTTTTCCCAGCCACCGCTACACTTCCTGTGTGTCCGGCCGCTACGAGCAGTTCTCGGCCCCTTCAAGACCAGGCACCCATCGCGCCCATCGCAAGGACAGACGATGAACGACGAACTGCTGCACCTGAAGAACCTAGGCAAGACCTCCGCCCAATGGCTGCACGCCGTTGGCATCCACAGCGCCAGCGACCTGCGTCGCCTGGGGGCGGTCGGCGCGTACCGGGCCGTGCGAGCACGGGGCTTCCGCGCGTCGAAGGTGCTGCTCTATGCCATCGAAGGCGCGCTACTGGACGTTCACTGGAACGACCTGCCCGCCGCGCACAAGGCCGCCCTTCTTGGCGAGTTAGAGACATTTCCCGCGCGTAACAAGAGCTAGCTCACAAGCTCTGTGGGAAAATGTTTACGCAAGGTGCCTGTCCGCTTATGGTCTCAGGGCCCTTCGTGCGCCCTCGATCGCCGCCATATCAAGGAATTACGGCCATGTACCTACTCGGTGAACAACCTGCTTACGCCGATCGCCTGATCAATCGCCTGCAGGGCATTCCGGCGCAATTGCTCGCCGGCCTGGAACCCGCTGGCGAAGCCATCCGCCTGGAGCGTTCCGACGATCTGGAAGGCGAGCTGCCCGGCAAGCACCTGTTCCTCATCGAGAACGGCCTGGTCCATGCCCTGGTGGATGAACGCCCGCTGTTCTATCTGCAGGAAGGCGACCTGGTCGGCTTGCGCCAGGGTATCGAACTGCCGCCCTGCCGCTACGTCAGCGAAGAGCCGCTGTGCCTGATCCCCTATTCGCGCAGCGAAGTGTTTCGCCATATCCACGACCACGAACAGCGTCAGGAGCAGTTCCTGCACTACCTGATCGGCCACACCGCCCTGCTATCGGATGCCCTGGCGCATCTCAAGCAGCCGGAGATTCGCCCGGCCACCGGATTCCAGCACTTTGCCGCCGGCGCCCAGCTGATCCAACAGGGTGACGATGCCGAGCATGTGTTCATCATCATCGAGGGCCACGCCGAAGCCTTCGTCGATGGGCAGAAGGTTGGCGATGTGCAGAAGGACGAGATCTTCGGCGCCATGGCTGTGTTCACCCGCGAGAAGCGTAGCGCCTCGGTGATCGCCAGCGAGCCTTGCACCGTGATGGTGATTCCCAAGGACCAGTTCCTCAGCCTGATGCAGAGCAACCCGCGCATTGCCCACAGCCTCATCGAAGGCATGGCGCGTCGCATCGACCTGCTGAACAAGGAAGTCACCCAGCTGCGGCTGCAACGCCAGCCTGACTGATCCGCTTCCTTGCGAAAGGCCCGGCCCAGCGCCGGGCTTTTTCGTTTGCGCAGGGCGAATTTCGCAGGCGAGAAAAAACCGTAGAAAAGAGGTTGACTCTCAAATGATAATGATTATTATTGAGTCATCTGGTCGCGAGGCCAGATCGATAACCTCAAGAGACCATGCAGTCGGACTCTTCAGATTATCTCCT
>NZ_AMZB01000036.1 GCF_000313755.1 Pseudomonas nitroreducens TX1 | reverse complement strand
GCTTATCGGGGCTTAGAGCTAGCCCTCAACAGCACTACCCAGAGCTCGGCACCCAGGCGCTCGAGCGTCTGCTATGGGTCGGTAGCTGGCCCACGTCACAGGCAGAAATCGGCCAGAGGCGGGCGCAGGAACAGTATGAGCCAGGGCCCTTGAGCGATGCGTCTCGGCAGCGGACAGTTTTCTCGTTAGAGTGGAAAGCTGTGTTCTCATCCCCGCTCAAGGACGGCGCCAGGCAATGTTGAAGACCAATCAAGTAACGGATGAAATTCGAAAGACTCTGGATCGCAGGGACTACGAGTTCGGCATTCAGTCAATGGACGTCTCCGCCGACGGGAAAAAGGCCCTTTTGCTGGGAATATTTGAAGACCCCGACTTCCCTGAGGTCTTCGTCTACAGCGCCAGAAGCGGCAAGGCACGCAGGGTGAACAACGATGGCGCATTCATCGATGTGCCGATGGGAAAAGCATTCTGGGCAGCGAATGGCAGAGACTTCTACATAAACCGTTACGACTGCGACACGCTTTACAGAGTCGAACTGGACAGCAAGTCCTACAAGATCAAGAGCTTCGAAGAGGTCGAACAGAACGACGAGTACATCGAAGCAAAACTTAGGCAAGTGCTGGACCTGTTCCGCGACGAAAACAACTACAAGGAGCCGGTGATTGAGCCAGACTTCGAAGGCCCGTATCACCAGTTCGCCGTGGGCCTTCTGGCTGCACTCGAAGCCGGCGTGCAATCTGCAGTGAGTCGGTGCAAATTGAGCATGCTCGATTCGGACCCTGAAGCCCTCATAAGTGCAGCAAGGAATGCCCTGAGCCATCGCCAGAGCACTTATTTCAGCATCGAACAGCTCAAGAAGGAGCTTTCTCTGAGTATCGACACCAGCGGCCTGAAGGCGGGGTTGGAGACGCTCAGAGAGATGGCTGGGCTACCAGCGGATCAAGTGCCGCTATAGCGGGCGCGAGTACAGCTGCCATACGCCATGGCTGCTATGGGTCGGTAGCAGACATCGGCCCCGAAGCGCAGGTTGCTCTTAGTAATGTTGGCTGCACCTTGCAGCGCTGGATGGCCAATGGGCGCAGAGGCTCTCATCTCACAATGAGAGCCTCCAGCAAGCCCAGGTCCCGGTACTTGAGCGTCAACTCCGCGTCCCTGTTCAGAAGCTCACGTTTAGCCCCAGGCGAATACCGTTGTCCTTGTAGCCATCGCCGAACTGCCCGGCGTAACCCAGGTCCACCGTGGTGCTAGTGGCAACCTGCGCGGTCACGCCTAACTGCGCCAGCGCGGTGTCCTGTGCCAGTGGCGGGCCCTTGACAGTGAACGCATCGCCACCGGCAAACGACAGCTGGCGCTTCGGATCGAGCTCGTCGAAGGCATGTTGCCAGCCTAGAGTCCCCTGCAGCGCAAGCGGCACCGAGCCCACTGTGGTCAGCGCCGTGGAGGCGTGCAGGCCGAGGGTGCCGTAGGTCACCTCGTCCTGCTCGCTGTTGCCATGAAGCGCGGTGCTGCCGCCGTGCTCCTTGAAACTGTCGCTGTCGACCTTGACGTGTGCCAGCCCGGCGAAGGGTTCCAGAATGAAGTCGCCGGCAGCGATGGCGTAGCCCAGTTCGCCGAAGACTTGCGTGGTGTTGGCGTCGTAACTCGCCTTGTCGTGCTCGGCGAGGCTACCGACCTGCACGTGGCGGCTGCTGTCGACGTCGTTCCAGGCGTGCGAGGCGCCGAGGCGCAGGTTCAGGGCATCCCACTGGCCGGAGGCGAACAGGGTCAGCGAGGTGCTGTCGATCTCGGCCGAGGAGTTGCGAGCGTCGACGTCGAGCTTGCTGGTGCCATAGCCCGCCGCGACGCCGACGCGCCAGTTGTCGCCCACCGGCAGGTCGATGCCCAGCAGGGTGCCGCGGCTGTCGTGATCCAGGCGCGCCGTGTTGCTGTTGCCGCTGGTGTCGCCCCAGCCGCCGTAGCCCTGCAGCCAGAAGGTCATGCCATTGTCGGCGTCAGTGTGCAGGATAGCGTCGGTCGAGGCCTGCCCTTGAGCCGCACGCAGGCGTTGGGCGATGGCATCGCGCACGTAGCGGCTGTCGTCGAATAGCGCACCTTGGGTGCTGGCATGCAGTTCGCCGGAGAGACTGTCATAGGCGGCTTGAGCCTGCTCGACGGTGAGCAGGCTGAGGGCGTTGTACAGCGTGCCCGTTGCGAGCGATTCGACGCCGGCGGCGGCTGAGCGCTGGTTGTAGCTACGGCCCGCCGAGATGAAGCTGACGTCGTTGCGCTCCAGGGTCAGCTCTACGCCGGTGGTGCTGTAAGCCAGCTCCGGGGTGAGGAACGCCAGATTGCTGCTGACTGCAGTGAAGGTGCCGCTGAGCGAGGCGGCCTGGATGATGTCGTAGGAGGTGCCGGGCGCCCAATCCCCCGTACCGGCGAGTACGTTGAGATTGGCGCCATTCAGATTGACGACGCCGGTGGAGATGAACCGGTCCGAGCTGCCATCTGGCGCGCTTTCGACTTCCAGGATCGAGCCGGCGCCCAGGGTCACGTCGCCATCCACGGTGAGGGTGCCGATGGAGTTGCCCGGCGCCAGTTTCGCCCCGCTGACGAGGGTGACATTGCCGTCGATGACGCCGTGGCCGCCGAGCGTGGCGCCGCTGGCGACGTCGACGTTACTGGTCAAGCGCGCGCTCGAACCCGCGCTGCCGCCAACGACCAGTCGCCCACCTTCCACCCGGGTACCGCCGCTGAGGCTGGAGTCGCTTTCCAGTTCCAGGGCACCAGTCCCGCGCTTGACCAGGCTGCCGCTGCCGGACATGACATTGGCGAAGCTGGCGGTGCTGTCTTGATCGAGAATCAGGCGTGCGTTGTTGGTGATCGCACCGCTGCCGAAGCTGCCGGCGCTGCCGGTAAGCGTGCCCGCACTGATAAGTGTGCCGCCGCTGTAATTGTTGCTGCCCAAGGTTAGGTTACCGGCACCGGTCTTGGTCAGCGAGCCGCTGCCGGAAATGGCATTGGTCAGCGTGGCATCAGTGGTTTGGTGCAGCTCCAGCGCTGCATTGTCGACGATCGCGCCGCTGCCGAAGCTGCCGGCCGAGCCGGTGAGCGTGCCCGCGCTGATCAGCGTGCCGCCGCTGTAGCTGTTGTTGCCGCTCAATACCAGTGTGCCGTCACCGAGCTTGGTCAGCGCGCCGCTGCCGGAAAGTGCCTGGCCGAGGGTGAAGGCGTTGCTGGGGTCGGCGATATCGATGCCACCACCGGCAGAACCGAACACCACGCTGCGCGCTGTGCTCTGGAAACTGGTACCGGTGACGCGCAAGGTACCGCCCTCGAAGTTAAGTTTGGCGGAGGACGCGCCGAGGTTGGCGTCGCTGGAAACAGACAGGGTGCCCAGGCTCAGGCGTGTGCTCTGCGTGTAGGTGTTAGAGCCGCGGAGCACCAGGGTGCCCATGCCGGTTTTGTCGATACCGGCACCCGTCAGTGCGTTGTCGACGTAAGCTGTCCAAGCGCTCGCCGCTTGGCTACCGTCGCCGACCCGCACTTCTCCCAGAGCACTCGGCGCGGTGTTGGTCAGCGCCAGGTCGTCGCCGACCAGGTGATAGCCGTCGCTGGCGAACTGGATGCCCTGAGCCTCGATGGCGCCAGCGCTGCTATCGACGGTCACCGTACCGGCCGCGCCGCCAAAGATGGAAAATGCATCATTGGGGTTGCGCCACGCAGTGACGCTGCCTGTAGCATCCGTCCAGTTCGCGCCGGCCTGCGACCAGACACCTGAGCCGCCGCCCATCTGCGAGGCGCTCGCAAGTCCGTCGGCGTTCCAGAAGTTGAGGGGCTGGTTGGTCGCATTGATCAGGTTGATCTGCTTGTTGGCAGTCAATACCTGCAGGGACGACCCCGCCTGCGGGATCAGGCCTCCATTGCTCATGGTCAGAGCACCGCCCCAATCGAACAGCCGATAAAGGCCTGGGCCGTAGCCGCCCGCGTCGAACAGGTTGAGCTGGGCGCCCTGCAGATTTAGGTCTCCCGTTACCGAGACGCCATGGCTGGCCCCCGGCGTGGAGAATCCACTCGAGGCGCCCAGGCTGAAGTCGGCCTGGCTGCCCTGGCGCAGGGTCAGGTCACCGTCGATGGTGAACACTCCGACCGGAGCGCCCGAAGCGAGATGACCGCCAGAGGCCACATCGACGTTGCCAGCCACGGTGCCGAAGCCGCCCAGCGAAGCGCCGCTGGAAACCGAAACCGGACCTGCGACGCGGGCCGATGCATGGCTGCTATCCCCGACCAGCAAGGTGCCGGACGTCACCTGGGTGCCACCGGTGTAGGTGTTAATGCCATTGAGAACCAGGTCGGCCGCGCCGTTCTTGGTCAGGCTGCCATTGATACCGGAAACGTCGCCGTTCAAAGCCAGGTCGTGGCTCCCAGCCAAGTTCAGGTTGCCGAGCAGGCTGACGGCGTTGCTAATGGTGCGCGCGGCGTCGCTGTCCAGTGAGGTGTTGGCCGAAGTGCGCAGGCTGCCGTTGCCGATGGCGCTATCGTTGGCAATGACCAGGGTGCCATTGGTCAGTAGAACATCGCCGTTGTAGCTGGCGTTGGGACCCGCCAGGGTGAGGTCGCCAGCACCGCTCTTGATCAGCGAACCCGTGCCACTGAGGGCGCCGCCGAGGGAGGTGGCGGTGCCGTTGGCCAGGGTCAGGTTATGGGTGCCGAAGTTGATGTTGTTGCCTAGCGAAAGTCCACTTGCATCAAGAGTGGAGTTGGCGCTCAGCGTCAGCTGGCTGCTACCGAGGCCGGTATTATTCTGCAGGATCAGGGTGCCGCCACCCAGCGTCGAGTTGCCGGTGAAATCGTTGGCACCGCTCAGGGTCAGGGTATTGGTCCCGGCCTTGCTCAGCCCGCCCGTTCCGGAAATCTTGCCCACCAGGGTCAGGTCGTTGCTGCCGGTCAGGGTCAGGTTGCCGTTGAGCTGGATCAGGTTGGTCAGGGTCTGGCCGGTGCTGGTGTCCAGCGCCGCCGTGCCGCCGACGCCGGCAGTGATGGTACCGCCGCCAGTGGCCCCGGCATGGGCAAGGATCAGCTTGCCGGCGTTGATGTTGAGGCCGCCACCGAAGTTGTTGGCGCCGCTCAGGGTCAGGTCGGCGGTGCCGGTCTTGGTCAGCGAGCCGGTGCCGTTGATCGCCCCGCCCAAGGTCAGGGCAGCGCCGCTGTTCACCGTCAGGTTAGCGCCGTTGAGCAAGATGGCATTGTTCACGGACAACGCGCTCGAGTTCGCCAGGGTGCTGGCGCCGGTCACGTTCAGGCCTTGGGTTCCAAGCGCCGCGGCATTGCCGAGGGTCAGCGTGCCGGCGGCCAGGGTGGTGCCACCGCTGAAGTCATTGGCGCCGCTGAGGGTCAGGTTGCCGGTGCCGGTCTTGGTTAGGGCGCCGGCACCGGTGAGCACGCCGGACAGGGTCAGGCCATTGGCGCTGTTGCTGACCAGCAGGCCATTGGTATCGAGGGTGATGCCGTTGCTCACCGTTGCACCTGCTACTGCAGCACCGAGGCCGCCGCCGTTGGCGGTAATGGTTGCGCCGGTGAGGGCCGCGCTGTCCACATTGAGCAGGCCGCCGTTGAGCTTGACCGCCGGGTTGACAGTACCGCCCGCAAACAGCTGATTGGTCAGGGACCAGGTGCCGCTGGTGATATTCAGGTTGCTGAAATTGACGTACTTGCTGCCGTCGATGGTGCCAGAGCCCGTCAGCCCGACGCCGCCACCGATGGCGTTATGCAGATTGAGCGTGTTGCCGTTGTTGGCGGTACCGCCGTTTACGATACCCGCCGGCACGTAGGCGAGGCCAAGGCCGCCGAGCACACCCAGATCGACACCCACCCCCGCCCCGCCGCTCATCACGGAGCCGGTGATGGCGTTGTAGGTGTTAGCGCCGGCGCCGGCGCCCAGGTTGATACTGCCAGTGACCGTACCGGCGTTGGTAAAGGTGTTGCCTGCGGCCGAGGCTTGCATCGCCACGCGGCCGGTGATGAGGCCTGACGCATTGTTGGTCAGCACGTTTCTGGCACCGCCACGCAGTGCGATCACCGGCATGTCTTCCGGCAGTACAGCGGCGCCAAGCAGCGCAGTGCCGCTGATCAGGCCGGAGTTATTAACGGTAGTGGTGCCACCTGCGCCGTTCTGCACCACCAGGCCGATCCCGGCGAGCCCCAGCAGGTTCGCCGAGAGCAGGCTGGAAGTGCCCATGACCTGGCCGGTGGAAAGGTTGTTGACCATCACCGTACTTCCGGCGGCGTTAGAGATATTGAGACCGGTAGCCAGCGAAACCAGGCCCGGTAATAACGCCGGATCGAGACGTCCTGCGTTGTTGACGGTGACACCAGTACCTGTGAGGGATACGGCGTTGACCAAATCGACAACGCCGGGATAGATCTGCGCACCGTTCTGAACATTGACCGTCAGGCCGCTGGTCGAGGTGACCAGGCCCACGGTGATGCCAGTACAGGAAATAGTGGAGCCGACTGTCGTACACAGGGCCTGTGCCTGTGGACTGAAGAATCCGGAAACCATCCCGGCTGCCGCCATGCTGACGGCCAGCGGCAACGGAGCGAAATGGGCGGTAAAGGCTTTGCTACGTTTGCTGCTATGCATGGTCATTCCTTTTCGCATGACGGGAAGCAGTGAGCTCTCGTGCAAGACAGTGCTTGCGCTGAAGGCGGAGGTCGCCTGGGCGTCTTTCGCCAGGGCTGGCTGAATCGATAACCCTCCGAACACTGGGGGGACAAAGCTTTCGAAGCTACACCAGTCGAAGGCAGACGAATCTCTCCCACGAACTCATCCTTGTTTTTATGGAGTGCATTGCCGAAGTGATTGCCTAGCCGCGGTATCAACTCCTTTTGCGCGAATCGAAGTTCAAGCGGTCAACGGTTCACAACATCCCTCTGAGTTGCCGCGGACACTCTTTCGTCCTCGGCCCTGGGGCATCGCGAGAGTCGCAGAATTGGCACGACCGTTCAGAGTGTCGGCGCCATCGTAGCCTGAGTTAATGCTGTTTTGCCATTATCTCTGAGCGAGTGGCTCGGAAATTCAGCTACTCAGCATCTGCGGGCACAGCGGGCTGCGTATGAAGAGAAATCTCATCAATGTGTGCCCCCGCAACCCCAACACACTGTTGAAGGTACTAGACAAGAGCCAACGGCGAGAGAAGAGCCGGATAAGCGACCGCAAGACACTCCGCCGGGCCCGGCTACTCCCAAACGGCTGTCGTATTTAGCTATGGAATCGGTAAGGCCTTTGCCCTGCAGCCGACTGAAACCGCGCGATCGGCGATTGGAGTGCAGGCCAGATACGCAGTCAGCCGTTCCTGGCCCCCAAGGCAGCTAGCGGCCAATAGCGGTCAACGAGTATTCACAAAAACAGAGGGCGACTCACGGCATTCAATGGCGCAGACGGCGAAGGTCTGCCGCATCCTGGGTCAGGTTGCGGATCACGTTGAGGAGCTGCTGCTTCAACACTGCATCGCCAATCCGCTCTGCGGCGCGCATCAGCTCAGCAGCAGCATCTTCATTCCGGCCGGCGATGCTATCAATGGTCTTGCGGGTATTACCGTTCAAAGCGTGGCACCTTTCCAAGGGCCGGAAAAACTAACACAAAGCGCCTGCTGAAAGGTTTCAGCTAGTTTTTTATCGACGAGCGGCAGCTAATTCTGAACAAGTTCCAGCTGTGCTTTTCTGCAATCCATCCCTGCCGGAAGGTAGCAGGGCGAGCGAAGAGGAATCCTGCGAAGCGTCTCCGGGCTCGGAGTGATTCAATCTGGAAATCGGAATCTTAAGCCGACCGAAGCCACGACAACCGCCCACATCCCGGTTACTTGTGTCGCTGCCAGGCGCCCCTGGCACTGGGCTTGGGAGGCAAGAACCCAGCCTGCCTCTGCCGCGTTGCTCGATTTGCGCTCAGGTCGATATTGCCCTGTCGACGCGGCCATTCGGCTAGCTGAGGGTAGCTATGACCGAGTTCTGCTCCTCACGAACGGCCACAACGGGTCGGATGCAGAAGTCCAGGTACCTGACCAGCCCCCTGAACGGCAGCCTTGAGCATGCTCTCATCATTGCTGAACACGACGCCCCCATGGATCAAACACCTGGGCATTTGCACAGCCACCCAGCGATGTAGAAACCAACGATTGAGCGTCGCGCTACTGGTGGCGAGGTAGACCGCGCCACCCCGAGGTCACGTCGTCGCCTCGAAGGCGCATCCGCTTTCTGCCACAACACGGTTACGGCCAGTCTGCTTCGCTTGGTAAAGCAACGCGTCGGCTTGCTCCAACACCCTGGCCGGATCCGCCTGTCCATCCTCACAGCAAGAAACACCAAGGGAAAGGGTGACCTGCCCTGCCGGGGGAATAGAGGTTATCTCCAGCGATCGGCGAATACGTTCGGCTACTTCTGTCGCTGCGGCCAAACTCGTTTGCGGCAACAACAAGATGAATTCTTCACCGCCAACCCTGCAGGCCAGATCTTCATCTCGGCAATTTCTACCAAGCAACTCCGAGAATACCTGCAACACTTTGTCGCCAACCGCGTGGCCGTGTTTGTCGTTGACACACTTGAAGTGGTCGATATCCATGCTTATCACGGCATAGCGCTTGCCAATTGAGTGCCAGTCGCTCAGAGCAGTTTCCAATACCCGACGATTTCCGAGACCTGTAAGCGGGTCGCTCAGAGCTTGTTGGTTGAGCTTGCCTATGCGCTCCTTCGTTAGCAGAGCACCCATGATCATCGCACGGCGAATACGCCAGGCTTCGACATACCAGGCATGGACTTTGCGAATGCCCTCTTCGCTGGCGCGCTGGCCGGCAAACTCGGCCAGCTGACTAAGAGGCCGGCTTATGCGCGATGCCGCCCACCAAAGCATCAACAGCCCTAACAGGCTCATCGGGACAATGGCAAATACGACCTGCAACAGCAGATTACGAACCATCCCGAGCGGAACGCTCAACGGTTGCTGGGAAACGACGCCCCAGCCGCTGTGGGGAACCGCCGCATAGCCGGCGAGCATTTCCATGCCTGCGGTGTTGCGGACAGGGGAAGCTCCGTTTTCGCCGCGCAGCACCGCATCGACTACAGGGTTGCTGCCGATTGTCTCTCCGATGCGCTCCGGGTCCGGATGAAACAACAGATGGTGAGTTTCATCCACCAGGTACACATAAGAAGAGTCCTGTTGGAAGTGCTTGCTGATGACCTCGTTAAGGGAATTGTCCTTTTGCAGATATATAGTGCCGCCCACCAGCCCGAGATACTCGCCCTCAGGACTCCAGATTGGCTGCGATACAAACACGATCAAATTTCCCGCCAGCGAGTTGAACGCGGGGCTGATCATAGCCTTCCGCTCATCCAGCGGCCTCCTGGAGCGAAGCTTCTGACCATTGACGCTGAGCGATACAGGATAGGAAGAGACGATCCGCCCCTCGGCATCGGCTACGACCACAGTATTGAAGCTGTGATCCTGCTCAGCTAGGCGGGAAGCTTCAGCGTCGCGCAGGGTTTCGAGACGGAAGTCCTGACCGATGACACGGGAACTGTAGGCCAGACGATCAAGGTCATCGCCCAGGCTCTGGCCAATGGTCAACGCAACCTTGGCGGCGTAAGCGCGGTTTGCCTCCAGAGAATTGTGGACCAGTGTTTCACGCTGGATCCGGTAGGTTGCATAGAGGTCATTGAGCAACGTCGCAAGGATCGCCAATAGAGCGAAGAGCAATATCAGCGTATGCAGGTTGACTCTGGGAGCAGGTCCGGACGGCATGAATAAGAACCAAGCAGGAACTGTAATGAGCGCGCCATATTCAGCGCTAACTTTCCGGCACCGCTCCCACCGAAAAAGCGGCGCACACCTGGAAACCAGGCTCCATAGAACACATTCTACCTACGCCATGTTGTGAATGGCCAATAGCCATTTCACGCTACGTAGTCAATGCACGGACGCAGACTCGTCGCCGAAGGACCTAGCCTGGATGGTGGCTTTCAGCGTTGGTCTCATCGGTGCTTCAATAGCCCCAGGTTACCCCGACACTCGAGCCGCCTACGACTGGCTTAGGTCATCTGCGAACTGCCCCAATGTGGCCAATTCGGTTAGCTTGCGGCTCTCAGTGACGGGCCGCAAAGGGTCGGTAGCTGCCTCTCGCCAGAGGGCAGACACCGGCCAGAAGCGGACGCCCCCGAACACCGATCCAGCGCGACTAAGGCCTCCAGTCCCAATCAACGTCCAGCTCTTTTCCGGTCTTGTAGCTCGTGGGCAAGGGCGTACGTGGGAGCGTGGTGCCGCCCAGGTAGGCTGTCTCGCCGACATGGAACCTTTCGGGCAGCGCGCGGATGGCGCTGTCGGCCAGGAAGAGGTTAAAGGTAACGGACAGATTTTCCGGCAGTTCTTCGATGGCGCTGCCCGTCAAGTCGAGTTCGTCCAGATCCAGAAAGGTTTTGGGCAACTTGCGAATCTTTGAGTATTCGGCAAAGAAGCCAACGTGCACGCTCGTCGACTCCGGTACTTCGGGGACCGGCGAGTAGCTGATATCCAGAGAGCACAGCTTCAGGTTCTCCGGCAGTTTGGCCACCTGAGTGTTGGCGACAAACAGGTCCAGATTGAGTGTCAGGTCGCTAGGCAGGCTGGTGATTCCCGTGCCGCGGATGTCCAGGCTGTCTCCCACGCTGAGCTGGAAAGGCAATTCGGTGATCGGGCAGTTCGTGATTATCAGGGCGCTGCCGATGTGCAGACGCTCGGGGAGCTTGGAGATGGTCGTGTCACTGATATTCAGCGAGCCGGACAATACCAGCGCCTCGGGCAGCACCTCGAGCGCGCTGTTGCTGGCAACAATGCTGCGGTCTACCCGTACATCGGCGGGCAACTGACGGAACTTGCACCCGGTGATGCGCAACGCGCCGCCGACCACCAAACCGGCCGGCAACGACTCGCTCAGCATTTCGCTTCCCTCCAGTACCAAATCTTCGGTTACCTCAAGGTTGTCAGGAAGCACAAGGTTCGGGCATGCGTAGATCCGCAGGTCACCACGAACGGTGAGCGGAGAAGGCAAGCTGCGAAGGCTGCTGTTGCTCAGGCTAAGAGAACCATCGATTACCCGTACGCTCTGCGGAAACTCGCTGATGTCGCTCAATGAGCAGTACGAGCCGGCAGTGAGGGTGATGCCTTCGTGCGATTCCACAGCCGCAATGCGCTGGCCGCCAATTTCAATAAAGCTGTCCATGTCCTTGTCGTTCTCTGCGCAAGAGGGGTGATGCGTTCAGGGGCCAGCAAGCCCCGCCATCCCGGCAGTTCCGCAAGCAGCCTGCCGCCAATATCACCAATAAGTCAGCCTGGCAGATGATGCATCACTGCCAAGCCACTGTGTGAAGTGGCCTTGGAAAAGTGTGAAGCTGTCTCGCCACGCGGTGCCCTTCATACTCACGCTGGCAGCAATTGGCTATGGCTTGAATTAGACGGGGCTGTAGCTCGAAATGCACACAGCGTTTAACGTACATCAGGCGCAGCATCGGGGGGGTCGTTGCGTGCCGACGAAAAAGATATCGGGGATAACCTCAGCGCTAAATTCACCGATGTAGCTGCAGCACCGCCTCCAGCTCCTCGCGCAGCCAGGACTCTTTGATCTCCGGTAGGCGTAGGATTATCTGCCGGGCGATCCAGTGCTGGCCGCGGCCAATGAAGTCGAAGCGCAGCTCTAGGTCCTCGATGGCCATGGCGCTGGCGTGGAAATCGCCAACGCCGTTGTCGGGCGTCGCACCCAGGCACTCCAGGCAGCGGCGCAGGCGACGGCAGCTCTCTGCCTCGCCTTCGTGCAGACGCTCCAGGCGCTGGCGCACTACGGGTTCGTCGGTCTGCCGCAGGCTGTCGAGCATGACCCGCGCGCCAGCGCGCTCGGCGCGCATCAGGGTCTGCAGCCAGGGAATAAGGTCGTCGGACATGAAAGTCCCCCCGGTAATGGCGAAGGCCCATCCTAGACCGTCGTGCGCAGTCGATTGAAATGAATTGAATTGCACTGATGCTGCAATTTCCCGAATGCATCCAGATTGCGCCGTACCTCCTCATTTCCGCTGCGCCGCTCGTCGGCCTTGATCCTGGACAAGGCATGGTAGAGGGCCACATGGCAGCGGCTCGGCCTTAAATCAAAATAAATGCACTTATGCAGCATTATTATTCGTTTGTTGCATCCATCGCGTCTGTTCAGACTGTTTGGGCTCCCTGCGGCGAATTGCCTCCTAAATGCCTAATTCGTCTTGCCGTATTCGTACGGGCAGGGAGCCGTCAGTCAACCGGAGTACGACGGAATCAAGATGGAAAGCGCGATACCCCTCGATCAGCACACCCCCCGCGACGCCGAATACAACTACGACATCGTTCGCCGCTTCACCCTCACCACCCTGGGCTGGGGCATCCTCGGGATGTTCATGGGCGTGTTCATCGCCGCCCAGCTGGTGTGGCCGCAGCTAAGCCTGGAGATGCCCTGGACCAGCTTC
>NZ_AMZB01000035.1 GCF_000313755.1 Pseudomonas nitroreducens TX1 | reverse complement strand
CAGTACGCCGAACTCGTCGTTACTGGCGACCTTCAGGCGCTTGGTCAGATCGCCCTCGCCCTGGGCGATATCTTCCATGGCGCGGCCCATGGTGGTCAGCGGCTGCATCAGCACGCGGATCAGCATGCCCAGCAGGAGCAGGATGGCGACGATGGCAATCGCGGCGGCAACTATCGCGGAAGCGCGAAACTTGCTCAGCATCGAATAGGCCGCGGCCTTGTCGATGGAGAGGCCGATGTACCAGTTCACCGAAGGCAGGCCCTTCACCTGGGTGAAACTGAGGATGCGCGTCTGGCCGTTGAGCTCGGCTTCGCTGAAGCCGCCGCCGATCGTCGGCGTGTTCTGCGGGTAAACGTCCGCCAGCGTCTTCATGATCAGGCTCTTGTCCGGGTGGACGAGGATCTTGCCGTCGCCGCTGACCAGGAAGGCGTAGCCCATGCCGCTGAAGTCCAGCGAGTTGATGATCTGCACCAGAGTCTGCAGGCCGAGGTCGCCGCCGACAACGCCCAGGGTCTTGCCGCCGGCGCGCGCCGGCGTGGCCACGGTCATGATCAGCTGCTGGGTGGCGGCGTCGATGTAGGGCTCGGTCAAAGTGGTGCCGCCGGCCGCGACGGCATCCTTGTACCAGGGGCGGGTGCGCGGGTCGTAACCGTCAGGCATGGCGCTGTTGGGGCGCATGGTGAAGGTGCCGTCTTCCTGGCCCAGGTAGGTGAAGTTGAAGGTCTTGCGCAGGGTGTCCTGCTCCAGCAGGCCCGTCAGGTGCTCGGGAGTGCTGTCGCGAGCGAGGGTCTGGGCGGTGCTTTCGATCAGCAGCAGCCTGCCGCTCAGCCAGTTCTGGATGTTGCTGGCGGTCACGTCACCCATTTCCCGCAGGTAATCCTCGAGGTCCTCGCGGATCGCGTTGCGCTGCAGGTAGTCGTTGTAGAGGGTGAAGAGGGCGAATGCCGAGAAAACCACAAGCGATGCGGCCAGGAGAATCTTATGGCTGAATTTCAGGCTCTTGATCATGCTGCGTCGAATCCGGAAGTAGGGGGATGCCTGAATGGCGTTGGTCCGGGCGACAGATCCGGTGTCGCCGCAGAACGTCCGTTCCCGTGGTGTGAAACGGACGGCGCCGGCGCGGCGGATAACCGTGCGGGCGTGGCCGGAACTCCCTTGTGCCGGCGGTGACGACAGGCCCGGTTTGTTGGTTGGTATCAAAGGCCTTCACCCTTGATTTCGGCGTGCCCGAGGGAAGCTTGAATGAGTCGGACGAACGGTAGGGGGGGCTCTGCGGCGGGTGGTTCAGCGGTGATACAGGTGGTGGCTTACCTCTGTGCAAGCAGTGTCTGCTGGTGAATGGCTCGCGAACAAAAAAGGCGCCCGAAGGCGCC
>NZ_AMZB01000034.1 GCF_000313755.1 Pseudomonas nitroreducens TX1 | reverse complement strand
AGTGTCCGTGCTAACGGGGTAGAACCCCATCGTCTCTACGAAGTCTTCGACACCGCCCTTAAATATCTCTCCGCTTCGCCTTCTGCAGCGGTGATGGATGCTTGGATCGATTGGCTACAGATTCGTGTCGCCGGCGGACAGCTCCCGGATGACTATATGCTCGGGGCGGTGACGTCCCTGCTGCATGCCCAGGCGTTTTCTTCTGAGGCTAGACGAGCATGCATCGAGCGATTGCTTGCAACACCTAGCACGGGTGCAGTGTTGGTTTTCGTGGCTGATCTTGTTGCGAACTGGTATGCATTGAGTGACGAAGAGCGCTTGCTCGTCAGAGCACGCCTTCTGAGCGTTCGAGAGGACGATGTTTGGGTGAAGGCTGCAGCTCTCACACGAAAAAGCGTTCCGTCAGAGATTGAAGAGCTGCTCCTAGGGCTGGGCAAACTGGGTGTGCCGGCTGCTCAACTGATTGAGCAGTTGCCGCCAGAACTGCTCGCTGCTTGCGTACGTTTACACAAGGGGAGCCCGCAGCCCTTGTGGTATTTGGGGGCGCATCATGGGGGATCACCAATTTGGCCAAGGGTGATTCGACAAATCGCATGCATGCCAGAGCACCCACTTTTTGAAGAGTGTCTCCTTGAACTCATTGGCTCTGAGCATCACTTCGGCACCCAAGCGCTAAGCGAAGTTATCCGTGCGCTTGATGCATCCAGTCGTGACCGTTTGTTTGGCCTTCTCTTGGACTGGCAGACGGGAGTGACCGGAGAATGGCACCAGCTAGAGTTTGACCTGCTGCTGGAGCTAGCGGCCAATGACGATGTCCGTGGCGAGATGATTGGTCGTATGGTCGCGAAGGCTGACCAAATTTTGGAGCGCGTCGAGGACGCTGAAGAATGGTCGCATAGATCGGATGTTCATGACGCTCTTCGGGGCGCATTCCCTTTCGACTTTTTGATTGGAGATACAGAGAGCACGGCTAAAGCAATCAGCTCGGATGATCCAAATTGGTCACTAGCAGATGCCTCTGAGCGATTGGTCTCTATGGTAGAAGTGGGGAGTCTTCGATTGCCCTCGTCTCACTGGGAGGTAACTCGATACCTGAGGGCGCTTGATGCGGGGGAAGATCTATTTAAAAGGGCTGAGGCCGCGCGGAACGCTGCAATTCAGACCTACAGCGCTTTGCAGTTCTCAGACAAATCCTCTCCGGTGGTGCGCTTACCGAATTGGATTGGACCATAGTAACTGTCCTTACTTTTCCTCCTTCTCTTGGAGGCTGACAGCAATGTGTCGGCTAGCGTTGGGATAACCGCAGGCCGGCTGGGCGAGAGTGCTTATGCGCTGCCGCCTGGCCGATGCTGGCAGCAGGTCAACTTTAATTAATTGGAGTGGAGCACTTCCTGCCGCCACATGTGTACCGGCGACCGAAGGAGACCGAGGAGCCGCCCCAGCGGCCAGAAACGTGTTAGCTGATGTTGTAGTAGCCGTCAGTTCAAGGGGATAACCTCTCAAAGCTGAATCCATCATCTACATCTAGATTCTCGAAGGCTGCGCTGGGCCATCCAGAGCGTGTGACAGCATTTAAAGACACTTTGATTGAAGCTGGCTGCATGTTTCCCCCATCTGCGTTGCTGGCCTGCCGCAGGCTTCCTTTTCGGAAGCCGCCGCGCGTCCGATACATAAGTCGTCTTGATACCGGTTAGGTACCAATCACGTCCCCATCATCTTTGGTGATCACCAGCGTCGTCGAACGCGGGATGCTCTTGCCGTCGCTGGCTGGGAAGCTGATACCCGGGTGCTGGATATTCACCCACAGCGTCTTGCCATCCGGCGTCTGGGTAATGCCGGTCAGCTCGCAGCCGCGCGGGCCGACCAGGAAGCGCCGCACCTCGCGGCTGTGCGGGTCGGCGCAGAGCAGCTGGTTGCAGCCCATGGCCTGCATCGCCGGGACATCGTCGTCGTAGTCGGTCTCGATCCACAGGCGCCCGGCGGTGTCGAAGTAGAGCCCGTCCGGCGAGGAGAAGATGTCGCCGTTGATGGTGCCGATCAGGTTCTGAGGCGCGCCGGAGCCTTTGTGCTCGCCGGCCAGCAGGAAGATGTCCCACTGGAAGCTGGTGGCGGTCGGGTCGCCGCCGGCCTCGTTCCAGCGCAGGATCTGCCCGTGGAGGTTTTCTTTGCGTGGGTTGGCGGCGTCCACCGGCTGCTTCTTGCCGCGGGCATCGTTGTTGGTGAGGCTGACGTACACCTCGCGGGTGGTCTGCTGCACGGCCACCCACTCGGGGCGGTCCATGGGCGTGGCGCCCAGCTTGTCGGCAGCGGCGCGGGCGTTGACCAGCACCTCGGCCTGGCTGGGGAAACCGTTCTCCGCCGTCAGGCCGTTCTGTCCGTGCACCAGGGGCAGCCACTGGCCACTGCCGTCGGCGTTGAAGCGCGCAACGTAGAGGGTGCCTTCGTCCAGCAGATCGGCGTTTGCCGCGCGGTTGTCCGGTTGGTACGTGCCTGCGGGGACGAACTTGTAGATGTACTCGCCCTTGGTGTCATCGCCGTAATAGAACGCCATGCGGTTGTCGGCGCCCAGCGACAGGGTCGAGCACTCGCGGCAGAAGCGGCCGACGGCGGTGCGTTTCTTCGGCGTGGAGGTCGGGTCGAAGGGGTCGATCTCCACCACCCAGCCGAAG
>NZ_AMZB01000033.1 GCF_000313755.1 Pseudomonas nitroreducens TX1 | reverse complement strand
AATCGTCGAAAGCTCAGACATGAATGTTCAGGTTGAACGAACATTGATGTCTGGTCTTTGTGCCAGAACTGTTCTTTAAAAATTTGGGTATGTGATAGAAGTAGACTGAATAATCTCTTTCACTGGTGATTATTCAAGTCAAGGTAAAATTTGCGAGTTCAAGCGCGAATTTTCGGCGAATGTCGTCTTCACGTTCGAGACAGTAACCAGATTGCTTGGGGTTATATGGTCAAGTGAAGAAGCGCATACGGTGGATGCCTTGGCAGTCAGAGGCGATGAAAGACGTGGTAGCCTGCGATAAGCTTCGGGGAGTCGGCAAACAGACTTTGATCCGGAGATCTCTGAATGGGGAAACCCACCCGGGATAACCTGGGTATCTTGCACTGAATACATAGGTGTAAGAGGCGAACCAGGGGAACTGAAACATCTAAGTACCCTGAGGAAAAGAAATCAACCGAGATTCCCTTAGTAGTGGCGAGCGAACGGGGACTAGCCCTTAAGCTTCTTTGAATCTAACAGAACGCTCTGGAAAGTGCGGCCATAGTGGGTGATAGCCCCGTATGTGAAAGGTTCTTTGAAGTGAAATCGAGTAGGACGGAGCACGAGAAACTTTGTCTGAACATGGGGGGACCATCCTCCAAGGCTAAATACTACTGACTGACCGATAGTGAACCAGTACCGTGAGGGAAAGGCGAAAAGAACCCCGGAGAGGGGAGTGAAATAGAACCTGAAACC
>NZ_AMZB01000032.1 GCF_000313755.1 Pseudomonas nitroreducens TX1 | reverse complement strand
TACAGCGAGATCACCAGGACGATCAGGAAGTACACCAGGCTGTAGAGGAACAGCGGCAACGCGCCCTCCCCGGTCAGCGGCGCCAGGCCGACTTCGAAGGAGACGGTGGCGGTACGCGGGGTGGCGAACAGCGGCCCGACCGACAGGTAGCAGACAGCCGCCAGCAACCCGCCGGCGAACTTGCCGATGGGATGGCTGAGGGTATCCATCGCACCACCGACCTTGGCCAGCGCGACGACGGTGATCACCGGCAGACCGACCGCGGTGATCAAAAAGCCCAGCGCGGCCATCCACACGTGCGGCCCGGACTGCAGGCCCACGATCGGCGGGAAGATGATGTTGCCCGCGCCGACGAACAGCGCGAAGGTCATAAAACCAAGTGCCAGGATGTCCTGGCCTTTCAAGACTTTCATGAAGGGAAATACCACAGTGCTGAAACGGTTTCGTGGTCTCCCAAGGCACGCACGCCGTACGGACGTGACAAAGCCGCATCGGACCGGGACTGGCCAACTCACGCGGGGTGAGCCTGGGCATCCTGTGATGCTGCTGTCATCGGTACGGTGATTTGTTCTTGGAAGTCCGATAGCAGAGGTTTTCCATGGGCTCGTGGCCCGGTTGCTCCTGCATTCTGGTTATCCCGCCATCCTTGACGGTCAGGAATCGCCGTCGCCTCCGGGTAGGAATTGACGGTGAGCGAGCCTTCCCTTGTGGGGAACGCGACGCTTCATATAGTTGCTAGCCTAACGATCTATTCCGAGGAACTGCACTGACGTACGTCAGATCGTCCGCGGAATGAACGGGAGTGTCGCCTGCTCGACACTTCGCCGGAGCCTGGCGAAATGACAGAGGCCACCCGAAGGTGGCCTCTGTTGACAGGCGGTTAAGTAAGCGAGGCGCTTACTTGACCGGCCAGCCGGTCAGCTCGGCCAGGGCCTTGCCGATGTCAGCCAGGGAACGCACGGTTTTCACGCCAGCGTCCTGCAGGGCGGCGAACTTCTCGTCCGCAGTGCCCTTGCCGCCGGAGATGATGGCGCCCGCGTGGCCCATGCGCTTGCCGGGCGGTGCGGTTACACCAGCGATGTAGGACACCACCGGCTTGGTCACGTTGGCCTTGATGTAGGCAGCAGCTTCTTCTTCAGCCGAACCACCGATCTCGCCGATCATGACGATGGCTTCGGTTTTCGGGTCTTCCTGGAACAGCTTCAGGATGTCGATGAAGTTGGAGCCCGGGATCGGGTCGCCACCGATGCCCACGCAGGTGGACTGGCCGAAGCCGGCGTCGGTGGTCTGCTTCACGGCTTCATAGGTCAGGGTGCCGGAACGCGACACGATGCCTACCTTGCCCGGCAGGTGGATGTGACCCGGCATGATGCCGATCTTGCACTCGCCGGGAGTGATCACGCCCGGGCAGTTCGGGCCGATCAGGCGTACGCCCAGCTCGTCGCACTTGACCTTGGCTTCCAGCATGTCGATGGTCGGGATGCCTTCGGTGATGCAGACAATCAGCTTGATGCCGCCGAA
>NZ_AMZB01000031.1 GCF_000313755.1 Pseudomonas nitroreducens TX1 | reverse complement strand
CTGGTACGGCGATCCGGACAAGGACCATGGCATGTCCACCCTCGAGGGTGGTGACGTCATGCCCATCGGCAATGGCGTCGTCCTGATCGGCATGGGCGAACGCTCCTCCCGCCAGGCCATCGGCCAGGTCGCCCAGGCGCTGTTCGCCAAGGGCGCTGCCGAGAAAGTCATCGTTGCCGGCCTGCCCAAGTCCCGCGCCGCGATGCACCTGGACACCGTCTTCACCTTCTGCGACCTCGACCTGGTCACCGTCTTCCCGGAAGTGGTGAAAGAGATCGTCGCCTTCACCCTGCGCCCGGACGAGAAG
>NZ_AMZB01000030.1 GCF_000313755.1 Pseudomonas nitroreducens TX1 | reverse complement strand
CCGATGATGGCCATCAAGACCGTCAACGCCCTCTCCCACTACACCGACTGGACCATTGGCCACGTACACGCTGGCGCCCTGGGCTGGGTTGCCATGGTTTCCATCGGCTCCCTGTACCACATGATCCCGAAGGTCTTCGGCCGCGAGCAGATGCACAGCGTGGGCCTGATCAACACCCACTTCTGGCTGGCCACCATCGGCACCGTGCTGTACATCGCCTCCATGTGGGTCAACGGCATCACCCAGGGCCTGATGTGGCGCGCAGTGAACTCCGACGGCACCCTCACCTACTCCTTCGTCGAAGCCCTGGCCGCTGGCCACCCCGGCTTCATCGTGCGGATGATCGGTGGTGCCATCTTCCTGCTGGGCATGCTGGTCATGGCCTACAACGTCTGGCGCACCGTCGCTGCGGCCAAGCCGGCTGAAATGCAAGCCGCGGCGCAGATGGCCTGAGGAGACCGACATGAAACACGAAGTACTCGAGAAAAACGTCGGCCTGCTGGCCCTGTGCATGGCCGTCGCCGTCAGCATCGGCGGCCTGACCCAGATCGTTCCGCTGTTCTTCCAGGACGTCACCAACACCCCGGTCGAAGGCATGAAGCCCTACACCGCGCTGCAACTGGAAGGTCGGGACGTCTACATCCGCGAAGGTTGCGTAGGCTGCCACTCGCAGATGATCCGCCCGTTCCGCGCCGAGACCGAGCGTTACGGCCACTACTCCGTCGCCGGCGAAAGCGTCTGGGACCACCCGTTCCTGTGGGGTTCCAAGCGTACCGGTCCGGACCTGGCCCGCGTCGGCGGCCGTTACTCGGACGACTGGCACCGCGCGCACCTCTACAACCCGCGCAACGTGGTGCCGGAATCGAAGATGCCCGCCTATCCCTGGCTGGTCGAGAACAAGCTCGACGGCAAGGACACGGCGAAGAAACTGGAAGTGATGCGTGTCATGGGCGTGCCCTACACGGACGACGACATCGCTGGCGCCAGCGATTCCGTCAAAGGCAAGACCGAAATGGACGCGGTGGTCGCGTACCTGCAGGTCCTCGGCACCTCCATCAAGAACAAGCGGTGACAGCATGGATATCGGGACCATTCGCGGCCTCGGCACCGTCATCGTGATGGTGGCCTTCGTCGGCGTACTGCTCTGGGCTTACGGCGGCAAACGCAAGGAGCGCTTCGACGAAGACGCGCTACTGCCCTTCGCGGATGACCCGGCAGCCAAGCGTCACGCTGAGCAAGAGCAAGCTTCTAGGAGCAACAACGCATGACTACCTTCTGGAGTCTGTACATCACCGTTCTAACAGTCGGCTCGCTGATCGCCCTGCTGTGGCTGGTATTCGCCACCCGCAGCGGGCAATCCTCGAACACCACCGACCAGACCATGGGCCATGCCTTCGATGGCATCGAGGAATACGACAACCCGCTGCCCAAGTGGTGGTTCATGTTGTTCGTCGGCACCATCGTGTTCGCCGCCGGCTACCTGGTCCTCTACCCCGGCCTGGGGAACTGGAAAGGCGTCCTGCCGGGGTACGACGGCGGCTGGACCCAGGACAAGCAATGGGAGCGTGAAGAAGCCCTGGCCAAGGAAAAATACGGCCCGATCTTCGCCAAATATGCGGCCATGCCCGTGGAAGAAGTCGCGAAAGACCCGCAAGCCATTAAAATGGGCGAGCGACTCTTCGCCACCTATTGCTCCATCTGCCACGGCTCGGACGCCAAGGGCGCCCAAGGCTTCCCGAACCTGACCGACAGCGATTGGCGCTGGGGCGGCACTGCCCAGGATATCGAGACCACCATCCTGGGTGGCCGCCACGCCGCCATGCCGGCCTGGGGTGAAGTGCTGGGCGACAAGGGCGTGCAGGATGTAGCCGCCTTCGTTACCGCCAACCTGGATGGACGCAAGCTGCCCGAGGGCGTGACCGCGGACAACGTCGACAACGGCGGCAAGCTCTTCGCCACCACCTGCGTGGCCTGCCACGGCCCGGAAGGCAAAGGCAACCCGATGATGGGTGCACCTGACCTGACTCACCCAGGCGCCTTCATCTACGGCTCCAGCTACGCGCAACTGCAGCAGACCATCCGCCATGGCCGTCAGGGCCAGATGCCAGCGCAGGAGCAGTACCTGGGCAAAGATAAAGTGCACATTCTCGCCGGTTACATCTACAACATTTCCGGCCAGGCGAAGTAAACTCCCGCCCCAACTCGCGCCCTGGAAGGGCGCGAGTTTCTCTCTCCCGCAATATCGCGACGAAGTGTCGCACCCTCTCTAACTCCCCTTCTTCACACCCTTCCCGTTCGCGGCTAAGCTCATTTCCATTCGCAAACCTGCAATACGACTAACCTGATCCACTTTCCAGGTTGGGACGAGCGAGCCGAAACGTGCGTCAAACCGGGGCGCAAAGCGCTCTGAAGCAGGCGTGAAACCGGCACCGCACCCCGGTCCGGCGCGTTGCAATGGCCACCTGCTTTCTCCATACTTGCCGCCGTTTTTTTGTCCATAAAATTCAAAAACCGTGGAACCTTAGAATGAGCACAGCAATCAGTCCGACTGCTTATAACTATAAGGTCGTCCGCCAGTTCGCCATCATGACGGTGGTCTGGGGGATACTTGGAATGGGGCTCGGTGTTTACATCGCCTCACAGTTGGTTTGGCCCCAATTGAACCTGGACCTGCCCTGGACCAGTTTCGGCCGCCTCCGTCCGCTGCACACCAACCTGGTGATTTTCGCCTTCGGCGGCTGTGCTCTCTTCGCGACTTCCTACTACGTCGTACAGCGCACCTGTCAGACTCGCCTGATTTCTGACAGCCTCGCCGCCTTCACCTTCTGGGGTTGGCAAGCGGTGATCGTGCTGGCCGGCATCACCCTGCCGCTGGGCTACACCTCCTCCAAGGAATACGCCGAGCTGGAATGGCCGATCGACATCCTCCTGGCCATCGTCTGGGTTACCTACGCGGTGGTGTTCTTCGGCACCATCGTCAAGCGCCAGACCAAGCACATCTACGTGGGCAACTGGTTCTACGGTGGCTTCATCCTCGTGACCGCCATGCTGCACATCGTCAACAGCATGGAAATCCCGGTAACCGCCTTCAAGTCCTACTCGATCTACGCCGGCGCCACCGACGCGATGATCCAGTGGTGGTATGGCCACAACGCCGTGGGCTTCTTCCTGACCACCGGCTTCCTCGGCATGATGTACTACTTCGTTCCGAAGCAGGCCGAGCGTCCGATCTACTCCTATCGCCTGTCCATC
>NZ_AMZB01000029.1 GCF_000313755.1 Pseudomonas nitroreducens TX1 | reverse complement strand
CTCGGCAACGTCGGTTACTTCCTCCTGCTGTTCAGTACCCTGGGCTACTTCTTCCCGATCTTCGGCAAGGGCGACACCGTCGCGGCAATCGTCTGCGCGTCGGTCCTCTTGTGGGCCCTGCACTTCCTGGTGCTGCGCGGGATCAAGGAAGCGGCGTTCATCAACACCATCACCACGGTGGCGAAGATCGTCCCGCTGTTCCTGTTCATCCTGATCTGCCTGTTCGCCTTCAAACTGGACATCTTCACCGCCGACATCTGGGGCAAGAGCAATCCTGACCTGGGCAGCGTGATGAACCAGGTGCGCAACATGATGCTGGTCACCGTGTGGGTGTTCATCGGCATCGAGGGCGCGAGCATCTTCTCCTCCCGCGCGGAAAAACGTTCGGATGTCGGTAAGGCCACCGTGATCGGCTTCATCACCGTCCTGCTGCTACTGGTGCTGGTGAACGTACTGTCCATGGGCGTGATGACCCAGCCG
>NZ_AMZB01000028.1 GCF_000313755.1 Pseudomonas nitroreducens TX1 | reverse complement strand
GTCGCGGATGTGCCAGGCTTGCAGCCAGGACAGTTTGGCGTAGGTCAGGCCGGGGCTCGACTCGGCCATCTTGGTCAGCCCGAGGTTGATCGCATCGCCGAGGATCGCGGACAGCAGCAACGTCCGATCTTTGGCCTCGGCCCCGTCCTTCAGGTGGGTAAAGTGGCGGCTGAAGCCCGTCCAGTCGTCCACGTCCATCAGTAGTTCGGTGATCTTGATGCGCGGCAGCAACTGGCTGGTCTGGTCGATCAGTGTCTGCGCCTGATCCGGCACCGCCGCATCCAACGGGGTGATCTT
>NZ_AMZB01000027.1 GCF_000313755.1 Pseudomonas nitroreducens TX1 | reverse complement strand
GGCAAGTCGCTGGCTGTAATGATATTTATGACCTCTTCCATGAGTTTTTTACCACGTTTTCGATCCGGCTCGTTGTAGGCGCTGACCACCCGTTGGTACATGCTCCAGGTGCAATCCACTTCGAGGTGGTGCTCATCTGCAAACAGCTGGAACAGTTGCTTTTTGTTGGCGTCAGACAGGTAGCTGATCCGAGTCAGTAGCGTTCGACGGCTTTTGTAGAGCGGGTCATTTTTACGCCCTCTGCGGCCCAGGATGTCGTGTTGCACACGCCGGCGGCATTCATCCAGCATGTTGCTTGCCCAGCGCACGACATGGAAAGGATCCAGCACGGTTTGGGCTTGAGGCAGGGCTTCTTGCGCTGCAGATTTAAACCCCGTAAAACCGTCCATGGCAATGCTTTCGATCTGGTCACGCCACGATTTGGGGCGACTCTGTAGCCATTGCTTAAAGGCTTGTTTGGAGCGGCCTTCCAGCACATCGAGCAAGCGGGCCGGCCCGTTTTTGTTACGCACGGGCGTAAGGTCAACCACGATGGTGACGTACTTGTCACCACAGCGTGTATGTCGCCAAACATGCTCATCCACGCCCAGCACGGTCACACCGTCAAAACGTGTCGAGTCATTAAAAAGCAGGCGCCGTCCTTCGTTGATAATGGCATTATTAGCGGTGTGCCATGCAACATCAAGCTGGCTCGCAACACGAGATACCGACAGATGATCCAGCACGATGGCAGCTAATGCCCAGCGTATCGCCCCATATGAAAGCTTTGAACGTGGAGGTGCTGCACTGTTTGTATCTTCATGCCAGAAACAGCCGCAAGCACAACGCCAGCGACGGATACGCAGCAGCAATCTGGTTGGTCGTTGTCCGTAAGGTGTGTGAGCAAGATGCCTATCGACAGTACCGCGTGAAACACCAGCAGCCCCGCACTTGGGGCATGGCTCGGGTGCTTTGGTTAAACGACATTCGATGACGGCGCGCTCTGCACAAAGATGTTGTCCAGTGGCAGTCAGGCCGAGG
>NZ_AMZB01000026.1 GCF_000313755.1 Pseudomonas nitroreducens TX1 | reverse complement strand
TGTGGCTGGCGGGGCCGCCTCCATTTCCTAAGTCCTTAATTCTAAAGGACTTTCTCTCCTGAAAAACTTTGAGTGTGACAGCGCCTTGGTACACCTGTGTGGTGCACCGTGAGGGCGATTCTAGCTGTCTGCTTTTCTCTGATCTAGGTCGTCATACCGCTGAATTGCGGTAGAGCTGGTGCTCTGCTGTACGTTCCGAAGCCTTCGCTGCTGCCTTTGAGCTGGATCAACTGGTGGGCTGTGCATGCCAATTGCCAGTATCGACGCCTGTTACTACGATGAACGCGTTCTCAACAAGGAGCGTGACATGGAATTCGTAGAGCGACTGAATGCACTCTCAGCCAAGGTTCGGCAGCAGGGCGGGGCGATCCAGACGGAGGAAGGCACCAAGACGGCCTTGGTCATGCCCTTCATAAACTCTGTGCTTGGCTACGATGTGTTCGACCCGTCCGAGGTGACGCCTGAATACATCTGCGACATCGGCACCAAGAAGGGTGAGAAGATCGATTACGCCATTCTGAAGGATGGCCAGATTCAGATTCTGATTGAGTGCAAGAAGATCGGTGAGCCTTTGCACATCAATCATGCCAGTCAGCTTTTCCGCTACTTCCACGTCACTAGTGCTCGAATCTCCATCCTCACTAACGGACAGGTCTACAAGTTCTTCACGGACCTGGACGCTCCCAACAAGATGGACGAAAAGCCGTTCCTGGAGCTTGATCTGCTGGATGTTGATGAGCACGTACTGCCCGAGCTCCAGAAGCTAACCAAGGCTGCATTCGATGTTGATTCGATCATCAGTGCGGCTGGTGAGCTGAAGTACGTGAGCCAGATCAAGCGGGAAATGGCCAATCAGTTCAATCAGCCTGACGACGACTTCGTGAGGTTCTTCGCTGCCCGCGTTTACGACGGAATCATCACGCAGAAGGTGCGAGAGCAGTTTGGCGTCCTGACGCGAAAGGCTGCGGCTCAATTTCTGGGGGATCAGGTCAATGACCGCTTGAAGTCGGCCATGAGCGGTGCAATTCAGCCAGCGATCACTATGACACCAGCAGAGCCTGCCGCAGCTTCTGAAGCTGAAAGTGATGCCGGCGACGACCGCGTCCACACCACGTTGGAAGAGCTGGAGGGATTCCACATCGTTAAGGCTATTGTCCGGGCTGTCGTCGACGCGAAGCGTATCGTGCATCGCGATACTCAGAGCTACTTCGGGGTGCTGCTGGACGATAACAACCGGAAGCCGATTTGCAGGCTTCACTTCAATCGCAGTCAGAAGTACATCGGTCTATTCGATCGGGAGAAGAACGAAACCCGTCACCCTATTGCCTCCCTGGATGACATCTACACCTTTGCTGACCAGCTTAAGGGTTCCATTGCGTACTACGAGTGAGCTGCATGCTGATAAGAGCCCGCTGATCGCGGGCTTTTTCATTTCTGCTGTCGCCGAGCGATCAATATCCTCTCTGTGTTGGGGGGCAATTGGTTGCAGAAACATGGCAGAGGCCGGAGGGCTGCAAGGCTGGAAAACCTCTTTCGGCACTATCGTACTTTCAAGATGCCATCATCCTACATGCCAGTTAGAATCGACCTATGTAGACCCTTGGGCCGCCAGCAAGCAAGGACACAACGTGCATGGAAAAGCGCGAGATTGACGAGCAGCTCAAAAGCCTGAGCTTCGACATGGACGAGGAAATTGACGATCGCAACGAACGTCGGGGCCGGAAGGCCGCGCCACCTCGCCACGCCCACACTCCCATGGACCTTAGCCACGCCATCATCCTGGCCGCCATCATCATAGTCGGCGGTTTATGGGGCGGGAAGCTTCTCCACGACTACATCCAGGAACTGCGCATCAAGGCCGCCTTCAACGAAGCCGCCGCTTACATGCAGCAGACCATGCAGCAAGCCGAGCAAGACTCCAGACGCTCTCAGGAAGAAATGCAGCAGCGTATGGCGGCCGAGAAAGAAGCCAGAGAACAGCGGCGCGCTGAACAGCTCACTCAATTGCAGGCAGAGCAAGTCCGAGCAGAACAAGAAAATCGCTTCCAATCATCTCAGTGTCAGTTCTGGTGGCAACAACACCAGCAGAACCCAACTGAGCGAACGGCGAAGAAAAAAGCCGAATCTTGCGAAAAGTAATCACCACCTACAATCCGAGCAGAGTCAAATAAAACGTTAATCTTAAATTTGTCTTATTAAGGAAAATGAAATGAGTCTAGAAGAGAAACTAGCCGGATGGATTGGTCCGTCAAGCACCACGGAGCAAGACAAACAAGATAGAACTGAGAGAATGATACGGGAAGCTATTAACGCGCACGCCGCCTTCGATGATTGCTCTCTAAATGTATTTGTAAAAGGGTCTTACGCCAACAACACAAATGTTCGCTCAGACAGTGATGTCGACATTGCAGTTGAATGTACAGATGTTCGTTACTGGGAGGAGGAAACACAAGGGATTCATACGCCTGGAAATCCATACACAGGAATATGGACGCCCGCAAAACTCAGAAGTGAACTTGTTTCCGCATTGAAAGCAAAGTTCCCGGAGCAGGTGGATGACTCAGGTACAACTGCTATACAGATAAACTCCAACTCGGCCCGAGTCGACGCCGACGTCGTCCCATGCTTTAGCTACGTATACTACATGGAGCAGGAGTCGAGGTCGGGCACAAAGATATTTAAGACTGACAATAGCAGTATTGTGAATTATCCAGTGCAACAACTAAGAAATGGAATAGCAAAGAACAACTCAACAAATTATTCATACAAAAAAATCGCACGCATACTGAAGCGTCTAGAGAATGAAATGGCCGAAAACGGGAAGTTTCGTGAATTGCCATCATATTTCATGGAGTGCCTAGCATATAATTGCCCAAACTCCCTGTTCAGCTACCCCACATGGACTGAATGTGTTCGCGAGGTATTAATTCATATCTGGAGTAGTCTCGAAGGAGCAGAGCCGGAAACAAACAGGTGGGTTGAGGTAAACGAGTGTTTCTATTTATTCCACTCGGGGCAGAAATGGACACGCAATGATGGTCGCGAGTTTGCTAATGCTGCATGGATTCATCTGGGGCTAGAATAATGAAAAACGCCACGCTTAAAAATACTCTATACTTGCTCATTGGGATATCAGCATTAGCCTGGTTTTCCTTGGCTTATCTAAACGACCTAAACCTATCAAAGCTCAAAGATTTCTTCGGGCTCGTCCCCAAAGTTGTGAGCTTTGACCTAATCGTAATCGCCATATTTGTTAAATGGGGGTGGAAGCTCAGAATATTTAGAGGATGGCTTGTCCCCTTTCCAGATTTGAGCGGAACTTGGACAGGCTATATTTACTCCGACTGGAGAGACCCTCAGACAGGCCAGAAACCACCCCCCATCCCTGTAATGCTAACTGTCAGCCAATCTTTTTCTCACGCCAGTTATTTGATGCGAACTAGTGAGATGGAAAGCTCCTCTTACTCCGAAGGCTTCTTGATTGACCCTGATCGGCAAATCAAGAAACTTGCATACTCATATACTAGCAAGCCAAGATTAAGTTTGAGCGAAAGAAGTACGCCTCATGATGGAAGTGCAGTATTCCAGATTATTGAAAAACCGAAGCTTAAGCTAGCGGGAAGATATTGGACTGAGAGATTAACAAAGGGTGAAATAGTTCTTGAGTACTACTCTAAGGAACTACTAGAAGACTTTCCAGAATCTATGGGCGTGCACCCCGTCACCGAGAGCGAGAATAGACGCTGAAAGGGAAATCGCCTCAATCGGGAAAGTAGACGAAAATTATTTTTCGTTCTCTGCCCTGGCTCACCGATTAGCTTTATATTAGAAAGTAAATCCGCCCATTTTGGGTGTCCTGGATTTCGAATTGATCCGGATTATTAGTATATTTATCTCATGCTGTATGAAGAATAAGGAAAGCCGCCTATGACTGATGGAAAACCCCGAAAGAAGCGTTTAACAACGATGCAAAAACAAGAGCGAGAAGCGCGTTCCGCACAAGGGGGGCGAGTTAAGGAGCGGCTAACTGAGATTAACTCTAGAGCAAACACACTTCGCTCCAAAGACAAGGAATTCCATGGGTTAGAACGCGAATTAACGAATTACCATAAAAAGCTTCTCAATGACTACGAAATCTCCAAAGACATTAAGCATCCTAGAGATGTTGGAACAGTTCGCGAGGTTCTACTTAGGGATTTCTTCCTGGAAACAAAGCTAATCCCTAAAAGATATGCCGTGTCACAGACAAGTGTGCGCGTAGCATCCACTTCAGGCCATATAAGCAATGAATTAGATATACTTTTCTATAATGCACTAGACTCATTCACGCTTATGCAAAGGCAGAATATTTATGAAGTCTTGCCAGTCGAATACAGTTATGGTGCGATACAGGTAAAATCAAAACTTACCCCGAAAGAAATAAAAAGCGCTTTCGAGAATATTTCCTCATATAAGAAACTCAAAAGGCTACAGTCTAGCAGAATTGAATGGCAGGGCTCAAGTTCAAACAAGCAAGATGACGGATTTGGGGTGATCTTCGCCTACGATACAGAAATGGATTGGATGGACATTGTAGAGGAGCTTGAATCCGTTTCCGCTTCCTATAATAAAAGTGAGCTTCCAAACGCAATTTTCATTTTATCGAAAGGATATTTCTTGTTTGGTGATGAGGGGTTCGCTAGTGCCTACAATTCGCACATTAAGGAATTCAAAAAAATAAAAATATACGGGCATCCAGACTATCAAGATCACTGCCTTTATCAGCTCTACAACGTAATATTTAGCCTGCTGATAGAAACTCAAAATCAAAGTGCACTTCCTCACCACTACGCTAGGTTGCCTCTGACTGCCGGGGAGTACTCCTATAAGTACTTATTGGGCGGACTTGCGGAAGTTGCTCGATGTGAAGAGCATGGTGATTATGCCAGAATGTATACTCCGGAGAAGCTGGAGAAAGTCATCAATTGGTGCCGAAATGCAGAGCCAATAAACTGGGTCAAAGCAATCGACATGGCTTACGAGAATTCAACAGATAGAACTGAAGCCTACGAAAGGCAGCCACAAGAGGTTCGAATTTACAACCCGAAAGAACTTCCATTAAGTGACATTCTACTAATAGAGTCAGAGATTTTACATGACGGAGAAATTAGAAAGATAAAGTCTCTAGGCTTTGACTCCATCGAGAGCTGCGGAATAAACATGTATATACCGTACTATTATCAGGTCCTAGAAGAGCTAGTGTCGGGATGCGCCAAATGCAAGAGTAAAGCTAAGGCCAAGGCCAGAGTTGCAAAAGCCCCAAAATAGCCGCTTCATTTGCTATTAGTTGGCTCCTTGCCCCTTGAACAATGTCTGCCGGATGCGCAGAACTACAGGAAGTCGAAAAAGTGTCGAAATCACTTGCTGAGACTTTCCTTCAATGCTCTGAATTGTACCGCTGGAAGGCCCGGTTTCACTGGTGTTGGCCAAGAAAGCCCATCAACGACCACTGCAAAAAACGAATTCGACTCTCTATTGATGGGGTTGCTTCGCACTGCGCTATGGCTGGTCCTCCAGTATCAAAGACCTTGAAGTAGGTCGGATAGCGTCATTCCCAAACCATCAGCAAGCACTTTGGCCGCTTCGAGGCTGGCGTTGGCGGTGCCCGTCTCAATCCGGGACATGTAGGTGCGAACGAAGCCACATTTGTCAGCGAACGCTTCTTGGCTGAAGCCTTGCTTGCTGCGTAGCTCGCGGATTCTCTGGCCAAAGGCTTTGCGTAAGTGTTGGTTGGTCTGCATCGCCAGATGATGGTGGAGTGTGCTCTATTCGTGAACACATCAACTGATGACACACTAAGTGATACAATGCTTACCGTAAGCCGATCCGATGGGGAGCGGTCGCGCGGAGAGCTGAGGAATGAACGAACAGATATTTGTGCTTGCCAGTCAGAAGAAGAACACTAATCACATACTCCATTTGCTGTTATGCATCCCGACTTGCGGCCTGTGGCTGATTGTCTGGGCGGGTGTGGCAGCTAGTAATCGCAGGCGCAACGACAGAATCCAGCGGCAAATCAATGATGCGCTGTATTATAAGATGCAAGGGTTGGACGACATCGAGACGTACCAGCGTCTTGGTGAGGATGAAGCTGCTCGTAGACGCCAGCGGGCGCAGCTCTTCGTGGTCATGGCGATCACGGTGGTCATTGTAGTTTTCATCAAGACAAAGCTATAACGAGGTTGCGTAACTTCAAGCCCGTTGAGCAGCAATCAGTGGCTATCGACTTTGTGCCCATCAGGGGGCGTAGTGCCTCTCCCGCTGAATGACGACGCCGATGCTTCAGCGGAGATAGATTTTGAAGCGATTCGGTTGCATCAGTAGAGTCGAATGAGTCGATAAATCGAACAATTTAAAAGGAAGTTGAGAATGCCATACATTTCGATAGAGAAGGAACCTTTTGAAGTAGATGTACTTCCTGATGTTTGTCCGCATTGCCATCATGCGGTAGCTCCCTTGTTTCTTGCAGCAATTTTATACAGGGGGGGTAAAGTTGCTGATGCTGCATATCGCTGCACAAGAAATAACTGTTTAAGAATGTTTGTTGCAGTTTTTCGCCAGAATTTTATGAATCCGCAAGATCCCTATGAGCTGAAATACACATACCCGCGTAGCCCTGTCCCGCCAGAATTTTCGAAAGAGATACTTGGAATCTCTCCGCAGTTTGCTGAGGTGTTCACGCAGGCGGCGGCAGCCGAAGTGTTTGGGCTGAGTGAAATTGCTGGGGGCGGTTATAGGAAAGCTCTAGAGTTTCTTATAAAGGACTATGCAATTTCAAAGAATCCTGAAAAAGAAGAAGAGATTAAGTCGAAGTTTCTAGGTAGAGTGATTGACGACTATCTTGCCTCTGAAAATATCAAGCAGTGTGCAAAAAGAGCGGCATGGCTAGGGAATGATGAAACCCACTACGTTAGGAAGTGGGAGGAGAGGGATGTTAACGACTTAAAGCGCCTGATTGATCTGACCGAGCACTGGATTGAGCAAGAAATTCTCACTGAGAGTTTCTTGAGGGATATGCCGGAATAATTTGAGGATCGTCATGGATGAACAGACTATTAATCCTTGCTACAACCGCTCTGCTTGCTGGCTCTGCTGATGCAGAAGATAACGTAGTGCATGACATGATGGTTGTGTCAAAAATGACAGGCGCATGCGGAATTGCACAGCAAATGGCGGAGTTTCAGAGAACCACACAGATGCCGGGAGGGGATGAGTTTGTTGCACGATTCTGGAAAATGGAGTTTGCGCGTTTAGGCGTGACTCAGAAAGAGTACATCACCAATTGTGAAAGATCGTTTGAGCTTTATAAGAATTACTGGGATGCGGCCGAGGCTGCGAGTAAATAGCTATCTTGCTGAAGGAGTTAGATCAACGAAAAAGGCCGCATATAGCGGCCTTTATTCTTGCGCGAGAGGAATGCAGTCGAACTTGCGAAAGCTAATTTGAAGTGTGGCTAAACTTGAATCGTGTGGCCACTACTATGACTAAACCTAGCAGCGATATAAACGTCCCCGGACACGCCTGAGTCAACTTTGTCGAGAGCCCTGCGCTCTGAAATAGGACTGTGATCGGCTCCCAGCTGTAAGTGCCAAACAGTGTTAATACGCCGATCAAGATTATTAGGCCTCCCAACATAGCCCCAGCATTTGCCTTGGCTGCTTCTTTATCTGCCAGATACTTTTGAACCTCGGGCGGGGTTTCGGGATGGATGCTCACACTGTTAATTACAAAGACGCGCTCGTCCTTCTTTCCGGACATGGATACCTCCGTCTGTATCGTCAGGAATGGGGTTTTCCCCTCCGGAATTCCCTTTCCGCCGCCGGGAGCGGGGATGCACATTGATGGCGTTTTGAGATTCCCGGCCAGAAAATAATGCAGGAGGCACTGAGGATTGCCAAGTTGGAATTTTTGCCTGAGGTGCTTAACAGGACACAACCGGCTAAATGAGAATCCGTCTTAAATATAAAATAACCCCGTGCGCCTCTGAGAGTTGCAACGACTCAGGCAGCGAGGCGAGATATCAGACGCTGAACAGAGCAGGCTGTGTGTTGCTTGCCTTGGGCTGTTGTGACGCCATGTTCATTCAGGAAACCAGCGATAGCACGGAGCGAGCTGTGTCCCTTGGAGCGGGCAAGGGCGAGCATGGCCTCAGCCTTCCGGGCTTGTGTGTCGGCCTGATCCATCCGGGCTTTACGTGCCTTCACCACATTCTCACTACGGATGGCCTTGGAAGCTCCCTGAGAACGCCTCTGCACTTTGGCAATAGCATCACTGTCTCCAGCGTCTGCACGCATCTGGAGCGATTGCAGGGCCTCTTTCGTACGTTGGCTGATGAACTCGCGTTCCTGCTCTGCAAGGGCTGCGAATAGGTGAAGCTGGAACGTGTTGGCGTGGGGCATTGTCGCTACCTTGAACTCAGCACGTTTCATAAGGCCGGCGATGTGTTCAACGTCCCGGCTCAGGCGGTCAAGCTTGGCGACTACCACGGGCAGCTTGTGGGACAGGGCTTCTTTGAAAGCCGGACGCTCCAGGGGGTGAATTGTCCCGCTCACCACTTCAATGCATTCAGCGACAATGTTCCAGCCTTGTTGAGTGGCTGCACTGGTGACGTAGGAGCGCTGTGCTTCAAGACCAAGACCGGATTCGCCCTGACCCTTGGTACTCACTCGGTAATAGGCCACTACGTTCATTTTCAGCACCTGACGTGTTTTGAGTGCTGAGTGTATCACGTAGAGACGGACGTGTGTTTAACGATACGGGTGAGTGAATCGGATTTTGACCAGCCCTATTTCCGACGCACTTATCTATAGAGTACGGATGTAGCTGTCCGGAACGCATTCAGAAGGGAAGAATTCGAATCCGTCTGGATAGGTTAATTGGCAATCGGCTTCAGCGGGGGCGTTTCCGGAATCAAGTTTTCGCGTGGGGAAAGGGGCCATGCTTAGTATTCTGCTTACGGAACTCTTGATTCGTCTGGCTCGCACCAGTGATTACCAAGCTTTCGAACATTCCAGACGTGCTGATCTGATTGGTTTTCGCATAGTTTAGATACGGTTTCATAGAGCCGAACGCGGCGGTATTCAGGGGGATAATATCGGTCGTAGCTGCGGATTCTTGTTTGAGCGATGAGGCCGTTGGTGTCGCTCCTAAGAGCAAGGCGAGCGTATGGGAGCGGAGGTGTTCAAGCTCTCGCTCCGTTGCACACTAGTGCTGATACTGGAATGTGGGAGTCATCGCATCAGCATTGGACCGCAGTCGATCAACGTATTTGATCAGTGCTCGTACGACACGGAGATCAGGTGCAATCTCTCGCAGGTAGTCACGAAGGTGGTCGTCAATCGCGTCAGCCTTGAGCCTCTGCCAGTCGCAATGGGCTTCCAGTGTATTCGTTCTCCACTCTCCGATGGTGAGTGTGCCTTTGTGCGTGACCGTGGCTTGGAACCCTTCGGCAAAGATTGCGACCCCCGGATACCCTGCTCGTGGTAGCTCCCTTTGCCATCGTGCGGCCATATTGATGTACGGAGGTACGAAGCAGCAGGTATCTGGGCTGTAAACTCTGTTGCCCGGTATGAGGATGTCTTTGTCCAATTGGCATCCAGCGATACGGTTCTTGTCAAACCAGACCTTAAAGTCAGAATACCTGTGCCAGCACGGAGCTACAGAGCAATCTGTGTAGGTTGTACGTGATCTTGTTGAACTCTCGTTGTAGCAGCGGTCAAGCATGCCTTTCCATACGGTGTACGACCATTGATCAGCACCGTAAGTGTCTGTGAAGTCGTCAATACCCACACCGTACAACAAATCTACTTTGGGTTGGTTGGTGGCTGGTTTCGGTATCGGTATGGTGAACAGGATTGGTGCGTAGTCTGGGGTCCGTGATTTCGAACCCTTACCACGGGAGGGAAGGGTTTCTGGTAATTGTGCTGCGTAGGTCATATGGCCTCCTTATTGACTTGTTGGTGGTATTCCTCTGATGAGTGAGCCTGTTCGACGTGCCCGTCGAGATGTTTTCTTTAGTAATAGAAGTTTGCTCAAGCCCTTATGTCACGGGGCTTCCAGCTGGATTTTTACGTGGTTTTTTCTAAAAAGATACGCAAGGCTAAGCTACGGCCTTCTGAGTGACATTGGCGGGGGCTGGTCTGTCGCTTGCTGGATTCAGGTACCAATCTTTTATGTACTCCTCCCGTGCATGGTCACCACCCCGGAAGATCAGCCGAGGATTGACTGCCAGCTTGATCTCACCCATGCGAATGCCACCCTGTCTTGAGGTGTTAACTCGGACCATGTTGGTGCTAATCAGGGTGCTCAGCTTCTTCATCAGATTTGACTCTGATGTGCCCAGTGCTTTCGCTAGACCGGCTTGAGGCATGATGATGATGTTCCGGTACAGAACCAGTCCGTGCAGCTTGCGAAGAATGTTCATCATCGGCACAGTAATTCGACAGTCCAAGCCTGTTCGACGCCATACACCATGGGCGTAGTCCTGTGCGTCAATCAGCGTGTGAAGCGTATGCGGAGGCAGTTTGCGTCGATCAACATGTTTCAGGAGCGCGTTCAGGTCGTCAGCACACCGGCACTTGCTAAGTTCGGGCTGATAGTCAGGGCGTTCAATGAGCACTGAAGGCTTGTCGTCGTAGCCGAAGATTTCACCGGTGAACTTGTCTACGACAAAGCCGCCAATGGTGATAAGAGCGGCATTACTGCCGGAATTGGTGGTGCAGGGAATGGTGTGATGCATCGGTAGTCTCCTTCTTCAAGTTCATTTCGATAGGCAATTCCTCTCGGGTTGTGCCGTGGTTACTTCGGTAAATCGCGGGCAACAAAAAGCCCCCTTGCAAGGCATCGGACAAGTGTCGCGATGGTCGCGTGGAGGCTTCTTGTGCTGATCTTCTGTTCACCAGAAACAGGCCGCTAATATAGCTGATTCGCGACCGTCTGTCAAGATCTTCTTGCTATTCTGAAATATCTTGATCTAGCTCGATGAGGTTGAGAGCTTCCTGCATGGCTTTCAATGGAATACGACTGCCGTAGATGCCGAAGGTGACGGCGCTATCTTCGTGCCCTGTCATTCGCTTGATTAGCGAGTCCTGCACCCCAGCCTCTCGGAGATCATCAACGAAAGTGTGCCGGAAACTGTGGAAGGTTTTTCGGGGATCTGAAACGCCCATCTTGGCCTTGTACCTGCTGAACCACTTCGATGGGGCATGTCCGTATTTTCCTAGTGTGGGTTCCAGATCGGGAAAGGCTCTTGTCACCCCGCTGGCCCTAATCGACTCGACATACTCCAGTAAGCCGATGGTGATCAGTGCAGGGTGAATAGGAAGAGTTCTGCGGCTGCTCTGATTCTTCAACTTCTGCCCGTCATGCCTGTCGTCGATTCGAATGCATGTAATACCCTGCAATTCGACAAAATCAGCCGTGTGAAGCTGACATAGCTCCTCCAGTCGTGCCCCGGTGAAACGGGCTAGTAGGGGGAGCCAGAATCTCCAAGGATGCTTACGGGCCTCTTGGCGAAGAGTGTGGAGATTCAGCAGCACCAGAAGGTCGGATTGGTCGAAGGAGAGGCGAGCATCTTTCGCAGCGCCAGCCATGACCTTCATTCCAGTCAGTGGGTTCTGCTCCAGGTAGCCGTTGGATTTGCACCAGTTGAAGAAGGCCGTGAGCTTCCTCAGTCGGTTATTGATCGTCACTGCGGTGATGGTTTGGTAATCCTTCGCTGAATCGACTACCTGTCGCAGCGACATACCTCTGAACTCCGGTCGTTGGGCGAAGTATTGCGGGCATCGGCTGAGTCGGTCCTTGAGAGTCCGTGCTGTCTCTGCAGTGAACTGGTTGGCCGGCATGTCCCCCATCAACTCGAAGAAGTCCCTAAGCGCCCGCTGCACGTCGAGGCCGCTGACTTCTCGCCATGTGCCGCCGCGTTGCCCTTCCTTTATGTATGTCTTCGACAGTGAGCTCAGCAGCGGGGAATCTCCTGCCACCGTATTCGGTGCAGTTAATGGCGCTTGCTGGCTGCGAGGTGTGAGTAATGGAATCGTTTCAGACGCTCCTTCACGCCACTGGATGCAGAGAGCACGAAGCTGCTCCAAAGTCGTGAGCGGCTTATCGGTGATTTGCAGATGAACGCGCTGGGTGAGGGCGCTGGCGAGAAACACCGCGTTCTTCCTGTCCCGCACATCAAGGCTCAAGCGAAGAGTGTGGCGGTGCGGAAAGAGATGCTTGGGCAGCCGGAGATTCAGGTAGTAGACGGCTCCGCGACGGATTACGTAAGTCATGAGTGTGACACCGAAGTGGTACAGCAGAGTGGAACACTGCTAGCCACACCTCAGATTTCAGGTGCTAGTCTCGACGTTGAAGAGTGCCGAAACTGCTTAAGGACGAACCCAATAGCCCAGCGCCGGCCCAGGCGCAGCGAGGCTTTCAGCCGAACTGCGAGCACGCTTGCGTGCACCCTGGTCAGGTCCGGAAGGAAGCAGCC
>NZ_AMZB01000025.1 GCF_000313755.1 Pseudomonas nitroreducens TX1 | reverse complement strand
GGATGACCACCAGGCTGCGGTACGACAACGGCAGGATGCGGCAGAAGTACTCGGCGCAGGCGCAGGTCAGGCCGACAGCGGTCACCAGGCAGGCCAGCGCAATGAGCACCGCCAGGAAGGTGCTGCCCAGCGAGCCGAAGGTGTGCTGCACGTAGGCATGCAGGACGGCTGCGCCATTGGCGGCACCGGCGGCGATGTCATGGCTGCCCGCGCCCAGGCGGAACAGGCTGATGTACACCAGCGCCAGACCCACCCCGGCGATCAGGCCGGCGATGATCGCGTAGCGGGTGATCAGGCGCGGCGACTGCACGCCACGGGAGCGGATCGCGTTGACGATGACGATGCCGAAGACCAGCGCGCCGAGGGTATCCATGGTCAGGTAGCCATTGACGAAGCCCTGGGAGAATGCGGCAGTCTGGTACGCCGGCTCGGCAACGCCGATAGGACCCGCCGGCAGCATGAAGGCAGCGATGCCCAGCGCGGCCAGGGCGATGATCTTCAGCGGCGCGAGGAAGCGCCCGACGGTATCGAGCAGTTTGCCCGGATACAGCGAGATCACCAGGACGATCAGG
>NZ_AMZB01000024.1 GCF_000313755.1 Pseudomonas nitroreducens TX1 | reverse complement strand
GGATGACCACCAGGCTGCGGTACGACAGCGGCAGGACCCGGCAGAAGTACTCGGCGCAGGCGCAGGTCAGGCCCACGGCGGTGACCAGGCAGGCCAGCGCGATGAGCACGGCGAGGAAGGTGCTGCCCAGCGAGCCGAAGGTGTGCTGCACGTAGGCGTGCAGGACGGCTGCGCCGTTGCTGGCGCCGGCGGCGATGTCGTGGCTGCCCGCGCCCAGGCGGAACAGGCTGATGTACACCAGCGCCAGGCCGACGCCAGCGATCAGGCCGGCGATGATGGCGTAGCGGGTGATCAGCCGTGGCGATTGCACGCCCCGCGAGCGGATAGCGTTGACGATGACGATGCCGAAGACCAGCGCACCGAGGGTGTCCATGGTCAGGTAGCCGTTGACGAAGCCCTGGGAGAACGCCGCGGCCTCGTAGGCCGGTTCAGCCACGCCAATGGGGCCGGCCGGCAGCATGAAGGCGGCGATGCCCAGGGCGGCCAGCGCGATGATCTTCAGCGGCGCGAGGAAGCGGCCGACGGTATCGAGCAGCTTGCCCGGGTACAGCGAGATCACCAGGACGATCAGG
>NZ_AMZB01000023.1 GCF_000313755.1 Pseudomonas nitroreducens TX1 | reverse complement strand
GGGTTCTACCCCGTTAGCACGGACACTTTCGAGTAAGCTCACGCTGAGCTGAAGGAGTGTTCATGTCCAAGCGCAAGAGATACAGCCCCGAGTTCAAGCGGGAAGCCATCGAGCTGGTTCGTCGTTCAGGGGCGAGCTGCCGACAGGTTGCCCTGGAGATTGGTGTTGCTCCGAACCTGCTCACACGCTGGGTTAGAGAGTCGCAGCCTGGCGTAGAAAAGGCGTTTCCAGGAACGGGGAATCCGCGAGATGAGGAGCTTGCCCGCCTCAAGCGTGAGTTGGCCCGCGTGACCAGGGAACGTGATTTTTTAAAAGACGCGGCAGCGTACTTTGCCAGGGAGTCATCGAGCGGTACTCGGTGATCCAGCGCTGCCGCAACGAGTACCCAGTACGACTGATGTGCCGTTGCCTGAAGGTTTCTGCCAGCGGCTATTACGACTGGCAGGATCGCGAGCTAAGTCCACGCGCTCAAGAGAATGCGCGCCTAGTAAGGCGCATTCGGGAGATTCACGAGGACAGCCGTGGTGTGATCGGTGCTCCTCGTATGCGTGAGGATCTGCTCGACGAAGGTGAAACCGTCAGCCTGAACCGCGTTGCTCGCCTGATGTCCGCAGAGAGGATTCAAGGATGGCCACGTCGGAAGAAGCGCGGCCTTGGTCGAGTAGCCCCTCGTCGTCCAGCTGGCGTGAAAAATCTACTGGAGCGCGACTTCACCGCCGTGGAGCCGGAGCGCAAGTGGGTCACTGACATCACGGAAGTCGCCACCCTGGAGGGCAAACTGTTCCTGTGCGTGGTGCTCGACCTGTACAGCAAGCTGGTGATTGGCTGGTCGATGCATCACCGTCAGGATCGGCAGATGGTGATCCGAGCGGTGGAAATGGCGCTCTGGCAGCGCCAGGGCAATTGGTCAGTGATCCTGCATTCAGATCGCGGCAGCCAGTTCACCAGTGCTGATTACCAGCGTTTTCTGAGTCGCAATACGCTGGTCTGCAGCATGAGTGCCGTCGGACATTGCGGCGATAACGCTGCCTGTGAAGGCTTCTTTGGTCTGCTCAAACGGGAGCGTGTTGCTCATCAATCGTATCGAACTCGCGATGAAGCTCGGGCCGATCTATTCGACTACATCGAGCGGTTTCACAACCCACGAATGCGTCGTAGAGTCGCCCGGCAAGATTTGAAGTTTTCAGCCCTTTTCAAACCGTCCGTGGAAATGGGGTAGAACCC
>NZ_AMZB01000022.1 GCF_000313755.1 Pseudomonas nitroreducens TX1 | reverse complement strand
CGCGGATGCGCGGCTTTTGCGTTTCTGGCGCCTGTGACTGGCCCGTCTGCCGGAACGTTGCTCGCCATCCCGCTTTCCTACGCTCACCAGCTTTGGCCAAGCGCACCCCACAAGCCATACAGCCTGGTTAAGGATTAGACAGTGAGCCGAATAGCCGGCATTATCGGCTCACTATACGAGCCGAATAAACCCGCTAATCGGCTCACAAGCGGGCCATCTCATGAACGACACCCTCTGGATCTGGCAGCAGCCCCACTGGCCGCACTTCAGCTGGCAAACCGATGCGCTCGCCCCGCTATTGCGTGCTTGCAGCCAGGCTCAGGGCCGCTTGCTCGGGATGTTGAGCGTCGTTGGCGGTGACACCGAAGCGCAGAGCAGCCTGGATGCCATGCTGCAGAATATCGTCACCTCATCAGCCATCGAGGGTGAGCAGCTGAATGTCGGCTCGGTGCGCTCATCACTGGCACGGCGCCTGGGACTGAACGAAGAAGGTCGCACCACCTCTCGATCCGAAGGCCTGGCGGAACTACTGCTCGATGCCACCCGCGCCTATCAGCAGCCGCTTGATCTGCAGCGGTTGTTCACATGGCATGGTTGGTTGTTCCCCAGCGATGACCTCCTGCTGGCCCGCCCGCTACGCATCGGCATGCTGCGTGGCGAAGAGCCCATGCAGGTAGTTTCCGGCCGGCTCGACCGCCCTACCGTGCATTTCGAGGCCCCACCCCGTGCAGGGCTGGAAGCGCAACTGAACGACTTCCTCGTCTGGTTCGAGAGCAGCCGTAGCGATGCCAGCCTCGACCCGTTTCTACGGGCCGGCATTGCGCACTTCTGGTTCGTTACCCTGCACCCCTTCGATGACGGTAACGGCCGCCTTACGCGCGCCATCACCGACCTGGCACTGGCTCAGGGCGAACATCAGGCCATTCGCTTTTACGCCATGTCGGCGAGCATCCTCGACGACCGCGCCGGCTACTACCGCATCCTGGAAGCCAGCCAGAAAGGCACGCTGGATATCACCGCCTGGCTGCAATGGTTCCTCGCCGCATTGCTCAACAGCCTAGAGCAGGCCCTTGCGCGTATCGACCGCGTGCTGGTCAAGGCGCGCTTCTGGCAGGCACACCGCAGCCAAGCCTTGTCTGCCGAGCAGATCAAGGTTCTTAACCGCCTGCTTGATGGCGGCGAGCGCGGTTTCGAGAACGGCATCAGCGCCGCTCAATACCAGGCCGTAACCAAGGTCTCGAAAGCCACCGCCACACGCCATCTGAGCGATCTTGTTGAGAAGGGCTGTCTTGCTCGGCTACCGGGCGGCGGGCGCAGCACGCGTTACCAGATACAGCACTCGGCAAACATTCAAGGCTGACCCCGCAGCGACAAAGCAGCGCACCAGAGGCACCGCGAAACTATCGTGCCATTACGACAAGTTTCGGTACTATCCGGTTAACTCAGAATTACCCAGGGACAGGAAATGGACTTCACTCCCATCATCGCGCAGGTCTGGAGCACGCTGGGCTGGTTTATCCCGCTGATGCTGCTGATCGGCCTGCTCAAGTCACCTTGGGCCAAGGGTCATATTGGCGAACTCTTGGTACGGCTGTTTGCCCATTGGCAGCTGGACCAGCAGACTTACCGCCGCCTGCACAACGTCACCCTGAACACGCCAGACGGCACCACGCAGATCGACCACGTGTTCCTCTCGCCCTACGGCATCTTCGTGCTGGAAACGAAGAACATGAGCGGCTGGATCTTCGGCAATGAGAAGCAGGCACAGTGGACGCAGAAGCTCTACAAGCGCACCTTCAAATTCCAGAACCCGCTGCGTCAGAACTACAAGCACCTCAAAGCACTGGAAGCCACCCTTGGCGTTCACGCCGAGTACTTGCACTCGGTCATTACCTTTGTCGGCGGCAGCACCTTCAAAACCGAAGTGCCGGCCAACGTAACCCAGGGCATCGGCTTTATCCGCTATATCAAGTCATTCCAGCAGCCAGTATTCAGCGAGGCTGAAGTCGACGCCATGCTGCAAGTACTGCAAAACGGCCGCCGCGCGCCGACTCTCGCTACACACCGCGAGCACGTGCAAAACCTCAAGCGCCGTAGCGATCCGACAGCCGAACGGCAATGTCCGAAATGCGGCAGCACGCTGCTGATTCGAACTGTGAAAGCAGGGGCGAATGCGGGGCAGCAGTTTTGGGGATGCTCAGCGTTTCCCAAGTGCCGAACCATGCAGAGTCTCCAATAAAACCACTATCACTCAGAATGCAACCCCGCTTGATTGTTGAAAGTAAGCTGTAGCGCCAGCCGCTACGCTGCTTTTCCGGGAAGGGAACATGTATGGCAAGTAAAGCAAATGAGTTCGATGCAACGGCGTCGATGCTTGGTTATCTATATCAGGCACGATACGCCTTGCTCCTAAGCCTTCAGAAAATTAGGGAAGTTCAGGATCCTGATGAGTGCTTCGTCTCCATCGAAAAACTCGACGATATCGCTTTCGAAATGGAGGGAAATCCTGTCGATATTCTTCAGACCAAGTTCCATGGCACTGAAGGCAACCTGACAGACAGAAGTGCCGACTTGTGGAAAACGATCAGGGTTTGGGCGGAAGGTATAATGAAGGGCGGCCTTGATCCCGCTACGACGAACTTCACTCTCATTACTACGCAGAGCGCGCCCAGCACTGGACTCGTTGCGGCATTGCTGCCTACGCCCTCTCGCAACATCAGCGACGTGAGGAAAACCCTCGATGAGATTGCTGGCGAGATGTCCAACGCGACAAATCTTACGGCCTATGCGGCATATAGCGCTTTGCTGGACTGGCAGAAGGATCAGCTCATCGGCTCCATTAACATCCTGTGCCGCTCCGCGAGCATTCTGGGTGTTGAAGATCTGATAAAAAAAGAGCTCAGAACCACTGCGGAAAAGAAGCATATAAATGCTTTTTGCACGCGTCTGGAAGGTGAATGGTTTAAGCGCTTTATCAGCGCCATGTCGTCAGATGAGAAAGAGGTTTGCCTTGGCGAGGTCGTTGCCATTATCGACGATCTTCGCTCTCAATTTTCGCTGACCAATCTCACTGCAGATTATGCCGATGCTGAACCAGAGGATATAGATGTCGATGGTGACGATAGGAATTTTGTAAAGCAATTACGCCTGATAGGGATACCCAACCCGGCTATCCGCTTTGCGATAATCAATTACTATCGTGCCTGCGAGCAGCGCTCACGCTGGTCAAGAGATGGCCTGGTCAAGCCCGGCGAACTAAAATCATATCTGAAAAGACTGGAGGAGGAGTGGTTAAACCATTCGTCACTCATTCTTCCAGACACTGACACCAGCAATTCAGAACAATGTAAAAAGTCTGGACGAGACGTATACGGGAAGTGCCAAAATGAAGGTGCCCTTGCCATACGAAGAGACTTTAACCATCCCTACGTTGCCAGAGGAAGCTACCACAGCCTAGCTGATGAACTGAAGATTGGCTGGCATCCCAATTATCAATCCCTTCTTCAAAAGGAAGATAAGAAGGGAGCAGCCTAATGTCGTTGAGGGAAATTCTGACTCAGGAAGAAATTAATCTTTATAACCCGGCCTATACTGGTTTTCTCTTCCTCGCATCACTGCGCGTTTGCTGTGAAATAAACACCCAGGGAATGCACTGCGCACTGCCCTATGTCGTGCTCCCAATGGCACTATCGCCACGAATAGCGGCCAACTTGCCGACCACGTATAGAACGCCCATAGCTTCATGGGTTGCTGAGCAGGGAGGAGAGTTATCCGACTTTTCAGCAATGGCCTCAGCCTGTATTCCCGTCGTCAACGCTTCCGCACTCTTTCTGCTGGATCGAAAAGTCATCCAGTTGACGGAACATGCACACTACCTCATTGCTCAAGACGAGCTTCCTAAAGCACCCAGCCTGTTCAATAAAAGCAAGAGCATGAAGCAAGCTCTTCATGCTGCAAACTTTATAGGAAAATGGTTTGCCCATTCCTCGACCGTTGAAACAATTTATGCACAGCTAGGAATCAGGCCATGACCATGCAAATTCTACAAATATCCGTCTACGGCAAAAATGGAGAGCGCCGAGACGTAAAACTCAACCCATCCCACGTCAACATCATTACGGGGGCTTCCAAGAAGGGAAAATCATCCCTTCTGGAGATTGTAGAGTACTGCCTTGGATCCAGTGAATGCAGCGTAGCGGAAGGACTTATCAGAAAAACTGTTGACTGGTACGCCATTCTTCTTCAATTTCGTGACACGCAGGTTTTTATTGCCCGCGCAGCACCATTGCCGGGGCTAAACTCCAACAGCACGTCACACATGATTATTGAAAAGGACATCAAAGTCCCGAACAGATCGGAACTCAAATCATCTACAAATATTGACAGCGTTGTTAATTACCTAACGGAAAAGCTTGGTGTTCCGGAGCAGGAAACAGAAATCCCTGAAGGTCAGACGCGCTCTTCAATTTCCATTAACTTTAAGCACTCAAGGTACTATCTTTTTCAGAGCCAGGATGAGATTGCCGCCAAGAAGATACTGTTTCATCGGCAATCAGAGCCACATATTCCCCAAGCTATCAAAGACACCATTCCATATTTCCTGGGTGCCGCTGAAGATGACCGCCTGACGGATCTCGCCTCCTTGAGGAGCCTGAAGCAGGAAAAGACACGTCTTACCAAGAAGCTGTATGAGCTTGAGTCCCTAAAGGGTGATGGGCTCCAAAAAGGCTATGTCTTGCTCGCAGAGGCCGCTAGTGCAGGTCTTTACACGGGCGAGAACCTCATACCCAATGAGAAGGATCTTCTTGCCAGACTATCGCGCATCAGCAATTGGGTGCCGCCGCTGGCCCCCGCTGAAGACAACACCGACGATCCCCTGTCAGCATTGGAGCGTGAGTATCAGCGCTTCCAGCAGCAAAAACGCGAGGTGCGGTTCAAGCTGAATGCCGCCAATGAGTTCGCAAGATCCGAAACCGGCTTCGAGAATGAAGCTGGTGAGCAAAGTTTCAGGTTGCAATCCATTGGCCTGTTCAAGAAAGCAGTCGCCGCCGAGCATCTCTGTCCGATCTGCGAGACCCAGCATGAAGCTCGCGATAGCGCTGAAGGCATTATTCAACAAGCCATTGCCGACCTTGCGCATAAGCTCGATGGCGTGGAGCGAAACCGACCACGGATCACGAGTTACATTCATGGCCTGGTCAAGGAGCAAAATGATCTAGCTGATAAAATCAAAAAGACACGCGATAGTATCGACCAGATCAGATTGAAAGATGCAGCATCAGAAGGATTGCAAGACCGAAACCTTCTGAAATCCAGGATTGCCGGACGCGTATCGCTCTATCTGGATGGCATTAATTGGTCAGATGATGCTGGGCCGATCAAGAAGCAAATCGCTGCGCTTGATCCGCAGATAGAAGAGCTTGAAGAAAAACTCAATCCTGACGCTCTCAAAGAAAGGCTGGATGCTCAAGTCAGCATTATTAGCGAAGACATGACGCGATGGGCAAGGGAGTTGGGGCTCGAACACTCAGAGCACCCCATCCGCCTTGATATACCCAAGCTCACTGTCGTGGCCGAAACGCCTCACGGCAGAACACCTCTTCATCGTATGGGCAGCGGTGAAAACTGGGTCGGCTATCACCTGGTGACCTATCTGGCACTGGCCAAATGGTTCATAAAAGAGAATCGCCCTGTCGGCAGGTTCATCTTCTTTGACCAGCCTACGCAGGTGTATTTCCCGTCTGATAAGGCCGTGACTGGCAACATTGAAGAAATTGAAAAGGACGAGGATCGAAAAGCAGTTAAGAAGATGTTCGAATGGCTCTTCAAGGTGGTCGAAGAAGAGCTGGGGCCAGATCTTCAGGTAATAGTTACCGACCATGCTGATATTGAGGAAGACTGGTACCAATCCGCCATCGCAGATGAAAAATGGCGCGGGGATGTTGCACTTATTCCCAAGCATTGGTACTCGGAGGAATAATCGAGCTAAATCTTACTTCTGCCCCTCTGCCGAAAAGCTAGAAGATGCCCATGTTACCGCATCTTTGCTATCTCGCTGCAGCTGCGCTCTCTAGCCAATCATCGGAAGAGCAACTACCGAAAGCCGAGCGTTGTCAGCCAAGCGCGGAAAGCAGGCTCATTCTTGGCCGTTTCGCGGTACAAAAATCAGTACACTGGCGGTACAGTGCCCAACTTTTTCAGATTTCGCTCAATTACGCTTAACCCGCTCTACGACGCTGCCTCCAGCTCACTGTACCTGCGCTAACCTACGCACGATTTCACTGAGCTTGCAGCGTTTCTAGGCAACTCATAATCCTTTGGTCCACGGTTCA
>NZ_AMZB01000021.1 GCF_000313755.1 Pseudomonas nitroreducens TX1 | reverse complement strand
GATCAGCGCCTGGCTCGGCAACGTCGGCTACTTCCTTCTGCTGTTCAGCACCCTGGGCTACTTCTTCCCGATCTTCGGCAAGGGCGACACCGTCGCCGCCATCGTCGGCGCGTCGGTCCTGCTGTGGGCCCTGCACTTCCTGGTGCTGCGCGGGATCAAGGAAGCGGCGTTCATCAACACCGTCACCACGGTGGCGAAGGTCGTCCCGCTGTTCCTGTTCATCCTGATCTGCCTGTTCGCCTTCAAGCTGGACATCTTCACCGCAGACATCTGGGGCAAGAGCAACCCGGACCTGGGCAGCGTGATGAACCAGGTGCGCAACATGATGCTGGTCACCGTGTGGGTGTTCATCGGCATCGAGGGCGCCAGCATCTTCTCCTCCCGTGCGGAAAAACGCTCGGACGTCGGCAAGGCCACCGTGATCGGCTTCATTACCGTCCTGCTGCTGCTGGTGCTGGTGAACGTCCTGTCCATGGGCGTGATGACCCAGCCG
>NZ_AMZB01000020.1 GCF_000313755.1 Pseudomonas nitroreducens TX1 | reverse complement strand
GGTCAGCTTCGCTGGCCGGGGGTTTTGTTTTTGCGCGCGGGAAAGTCGGGCCACTGCTGCGTATGCAATTCAGGCATGCCTCTATATGATGCGTGCCTGACTGTTGCGGGGGTGATATGCAGACCTTGCTAAAATTGCTGAGCGATGGCCGCTTTCATTCCGGAGAAGAGCTGGGTGCTCTCCTCGGGGTAAGTCGTAGTGCTGTCTGGAAGCGGCTCGAGGGCTTTGAGCGTGACTACGGTATGGTTGTGCAGCGAGTGCGCGGCCGGGGCTACCGCTTGGAAGAGCCCCTGAGCATCATCTCGCCCAGGCCCCACTCCGGCCCGTGGCCTCTCGATGTGCTGTTTTCGATCGATTCCACCAACGCCGAGGTTCTGCGGCGCCTCTCTGCTGGCGCCGAAGCGCCATTCGCTATTCTGGGTGAGCGCCAGACAGCTGGACGAGGGAGGCGTGGCCGGCAGTGGGAAAGCCCCTTTGGCGCCAACCTGTATTACACCTTGGGTATCACTGTACGCGGTGGTGCGCAGGAACTGGAAGGGATGAGCCTGGTGGTCGGTCTTGCGGTGGCGAAGGCCATCCAGGTGCTGGGTGTAAAGGACATCGGCTTGAAATGGCCCAATGACGTCCTCGTCGGTGGCAAGAAGATCGCCGGTATCCTGCTGGAGTTGACAGGGGATCCTGCTGACATCTGCAGCGTAGCGATCGGCATCGGCATCAATGTCAACATGCGCCGGGCGGACGCTATTGATCAACCCTGGACCTCGGTTCGAGAAGCGTTGGGCAGGCTCGTCGACCGCAATGAATTGCTGCAAGCGCTGGAGGGGCAACTTGCGCAGGCACTTTCCCGTCATCGCGAGCGCGGTTTTGCTGCCAGCCGGGAAGAGTGGGAAGCCCTTCACTTATGGCAGGGGCGGCAGGTTACGCTGTCCACTGTCGCCAATAATATCGTTGGGCGCGCCCTCGGCATCGATGAGAGGGGCGCGTTGCGCCTCCTGGTGGATGGCAAGGAGCAGAGCTACAGCGGAGGCGAGCTGAGTCTGAGGTTGTCGGATGATTCTTGAGTTGGATTGCGGAAACAGCCTGATCAAGTGGCGGGTCGTCAGAAAACACGATCTGGTGACCGTTGCTGGTGGCGTGGCTGATTCCGATCAGGATTTGCTTGCGCAATTGCGAGCGAGCGAGGTGGTGGATATCCGCTACTGCCGCATGGTCAGTGTGCGCAGTGAGCAGGAAACCGACGCGCTTCGTGTCGGCCTGGAGAGCGCCTTCCCGATTGCGGTGAAGATCGCGGCGCCGGCGCCCGAGCTGGGTGGGGTGCTGAATGGCTACCGTGAGTATCAGCGGCTCGGGATGGATCGCTGGCTGGCGCTGGTGGCTGGCCATTGTCTAGCAGGGCGTGGCTGTCTGGTGCTCGATCTCGGCACTGCGGTCACTTCCGATCTAGTCGATGCCGCTGGCAAACACCTGGGAGGCTATATAGCTCCGGGCATGCCCCTGATGCGCAGCCAGTTGCGCACCCACACCCGCCGTATCCGTTATGACGACGACGCGGCTCATGAGGCTCTGCAGAATCTGCTGCCAGGCCAGGAAACTTCCGAGGCTGTTGAGCGTGGCTGCGTGCTGATGCTGCGAGGGTTTGTGCGGGAGCAGATCGAACTGGCCAATAAACTGCTGGGTGACGATTGTGCGGTCTATCTGACTGGGGGCGATGCCGAGCTGGTCAAGGATGAGTCTGCTCGCGCCGTCGTGCTTCCGGATCTGGTATTTCTCGGCTTGGCGCTTGCCTGTCCGATCGAGTGAGTCTGATCGATGCGTTGGTTCTTCCTGTTCCTGCTCGCCCTCAATGTCTTCTATTACGTCTGGCATCAGCAGCAGGCGCCTCTCCGTGCCAAGGAGATAGCGCCGCTCAGTCTGTTCAAGAGTGAGCAGAAGAATATTCGCCTGCTCAGTGAGTCTGCCGAGGCGCCCCGGCGCCGTCAGGCTGAAGAAAAACCTGCGGCCCCTAATGCTTCTGCCTGCGTCTACCTAGGCAGCTTTCCCGCGGAGGATCGTGCGCAGCTGCTGGTTCAGCGCTTGCTGAGCCTGGACGTCCAGGCTTCCGTGCAGACAGTGGATGCTGCCGCTGGCGTCGATTACTGGGTTTATCTCCCGCCGCTGGCCTCGCGCCAGGCTTCGTTGTGGCAGCTGCGCGAACTGCAGGCACGCAAGATCGATAGTTACATCATCACCGAGGGCGACCTGACTGATGGGATCTCCCTCGGGATCTTCCAGCGCAAGGATTCCGCTGACAGCGTCGTCGAGCGCCTGAAGGCCGCCGGATATGATGCGCTGGTGCGCGAATTGGCTCGTTCGCAGCATGACTACTGGGCGCAGATCACTCCGGAGAGTGGGCGGCTGGTGGACGATTCTCTGGTCCGTCAGTTGGCGCCGGATTTCCCAGAATTGCAGAAGCAAACAATGCCGTGCAAAAACGTTGCAACCCCTCAGTAGTTTGAATAGAATGGCGCCCGCTTCACAGGGGTGGCCTGAAAGGGTCATGCAATGGAAGCCGTTGTCGAAGAGCTAAGCTCAAGTTTTTTAAAGAAAAACAGTTGACAACGCGGTGGCAGGCTGTAGAATGCCGCCTCACTCGGAGGGGTTCCCGAGCGGCCAAAGGGATCAGACTGTAAATCTGACGTCTCAGACTTCGAAGGTTCGAATCCTTCCCCCTCCACCAGTTTTCAAGCGTGAGCTGCAAGCTCCGCGGGTATAGTTCAGTGGTAGAACCTCAGCCTTCCAAGCTGATGATGCGGGTTCGATTCCCGCTACCCGCTCCAAGTTTGTTGCTGATGTCTTGCTCATGTAGCTCAGCTGGTAGAGCACACCCTTGGTAAGGGTGAGGTCAGCGGTTCAAATCCGCTCATGAGCTCCATCTCGCAAAGGCAGATATGAAAATATCTGCCTTTGTTTTAATGGTGACGTGACTTTCTCAATTCCTTACGGGAGGCGGTCAAGATGGCTAAAGAAAAGTTTGAGCGTAACAAGCCGCACGTAAACGTCGGCACCATCGGTCACGTTGAC
>NZ_AMZB01000019.1 GCF_000313755.1 Pseudomonas nitroreducens TX1 | reverse complement strand
CCAGGCGCGGGCATCTCCAGCAGTTCCGGGCGCGACGGGGCGGCGAACGGCAGCACCACGCGCGGCAGCCAGCTGGCGACCTGCATGGCGCCAAGGTAGGCGCGGCGACGGGCTTCTTCGATCAAGGGGCGTTTACCTGTGGGTGGTGCCTGCACGGGCAGGCCAACACGACAAGGCGGGATTGTCGCGTGAAACGCGCCGGGGGGAAAGGCCGGCGGGCAGAGCGCGCGCCGATTCGCTTACGGCGTGCCGAAGACGTAGACGTTGCCGGTGAGCTTGACCGCGCCGGTGGCCTGGTAGGTGAGCAGGTTGGTCTGCTGCAGGCCGCCGCCGGAGACCTTGCCCTGGTTGGAGCCGCCCAGGGTGAACTGCAGGTTGCTGGCGCTGGAGTTGGTCAGGCCGATCTTCATGGCCTGCCGGTTGAACAGCGCACCGTCGCCGTTGAAGCCGTTGCTGATGGTCACCATGTCGATGGACATGCCATCAAAGCTGAAGCTGCCCTTGATGTTGTCCAGCACGATGTAGCCGGTGCTGTTGAGCGGCTGGATCGCCAGGCGCGCACCGCAACCGCCGCTGCAGCGGGTGTCGGCGGTGCTGGCGGCGAGGTTGAAGTTGACGCTCAGGCTGACGCCGTCCTGGCCGCTGACGTCGGCCATTTCACTGTCGTCCAGGCCACGCATCTCGCCGTGGGCGGTAGCGGCGGCCAGCAGGACCAGGGGGGCCAGGAGTCGGCTCGAAAAACGTGCGGTATTCACGGCGAGTCTCCTCATGCGCTAGCGCGGCAGGTTGACGGTGCGGACGTTCAGGTAGTCGATGCGCAAGCCCCGAACGGCCTGGGAACCGAGGTCGGTACCGCTGATGTTCAGGTTGCCGATGCTGATATTGCTCTTCTGCACGTTCTGGTAGAAGGCCTCGTGGTTGGCCCAGGTGACGCCTGGCGCGCTGAGCATCAGGTCGCCGTTGCTGGCCACCGAGAGCGTCGCTGGCTGGTAGTTGGCGTCGCCCAGGTTGAGGTCGAAGTAGACGTTCTTGGCCACCACTTTGTTGCTGTCGGCGCAGTTCTCGCAACCGGCGATGATCAGCTTGTCGGCGTACATCTGCAGGCTCATGGAAGCCTTCAGGCCAGCCGCGTCGCCCCACAGGTTGAGGTAGGAGCCGTTGAGGGTGAAGTTCTCCAGGGCGATGGAGAAGAAATCGGTGCGGGTGCTGGTGGCGCCAGCGCTGCCGTCGCTGTTGTAGGCGGTGCTGGGCAGGGTGAATTTGGTGGCAATGCCGATATCCAGGCCCTGGATGCGCGTGCCGGAGGCGTTCTGCATGGCGCCAGCCACCAGTTGCACGGTGGCGACGTTCTTCTCGGTGCGGGTAATGGTGCCGCTGACGCAGGTGGTGGCGCTGCCGCCTTGCGCGCCGCAGAGCTGGACGAACTTGTCGTAGTCGCTGGCGCGCTGGCTGAGGGTGACGCCGTTGCGGCTGACGTTCCAGGAGGCGCTGAGGTTCTGCTGGGCGGTGGTGAGGTCCTTGGTGCTGGCGTCGTAGGTATCCACCGAGGCGTTGTAGTTCTTCACCGCCGTGTTGTTGCTGCACGCGAGAATGGCGCCGCAGTCGTACTTCTCGCCAATGGTGGTCGGGCGATCGGCGCAGAAGATCAGGCCGCACACCTGCGCAGGGGCGTTGTTGTAGCTGGTGGTCATGGCGCTGTAGTTGTTCTTCTGCACGACCTGGGCGGCGTCCACCTCCGCCTTGCGCTGGTTGACCACGACCATGTCGGCATCGATGCCGCTCTTGAGGCCGATCATGTTGTTCGAATAGGTGCTGAGCAGCGTGTCGCGCTGGGTCTTCAGCGCGCTCAGCTCGGTATTGATCTTGGTGGTCGCCTGGTTCGGGTTGGTGCAGCCGGCGTCGCCATACAGGCAGCCCTGGTAATAGGACCAGAGGCCGAACTTGTGGGTGTTGTTGATCGGGTCGGTCCAGGTCGGCGTCATCAGCTGCAGCGCTTCCTGGTTGGCCGGGATGTTCAGCCCCGCCTTGTACTTCACCGGGCCGAGGGTGAAGGGGTGCAGTGGCGTACCGAGGTAGGCCTTGGTGTCCAGCGTGCCGCGCTGGCTGCCGGCGCCCTTGACGTAGGCGCCGGTAATGTCGACCTGCACGTCCTGGTTGGCGCTGTTCTTCACCCCGGTGATCTTCGAGGTGGCGGTGGCCTGGTCGTAGCTGAAGCCATCGATGAAGAAGCCCAGGCCGGCGCCGCTGACTTCTTCCAGCTGGTCGTCATCCAGGGCCTTCATGCCCAGTGCCGGCAGGCTGACCAGACAACCGGCGAGGCAGGCGAGTACCGCTGTGCGCCAGCTCATGTCAGCAGCCCGCCGCTTGCGAGCCCATGCAGGTCGGCTGCCGGGGCAGGCCGCGCAGGGCGTCGTAGAGGTTGATCAGGATCGGGTAGACCGCGTCCGCGCCGCTGCCCACTTTCGGGAAGTTGGCGAAGGCGCCGGACTGGGTGTTGACGAACTTGCCGGCGTTGGCCAGGTCCTGCCAGGGCACGTTCTGGTTCTGCAGGGAGAAGAAGATGCCCTGGGCGCCGGTGTTGATGTCGGTGGAACCGGGCTTGCCGATATAGATGGTCTTGTAGTTGGTCAGGTCGAAGCAGGTAGTCAGGCCCAGCGCCTGGCAGTTGTTGGTGGTCGACAGGGTCGGGATCAGCGCGGCGATCAGGCCGCCGGCGTCGGAGTGCAGCGAATCGCCCTTGGCGATACCGATCTGCTCGGCGCGGTTGATCGGCTGGCCGTTGATGGTGGCCTCGCCGGTGCCGGCCTTGAGCAGCACCACGTCGGCGTACACCGGAGTATCGCCGGCCACGGCCAGCGCCAGGCAGTTGATGAGGTTCGGGCAGCCATTGCGGGTGTAGTAGTCGTAGGCGATGGAGGCCGGGCCGTAGATCTGCCCCTGCAGGTTGCCGGTGATCGACAGGATGTCGCCGGACAGGTCGCCTTGCGCCTTGCCGAAGCCGACCCGCGCACCCACCAATTGACGCACACCATTGTTCGTCTGGAACGCGAACTCGACGTAGGGGTCGCGAATCTGGAACGGCACCACCTTGGCATCCGGGGAATTGGCGTTGTCGATCCGCCCCAGGGCGAAGTTGTTGATCAGGATGTCCGCGGGCTGGCCGGAAACCGTGGTCGAGCCGGTGCGGCTGTAGTTGCCCAGGCTCAACTGGTCGATATTGGTCAGCAGGCTGACGTCGGCGCCGAAATTGAGCCGGGTGTACTGGTAGTTCTGGTAGGTGGAGGCGTCGACGGTGAGCATGGCGCCCTGGCCGGAGACGGCGGACAGCTCTTCATCGTCCATCGACTGCATGCGCGCCTGGGCGGAAAGGGCCAGCAGGCCGCCACAGAGCAACGCAAGGGCACGCATGAGCGGACTGGAGGACTGACGCATGGCACTCTCCTTTCCCGGTGCCCCATCGTGCGAGGCACCTGTTGTTATTCGTCGGGCGTATCGGGTCAGGAAACAGGTCGAGACTCGGCGCCGTGATGCCACTATAGGAATTCGCCCGCCACGGCGGGCCGACCCATAGTCGAGTAAATCGCTTCGAACGATAGACGAGCAAAGGAAAGTCCGGGCCAGGTTGTTACCCATCGTCACACCCGGGTGACAGCCGCAGGCTTACTGGTGGCGGAACAGGCCGATCAGATGCTCGGCGATCGCGCCCTTGATGGCGTCCAGGTTCAGCCGCGAATGGGCCTGCAGCCTGGCGATGTTCAGGCGGTGCAAGTGTAGCGAGGGCATGCGCGCCTCGTACTCGCGCAGGTCGCCCTTCACCAGCACCGGCAGGAAGATATCCCCACGCATGCGGTAACGGTTGATCAGCAGCTTCAGGCCCTCCTGGAAGGGCAGCTCTCGCGAGGCCACCAGCCTGTGTTCGGCTGGGATCTTCAGGTAAAGGCCGCTGTAGCCCATGGTCTCGCCGGGCAGGATGTGGATGCCGGTGGGCTCCACCGCGTCGCCAGGGATGTCGTGGAAGGTGTCGAACCAGGCCTGCTCGTCCGGGAGGATGGTGATGCCGCCTTCCTGGCTCTCGGGGATCACGAAGCTGTAGTTGCTGTAGAGCTTCTCGACATACGACGAATAGATGCACAAGCGATTCTCGAAGCGCTGCAGGAAGGCGATGGCTTCGTTGCGATCGGTGATCGCATCCAGGTCCCAGTCGAGGTCGTTCTGGCGTTCCAGTTCGGCCCAGCGGGCTTTGGCGAGTGCGGCGTCGTAGGTCATGTGCGTAAATCAGACTCTGATAACTAGGTCTCTGATACAGACTTTGGCAAAAAACTTGCCAGAAAATTCAGCCAGTTAGGCCCCATTTTCCGTGAGATGCGTCACACGCACGCTGCTCGTGCAGTCGCAAACTGACGCGTTTCGTCACCCTGTCGGCCAGGGGTAGGCCTTTGCAGTACAATCGCTCCCTTTGTTCACTCCGGGCCCAACCAAGCCGATGATCGACCCACGACGCGTACTACGCGCCCTTGCCGAACACTGGGTGCTGCTCGAACCGCTGTGCGAGCGCTTCGACGCCGGCACCCTGAGCCTGGTGGAGCTGCGCATCCAGCTCACCAGCCAGTTGCCCGACAGCACCCCGGTGGACATCACCGCCCTGCTCGACCAGTGGGTGCGCCTGGACATCCTCGTCCCGGTGGCCAAGAGCCCCAACCGCTTCGAGCTGAACGCGCAGATCCACGACTTCCTCGCCTACCTGCGCCAGGAGCACCGCCTCGGCCTGTGCCTGGAGATCGAAGCCTACCTGCGCCACCTCGAGCGCCTGGCCGGCTACATCCGCGAGGCCTTCGAGGCGCGCGACGGCAACGACCTGGCCCGCCAGCTGCGCCTGCTCGACATGCGCGTGCGCGACGTGCTGAAGAAGCTCGCCAACGACGAACAGGCACTGGTCGCCGTGGCCGAACGGGCCAAGACCCAGGACCGGCAGATTCCGCTGCGCCAGCGCTACGCGGAAGTCCTGGCGACCTGGGACGAATATGTCGAACCGATGATCCAGCTGGTTTCCGCCGACGGCGCCTTCGAACAGGGCGTGCATCGGGTGGAACAGGTGCTGCTACGCCTGCTCAGCGAACAGGCTCGCCTGGGCCAGTTGGTCGATGACGACCAGTTGCTGCGCACCCACGCGCGCATCCTGGAAATGCAGACCACCGCCCAGCTCACCCTGCGCCGCGCCCGCGAGCTGCTGCTGCCGCTGCGCGAGGAAGCGCGTCGGCACAATGCGATTACCCGCGGCGCCGCCCTGGCGTTGTCGGTCATCCGCCGCAAGGGCATCGACGCCGTGCCGCAAGCCGCGCTGCCGATGTTCACCCGGCCGCAGAGCAATTTCCTCGGCACCGCCTCCCAGGTCGAGAGCTACGTCTTTGCCCTTGCCAACTTCCAGCCAAAGCCTGCGCACTTCCCCAAGGCCAGCGGCAATCGCAAGAGCGATGGTCCGCAGCGCTCGCCGCGCACCGCCCGGGAAATGCTCGACCGCTGCCAGGCCGCGCTGCCGCTGCCGGACCTCATGCAGTGGCTGTTGGAACAGGAGCCCGAAGGCGCCACCGACGAGCTGCTCTACTGGTTCTCGCGCCTCTCCCGTGATGCCCGCTTCCAGCGCGACCGCCTCGAGCGGGCCCAATACGACACTCTCCAGCACAGCGTCAGCCTGTGCTCCTTCGCCCTGATCGCCGGCCCGGCTGGCAAGGACACCAAGAGCGAACAGCATGCAGATTAATCTCACCGAAATGACCCGGCTCGCGCCGATCTTCCGCGAGCTGTTCAAGGGCTTCCACATCAGCCGCCGCGACCCGGAGCTGTACAGCCAGCTGTCCAACCAGCAGGACGCCTACCGCGCGCTGTTCCGCAGCCTGGGCTATGAGCTGGTCTGCGATACCCGCGGCTTCTACTACTTCGTGCCCGAGCAGATCGGCGCCCAGGTGAACAAGACCGCCCAGCGCCTGGCGCTGTTCACCTTCATCCTCGTCGAGCACCTGGCCGACCAGGGCCGCGACCCGCTGGCCGTCCTCGATGGCGGCAGCATCGGCCGCGACGAGCTGCCGCCACTGCTGGAGAAATACCGCGACCTGTTCCTGCAGGCCGAGGTCACCACCCAAGAGGAACTGGAAGAGAAGGTCATGCGCCGCCTCACCCAGCTCGGCTTCGCCGCCGAGGACAACGGCGTGTACCGCTTCCTGCCCCCGATCCACCGCTTCCTCGACGTCTGCCTGTCGGTCCAGCAGGACCGCGACCTGGCCAGCAACCTGCACGCCAGCGAAATGCAGTTCAGCGCCCCGGTGCTGATGGAGGAAGACGACGAGCCGGTGGTGATACTCGAGTCCTACGCCGAGGAACCGGTTGCCGACAGCGAAGACGCCATCATGGTGATCGACGAACCAACCATCGTTGCTGATGCGGTCAAGACTGAGCCCGCCGAAGAAGAGAGCGAAGAAGACGCCCTCGCCCGCGCCATCGCCGAAGAACAGGAGGCCCAGGCATGACCCAGGAACGCTACGGCATCCGCCGCTTCGCCCTGCTCAACACCGCCGGCTACAGCCTCGGCATCTTCCCCCTGGAACAGCCTTTGTCGGTGTATGGCGCGAACAACCTCGGCAAGTCGGCATCGATCAACGCGCTGCAGTTCCCGATCCTCGCGCGCATGTCCGACATGAGCTTCGGCAAGTACAGCCTGGAAGCCTCGCGCAAGTTCTACTTCGCCACGGACACCAGCTACATCCTCATCGAGCTGGACCTGCCCAACGGCCGCCATGTGATCGGCGTCGGCGGCCGCGGCCCGGGCGGCGGCTTCGGTCACCAGTTTTTCGCCTACCAGGGCGAGCTGGACCTTGAGCACTACCAGAAGAACGGCACCTGCCTGCGCCTGCGCGAGCTGTACGCCAACCTCGAGCGCGAGGGCATCAAGTCCTACGAGTTGAAGCCCGACGAGTTGCGGCGCCTGCTGGTCGGCGGCCACACCTCGATCCCGCTGGACCTCACCCTGATCCCGCTGCGTTCCACCAGTGAACAGAGTCTGAAGACCTTCCGCTCGCTGTTCATCAACCTGCTGCACATGCGCGAGATCACCGCGGCCAAACTCAAGCAGCTGTTCCTCGATGCCTTCGAGCACAGCCTGCGCTCGGGGAGCGTCGACTACATCGCCGCCTGCGAGGAAGCGTTCCGGGACGTGCGCCGCATGGAGGGCGACTACCAGGCCCTGGTCGCCGCCGGTCCGCTGGTGGAAGCCCTGGCCAACGGCGTCCAGCAGCGCGAAATCCTGCGCGGCAAGATGCACCGCCTCTCGCCACTGCTGGATAACCTGCTGGGCACCTGGGAAGACTACTCCGGCGCGCGCAAGGAAGAGCTGGTCATCCAGGCCGAGCACTACAAACGCGAGCAGGACGGCCTGCAGAACGAACAGCGCGGCAGCACCGCCGAACTGATGCGCCTGGAACGCGAGATCAGCGAAATCCAGCGCTGGATGGGTGAACTGGCCGTGCTGAAGAACCGCTTCGCGCTGGTCGACGACGTCAAGGTGCTGGAGCAGCAGTTGCTCGCCGCCAAGGACGCCCATGACGAACTGGCCGGCGCCCTCGCGCACTCCCGGCAGTTCTCCAGCGAAGACCTGGAAGAGCGCATGCGTGATCTGGAGAAGCGTCTCAAAGGCGTTCGCCAGCAGCTCGAACACGCGGACAACAACAGCTACGCCCGCCTGCGCGAGGAGTTCTCCCAGCAGGACGTCGAGCGCCTGATGCGCCTGTTCAACGGCGCCCTGTTCAGCCTGCCGCTAGGCGACAAGGGCGTGGACCTGGACGAGGCCGGCCAATGGGTCGGCAGCGTCGAAAAAATCCTCGATGCCTTCAAGGGCGAGCGCTTCGAAGTACCCGGCCTCTCCATCGACCTCTCCACCATCGAACCGCCGGCCCTGCAAGCCCTGGCCGACCGCGCCGCCCTGCGTGACCAGAAGGAGCGCCTGGAGAAGGAGCTCAAGCAGCTCAAGACCCAGCAGGCCGTGGCCGCCGACCGCAACGCCAGCAAGGCGCAGGCGGACAAGCTGTATCAGGACGTGCTCGATGCGCAGAAGGCACTGGAAGACTTCCGCCGCAGCCAGACCCTGAGCGCCGAGGAACCGGGCAAACTGGAGCACCTCGCCCAGCTGGAAGCTACCCAGGACGAACTCAAGCGCTCCGCCGACGCCTTCACCGAGCGCGTCCAGCAGCTCTCCGCCAAGTTGCAGCTGATCGGTCGCCAACTGGCCGACATGGAAGCCAAGCAGCGCACCCTCGACGATGCCCTGCGCCGTCGCCAGTTGCTGCCGGCCAACCTGCCCTTCGGCATCCCGTTCATGGACCCGGTCGACGACTCGATGGACAACCTGCTGCCACTGCTCAACGACTACCAGGACACCTGGCAGTCGCTGCAGCGCGTGGACGGCCAGATCGAGGCGCTGTACGCCCAGGTACGCCTGAAGGGCGTGGCCAAGTTCGACAGCGAGGACGATCCAGAGCGTCGCCTGCAACTGTTGATCAACGCCTACGCGCATCGCACCGACGAAGCCATGACCCTGGCCAAGGCGCGCCGTGCGGCGGTCACCGACATCGCCCGCACCCTGCGCAACATCCGCAGCGACTATGACAACCTGGAACATCAGCTGGCGCTGTTCAACCGCGAGATCAACAAGCGCCAGGTGTCGAACCTGCAGAGCTTCCGCATCGTGCTGGCGCCAAACAAGGACGCGCTCAAGCACATCGACCAGATCATCCACAGCGCCGGCCAGTACGAAGAAGGCGAGAACCTCTCGGTCTTCGACCTGACCCAGAGCGCCGAGCAGGATGCGAAGAACGAGGAAGCCAAGGATTACCTGTCGCGCCTGGTGGCGGCGAACAACAACCAGTTGGGCCTGAAGGACCTGTTCGAGTTGGCGTTCGAAATTACCAAGATGGGCGGCCAGCCGATCATGCACACCGATATCGACGGTGCGGCGTCCAACGGCACCACCATGACCATCAAGGCGCTGACCAACATGTACCTGTTGTTGCACCTGATGGACCGTGAGCAGGCCGGTCGTATCCGCCTGCCCTACTACCTCGACGAGGCGGCGGACATCGACGAACGCAACCAGTCCGCGCTGCTGGAAACCAGCCTGCAACTGGGCTTCGTGCCGATCCTGGCGAGCGTGAAACCACAGGTCTCGGCCCAGGTGGCCATCGACCTGGAAGGCGGCAGCGGCCCCAACGGCATCTACATCGACGAGGCGGACTGGAAGTACATCCGTCGTCGGGATACCGAGAAGGCTGCGCATAACGACGTGGAAGCCAGCGCCGAGCCGGCGTGACGCTATCTGCGCGTTGAAGGAAAGCCCCGCCATGCGGGGCTTTTCTTTTTCTGCCCGGGCCGACCTTGAGGGACTCCTCCAAGGCGTGCCGCGAGCAAGCTCGCGTCGCCAACACCAAACGGTCAGCGGCGCAATGAAAAAGGGCCGCAGTGGCGGCCCTTTTTTTCTTTTGCCTTTAACTCACTTTGCCTTGCCCAACGGGATCTTCGGCGCCCAATCCAGCCACTCGTCGTTGGCCTCGTCGAACAGCGCGAAGGTCTGCCCGGGCTTGGCCGGGGAGCCCATCTCGGCATTGTTCGGCGTGGCAAAGGCAACGCCGCCGGCGAGGATGGTTTCCATCGACTCCGTGCGCAGCTTCACGCCCTTGAACAGGCCCGCGTCCACCCCGACACCACTGGTGTTCCAGAACCGACTGCCCGTCCGCACGAGCGCCGCATAACGCGGTTCGATGAGGATGTGGATCAACACGCGGTCCGCCGTTTCGCCCAGCTCGAAGGATGTCACCTTGCCCACCTGGACCTCACGATAGGTCACCGGCACACCGGTCTTCAGCGAGCCGCGGCGGGGGGCGCTCAGGGTCAAGCGCAGGCCATCGGCATCGAGCAGGCGGTTGGGTTCGCCATCCAGCAGGCTGAAGCTGGTTTGCGCCTGGGCCGCCGCAGGCGCGGGCAGCACCTCGATGTACTGGCCGCTGACAATGGTGCCCAGGTTGCTGACACCCGAGAGCCCGACCTGAGGCCCCACCACCCAGAAACGGGTGCCCTGGCGCGCGATGCGATCAGCTCCGCGAGTCAGGCGCGCTTTCAACTGCACGGTCTGCAGGTCCTTGCTCAGCTCAACCTGCTCCACCCGGCCAACTTCCAGGCCCTTGAAGCGCAGCACGGTGCCTTCCTTCAGACCATCGGCGGTGTCGGCACGCAGCTCGATCACCTGGCCCTTGAGATGTGCATCATCCTCACTGTCGAACAGCACGAAGCGACGCACCTTGGTGATTGGCGCAGCCTTGGGATCAGGCGTGTCGAACGCGATTCCGCCGGCGATCAGGGTCTGCAACGACTCGCTCTTCAGCTTGATTCCGTCCAGTCCGCCACTGATGGTGACGCCGCTGATGTTCCAGAAACGCGAAGAGGTATTCACCAGCTTGGCGTACTCCGGCTCGATGTGAACACCGATGACCAGCCGCGTCGGATCGCGACGGGACAGTTGGTAGCTCTGCACGCTACCAACCTTCATCTGGCGGTAGAGAATCGGGGTACCGACCTCCAGCGAACCCAACTGGTCCGTGGTCAGCACCAGGTGCAATCCCGGCGCATCGAGATTCAACGGGGGCGCCTTCGGACGGATGACGAAATCGCGGGTCGGCTCACCGTCGCTGGCAAAGCGCACGCTGAGGTAATTGCCCTTCACCAAGGCTTCGAGCCCGGTGATACCCGCCAGCGAAATGCTGGGCTTGACCATCCAGAACTCAGTCTTGCTGTTGAGGAAGTCTTCGGTCCGGGGGTCCATGGACAATGTGGCGGTAGCACCATTGAAATCCTTGTCCATATCGATGCTCTTCACCGTACCGACCTGCACACCGTTGTACATCACCGGAGTGCTACCGGCGGTGAGGCCGCTGACATCACTGACCTTCACCTTGACGCTGAGCCCGGCCTGGGCGGCGTCGAAATCTTCGTAGAGGCGGAATGGCTTGGTCGGATCGGTGGGAGGGCTGTCCGGGTAGTTGTCCGGCGTGGAGAAGGCGATGCCGCCTGCCGCAATACTGGCAAGCGATTCCGTACGCAACTTCAGGCCGCTAAGACTGCCGGAGAGGGTGATGCCGCTGGCATTCCAGAAACGCGTGTGCTTGCGCACCAGGTTGGCGTAGGCCGGTTCTATATGGACCTTCACCTCGATGGTCTTCTGATCTTCCGCCAGCCGATAGCTCTTCACCTGTCCGACCTGGATCTGCCGGTAGTAAATGGGGCTGCCCTGTTCCAGCGAACCCAGCCGGTCTGCCTTCAGCGTCAAGTGCAGGCCCGGCAGGCTATCGGAGAGCGGCGGCGGCTCCTTCAGCGCAGTGAATTCTTTCTGCTGCTCGCCCTTCACCGGGTCAATCGCGATGTAGTTACCCGAGACCAATGTCTCCAGGCCGGTGACTCCAGCGATAGAAACCCGCGGCTTGACCAGCCAGAAGCGGGTCCCCTTGCTCAGGTAGTCGGCGGCCTCCTTGCGCATCTCCACGGTCGCGGTAACGCCCAAGGTCGGCTTGTTCACATGCAAGTCCACCACCTTGCCGACACCGATCCCCTTGAAGATCACCTCAGTCTTGTTGGCCTGGATCCCCTCGCCGCTTTCGAACTGGATGTTGATCACGATCCCGGCCTGATCATAAGCACGCCAGGCCAGCCAGGCTCCAATCGCCAGTGCGATCAATGGCAGGATCCAGATTGCCGACCAGTTGGTGGTCTTGCGCATCTTGGGTTTGGGGAGATCACTCATCGTCGTTTTCCGCGTCCGTGTTATCCCAGATCAGTCGGGGATCGAAAGTCACTGCAGCCAGCATGGTAAGGACCACCACACTGGCGAAGGCGGCCGCACCGAGATTGGCCTCGATGCTGGCCAGGTTTCCGAAGTTCACCAGCGTCACCAGGATCGCGATGACGAAGATGTCGAGCATCGACCAGCGGCCGATCCACTCGATGAAGCGATACATCACATTCCGTTGCAGGGCGGAAAGCGGCTGACGCCGCTGCACCGAATACAGTAGCAGCGCCAAGCCGACAAGCTTGAAGGTGGGCACCAGGATACTCGCCACGAACACGACGGCGGCGATGGGCACCATGTCGGCATTGATCAACTCCACCACGCCTTCCATGATCGTCGCCGGCAGGCCATTGCCAAGGAAGTTAACCGTCATGATCGGCAGCAGGTTGGCGGGGATGTAGAGGATCGCTGCGGTGATCAGCAACGCCCAGGTCCGGATGATGCTGTTGGGCCTGCGCTCATGCACCACGGCGCCACAGCGGCTGCAACGGGTCTCGTCGTCCTCCTCGCGCCGATTGAGCTGGTGGCATTCGCCGCACACGACGATCCCCGCATCAATGGCTCGCATCGTCGAACTCCCCGGACAACTCGCCCCAGACCTGATGGTGGGACATGGTGACTTCCAGCCAAACTTGGGTGAACAGCAGCCCTACGAAACAGGCCAGGCCAATGCTGACGTGCAATTCCGCCATGCCGATCAGTTTGACGATGGAAACGAGGATGCCCATCAGGTACACCTCCAGCATCCCCCATTCCCGCAGATGCTGATAGCCGCGCAACAGCAACATGCCATGTTCACGCAGAGCCTTGTAGCGGATGGACAGCAATACGAACAACTGGCACAGCAGCTTGGCCAGCGGGATCACCATGCTGCACAAGAACACCAAGATGGCGACGCCAGCCATGTTCGAGTGATAGAGGCCGACAACCCCGCTCCAGACGGTATCCATGCTGGTCTGGCCAAGGATGGTGATGTGCATGATCGGCAGGAAGTTTGCCGGGATGTACAGGATCAGCGCCGTCAGCACCAACGCCAGGGCACGCCGGACCATATGGGGCCGATGGATTTCCAGTTCGTATCCGCAACGCGGGCAAACTGATCGGTGCCCGAGGGGAACGGGCTCGCGGCGCATCAACAGGTCGCACTCGTGGCAAGCCATCAGCTCATCCAGAGGCAGATCCTGCAAGGCATGACCTTCAATATCGGGCATGTAGAAACTCAGGGAAAATTTGACGCTATTGTAGACGACGCAACTGCATCCCCGGTGCCCAACACAGGCCTCAAAATTTATGGAGAAACTCACAGGGGCGCCCTAGGCTGTCCCGTGGAGCACCTCTCTTCCATAGCCGCCGACTGGGCACGGGCGGCGTCGGCTCCAGACCTTTTCCCGCGCGCAAAAGCAAAACCCCCGGCCA
>NZ_AMZB01000018.1 GCF_000313755.1 Pseudomonas nitroreducens TX1 | reverse complement strand
GAACCAGGCGAAGCGCGACCACTTCGACTTCGTCACCAAGATGCGTGAACGCGGCATCGACGTCCTGGAAATGCACAACCTGCTGACCGAGACCGTCCAGAACCCCGAAGCCCTGAAGTGGATCCTCGATCGCAAGATCACCAACGACAGCGTCGGCGTAGGCCTGACCCAGGAGCTGCGCGGCTGGCTGGAAAGCCTGGAGCCGCGCAAGCTGGCGGAATTCCTCATCGGTGGTGTCGCCGCTGACGACATCCCCGAGAGCGAAGGCGCCAAGGCGCTGAAGATG
>NZ_AMZB01000017.1 GCF_000313755.1 Pseudomonas nitroreducens TX1 | reverse complement strand
CCTCGGCCAGAGAATTTTGTTGGTTCGGACAGAGGCTGCTTCTGGCCGGTTGCGGCCGTGGTTAGGAGTATCGAGTAGCCACAGGGAATGTCTGCAGCAGCCTTATCACACCCCTTTCTCCGCTTCCTAGGATCGACGTGATAGTTTCCATGCGTCGTACGGAATCCCCGCGAAGGCTTCCCAACGACGAAGCCGCCCATCGGGCGGCTTTTTTATTGATTGCTTAGTCGAAAATACGAGCTAGTTTTTAATTCGCACGACTCATAGCCACCTTGGGGACCGTCTCCGTCATGCGGCATTTACTGCTCTGGTAGCAACTGATAGCCATGGACATTCGAATTGAATGCGTGGCTGGAGCCCAGCCCACGTGGAAGGTCTTCCTTGGGCCATATTTCTGGTCATGCGACAGTCAGCAGGAAGCTGAGGAGTGGGCGGCGAAGGCCGAAGCCTACGTCAGGACTCAGCGGAACATCGGGTATCGATTACCGTCGCCCCTTTCACCTATTCGCCGCAAAAGCTGGCGAGCGCCTCAACCGTGGTATAACCAAGCCAACTCGCGATTCGATATTTCACCTTTCCTCCCGTACGTTTCAGGGTACCTCGGAAATGGCTTGGGCTGCCCGAATGAGACCGGGCCTGACTTAGTGCACTACAACCTATTACGCCAAAAACAAACGTAACGGTTTCAGTTGAATGGCTGTGAGTTTCTTTATGGGCAATTACTGACCTATAGCAGCCGGTCGGCAGTGGTAGGCGAGAGCGCCAAGGGGCGGGGAAACCGGTCGCGAGTCGGCGGTAGTCCGAGGAGCTCAGGTCATAGAGTCACTCTAGGCCATTACGTGTCCACACATCAAATACAGACCGAGGCCTCAAAGGCCCCGGTCTACGCTCTAGTGGTTATTTGCCAGCGGTTAGCGCGTTGTAGCTGGTGATCAGGTTGCGGTAATCCGGGATGTGGTTGGAGCACAGCGCGGCCAGGCCTTCGATGTCGTTGCGCCAGTCGCGGTGCAGTTCACAGGCCACGCCGAACCAGGTCATGAGTTGCGCACCGGCCGCTTCCATGCGGCGCCAGGCGGCGTCGCGGGTCATCTCGTTGAAGGTGCCGGAGGCATCCGCCACCACGAACACATCGAACCCTTCGGCCAGGGCCGCCAGCGCCGGGAAGGCCACGCACACCTCGGTTACCACGCCGGCGATGATCAGTTGCTTCTTG
>NZ_AMZB01000016.1 GCF_000313755.1 Pseudomonas nitroreducens TX1 | reverse complement strand
AACGTCGGCACCATCGGTCACGTTGACCACGGCAAAACCACTCTGACCGCTGCTCTGACCAAGGTCTGCTCCGAGACCTGGGGTGGCTCCGCTCGCGCTTTCGACCAGATCGACAACGCGCCGGAAGAGAAGGCTCGTGGTATCACCATCAACACTTCTCACGTTGAATACGACTCGCCGGTACGCCACTACGCTCACGTAGACTGCCCGGGCCACGCCGACTACGTGAAGAACATGATCACCGGTGCTGCCCAGATGGACGGCGCGATCCTGGTTTGCTCGGCTGCTGACGGCCCCATGCCGCAGACCCGCGAGCACATCCTGCTGTCCCGTCAGGTAGGCGTTCCTTACATCGTCGTGTTCCTGAACAAGGCCGACATGGTTGACGACGCTGAGCTGCTGGAACTGGTCGAAATGGAAGTTCGCGATCTGCTGAACACCTACGACTTCCCGGGCGACGACACTCCGATCGTGATCGGTTCCGCTCTGATGGCCCTGAACGGCCAGGACGACAACGAGATGGGCGTTTCCGCCGTGCGCAAGCTGGTAGAGACCCTGGACTCGTACATCCCCGAGCCCGAGCGCGCCATCGACAAGCCGTTCCTGATGCCGATCGAAGACGTATTCTCGATCTCCGGTCGTGGCACCGTGGTAACCGGCCGTGTTGAGCGTGGCATCGTCAAGATCCAGGAAGAAGTGGAAATCGTCGGTATCAAGGCGACCACCAAGACTACCTGCACCGGCGTTGAAATGTTCCGCAAGCTGCTCGACGAAGGTCGTGCGGGTGAGAACGTTGGCGTTCTGCTGCGTGGCACCAAGCGTGAAGACGTAGAGCGTGGCCAGGTTCTGGCCAAGCCGGGCACCATCAAGCCGCACACCAAGTTCGAGTGCGAAGTGTACGTGCTGTCCAAAGAAGAAGGTGGTCGTCACACTCCGTTCTTCAAAGGCTACCGTCCGCAGTTCTACTTCCGTACCAC
>NZ_AMZB01000015.1 GCF_000313755.1 Pseudomonas nitroreducens TX1 | reverse complement strand
AAGTCGTCCCACAGGTACTGGTCGCCGGCCAGGTTGATCTGCGTAGTCAGGTGGCGATGGCCCGGCGCGGAGATGAAGAAGTGGATGTGCGCCGGACGCTGGCCGTGGCGACCGAGCTGGTTGAGCAGCTCCTGGGTCGGGCCGTCCGGCGGGCAGCCGTAGCCGCTGGGGACGATGCTGCGCGCCTTGTAGCGCCCCTCGGCGTCGGTGACGATGCGGCGGCGCAGGTTGTACTCGGATTGGGTGCTGTCGAAGTACGAGTAGGTGCCCTGGGTGTTGGCATGCCAGAGGTCGACCACCGCACCCGCCAGCGGCTTGCCTTGCGGGTCGAACACGCGGCCGGAGAGGAACATCACGGTGCCCGCGTCCTTGCCGTCGTCCATCCGTGCTTCGCCTTCGGACAGCGGTGCGCCGGCCACGTACAGCGGGCCTTCGATGGTGCGCGGGGTGCCGCCGCCGATGCCGGCCGCCGCGTCCTGGGCATCCAGCAGCAGGTCGAGGTAGTGCTCGATACCCAGGCCCGCGACCACCAGGCCGGCTTCCTGGCGGGCGCCGAGGCGATTGAGGTAATCCACCGCCTTCCAGAACTCGTCGGGGGTGACGTGCATGTCTTCGATGAGCCTGGCGGTGTCCTGCAGGATGCGCAGGACGAGATTCTTCACGCGCGGGTTGCCCGCATCGTTCAGGGCGCCGCTGGCTTCTTCGAAGAACTTCTGGATGTCGGCAGT
>NZ_AMZB01000014.1 GCF_000313755.1 Pseudomonas nitroreducens TX1 | reverse complement strand
TCGAAGTGGTCGCGCTTCGCCTGGTTCACCCAGATAACGTCGTCGAACAGCAACTCGTCGCAGTTGCTCGGGGTCAGGCGTTGATGGGCGAGTCCGGGCGAGCAGACCATCACTTTGCGTAGTTTGCCAGCTTCAGAATGGACGCCAAGTTTGGTTTTTTCCGTGCTCATGAGATGTCTCCAGGAGTTACAGAGTGAGGAAGCCGTCGTAGAGGCCATAGGCCGCGATCAATGCACCGATCACGACAACCGCGAAGATGAGCTTCTCGACATTGGTGAAGATGGGTTGACCCACTTCATGTTTCGCTTTGGCGAAGAGGATGACGCCGGGCGCATACAGCAGCGCCGACAGCAGCAGGTACTTCAGGCCACCTGCGTAGATCAGCCACACCGCGTAGAGAACCGAGATACCGGCGATGATCAGGTCTTTGCTGCG
>NZ_AMZB01000013.1 GCF_000313755.1 Pseudomonas nitroreducens TX1 | reverse complement strand
TCGTGCAGCAGATCGAGCGCAGCGGCAAGGTTCAGCCGGTGACCACGCTGCATGCCCCGATTGCCGGGGTGATCCGTGAGCTTGATGTGCGCCCCGGTATGACGCTGGCGGCCCGCGCGCCCCTGGCCAGGATCAATGGGCTGGGACAGGTCTGGCTGGAGGCCGCCGTGCCGGAGGTGCAAGCGGCGGGCCTCGAGGTTGGCCAGACCGTCGCGGCCCGCCTGCCAGCCTTCCCCGATCGCACCGTCAGCGGCACCCTGGCCAGCATTCTGCCGGAGAACGACCAGCAGAGCCGCACACTGCGGCTGCGCATCGAACTACCCAATCCGAACGGGCAACTTCGCCCCGGCATGACCGCCCAAGTCAGCCTGGACCTGACCGGCCAGCACGATGTGCTGCAGATTCCCAGTGAAGCGGTGGTCCGCACCGGCAAGCGCAACCTGGTGATGCTGGCTGAGGACCAGGGACGGTTTCGCCCGGTAGAGGTGCTTCTCGGCCAGGAAAACGATGGGCTGGTGGCCGTGCTGCAAGGTCTGGACGAAGGCCAGCGTGTGGTCGCCTCAGGGCAGTTCCTCATCGATTCGGAAGCAAGCCTGAAAGGTATCGAGGCGCGCACGGTGGACGAATCAAAGGCGCAGATGACGATGCCGCCTGTGCATGAAGCGGATGGCCGCATCGTGAACATCACCGCACAGGGCATCACCATCAGCCACGGCCCATTCAATACGCTGGGCATGCCCGGCATGACCATGACCTTCGCCCTTGCTCGTCCTGAACTGGCTGCCGGCCTGAAACCTGGCGATCGCATCCGCTTCGGCGTCAGCCAGGGCGATACCGGGCTGGTAATCGAACAGGTGCGCAAGCAGGAGCAACAGCCATGATCG
>NZ_AMZB01000012.1 GCF_000313755.1 Pseudomonas nitroreducens TX1 | reverse complement strand
CGAACAAAAAAGGCGCCCGAAGGCGCCTTTTTCATCTGTGCTGAACATCAGATGCGGAAGCTGTCCACCAGGTGGCGCAGGCGGCCGGCCTGATTCTCCAGGTCGGCGCAGGCGCGCAGCGTGGCCTGCAGGTTCTCCACGCCTTCCTGGTTGAGGGTGTTGATCTCGGTGATGTCCATGTTCAGCGAGTCGACCACGGCGGTCTGCTCCTCGGTGGCGGTGGCCACCGACTGGTTCATCGAGTCGATCTCGCCGATACGGTGGGTGACGCTGGCCAAGCGCTCGCCAGCGCGGTTGGCGATCTCCACGCTCTCCAGGCTGTAGCGCTGGCTTTCGGTCATGGTGTCCACGGCCTCGCGGGCGCCGACCTGCAGCTCCTCGATCATCTTCTGGATTTCCTGCGCGGACTCCTGGGCGCGATGGGCGAGGTTACGCACCTCGTCCGCCACCACAGCGAAGCCGCGGCCGGCTTCACCGGCGCGGGCGGCCTCGATGGCGGCG
>NZ_AMZB01000011.1 GCF_000313755.1 Pseudomonas nitroreducens TX1 | reverse complement strand
AGTGAGTGGCGCACCTTTACCCAGCAGAGATCGCGGGTGACCAAGGCCAACACCATCATCTACCGATCCAGCCAAACCGACTGCGCCACCTGTCCGTTGAAAGCGAAGTGCTGCCCCAACACGCCGAACCGGAAGATCGTCCGCAGCATCCATGAGGCTGCCCGCGATGTGGCACGACGCATCGCCAAGACGCCGGAATACCTCGTCTCTCGCTGCGAACGGAAGAAGGTGGAGATGCTTTTCGCCCACCTCAAACGGATCATGAAACTCGACCGTTTACGACTACGTGGCCTGACGGGTGCGGCTGACGAATTCACCCTGGCCGCGACCGTGCAAAACCTGCGACGTATGGCCAAGCTCATGCCTCACGGGCCACCGATCACGGGATAGGTACGCCTGCGGAGAGCAGAAACCCTCAAATTAACCCTTAGACCTGAGCAAGGAAGCTCAGCGAAGCGCCGAAAAGCAACTCGAAGTGGCTGCCAGCCACTTCGACAGCAGGCACATCTGACGGGCTCGCTCGCCGCTGAACCGACTTTTTCAACAGAATCGACCCAAAGCGGAC
>NZ_AMZB01000010.1 GCF_000313755.1 Pseudomonas nitroreducens TX1 | reverse complement strand
TCTACACCCTTAAATGCGAAGAGCCAGGAGACAAGAAGAATGACAACCTCGCAGCGTAACGAGTCAACGACAGTTTCCCCTTTAAAAGGCGTTTGGATTCTGGGGGCCGTGATACTCCTCATCGGTATCTTCATCGCGCTCTGTAGCGCGATTGGCATCCAGAATTTCTGGGCAGGATTTCTCTTTCTGTTTTTCTGGGCAGGCGTGGAGCAAGCAAACCTAAAGCGACTGGCTCCAACCGCCGCGGGCGCATTCTTCGGCTTGCTGATCTGTTGGGCGTTTCAGTTACTACCCCAGCATTTCGGGAACACCGCGGGGGGCATTGCGATCCTAGGGCTGGTCTCGGCCGTGGTTTATCTGCTCATCATCGGGCGGCTCACGACCTTCATCAATCAATCCACGATGCTCTTCGTCACCGTCGGCTCGATTCCTGCCATCCAATCCAATGTCTCCATGGCTGAGTTGTTTACTGCTCTGGCTTTAGGTGTGAGCTTCTTTGGCTTGCTGGCGGCCCTGGCTGTGTGGCGGGTACGCACCAAGGCCGTACCGCTACGGTAAGGCGAGACTCTTTGCCAACTAACCGGGGCCTCAATGACGCTCTCTACGAATGATGAGCGCCTGCTAAAGGTGCTGGCCGCCACCATGTTCGACCGCCCCCGGGCGACGCTGCAAGAGCTTGCAGGGGCAGCGGGGATGAGCAAGGCGACCCTGCACCGCTTCTGCGGAACGCGGGATAACCTAGTGGAGATGCTCAAAGGCTACGGCGAAGACGTGCTCATTCAGGTCATCAGCAAATGCGAAATAGAAAGCGCTGAACCTCTGGCCGCGTTACGCAAGCTGATCCAAGAGCACCTAATGCACAGCGAGGTGCTGTCGCTTCTAATGCTCCTATACCGCCCAGACAGCCTCAAGCCGAGTGACAGCAATACTTGGCAGTCCTACAGCAAAGTGGCTCTTCGCATTTAAGGGTGTAGCT
>NZ_AMZB01000009.1 GCF_000313755.1 Pseudomonas nitroreducens TX1 | reverse complement strand
GGTCGCCGACGAAGTGCGCAACCTGGCCCGGCGCACCCAGGACTCGGTGGAGGAAATCCGCCAGGTCATCGAAGGCCTGCAGAACGGCACCCGCGACGTGGTCGGCGCCATGAGCAACAGCCACCGCCAGGCGCAGGACAGCGTGAGCCAGGTGGAGCAGGCGGTGGCCGCGCTCAAGCGCATCGGCGAGGCGGTGGGGGTGATCACCGACATGAACCTGCAGATCGCCAGCGCCGCCGAGGAACAGAGCGCGGTGGCCGAG
>NZ_AMZB01000008.1 GCF_000313755.1 Pseudomonas nitroreducens TX1 | reverse complement strand
CGCGGGCGGCCTCGATGGCGGCGTTCAGGGCCAGCAGGTTGGTCTGCTCGGAGATGCCCTTGATCACTTCGAGGATCTGCCCGATGTTCACCGTGCGGCTGTTCAGCGCTTCGATGTTGGCGCAGGCCGAGCTGATCTTGTCCGACAGCAGGTTCATCGCGCTGATGGTCTGCTCGACCACCTGGCGGCCATCGCCGGCCTGGTGCGAGGCATCGGTGGCATGGTGCGAGGCGTCGGCGGCGTTGCGGGCGATTTCCTGAGCGGCGGCGCCCAGTTCGTTGATCGCTGCGGCCACGCTGTTGGTGCGGTTGGCCTGCTCGTCGGAGTTGCTCATCGAGGAGTTGGAGGCGTTCACTACCAACTGCGAGACATCATGCAGCTGGCGTGCGGTGGAGGCCACCTCGCGGATGGACTCGTGGATACGCTCGACGAAGCGGTTGAAGGC
>NZ_AMZB01000007.1 GCF_000313755.1 Pseudomonas nitroreducens TX1 | reverse complement strand
CGAGCCGGCACCATCGGCGCCGAACTGCGCATTGAACAGGTCAGCCACCGAACCGGTGCTGCTGGCGTCCAGGTTCAGGTTGGTCTCGTCCACCGTCAGGTGCAGTCCCTCGGTGTTGCCGGCGGAAATGCTCGGGCCATCGTCGAGGAAGGTCAGCTTGCTGCCCAGGTCGATGGACGTGGTGGCGCTGTCACCGTCCTTGTCGGTGATGGTGGCGCTCAGTGCCAGGGTGTTCGGGTCGAGGCTGACGCCTTCATTGGCATCGGCAGTGGGATGCACGACGGCGCGCACCTGGTCGAGGGTGACCTTGCCGTCCTGGCCCAGGGTCACGCGGAAGGCCACGTCGCCGTTCACGCCGCCCACGCGG
>NZ_AMZB01000006.1 GCF_000313755.1 Pseudomonas nitroreducens TX1 | reverse complement strand
CCGACGTTGCCGAGCCAGGCGCTGATCCAGTAACCCCAGGCCGATGAGAAGCCCATGTAGTCGCCGAAACCGGCCTTGGCGTAGGCGTACACCCCGCCGTCGAGCTGGGGCTTGCGGTTGGCCAGGGTCTGGAAGACGAAGGCCAGGGTCAGCATGCCGACCGCGGTGATGGCCCAACCGATGAGAATGGCGCCGACGTCTGCGCTGGCTGCCATGTTTTGTGGCAGGGAGAAAATGCCCCCGCCGATCATGGAACCTACGACCAGCGCTGTCAGCGCGCCGAGTCGTAGTTTTTGGCTGCTTTCTTGCG
>NZ_AMZB01000005.1 GCF_000313755.1 Pseudomonas nitroreducens TX1 | reverse complement strand
AGGATCATCGAGGTCGCCAGCAGCAGCATCTTGGTGTACGGGTCCATGCCGTTCGGGTCACCGGAGGTGAAGAAGGTGATCACCAGGAAGACCTGTACGCAGATGTTGGTCAGCCAGAGGGCATTGGCCGGCACCTGGTTGGCGTTCTCCTTGCGGAGGAACTCCGGCATGGTGTGGTCCTTGGCGGCGGCGAACATGATCTCGGCGCACAGCAGGACCCAGGAGAGCAGGGCACCGAGCAGGGAGATCAGCAGACCGACGCTGATCAGCACCGCGCCCCAGTGACCGACCACATGCTCCAGCACCAGCGCCATCGACGGGTTCTGCAGCTTGGCCAGTTCCGGCTGGGTCATCACGCCCATGGACAG
>NZ_AMZB01000004.1 GCF_000313755.1 Pseudomonas nitroreducens TX1 | reverse complement strand
CCGCCGCGTGCATGCCGGCCTGAACAAGGGCGAGGCGCGCAATGCGCTGGCCAGGGCAGTGTTTTTCAACCGCCTGGGTGAAATCCGCGACCGCAGTTTCGAGCAGCAGCGCTACCGGGCTAGCGGCCTCAATCTGGTAACGGCTGCCGTCGTGTTGTGGAACACGGTCTATCTGGAACGGGCTGCGCACGCGCTGCGTGGCAACGGCCATGCCGTTGATGACGCGCTGTTGCAGTACCTGTCGCCGCTCGGTTGGGAGCACATCAACCTCACCGGCGAT
>NZ_AMZB01000003.1 GCF_000313755.1 Pseudomonas nitroreducens TX1 | reverse complement strand
AAATATCATTACAGCCAGCGACTTGCCCAAAGCGCTCATCGAGGTGAAAGGCTTGGGGGAAACGCTGAAAAAATACGCTGAGAGCATCCTTGCCTACTTCGACCGGCCAGGAACCAGCAACGGTCCAACAGAAGCTATCAACGGGCGACTTGAGCACTTACGAGGTACCGCCTTGGGCTTTAGAAATTTAACCAATTACATAGCCAGGTGCTTGCTGAAGTCAGGAGGGTTTAGAAATCAGCTACACCCTTAAA
>NZ_AMZB01000002.1 GCF_000313755.1 Pseudomonas nitroreducens TX1 | reverse complement strand
CTGGTACGGCGATCCGGACAAGGACCACGGCATGTCCACCCTCGAAGGTGGTGACGTCATGCCCATCGGCAACGGCGTCGTCCTGATCGGCATGGGCGAGCGCTCCTCCCGCCAGGCCATTGGCCAAGTCGCCCAGGCGCTGTTCGCCAAAGGAGCCGCCGAGAAAGTAATTATCGCCGGCCTGCCCAAGTCCCGCGCAGCGATGCATCTGGATACCGTGTTCAGCTTCTGCGACCGCGACCTGGTCACTGTCTTCCCGGAAGTGGTAAAAGAGATCGTTGCCTTCACCCTGCGCCCGGACGAGAAG
>NZ_AMZB01000001.1 GCF_000313755.1 Pseudomonas nitroreducens TX1 | reverse complement strand
GCACTCCAGCTTCCTGCTGCCGCCGCTGCCCAACACCCAGTTCACCCGTGACACCACCTGCTGGATCTACGGCGGTGTGACCCTGAACCCGATGTACTGGCCGGCGCGACGTCAGGAAACCCTGCTGACCACCGCCATCTACAAGTTCCACCCGGAATTCACCAACGCCGAATTCGAGGTCTGGTACGGCGATCCGGACAAGGACCA